>NZ_JBVIFC010000003.1:0-183742 GCF_055571535.1 Streptomyces sp. NPDC030893 | reverse complement strand
CACGCCCACAACCGGACACGCACCACGGCGCCCGCCCGCGCAGCCGACCCGCGCAAACGCCTGGGCGGAACTACTGCGCCTGCCCGCCCTCTTCACCGTCCCCGGCGACGCCCTGGCCGGCGCGGCGGCGGCCGGCGCGCGCCCGGGTCCCCGCACCCTGCTCGCCATCGGCTCCTCCCTGTGCCTGTACGAGGCCGGCATGGCCCTGAACGACTGGGCGGACCGTGCCGAGGACGCCGCGGAGCGCCCGCACCGGCCGATTCCGTCCGGCAGGATCAAGCCGGCCACCGCCCTCACCGCGGCCGGTCTGCTCACCGGCGCCGGGCTGGCACTCGCCGCCGGTGCGGGACGCCCCGCCCTCGCGGTGGCAACCCCGCTCGCGGCGACCGTCTGGGCCTACGACCTGAAGCTCAAGCACACGCCCGCCGGCCCGATGGCCATGGCAGCCGCCCGCGGCCTGGACCTGCTCCTGGGCGCGGCGGCGACCGGCGCCGGCGTCCGGGCCGGCACCCGCGCCGGCACCCGCGCCGCGCTGCCCTCCGCCGCGCTGCTCGGCAGCCACACCCTCGCGGTCACGGCCGTCTCCCGCCGGGAGACCACCGGAGGCTCGGTGCTGGCCCCACTGGCGGCGCTCGCGACGACGGCGGCACTGACCCGGCTGGTCGGCCACCGCCCCACCCGACTCCCGGCAGGCCGACGGGCAGCAGCCGCCCCCGGCCTGCCGGGTTCCAACCCGCCCGGGAGCCCACCCGACGCCCCCGGCCTCCTGGCTCCCGCCCTGGCTCCTGCCCTGGCCGCCGCCTACGCCGCCACCGCCGCCCGCCCCTACGTCCACGCCGCGCTCAACCCCTCACCCCCGCTCACCCAACGCGCCGTCGGCGGCGGCATCCGCGCCACCGTCCCGCTCCAGGCCGCACTGGCCGCCCGCTCCGGCGCCACCGCCACGGCCCTGCTGATCGCGGCCCTCGCCCCGGCCGGCCGCATGTTCGCCAGACGGGCCGGCCTGAGGAAGGTGAGCATCACATGAACCCGAACGACCCCGACGGCGCCCCGCCCACGCACGCGAGCCGGAACGCGGGGACGGGCCCCGCCCGGAGCGCGAGCCGCGACACGAACCGGATGAACCGCTCCGCACCCACCCCCCTCCGCTTCGGCTACGGCACCAACGGTCTCGCCGACCTCCGTCTCGACGACGCCCTCGCCCTCCTCGCCGACCTCGGCTACGACGGCGTCGGTCTCACTCTCGACCACATGCACCTCGACCCCCTCGCCCCCGACCTCGCCGCCCGCACCCGCCGGGTCGTGCACCGACTCGACGAGCTGGGGCTCGGTGTCACGGTGGAGACGGGCGCCCGCTATGTGCTCGACCCCCGCCGCAAGCACGGCCCCTCGCTGCTGGACCCCGACCCGGACGACCGCGCCCGGCGCGTCGACCTCCTCCTCAAGGCGGTTCGCGTCGCCGCCGACCTCGGTGCGCACGCCGTGCACTGCTTCAGCGGCACCGTTCCCGAAGGCACCGACGAGGACACCGCCTGGAAACGCCTCGCCGAGACCCTCACCCCCGTCCTGGACGCCGCCGCCACCGCCGGCGTCCCCCTCGCCGTCGAACCCGAACCGGGCCACCTCCTCTCCACCCTCGCCGACTTCCACCACCTGCGCCGCACACTCGGCGACCCCGAACCCCTCGGCCTCACCCTGGACCTCGGCCACTGCCAGTGCCTCGAACCGCTCCCGCCCGCCGACTGCGTACGCGAGGCCGCCCCCTGGCTGCGGCACGTCCAGATCGAGGACATGCGCCGCGGCGTCCACGAACACCTCCCCTTCGGGGACGGCGAGATCGACTTCCCGCCCGTCCTCGCGGCCCTCGCCGCCACCGGATACCAGGGCCTGACCGTCGTCGAACTGCCCCGCCACTCCCACGCGGGCCCCCACTTCGCCGCCCATTCCCTCCCGTTCCTCCGCGAAGCCGCCCGGCAGACGGAGACCGTCCCACCGCACGGCGATCCCTCCGCCACCCCCGAAGGGAGCAGCACCCCATGACCCGCCCCCATGCCACCCCGGCCACCCCGGAGGCAGAGGCAGACACCACCGCACAACCGGCGGCCCCCGGTGACGGCACCACCCCCGCCCTCGCCCCGCCCGCCGAACTGCACCGCCGGCTCACCGGCCGGCTGGACGGAGCCGCCCGCGCCTGGCTCGACCAGGCCCTGGACGAGGCCACCGCACACCCCGGCACCCACGGGCCCATCTCCGTGTGGGAGCTGCGCCTGGCCGAGGCCGGCCGCCGCTGCGGCCCCGCCCACGCCGACGCCGCCCGCGTCCTGATCCTGTACGCGGCCCGCCCCGACGCCGACGCCCTCACCCGGGTCTACTTCCAGGGCACCGCCGACGAACGCCGCGCCGTCCTGCACGCCCTGCCGCACCTCCTCCCCGGCGACGACGCCCTCCCGCTCGTCGAGGACGCCCTGCGCACCAACGACACCCGGCTCGTCGCCGCCGCCCTCGGCCCCTACGGCGCCCGCCACCTGGACGCCCACGCCTGGCGGCACGCCGTACTGAAGTGCCTGTTCACGGGTGTCGCCCTCGACCAGGTGGCGGACCTGGCCCGGCGCGCCCGCGGCGACGGCGAACTCGCCCGCATGCTCGGCGACTACGCCGAGGAGCGCACCGCGGCCGGCCGCCCCGTCCCCGCGGACCTGCACCGCGTCCTGGCCCTGACCGACTCCGCCACCGCCATCGCCATCGCCCCCGCCCCCGAGACGCACGGCACGGACGACCCCCACGGCAAGGAGTCCTGATGCGCATCTTCGACCCCCACATCCACATGACGTCCCGCACCACCGACGACTACGAGGCCATGTACGCCGCGGGTGTCCGCGCCGTCGTCGAACCCGCCTTCTGGCTCGGCCAGCCCCGCACCTCCCCGGCCTCCTTCCTCGACTACTTCGACGGCCTCCTCGGCTGGGAACCCTTCCGCGCCGCCCAGTACGGCATCGCCCACCACTGCACCCTCGCCCTCAACCCGAAGGAGGCCAACGACCCGCGCTGCACACCCGTCCTCGACGAACTGCCCCGCTATCTCGTCAAGGACAACGTGGTGGCCGTCGGCGAGATCGGCTACGACTCCATGACCCCCGCCGAGGACACCGCCCTCGCCGCCCAGCTCCAGCTCGCCGCCGACCACGGCCTGCCCGCGCTGGTGCACACCCCGCACCGCGACAAGCTCGCCGGGCTGCGCCGCACCTTCGACGCCGTCCGCGAGTCCGCGCTGCCCATGGACCGCGTCCTGGTCGACCATCTCAACGAGACCACGGTCAAGGAGGCCAAGGACAGCGGCTGCTGGCTCGGCTTCTCCGTCTACCCGGACACCAAGATGGACGAGGAGCGGATGGTCGCGATCCTGCGCGCCCACGGCCCCGAGCGGGTCCTGGTGAACTCCGCCGCCGACTGGGGCAGGAGCGACCCGCTCAAGACCCGCAAGGTCGCCGACCTGATGCTCGCGGAGGGCTTCACCGACGACGACGTCGACCGGGTGCTGTGGCGCAACCCCGTCGCCTTCTACGGACTCAGCGGCCGCCTGCGCCTCGACGTCGCCGCCACGGACGCCACCCACGAGGGCAACTCCGTCCTGCGCGGCGCGCCGAAGGACGAGCCGCAGCCGGCCGGCGCCCCCGCCACGGAGGCGTGAACCATGCGCTTCAAGCACCCCGACGGCTCCACCCTCCACCTCGCCTACTGCACCAACGTGCACCCCGCCGAGACCCTCGACGGCGTCCTCGCCCAGCTCCGCGACCACTGCGAGCCCGTCCGCCGCCGCCTCGGCCGGGACAGGCTCGGCATCGGACTGTGGCTCGCCAAGGACGCCGCGCACGCCCTCTCCGCCGACCCCGCCGCCCTGCGCGGCCTGCGCTGCGAACTCGAACGGCGCGGCCTCGAGGTCGTCACCCTCAACGGCTTCCCCTACGAGGGCTTCGGCGCCGAGGAGGTCAAGTACCGCGTCTACAAGCCGGACTGGGCCGACCCCGAGCGCCTGGAACACACCGCGGCCCTCGCCCGGGTGCTCGCCGCGCTGCTCCCCGACGACGTCACCGACGGCAGCATCTCCACCCTGCCCCTCGCCTGGCGCACCGCCCACGACGCCCAGCGCGCGCAGACAGCCCGCACCGCCCTGCGCACCCTCGCCGACCGCCTCGACGCGCTCCAGGAACTGACCGGGCGCTCCATCCGCGTCGCCCTGGAACCCGAACCCGGCTGCGTCGTCGAAACCACCCGGGACGCCATCGCCCCGCTCACCGCGATCGGCCACGACCGCATCGGCATCTGCGTCGACACCTGCCACCTCGCCACCTCCTTCGAAGACCCGCACACCGCCCTGGACGACCTCACCCGGGCCGGCGTACCCGTGGTCAAGTCCCAGCTCTCCGCCGCCCTGCACGCCGAGCAGCCCCACCTCCCCGAGGTCCGCGAGGCGCTGGCCGCCTTCGCCGAACCCCGCTTCCTGCACCAGACCCGCACCTCCACCGCAGCCGGCCTGCGCGGCACCGACGACCTCGACGAGGCCCTGACCGGCGACGCCCTGCCCGACGCGGGCCCCTGGCGCTCCCACTTCCACGTCCCGCTGCACGCGGCCCCCGCCGCACCCCTCACCTCCACACTCCCCGTCCTGAGATCCGCCCTGACCGGCCTCGTCGGCGGCCCGCACCCGCTCACCCACCATCTCGAGGTGGAGACCTACACCTGGCAGGCCCTCCCGCCGGAGCTCCGCCCCCGCGGCCGCACCCAGCTCGCCGACGGCATCGCCGCCGAACTCACCCTCGCCCGCGACCTCCTGACGGACCTCGGCCTGAAGGAACTCCCATGAGCGACCCCACCCCCCTCCTCGTCATCGACGTCGTGGGCCTCACCCCCCGCCTCCTCGACCACATGCCCCACCTCACGTCGCTCGGGCAATCCGGCTCCCGCGCCCCGCTCGGCACCGTCCTGCCCGCCGTCACCTGCGCCGCCCAGTCCACCTTCCTCACCGGCACCCCGCCCTCCGAGCACGGCATCGTCGGCAACGGCTGGTACTTCCGCGAGCTCGGCGACGTACTGCTGTGGCGGCAGCACAACGGCCTCGTCGCCGGCGACAAGCTCTGGGACGCCGCCCGCCGCGCCCACCCCGGCTACACCGTCGCCAACATCTGCTGGTGGTACGCCATGGGCGCGGACACCGACATCACCGTCACCCCCCGCCCCGTCTACTACGCCGACGGCCGCAAGGAACCCGACTGCTACACCCGGCCGCCCGCCCTGCACGACGAACTCACCGAGAAGTTCGGCACGTTCCCCCTGTTCCACTTCTGGGGCCCCGGCGCCGACCTGGTCTCCAGCCGGTGGATCATCGACGCCACCCGCCACATCATGCGCACCCGCCACCCGGACCTCACCCTCTGCTACCTCCCGCACCTCGACTACGACCTGCAGCGCTTCGGCCCCGACGACCCGCGCTCCCTGAAAGCGGCCGCCGATCTGGACGCCGCCATGGCCCCACTCCTGGACGACGCCCGCGCCGAGGGACGTACCGTCGTCGCCCTCTCCGAGTACGGCATCACCCGCGTGAACCGGCCCGTGGACATCAACCGCGCCCTGCGCCGCGCCGGCCTCCTCGAGGTGCACACCCAGGACGGCATGGAGTACCTCGACCCGATGGCCTCCCGCGCCTTCGCGGTCGCCGACCACCAGCTCGCCCACGTCTACGTGCGCCGCCCCGAGGACCTCGACGCCACCCGCGCCGCCCTCGACGGACTGCCCGGCATCGAGCAACTCCTCGACGACGAGGGCAAGAAGGCCCACCACCTCGACCATCCGCGCGCCGGCGAACTCGTCGCCGTCGCCGAACCCGACGCCTGGTTCACGTACTACTACTGGCTCGACGACGCCCGCGCGCCCGACTTCGCGCAGCTCGTCGAGATCCACCGCAAACCCGGCTACGACCCGGTCGAACTGTTCATGGACCCCCTCGACCCCTACGTCAAGGTCAAGGCGGCCACCGCGCTGGCGCGCAAGAAGCTCGGCATGCGCTACCGCATGGCGGTCGTGCCCCTCGACCCCTCACCTATTCGGGGCAGCCACGGCCGCCTCCCCGCGAGCGACGACGACGGTCCGCTCCTCATCTGCTCCACCCCCCGCGCTGTCGGCGACCGCGTCGCGGCCACCGATGTGAAACAACTCCTGCTCCGGCTCGCCGGACTCGGCTGACACCGCACCCCGTACGGCCGCCGCATTCCGACTACCGAGAGTGAAACACACAGCACTGACAACGGCAGGTCTCGGCGGCCCCGGGGCCGCCCACGACCGAGAAGGCAGGCCACCCGTGACCCTCTACCCCGACCCTTCCCGCACCGAAGCCGCAACCGGATCCGCAACCGGATCCGCCACCCCGGACGAGAACCTGCGCCGCAGCCTCGGCGTGGCCCGGCGCCGCTTCCTCAGCACCTGCACCGCCGTGGCGGCCGGAGCCGTCGCCGCCCCCGTCTTCGGAGCGGCCCCCGCCCTGGCCCAGGACCGCGGCAGAGACCACGGCCACGGGCACGGCCACGGTCGCGGCCACGTACTCGTCCCGCCCCACAAGCGCGGCATCATCCTCTACACCGTCCGAGACGCCACCGTCCGCGACCCCCTCGCCGGCGACCTGCCCTCCGGCTTCCGCGAGGTGTTCAGGCAGCTGGCCCGCCACGGCTACCGCCAGGTGGAGTTCGCCGGCTACCGCCAGCACGCCAACGCGCCCGGCGGCGCCGACCTGGAATCCGTCGAGGGCGCCAGGCTGCTGCGCCGCTGGCTCGACGACTACGGCCTGCGCGCCCAGGGCAACCACGGCTTCATCCCGGGCTCCTGGCCGCTGACCACGGCCGACAAGGACGCCTTCAAGAAGCACCTGGAGATCGCCAACATCCTCGGCATGGACCACATGGGCACCGGCGGAGACCCCACCGGCAGCTCCTACCGCGCCGACTGGGACGTGGCCGCCGACAAGTGGAACGCCCTCGGCGCGATCGCCCGCCGCGAGGGCATCAAGCTCTACACCCACAACCACGACAGCGCCTACGGCTTCCTCCTCGACCGCGGCCCGCTCGACGACCAGGGACGGCCGACCCGCAGCTCCGGCATACGGAAGCTGGAGTACTTCCTGAAGATCACCGACCCGAAGCTCGTCTGGCTGGAGATGGACATCTTCTGGGCACACGTCGCCCAGTACAAGTTCCACACGTACACCGCCCCCGACGGCTCCACCCGCAGAAGCGTCTTCGACCCGGCCGGCCTGGTCGCCCGCCACAACAAGCGCTACCCGCTCTTCCACGCCAAGGACGGCGTCGTCGACACCACCAACGGCATGGGCTACGACATGGTGCCCTTCGGCACCGGCGACATCGACTACACGACGTTCTTCTCCCGGGTCGGGCAGAGCAACTACCGCAACCCGATGGTCGAGGACGACAACGCCCCGAGCGCCACCGACCCCGCACAGTCACTGCGCGAGGCCAAGATCAGCTACGACAACATGGCGGCCCTGCGCAAGCGCCGCTGCTGACGGACCCACCGCCCACGGTGTCCTCCCGGCCGCCACCCGGGGCACGGAAACGCAGGTGAAAGGCACTGCGAAACCTTGGTATGGTTGTCCATGTCGCCGCGGGGAACACCCCCGGTCAGGCGGCGGACACCTTGTCCGGGTGGCGGAATGGCAGACGCGCTAGCTTGAGGTGCTAGTGCCCTTTATCGGGCGTGGGGGTTCAAGTCCCCCCTCGGACACTCACCATCAAAGAGACGTGTACAGAGGACCCGGGCCGATGCGGCCGCGGGTCCTCTTCACATTCCGGGCGTCTTCCGAGGATGCCGACGAAGCGGTCGAGGCCAACCTCAAGGACGGCGTCGGCATGGACGCCGTCAAGGGCGGCCTGGTCAACGGCCTGGGCAAGAGTTTTGCGAACGGTGCGTCCCAGCTGGGCCAGGGCACCGTCCTGAACGCGATCGTGGGGATAAGGGCGCTCAACGAATTCAGGACCGAGCATCGGGGGGCTGTCGGCGCTGTGACCGATCCGTCCGACAAGAGAAGGCGAACCATGACCCAAGTCACGTGGGAAGACGCCGTTCTGCGGCTGCTGGATGACGTGTACACCTTCGCTGCAACCGGTCCGAGGACCCTCGCCGGCTGGCGAAGGGACGCGCTGGTGGTGATGGCGAATGGGGGCCGGTCGGAACGGAGGAACAGACCAGGGCAGCACTCGCTGACGCCCGAACTGTGCTCGACCGGTACGGAGATCGAATCTCCTGCTACAGCAACGTCTCCGAAGCGAGGGAAACCCCGTCACCGGATCTCACGAACGGGGTTACCGGCTGGAACCCTCTCACCGAGTTCATCGGCGACTTCGGGTTCATCGTCGTCTCATCGGAAGAGGTCGGCGTCTTCTGGTCGTTCGATGCCAGGTGAGGGGCCCACTGTGATGCGTATCCCAAGCGCGCCCGTCCCGGCCGCGAGACGGCTCAATGGGCCACCCAGCAGGTCATTCACCGTTGGCCGGCGCGACCCACGAGGTCACGACCGACCATCGAGGCTTCCTCGCCCTCCCGGCCCGAGCCCGTCGGGCAGGTACTCCTCCAGGCGATGAATGGCGCACTCCCCGTTCCCCGTCGTCGCCGACTGGCGGTCCCGCCGCCGGCCGCGCCCGTGACTCGCTGGGAGTGGTGGGTACGGACGCTTTCGGGGTCGCGTGCGTCGGCTCGGACGCCCCGGGTCAGGTCGTTCCGCTCCAGCAGCGCACAGCCGTGGACCAGTACCTGGGGTCGACGGTCGGCAGGCCACTGCCCAGGTCGATGAACTGCCGCACGTCGGTGGTCGTCACGATCTGAGTGACCGCCCGCGTCAGGGCCGCGCGGTTGGCGAAGGCGATGGCCACCGAACCGGGGAGGTCCGCAGGAACACGTCGCCGACGTCCCGGCCCACGGCGTAGGCGTCCTTGCCGCCGAGCAGGTAGTCGTAGACGCGGGCGAGCTGGGCCTGGTGGAGTCGATGGAGGAGTCTTCAACCATCATGGCGGCCATTTCTTCCCGCGCCGCCGCCTGCGCACTGGCCTTCGGCAACCCCGAACGGACGGCTTCCGCGGCCGTGCGGGGAGGTGAGCCGGACGCCACCGCCACCGTCCTCACTGTCCGGCCTTGGCACCGGCCGCTGGGCGACCCGCCTCCGAGGGCCCGGCTCGTCCCCGCGGTGTCAGAAGTGGTCGACCGTCTCTCCCTCGGGCACCTGGTAGCAGCCGGACGTGACGTTGATCCCGAGGCTCGGTTTCGCGTCCTTGGAGTACTGGACGACCCAGACGCTGACCTTCTTCGCGTCGTTGTCGGCGATCAGGTTGAGCGCCTCGTTGGGGCTGTTGTCGTGGTACAGCTTCTTGGTCACCCAGTCGCCCGTGTCCAGCTTCTTCTTCAGGTTCTCCATCGCCACGTTGAGGTCTTCGGGCTTGGACGGCGCGAAGTTCCAGGGGTGGTAGACGGTGAAGTAC
This sequence comes from Streptomyces sp. NPDC030893, assembly GCF_055571535.1. Lineage (NCBI taxonomy): Bacteria > Bacillati > Actinomycetota > Actinomycetes > Kitasatosporales > Streptomycetaceae > Streptomyces > Streptomyces sp. NPDC030893. Next base: position 174,209 of record NZ_JBVIFC010000003.1, on the reverse strand, counting down.
GTGTCCGGGTCCTTGCCTGCGCACTCCTTGACGCCGGGGCCGGGCTCGGACGCCTTGCCGGGGACACCGGCGAACCGGTAGATCTCGCTGGACACCTCCTTCACGGCGGCGACCGCGTCATCGGTCGTTGCCGTGCCCGCGTCGGGAAGGCTCGTACGGGCCTCCTGGGAGTCGCCGGCGGTGTTGTCGGGGGAATCGCTGCTGTCGTTGTCGGTCATGCCACATCCGCTGAGGAGAAGTCCGGTCAGGACGAGGGCCAGGGGCAGGGTCCGGGGCAAGCCGCCCCGGTGGTGGCGCGGGGCCTGTACGGGGCGTGGTCCGTAGAACATGGGATTCCAAGATCTTCGTCGAGTGGGCGATGGAACGGCGCTCGACACCGTCATACCGTCCTATTCGGGAGTGGTTACGTAGCCGTACTTGCCGACCACAACCAGCGCCTGGTTCTTCAACGCCGTCGTGCCCTGGTCCCAGTATTGGCTGTGGCCCGTGGCCCCGGTGGTTCCCGTGGGACCGCTTCCCTCCGGGCCGGTGTTCATCTGGTTCGCGCCGAAGGCCTCCTCGTCGCTGGGAATCAGGAAGACACCGCCGCCGAGGCTCCAGTTGCTGCCGCCGTGGCCCCAACGGCCGATGTCGGGCACGGGGTCGTCGTCGGCCTCCTGGTTCCAGACGTGCCCCTTCGGGACGTCCATCTCGTCGGCGTGGCCGACCTTGACGCCGGGACTTCCGGCGAAGATCACATCGTCGGCGTTGAGGGTTCCGGTCTCGGCGGCGGCTCCGATGAGGGTGGTGCCGTACGAGTGGCCGATGGCGGTGCGGTGCGGTTCCCCGGGGCCGGAGTGGGAAGCGTCGAGGCCGTCCATGAACTGCCGGTACGCCGGTGCGCCGTCGTAGGCGTAGTGCTCGAAGGGGGCGTCCTTGACGATCGACTGGGGCGCGTCGTAGCCGAGCCAGGTGATGGTCGAGACGGAGGCATCGGGTGACGCCTGGTTGGTCTGGCGCCACAGTTCGGTCATCCGGTTGATGTCACCCCCGACCTTCTCCAGGTTCGAGGTGGTGCCGGGTACGTACACCGCCTGGTGCTGGGCGGTGTCGGGGTTGCCGGTCGCGACGATGGCCCTGCCGTTCCCTTCCGGGTCGAAGCCGAGCAGGTAGGCCTCGGGAAGTCCCTCTTTGCCCGTCTCGTCGAAACGGCCCTGGATGGCGTTCATGCCCTTGAGGGATGCGGTGAGGCGGCGGTACTCGTCACCGTGCTGCCGGTTCCACGCCATCCATTCGTCCGTGTGCACCTTGGACGGGTACGGGCCCGCCGTGATCCACGTCCACTCGTTGGCGGGCGGTTTCGGGATCGAGTTGAGCCTGAGCTGGTACTCGGAGCGCTTCTCCTCGAACACCACCCGGTTCGCCTCGTCCCTGACCTCGGCCGGCAGGCCGTCCAGCCTCCCCACGAGCTCGGGGTGGGTGGCGAGGTACGCCTCGCGCTCCTCAAGGGCGAGCCCCCTCCACCAGTCCGCATTCTGCTGAGGAGTGGCGTTCTGCGGCGGTCCCCCGATGGACGCCAGGTACTCCTTGCCCGCCTCGCGGACACCGCCCATGTCCGACTGGGCGTCCCGTAGATCCTCGTGGGACACGGTCAAGTCGTCGTCGGCCTTCAGTGCGCGGATCTTCGGTGCCCACTTGGTGTCGGCCTCCGTCGCCTCCTTGAGGGCCTGGGCGACACGGTCCGCGATGGCCAGGGCCCTGGCGTGGTGGGGGTTGGGATCGACGTTCGCGGCCTGGCGAGCCACAGCCTGAGCCGTCGGATCGGAGACGCTGCCGACCGTGCCGCCCTTGGCCGGCGACCCGGATCCCTCCGTCGGCCCGCCTTCCGGATAGGTGACGCTGCCGTTCGCGTTGACGGTGAACTTCGCCGCCTCCGCGTCGTCGAGCGCGGACAGGAGTTTCTTCCGGGCGGCGTCCAGTTCGTGTGCGAATCCGTTCAGCGCCGTGCTGATCAGGCCGCATTCGATCTGTGAGTAGTGGAAGTTGGCCGAAAGCTTCCGCAGCTCTCCGATGGCCGCGTCCAGCGACTCGCCCTTGAGGGACTTACGCATGCCGGGGACGACGACACGGTCGATCTGGTCCTTGGCCGCGTCGGCCATGTCACCTGCGGCACGGTAGCCATCGGCGGCCTCCTCGAATTCGGAGGGCTTCAGCCTTTTGAGGGTCGCGAGGTCCATGGTGGTCCGTCACCGCCCCGGGGTCTGACCGCCCAGGGCGGGCGTGTCCGCGAACCGGGTGTCGATGGCGCCGAGCGCCGACCGTACGGCCTCGTCCGTCAACAGCAGGTCGTGCCCGATCTGTTCGAAGACCTTCTTGACCCTGTCACAGCGGTCGTCGACGCCCTTGAGGTAGGAGGCCCAGGAACCGTGGACCTCCTTCTGCGCCGCGGCCGACAGGCATCCGGCCGTGTCGCCCAGTCCCTGCTGCCCGTCCTGCAGCTTCTTCACGGCCTTGTCGACGTCGCCCCCCAGCCCGCCGATGTCCTCCCCGGCCTTGTTCCACGCCTTCTTGCTGGAGACGAGCCCTTTGGTGACGCTGCTGGTGGGTATGGAGGCACCCGGTTCGTCACCCGGCGGAAGCTGGTTGAGCTGCACCTGCGTCCCGTGCTGCTGAGCGGCTTCCTGCTTGAGCTGCTCCCACTCGTCCCATGCCATGCGTCGTCCTTCCCCGTTCGCCTCCGGCCTTCCGCGGCGCCCGGGTAGCTTATCCAGGAGATCGTCGGCCCTCGTCGGCTGCTTTCCGTCAGGGCGTTGCTGCAGAGACCAGGGGACAGGAACGCCGCGTGGAATCCGTCCGCCCGCTCGGTCCTGACCGAGTACATCTGCTCCGTCCGGATCGGCCGCCGGGGGCTGTGGCGGGAAGCGGGCCGACGCCACTGCGCGAGCAAGTGAGACGAGATCGCCGGTGATCCCGTCGCGGGGGACGGCGGGGAAGCCGCAGGTGGCGGTCGTTCGGTCGTAGGGGTCCCGGCCCGGTGCCCGGCGAGGCCGTCGCGGACGACCAGGTCCGGGGCGAACCCGCAAGTGGCCCAGGGGCGGCGCGGACGCGGGTGGACAGGTCCTCGTCGACCTCGACGGAGGTCAGCGCGTCGTCGCCGAGCCGGTGACACAGCCGGGCCGCGACGTATCCGGTGCCGTGCCGATGTCCAGGACCCGGTGGCCGACCGCTCCCTCGAGGGCCCCGGGCATGCCCATCGCCTGATCGGACGTCGGTACCATCTGGTCGGATTCCCGGACCGGCCGTACGGCTCCCGCCGTCACTCGGCTTTCCTGAACAGCGCCGACATGTCGTCTCCCGTGTCCTGGGTCAGCCGTCCCGGTGCCTCGGGGGGCAACAGTCCGATCCGGGTGGCCAGCTCGCGGCCGTGCACGTCCACGGCGGCCTCGATGAGTCCCGCGAGGGCGTCCAGGGCGCTGCGGGCGCGCGAGCGGGCGACGACCGCGCAGCCGATGGCGGCCGCCGCAGCGGGCCACCACCAGCAGGCGAGCAGGGCATAGCCGACGGCCCAGGCGGCGAGGCGGGCGGCGGCGCCGAAGGAGTCGTGCGCCGACTGGATCCGGCCCACGGCGGGTTCGGGGAGGATCAGCCACAACCGGGGCCACAGGACGGCGAGGTCCACACCGTAGGCGGCCTCGACGCGATCGGCCGCCGCCTGCATGCGGTCGCCGTACCAGGTGGGGCGGGACGGTTCGCGCAGCGCGATGCGGTCGCGGGCCTCGGTCAGGGCCAGGACCCGCGCCAGAGCCTCCGCGCCCGCCCCCGCAGCATCGGGTCCGGTACCCGCGCGGTGGGCGTGCTCGACGGCCACGGTGAGCTCCGCGTCCCGCTGCCGCCACCGACGGGCCCGGCGCGCCGTCCTGACACGCGAGTACCGGTCCCGGCCGAAGCGCAGCCGCCACCGCTCGATCCCGCTGCCGACGAACTGCGCGCCGAGCGAGGCCCCGGTCGCGGTGAGCAGGACGAGGGCGACCAGGAGCGCGGCGGTGCCGGTGCGGTCCACGGCCGGGCGGGCGGCGAGGTCGTCAAGGGTGGTGCGCAGCCGGTCGACGTCGTGCCAGTGGTGGTGTCCCAGGACGGCGCCGACGGCGGTCGTGGCGAGGAACAGGGCACCGGGGAGGACCAGCGAGTTCAGCCAGCGTTCGGTGAGTTTGCCGCCAAGGGTGGCGAGGAGGGGGTTCATGGGCGCGGGGTCACGGTGCCGAGCCCAGCCGGCTCTTGCGCATACGGGTGCCGTGCACGGCGCAGAACGGTGCGGGGAGCAGGTCGCGGGCCCGTTCCACGCGGGCGCAGACGGGCGACTCGGGGCAGACGGCGACCTTGACGTGAGGCGCGATGCCGGGAGCCGTGACGCCCCGGGACGCGCCGACCAGCCCGCGCGCGTCCCCGTTCCGGCGCAGCGCCGTGTCCAGGGCGCGGTAGCAGGCCGCGAGTTCGTCGGCGTCCGCACCCGACCGCAGCAGGTCGCGCGCCCGCTCGGCCGCCTCCCCGACCCCGGGCTGCCGCAGATCCTCGGGCGAGCCGAGCAAGGCGCACAGCGCCGCTGCCGCCCTGTCGGGTCGGGGTAGGTAAGGAGATGCGGTCATGGTTCAAGTGTGCCGCAATAAAGAAGAGTTGAGAGCCTCTTCGAGGTGTCGGTGAACCTCTGCGGTGGGGGAGTGACGGGATGGCGTACGACCGGGATGGATATCTGAGAGCGCTCCACGCGCGCCTCGACCGGGCCGTGAAGGCGGACGGGGGAACGGGCACGGAGGTGGTGGCGTGCCCCGGAGCGGACGCCGAACTCCGGGGTCTGCTGAGGACCGCCGACCCGAGGACGGACATGGAGGCTCGGCACGCGGTCGGCTGGCTCTGCTTCCTGCGTGCGGCGGCCGGCCCCGCGGAGCACGCAGGTGTGTACGGGGCGATGGCCGGGGCGCTGCTCTTCCCGGTATGGGTCGCCGATCCGGCGTCGGTCCCACCGGAGTTGGCGGCACCCTACGCGGCCACCGACCCGGCCGAACACCCCGACCCGACGGGCGCGGACGGCCCTTCCGAGTGGTCGGCCCTGTGCACCGCCGCCGTGATCGCGGCGGAGGGCCGGCAGCACACCCCGCCGCCGGACGCGTCCGAAGACGTCCTGCGGCTCCACCGGATGGCCGTGGTGGTGGCCGCGCCGGCCCTCTCCCGTGAGCACCTTCTTGCGCAGGCCGTCGGAAGCGGCAGCCTCGCCGTCCTCGCGACCTGGGAATACGACCACTGGTTCGCCGACCGGCTCGAAGCGGCGGCCCGTGCCGTGGCCCTCGCCGGGACGACCTGGCCGTTCGGGGACCTCGCGGACGGGGACCCGGTCCGGTTCATCCACCGCGCGGTCAAGGGGGCCCCGGCCGCTTCCCCCGCACGGCTCCTCGCCCTGGACGGCCTGGGCCGCCGGCTCCTGGATCGCTACCAGACGTCGTTCGACACCGAGGACCTGCGCGATGCGGTGGGCATCGCCCGTGACGTGGCGGCCCAGCTCCCGCCGGGGCACCCGCACCTGGCTCACGGACACGGCGCGCTGGGACGCGCCCTGCTGATGTTGCGGATGGCGGAGGGGGCGACGGCGGAGGAGTGCGACGAAGTGGTGGACCTGTGTCGCCGGGGATTCCCCGTCCAGCAGCAGGGACCTGCGGTGGCGGGCCACGACCTGGGCATGGCGCTCACCCTGAGGTCGCAGCACACCGGCCGGGTGGAGGACCTGGACGAGGCGGCCCACGTGTTGGACGAGGCGCTCCGGGTGGCGCGGCATCCAGGGGAGAGAGCAGCCCTGCGCAACGCACTCGGCAACGTGCTGCGCTCCCGCTCCGTCAGAACCGGAGCCCAGGACGATCTGCAGGCGGCACTGGACCTCGCCGGCCGCACCACCGCGTCCGGGAGTACGACGGGTGCCCCGCAGCCGGCCCTCCTTGCCCCGGCGTTGGCCCTGTACACCCGCTACACACGCGATCCGGCGAGGAACGGGGCGGACCTGGACGAGGTGCTGCGCCGCATCCGGGAGACCGTGGCGTCCCTGCCGCCGGCCCACCCGGACCGCCCTTCGACACTCAGCTACCTTGGCCTGGTGCTGCTGGCCTGCCACGAACGCTCGGGGAGGGTGGAGGAGCTGAACGCGGCGGTGGAGGCCCATCGGGAGGCGGTCGCACTCACCCCCGAGGGCCACGGAGTGCTCGGGCTGCGGCTGCTTAACCTCAGTGCGGCGTTGAATCTGCGTCACCGCCTGACCGAGGACGGCGAGGACCTGGAGGAAGCCCGGGAATGCCGCCGCCGCGCCACCACGCTGCCCGGCCTGGGTCAAGCCCATGATGCCGTGTTGCTCAGCTCGATGGGGATCGGCCTGTTGACGGGCCACGAGCGCGCCGCCGACCCAGTCGCCCAACTCGAGGAGGCCGTGGAGCTCTTCCGCCAGGCTCTGGCACTGACGCCGGAGGGCGATCCCCAGGTGCCCCGTCGGCGGTTCCGCCTCGCCGTCGCCCTGGTGACGCTCCACCGGCGGACGCCGCGGCCCGGCGCGGTCCGTGAGGCACGGGAGCTGGCCGACGCCGTGATCGCGGCACTGCCCGCGAACTCGCCCGACCTGCCGCGCGCCCTGGTGGTGGCCGCAGCCGCGCGGAGGGAGAGCCCGCGCACCCTGCTGTCGTCGGCCGCCCGGCGCGAGGTGGTCGCGCTGCACCGCCGGGCGGTCGAGGCCACACCACCAGGCGACCCCAAGCGCACGTTCCGCCTGGGCGCCCTTGGCACGACCCTGTACGAGCTGGCCCTGGACCGGCGCCGCCGCCGGGCGGACCTGGCCGAGGCCGCCGAGGTCCTCAGGGAGGCGGCCCTGCAACAGCAGTGTGCGCCCTCCGAGCGGCTGCACGCGGCACGGGCCTGGGGCGAGGTCCGGGCGGAGCTGGGCGACTGGGACGGCGCCCTGGACGGCTTCGTGGTGGCGGTCGATCTGCTGCACTCCGTGGCTCCCCGCGAGCTTGTCCGCGACGACCAGGAGTTCCTGCTGAGCCGCACCGTCGGTCTGGGCGCCGCCGCCGCTGCCTGCGCGGTGCGCTGCGGCCGCCCCGGGCTCGCGGTCGGCCTGCTCGAGCACGCGAGGGGCGTGATCCTCTCCCACGCCTTCGACGCCGACAGCGACCTCACCCGGCTCCGGGAGACCGCCCCGGACCTCGCCGTCCGCTTCGAGGAGCTCCGGGACGCCCTTGACACGGCCACCGCCGGCGAAGAATTGCCGGAAGAGGGATCGCCCGGCCGGAGATCACGGGCCGATCAGCGCCGGCGCCTGGCCGCGGAGTGGCGGGACCTCACCGACCGGATCCGCGCCGAACACCCCGAACTGGGCCTGCTGCGCCCGGTACGGGACTGGGACGAACGCGAGCTGCGCGCGACGGCCGCGGCGGGCCCGGTGGTCCTGGTCAACGTCTCCCCGTACGGCAGCGACGCCCTGGTCGTCACCGAACACGCCATCGAGGCCGTACCGCTCCCCGGGCTCGCCCCGGAGACGACGGCCCAGCGCCGACGGACTTTCGAGGACGCGCTGGTCCGCATCGAGACGCCCGGAACCTCACGCAGACAGTCCCGGCGCGCGCAGCAGGACATACGGGAAACCCTCGCCTGGCTCTGGCAGACGGTCACCGGCCCGGTCCTCGACCGCCTGCCCGGGGCCACCCGCGTGTGGTGGTCGCCCGGCGGCCTGCTGGGCACGCTGCCCGTGCACGCGGCGGCCCCCGCCGACGGCTCTCCCGGCGCCCTGGACACGGTGGTCTCTTCCTACACGCCGACGCTGCGGGCCCTGCACCACGCCCGCCGGCGCGTGGTCCGCCCGACGGGCACCGGCACCCTGGTCGTCAGTGTCGCGGAGGCCACCGGCCAGGCCCCGCTGCCGGGCGCCCGCCACGAAGCCGAGCACCTGGCACGACTGCTCCCCGGAGCCGCGCTGCTGGCGGACACCTCCGCCACGCGCTCCGCGGTCGCCTCCGCCCTGCGCCGCCACGCCTACGCGCACTTCGCGTGCCACGCCCTGGGCGACCTGGAGCGCCCGTCGGGCAGCCGGCTCGTTCTGCACGACCACACCGAACATCCGCTGACCGTCCGCGACCTGGCCCGGCTCCGGCTCCCGTCGGTCCGGCTCGCCTACCTCTCCGCCTGCGCCACCCTGCACACCAGCCCCGAACTCGCCGACGAGGCCGTCCACATCGTCAGCGCCTTCCAGATGGCGGGCTTCCCCCATGTGGTCGGCTCGCTGTGGCACGTCGACGATGCGATCGGGGCGGAGGTCGCGCTCAGCGTGTACGAGGAATTGAACACGGGCGACGGCACACTCGACGTCGCCCGCACGGCCGAGGCCCTGCACCTGGCCGTACGCACCCTGCGCGACACGTACCCGGGGACCCCGAGCCTGTGGGCGTGCCAGGTGCACGCGGGTCCGTAGCCGGGTGAAGGCCATCGCGAACTCGGTGCAGGGCATGGGGAGGACGGAGGGCAGCCGGGGCTGCTGCGGGGAGGGACTGTGCATGACCGCCGGCGTGGTGACTGCGACGGGCGGGTCAGCAGCGACGCCTGTATGGGAGGGCGCTGTACACGGACGCCGACGCGCGGCGGGGAAGTGGCACGAGAGCGCTGCCCCACGACTGGATCATCCCCGGTGGCACCGCCCCCGAAGCTCCGCGAGGACCGCCTTCTTACGGGAGCTGGCGTCACCGCTTACGGTGGCGTGCCGTTCCCCCAGGGCCGGTCGGCCAGGGTGCAAGGCGTCGGGTTCGCCCGATCGTGGCGGACCCGACGCCCGGACCGTCGCGGCAGTTACCGCCGGCGCGGTGCCCACCGGCCCGTCGGCACCGCGGACATCACTTCGGTGATCACTTCACTACGACGTGGTCCCCGGACGACGTCGACGGCCCGGTGGTGGTGTTGCCGTTGTACAACCAGCGCCACGTACCCGTCTTGGAGGCCTTCACGGTCGTCTTGAGGTTGCCCGAGCCGTTCGAGTACACCTTCTTCACCGTGGTGTAGGAGGTGGCTCCGGCGGGCTTGAACTGCAGCCTCACCAGGCGGCCTCCGTAGGAGCCGTACTTCCTGGTCTCCCAGTTGGCCCGGGTGACCTTTCCGGTCACGGTGATGGTCCTGCCCTTGACCACCGGTTCGGGCGAGGCGTTGACGGTGAGTCGGGACTGTCGCTTGACGTGGACCGTCAGACCCTTGTCGTCGACGTCACTGCCGCCGCCCTTGAAGTACACCTCGGCCCCGACCCTCCAGGCGCCGGCCTCACTGTTGTGCATGTCCCACACGCTCGGGTCGAAGTACATCGTCTCGTCGAAGTCGCAGACGCCCGACTTCACCTTGATGCAGTCGCTCGTCTCGATGGCGTGCCACAGCCGGTCGGCCCCCTTGCGGTACAGGAACACCGCCGGAGACTTCCACTTGCGCGTGGTCGTCATCCGGAAGGAGGCGGGCACCGCGACCTCCGCCGACGTCCCGATCACGATCGGCTTGCCGCCGTTCACCTGGACACGGCTGAACGAGACCCCACCCTCGGCCGCCCCGGCCGGCACCGCGGCCACGGCCGTGAACGCCGCCGCCGCACCACCGGCCACGACGACTCTCCAGACCTGCTTCCCCACTTGGTCCCCAATCTGCTCGGAAAGGCGCCGGAGGCGCATCTCTCCGGCGCCTTGAAGACACCCGGCATCCCTACGAAGTTGTACGCCCGCTGATCACGATGGCGCATCGGACCGTCCCCGCCGAGTGCGCGGCTCGCGAACCGCTGCGGCATCTGCCGCGGCCTGAGACGCGGTCATCGATGACGTACGAACTGCGGCTCGCGGCCGTGCTGGTCGGGCTGCACGGGGACACCGGAGACCTGCCGCTGCTGCTCGAGGTCCGGGAGACGGACTTCGACACGGCGTGCGGCCTGGGCGGTGTGCCGGAACCGGGTGCGAGCGCGGACGAGTCGCGACAGTGGGCGCGGACCAGGGGATGACGGACCTCGCGCGGGTGACGCTCAGATATCCACCTCCGGCCGGGGCAAAGACACCGAGGCCCTCCGCGCCCGGTACACGGGCGGGGAGGGCCTCGGTGGGGCCTGCCGGACGGCTCAGCGGGCCGCGGTGGTAGCGGCCGGGATCTCGTCGTGCCCGGGGCCGGCGGACGTCTCGCCCTCGTCCAGGCCGACGTCCTTCGTCTCCTTGCCGAGCAGCAGCGCGACCAGCGTCAGCAGCGCCATCGCGGACAGGTAGACCCCGACCAGCCACGGCGAACCGTCGCCGGCCTCCCACAGGGCCACCGCTATGAACGGGGCGACGGCCGCGCCGAGGATCGAGCTGACGTTGTAGGAGATGCCGGAACCCGTGTACCGCACGCTCGTCGGGAAGAGCTCCGGCAGGAGCGCGCCCATCGGGCCGAAGGTCATGCCCATCAGCGTGAAGCCGAACACCAGCCACAGCACCACGCCCAGCGTGCCCATGCCGATCAGCGGCACCCAGACCAGCCCGAAGACCAGGATTCCGGCGGTGACCCAGATGAGGGTGGAGCGTCGGCCGTACTTGTCGGCGAGCGGGCCGGAGACCAGGGTGAACACGGCGAAGAACAGCACGCCGAAGATCATCATCAGCACGAAGGTGGTGTAGCTGTACCCCAGCCCGGGCACGGCGTCGTCCTCGGGCGTACGGCCGTAGCTCAGCGAGAACGTGGTCATCAGGTAGAAGAGCACGTACGTCGCCAGCATGAAGAACGTGCCGAGGACCAGCTGCTTCCAGTGGCTGCGGAAGACGGTGGCCAGCGGCAGCTTGCGCACCAGTCCGGCCTCGCGGGTCTGGGCGAAGACCGGCGCCTCGACGAGACGCATCCGCACCCACAGCCCGATCACGACCATCACCGCGGAGAACAGGAACGGGATGCGCCAGCCCCAGCTCAGGAACGCGTCCGAGGGCTGGGACGGGTCGGCGCCCGCCGAGGACGGCAGCAGCGCGCCGATGATCAGGAAGAGCCCGTTGCCGATGATGAAGCCCAGCGGCGCGCCCAGCTGCGGGAACGTGCCGTAGAGGGCGCGTTTGCCCTTCGGCGCGTTCTCGGTGGCGACCAGGGCCGCGCCGCTCCACTCGCCCCCGAGGGCGAAGCCCTGGGCGAGCCGCATCAGCACCAGCAGCGCGGTGGCGATCCAGCCGGCCTGCGCGTAGGTGGGGAGCACACCGATGAGGAACGTGGCGATGCCCATGGTGAGGAGCGAGGCGACCAGCGTCCCCTTGCGGCCGAGCCGGTCGCCGAGGTGACCGAAGACCACCGCGCCGATCGGGCGGGCCACCATCGCGGCGCCGAACACGGCGAAGGACGACAGCAGTGCCGTGGTCGGGTCACTGCTCGGGAAGAAGAGGGTGGGGAAGACCAGGACGGCGGCGGTCGCGTAGATGTAGAAGTCGTAGAACTCGATCGTCGTCCCGATGAGGCTCGCGATGAGGACACGGGACCGCGAGTTGACGGGCGCCGGGGCCGGACTGGTGGTTGGTGCGGGCATTTCACGGTCTTTCCGGTTGAGCGGTTGCCCAAGGCTCTCAGACATCTCAATTCTCAGGAACGCCGTACCAGAGTGTGAGACGGATGGTTGGGCGCGTCCCGGGAAACGGTCGACTTGCTCCCCGGGAAAATGCGTGGCTCCGCTCCCTCCTCGCTCCCTACACTCACCGCGACGGGCGCCGCCCTCCGACGGGCGGTGCGTTCATGACTAGTGGGGGGAGTCCGGCCGTGCGCGATCACGCCACCGCTGCCGCTCCCCGTTCCCGTTCCCGGTCCCGCCGGTCCGTGGTGATCCTGGTGTCCCCGGCCGTCCGGTGCCCGCTGCGCGCCCGGCACCGGATCCCCACGACGCACGGCTGATCACCGACGACGCCCCACGCCATCAGGGGCGTCCGACGCGCCGTGCGCGCCGGGGACAATCGCGCCGCCCTTTTCCGGATCAGTCGAAAGGCCACCACGGGCCATGCGCAAGCCGATGAACGCCAACCCACTCGCCGCCGTCCGCAACCTCGGCATCCTCGCCCATGTCGACGCCGGCAAGACCACCGTCACCGAGCGGATCCTGTTCGCCACCGGCACCACGCACAAGCGCGGCGAGGTGCACGACGGCACCACCGTCACCGACTTCGACCCGCAGGAACGCGACCGGGGCATCACCATCTTCGCCGCCGCCGTCAGCTGCACCTGGGACGGTCACCGCATCAACCTCATCGACACCCCCGGCCACGTCGACTTCGCCGACGAGGTGGAGCGCTCCCTGCGCGTCCTCGACGGCGCGGTCGCCGTGTTCGACGCGGTCGCCGGTGTGGAACCGCAGAGCGAGTCGGTGTGGCGCCAGGCGGACCGGCACGGTGTGCCGCGCATCGCGTTCGTCAACAAGATGGACCGGGCCGGCGCCGACCTGGACACCGCCGTCGCCTCCATCCGGGAGCGACTGCACCCCGCGCCCCTGGCGGTGCACCTGCCGATCGGTACGGAGGACACCTTCAGCGGCGTCGTCGACCTGCTCGGTATGCGGGCCCTGACCTGGACCGACCAGGGCGAGGCACGCGGCCCGGCACCGGTGCCGGACGAGCTGCGCGAGGAGGCGCACCGACGGCGCCGGCGGCTGGAGGAGGCCGTCGCCGAGCTGCATCCGGGCGCCCTGGAGGAGTTCTGCGACACCGGTGCGCTCGGTGCCGGCACGCTCACGGCCGCCCTGCGGGACCTGACCCGCAGCGGTGACGCCGTCGTCGTACTGTGCGGCTCCGCCTACCGCGACCGCGGCATCGAACCACTGCTGGACGCCGTACTCGCCTACCTGCCGTCGCCGCTCGACGTGCCGCCGGTCACCGGCACCCACGACGGCGTCGAGCAGTCGCGGGCCGCCGACCCGGCGGCACCGCTGGCCGCCCTCGCGTTCAAGGTGAACGCGACCGCCACCGGGCGGCTGACCTACCTGCGCGTCTACGCGGGAACGATCGAGAAGGGAGACACCGTGTGGGACGCCACCGCACGCCGCGCCGAACGCGTCGGGCGCATCCTGCGCGTCCGCGCCGACCGGCACGCGCGGCTGGACCGTGCCGTCGCCGGGGACATCGTCGCCGTGGTCGGACTGAAGTCCGCCCGCGCCGGCTCCACCCTGTGCGCGCCGGACGCCCCGCTGGTCCTGGAACCTCCGGGGGTCGCCGAACCGGTCGTCTCCGTCGCGGTCGAGGCGCTGAAGGGCACCGACACCGGGCGCCTGGCGTCGGCGCTGGCGAGGCTCGCCGAGGAGGACCCCTCGCTGGTGGTGCGCACCGACCCGGAGACGGGCCAGACGGTGCTGTCCGGCATGGGTGAGCTGCATCTGGAGGTCGCGGTGGAGAAGGTCCGGCGTGATCAGGGGCTGGGTGTCAACGTGGGCCGGCCCCGCGTCGGCTACCGGGAGACGGTGGGCCGAGGGGTGTCCGGGTTCGTGTTCCGGCACGTCAAACAGGACGGCGGGGCGGGCCAGTTCGCCCATGTCGTCCTCGACGTCGAGCCACTGGACTCCCCGGAGTCCGGCTTTGAGTTCCGCTCCACGGTCGTCGGCGGGCGCGTGCCGCAGGAGTACGTCCGTGCCGTCGAGGCCGGCTGCCGGGACGCGCTCGCCGGGGGACCCCTCGGCGGCCACCCGGTGACCGGGCTGCGGGTCACGCTCACCGACGGGTCGACCCATGTGAAGGACTCCTCGGACACCGCCTTCCGCACCGCGGGACGGCTCGGACTGCGGGACACCCTGCGGGCCTGCGCGATGGTCCTGCTGGAACCGGTGGCCGAGGTGACGGTGACCGTGCCCGAGGACGCGGTCGGCGGGGTGCTCGGTGATGTGGCCGCGCGCCGCGGCCGGGTGACCGGCTCCGTCAGCCGGGCGGGTGCGACGGTCGTCACCGCGACCGTGCCGCTGGCCGAACTGTTCGGCTACGCGACCCGGTTGCGCAGCCGCACCCAGGGCCGCGGCACCTTCACCACCCGGCCCACCGGATACGCTCCCGCGCCGGCCCCGGAGCCCGCGCGGTAGGGCATGGACGGGGCCCCGCCGGCGAGCGGACGGCCCCCTCCGCGAGACAGCGGCCCCTCCCACGACACAGCGGGGAGGGGCCGCTGTGCGCCGCGGTACGGGCACGCCCCGGCCGTCTCCGCCCGCGGTACGGGCACGCCCCGGCCGTCTCCGCCCGCGGTACGGGCACGCTCCGGCCGTCGGTGTCGTAGGGGGCACCCCGGTCGTCTGCGTCGTATTACGGGCACACCCCGGCCGCCACCCTCGCGGTGCGGGTACGCTCCGGCCGTCGGTGTCGTGCGGGCACGCCCCGGGCGCCGACGGCCCCGGCTGTCGGTGTCGTACGGAGCATGCCTCGGCTGTCTCCGCCGCGGTGCGGGCATGCCCCGGGCGTCGACGGCCCCGGCGCACCCCGGCCGTCGGTGTCGTACGGAGCATGCCCCGGCCGCCCCGCCGCGGTACGGGTCACGCCCCGGCCGCCCCCGCCGCGGTACGGGTACGCTCCGGGCGTCCCCGCCGCGGTGCGGGCGCGACCCGGCCGTCGGCGTCGTACCACGGGCGCATCCCGACCGCCGACGGCTCGGGCACACCCCCGCCACCGCCGCCGTACGGGCACCCCCCGGCCGTCTGCGTCGGCCAGGGCGTGCCCCGGTACCGGGGGCAGGAGGACCACATCACCTCACCTGTGGGTGAGCAGGGCCTCCAGCGCCCCGGCCGTCGCCGGATGCCGGGCCGTCAGTACGGCGCCGGCCGGAGCCGCAGCCGCCGCCCAGCCGTCGTCGCAGCCCAGCAGCCCCGCCACCGCGTCGCACGCCGCAGGGTGGGCGGACAGCAGCGCGGCGCCCGGCGCGGCAGGGACGTCCGGCCGTGCCCAGCCCCCCTCGCAGCCGAGCAGTTCCGCCACCGCGTCGCACGTCACCGGCTGCGCCGACAGCAGCGCGGCGCCCCGGGGGACGTCGGCCGCGGGCTTCGCCCGGGACGCGGCGAAGGGATCCGTCTCCGGTGTCCGCCACGGCGGCACCCACGCGTCCAGCGCCGCCAGCCGGCCAGGGAAGATCCGCCCCGCCTCGCGGATCAGCCGCGGCGCGAGATCCGCCGCACCGGAGCGCAGGGTGGTGATCAGCAACGGCAGCCACGGCAGCAGCACCGTGTCCGGCAACCGCCCGAACGCGTTCGACACCGCCTCCACGACCACGTCCGCCAGCCCCGGCACCGGCTCCAGGGCGTGCACGAAACCGCTGAGATAGCGCGGATAGGCGGGCACCACCAGCGGGTTGTCCAGCAACGCGTCGCAGCGCGCCCGCAGCTCCGCCCGGGACAGCGTGCCGAGCTGCACCTGCGCCGCCCACAGCAGTGCCGTCTTCGCCGGGTCGTCGGGGTGCGACTGCGCGACCGCCAGCTCCAGCTGCGTCCGGTCGCAGCCCAGCGACAACGCGAGGCTCTCCATGCTGAACAGGAAGCCGAGCATCGCCGCGACCTGTCCCACCGTCGCGTCCTCGTCCCGGAACGCCGTCGGCAGCAGCGTGCAGTAGTGGGCGTAACCGGTCTTGACGAACGACTCGATCCACCCGGGCAGCACCGGCTCGCTGGTCCGGTAGTACGCCAGCAGCGCACGCGCCCGCCGCAGCACCTCCGGTGCCCCGTCGACACTGCGCTCGGCCGCCAGCACCTTCAGCGCGTGCGTACCGAGCTCGTCGGCGAGACGGCGGCTGCGCAGGTACAGCAGCGTGTCCTCGACCGCCGCCAGCACGGTCGCCGTCGTCGCCCGGGGACCGTACGCGTCACGCCGCAGCCGCTGCTCAAGCACCTGTTCGAGACTGACACCCTCGTAGCCGAGCTCGATGAGCGCCCGCTGATGCGTGCCGATCGCCAGGTCCCAGGACTCCTGGATCGACCGCTCACCGAGCCGCCGCTCACCCATGATGGGCCGCGCCGCACCCTGCGGCATCAGCCGGCGCAGCATCCACAGCACATCGGAACACGCCTCGAGCTCCGGCCGTGACGTCATGTCCAGCAGCGCCCGCCGCACACCGCGCTGCTGCAACTTCAGCCCCAGCGGTTCCAGCCGGTCGTACACATCCCGGGCGAGCGGCGGCAGCGCCTCGTAGCCCACCTGCCCGATCCGGTCGCCGCCCATCATGATCTCGACGAGCCGCCGCACGTCCCGCCGCCCCGGCACGCTGTCCTTCTCGATGCAGGTGACCGCCGCGTCCTGGAAGTCGTACGGCGTCGGCTTGGCCCGGTCCCGCATGCCGGCGAGCAGGATCGACGTCTCGAACACGGCGATGGCGTCGGCGGTGGAGGCGAGATAGCCGTTGCGCCGGGCCGACCGCACGATCTCCACCGACCAGCCCAGCAGTTCGGCCTCGTCCAGACCGTCGAGCACGGGCGGCCGGCGCAGGAACCCGGACAGCCGGTCCCCGGCGGCCGGGGACGCCGGCGCGGGGACGACCGCGGCGGGGACCGCCTTCTGTCCCGACCTCTGCCCGGGCTTCTGCCCGGATTTCTGCCCGGACCTCTTCGTCCCCGCCTGGCCCTCCAGCCGGTACGGCTTCACCCGGGTCCGCTTCAGGCTCTTCGCCCACTCCGTCGCCGCGATCGACACCGAGCCCGCCGCCAGGCCGAACTGCGCCTCGATCGCCGCGTGACTCGACGGGATCAGCCCGTACTGCCAGGTGGTGGCGGTACGCGGCGAGATCGTGAACGTGTCCGTGCTGCCGTGCACGCCGAACTCCTCGACCCGGCTGGCCGCGTGGAACGCCCCGCACACGTACAGACAGTCCTCCGGGTCCGTCTGCGTCGCCGACAGATGCTCACGCATCCGCGTCCACATGTACCGCTCGCGGTCCTCGTCCACCCGGACCCGCCCGCCGTCACCGGGGGCGAGCCGCCGGAACAGGCTGCCGATGAGGAACATCACCTGGCGGTAGGTGTCGTGGTCGGCGGCGCCGTCCCCGAGCGGCACCTCGACGTACTGGTGCCACCACTCCGACCAGTGCCGCACCTTGCCGTGGCGCAGCAGATGCTCCTCCAGTTCGGCGAAGCGGGGCCGCAGGTCACCGATCTCGACCCCGACGGCCTCACCGTGCAGCGCGGCCTCGGCTTCGGCCGGGGGTTCCGCGCCCTCCGGGGCCCGCTCGTCCTCCCTGCCCCACTGGAAGACGTGGTCCGAGGACCGGTCGACCAGGACCAGTTCCACCCCCGGGGTGTCCAGGGCGTACGCGATTGCCTGGTACTCGGCCGACGCCTCGGTGATCGGCGCGACGACCGACAGCGGCGCCCACTCCTGCGGGAAGCCGTCGATGTCACCGGCGAACGCCTGCACCGCCACCGGCAGCCGGCAGTTGCGCAGCTCCGTCAGCAGCGGCGCCATGTCCTCGCACAGCTCCAGGTACACGACCTTCGGCTGCTTCTCCCGCAGCCGGCGGGCCATCGCCAGCGCCGAGGCGGGGGAGTGGTGACAGACGGGGAAGATCTCCAGCGGCTCGCGCACCGCCCGGTCGACGTCGTCGACCATGCCGAGGAGAATGTCCTCCAGGGCGTCCGGCCCGCCCGCGAACGTGGCGGCCGCCTCCTGGAGTTGCCCGCGCAGCGCGGCGAACGACGTGTTCTCCGCGCTCTCCTGGAGCCCGCTCACGACAGGGTGGCGATCGCGTCGCGGCCGCCCTCCAGGAACTCGGGCCAGGAACCGCCCTCTTCCTTGCTGCGCGGCTCGACGACCCCGTGCAGATACTTGTTGAGTATGGCCAGGTCCTCCGGCTCGCGCCGGGTCAGCGAACCGACCAGCGAGGAGGCCAGGGTCCGGGCGGTGAGGGCGCGCTCGCCGAAGAAGTTGCTGTGCAGGACGGCGTCCTCCAGCACGCCGATCTGCTCGGCCGTCGACAGCGCCGACTCCAGTTTCTCGTCGTCGCTGCCGGCCGCCGCGGCCGAGGCCCGCAGGTCGGCGAAGCTCTGCAGCAGCACGTCGAGCAGGGTCGGCGGCACGTCCAGGTCGATCGAGTGCCGGCGAAGCAGCTCCTCGGTGCGGAAGCGGACGATCTCCGCCTCGCTCTTCCTGTTCGTCACCACCGGGATGCGGACGAAGTTGAAGCGGCGCTTCAGCGCGGACGACAGGTCGTTGACCCCCCGGTCGCGGCTGTTGGCCGTGGCGATGATCGAGAAGCCGGGCTTGGCGAACACGATGTTGTCGTCACCGCCCCCGCTCTCCAGCTCCGGAACGGAGATGTACTTCTCGGAGAGGATCGAGATCAGCGCGTCCTGCACATCACTCGTGGACCGGGTCAGCTCCTCGAAACGGCCGATGGCACCGCCCTCCATCGCGGTCATGATCGGAGAGGGGATCATCGACTCCCGCGACTGCCCCTTGGCGATGACCATCGACACGTTCCACGAGTACTTGATGTGGTCCTCGGTCGTGCCGGCCGTGCCCTGCACCACCAGCGTGGAATTGCGGCAGATCGCGGCCGACAGCAGCTCGGCCAGCCAGCTCTTGCCGGTGCCGGGGTCGCCGATGAGCAGCAGACCGCGGTCGGAGGCGAGCGTGACGATGGACCGCTCCACGAAGCTCCGGTCACCGAACCACTTCTGCGACACCTCCCGGTCCAGCCCGTCGGCCCGCTCCGAGCCGAGGATGAACAGACGGACCATCTTCGGGGACAGGCGCCACGAGAACGGCTTGGGGCTGTCGTCGATCGACTCCAGCCAGTCGAGCTCCTCCGCGTACTTGATCTCGGCGGGCGCGCGCAGCAGGTCGGACATGAGGGAAAGCCTTTCGTACGGTGATCGAACAGAGACGTGTGACGCTGCCGCGCCGATCACGTGAGGAACGTCTTGAGCTCGTGCACGAGCTTCTTGATGTGGCCGGAGATCACCGGCGTACCGAGGTCCTTGAACTTCTCCCGGAACCACGGGTTGACGCTGCCGCGCCCGGAGCTGGTCACCGAACCCACCGGGATGAACTTCGCCCCCGAACGGTGGATGGCGGCCATGCTCTCGAACAGCTCGTCCGTGCGCCATTCGTAGAAGTCGGAGATCCACACCACGACCGTGTTGCGCGGCTCGGCGATCTTCGGCCGGGCCAGCGCCATGGCGACGGTGCCGTCGGTGCCCCCGCCGAGCTTGGTGCGCAGCAGCGTCTCGAACGGGTCGTGCGACCACGGCGTGAGGTCCAGCGCCTGCGTGTCGTACGCGATGAGGTGCACGTCGACCTTCGGCAGCCCCGCGAATATGGACGCCAGGATGGTGCAGTTGACCATGGAGTCGACCATGGAACCCGACTGGTCCACGACCACGATCAGCCGCTGCGGTGTCGTCTTGCGGCTGGTGTGCCGGTAGTAGAGCCGGTCGACGTAGAGCCGCTCCTCCTCCGGGCTCCAGTTGGTGAGGTTCTTCCAGATGGTGCGGTCCAGGTCGAGGTTGCGGAAGACCCGCTTGGGCGGGACGGACCGGTCGATCTCGCCGACGGTCGCCTTCTCCACCTGGGAGCGCAGCACGTGGGCGACCTCGTCGACATAACGACGGATCAGTGCCTTGGCGTTCGCCAGGGCCACCCCGGAGAGGTTGTCCTTGTCCCGCAGCAACTGCTCGATCAGGGACATGCTCGGCGTCAGCCGCGACGCCAGAGCCGGGTCGGCCAGCACCTCGCGCAGATGCATCCGCTTGACCAGCCCGGCCTCGATCGAGCCCAGCTCCGGACCGATCTCGGGGATCAGCCGGCTGAGGTCGGGCGTGGGCCCGCCGACGCCGGTACCGGTCGGGCTGACGCCTCCCGCGGCTCCCGGCCGCCGGCCGCCACCGCCACGCAGCTCACCGGGCCGGCAGCCCAGCGACCGCTCCAGCCAGCCCGCGTCGGACTGCCACCGGGCCAACTGCTCGGCGGTGACCGTCCCGGAACCGGTGGAGAAGACGTTCAGCAGCACCTTCGACGCGAGCGCCGCACGCCGCACCTCCGCCGCCCGGTCACGGCCGCCGTCGCCGTCATCCGGTGCGGGCGTCATCAGCCCGTCGAACTCGGCCGCCAGCTCCGGATGCCGCTGCACCACCGAATCGACCGACGCCCCCGGGTCGAGCAGCGCCGACGGCAGACCGATGTCCTCGACCACGGCGAGGCTCGCCGACTCCAGGGACGCCTGCTCCTCCGGGTCGAAGAGCCGGGCCAGCAGCCGCCAGTACAGCACCTGCCGCCGGTTCTCGTCGGGCTCTGGCCCCTGCCCTGACCCGTGCTCGGACCCGGGTGCCGGGGCCCCGCCGATGCTCCCCTCGCTCATTTCCGCAGCAGCCTTCCCGCCCGCTCACGCAGCACGGTGACGGCATCGGTCGCCGCCTTCTCGGCCCGCACACCGGCCTTGTCGGTCGTCCCCCCGGCCCACGCCCCCGCATGCACGGCGACGGCCTTCTTCCGCACCGTCCGCTCGACGGCGAGCGGCTGGAGCCGGAACTCCCCGGCGTCCCAGCGCAGCAGCCCCACACACGCACCGGACGAGGCGACGACCTCGGGGGTCAGCGGACCGGCGGCCGGAACCCGGTCGACATCGACGGCGAGAGACTCCCCGGCGACCCGGAACACCAGCCCGTCCGCACCGTCCGCCACCCCGTACCTCTCCAGCAGCACCGGCACGGCGATCCGCGCCGGATGCCGGTCCAGCGGGGCGGTCGGAGAAGCGACCGCGGACGGCAGGGCCACCCGCGCCGCGGTGAAGACCTCGGCGGGCTCACCCGTCCTGGCCCTGGCGTCGTCCCACACCAGATCGCCCTCACCGGTCACGGGCATGGCGTCCAGCTCCATGGCCCGCCCCTCACTCACGGCGGCCAGCAGCGACATGTGCGGCCGGAGCAGCTGCCACAGCCCCGCCCCGACGACGCTGTCCGGCTTCGGCGCGGACACACTGGCCCGCACCAGCCGCGGCGCACCACCGCCGGCCGACTCGAACACGGCGTGCACCTGGGCCTGCACGGCGGTGGCATGCTCTTGCACGTCCACCCCGAGCGGCAGCAGACGACCGGTGACCTCGGCGACGGCGGGCGCGGAGAGCGCACCCGGCACGGTGAGCAGCACGGCCCGCGACCACAGGTCGGCCCACCGCCGTACCGGAACCCGCTCCAGCGTCGCCCCGGGACAGGACGCGGCGAGCTCCGCGGCGAATCCGTCGAGCAGCGCGGCCAGACGGCGCAGCCCCGGCTCCGGCAGCATCGCGGACACCACGGCCGAGGCTCCCGCGACCAGCTCGTGGTCGATACCGCGCCACCCGGCCCGCGCCAGGTCACACAGCCAACCACGGGCCGCGGCCAGCAGATTCTCCCCGTGCTCCGCACCCGCGACCGCTGCCGCGTCACCGCTCTCCCCGGCGGGCGGCCGACCGACGGCCTCCTCGATCCGCGCGACGAGCGCATCGTGCACGGAACCGAGCAGCGCGGTGCGCGCGGCGGCCAGCGCCACGAAGTGCTCCTCACCCGCGGCACCGGCAGCGGTCTTCCCGGCCGCCTCGGCCACCCGCCCGGCCAGCGGCGACCCGGCGACGGCGTCCGCGAGCCCGGCCGGCCCGACGGCCTGGGCGGGCTGCGGCCGCAGCAGCCCGTCGACGAGCGCCTCGTCGAACCCGTCCACGGCGGCCAGCGCCTCGTCGAGCCCGTCGACGGCGTCGGTCAGCAGATCGGCACGCATCAGGCCACCGCCCTCGTGGTCGGGAACCACTGCATCTCGGGCAACGCGGCGGTGGCCGGCGCGCATTCGAGGTAGGCCAGATGCCGCAGGAACCGGCTGAACACCTGAGCCGCCGCCGAACTGTCCCCCTGTGCCGGATGCGTGGACGTCATGGCACCGGTGACGGTGTGCGCGTCCGCCTCCTCACCGGAGACCTCGACCTTCAGATACCGGGCCACACGCTCGACCCCGTACTGCAGCACGGCCTCACCGATCAGCGCCCGTATGTGATTGCAGAACGACCCGCGCGCCCCGCCGCAGGGCCGGTTGTTGTTGGTGCTGCACGCGAACGCGTACGTCCCCGCCGCGACCGACGACACATACACCCGCCCGATGTCCGACCCACTGGACACCACCCCCTGCAACCGCCCGTCCGCCAACTCGACGAACGGCACCTTGGCAAGCTTCCGCGGCCGCGCGGCCGGCACCACCCGCACCGTGCTCGACCTCTCCCAGACGGACAACGCACCATCTCCCATGCATGCGAAAGGGAACGCCCTCGCCGGACCGGCGGGACGGAAATGAATCTATCGACGACCACTGACAACGCCGCCCGCACGCGGGCCGGGGAGGCCCTGGTGCGGACGGCGGCGGTACGGCAGAGCGTCGCTCAGGCGGACTCGGGCGGGTTGTCCCCGGTGCGCTCGTCCGTCTTCACCATGCGGCTGCCGGTCCCCGCCAGGAAGAGAAGTGCGGCAAGGACGGAAACGACGCAGGCGACCCCGAAGACGTCGGAATTCTCGTCCTCGAACATGCCGGCCGCGGTCAGGGCGAAGAACACCCCGGAGGTCTGCCAGCCGGTTCCGTCGGGCATCGGGCCGGCCGTTCGCGTGCGTAGGCGGGGCAGCCACAGCCGCAGCAGCTCGACGGTGGCCGCGAGGGCGACGAGCCGGGAGATGATCATCGTGGAGGGGTGAGCCGTGTTGTCCCCCAGTTCGCCCACGCCGACGACGGTGGTCAGACCGAAATAGAGAATGGGGACCAGCCAGCCCGGGCTCGCCCGGACGCCCGGTACCGGTTCGGGACCGGCCCGGTGCGTGCCCTTGGTGAGACGGACCCCGGCGGTCGAGTCCTCCGGCGTACGGGGAGACGGGATGCCCGGCAGGGGTGACGGCGGGGGCAGCGGGCGGAGCGCACGCCGCTGTGCGCGTCGGACGCGGAGGCCGGCACCGCCGTACGCGTCCACGTGGGCGGACAAGCGGGCCTGGAGGTCCATCAACTGCTCGGCCATCGTGTCGAACTCCGCCCGGCGCTCGGCGGCGAGCCGCGCGGCCTCGCTCGCGGCGGCGCCGAGCAGGTCGAGGGCTTCGCCGTGCAGCCGTACGGCTTCCTCCCGCGCCGCCACGGCGGTCCGCGGAACCTCTGCCAGCTCCTCGCGGAGACGGACCCGTTCGGCCTCGATGATCTCGGTGATGCGGTGCCGCTCGTCCGGGGGCAGCGTGCGCGGGGCACGGGCCTCCGCACGGGCGAGGGCGGCCCGGCGCCACTCCAGCAGCGGGCGGCCGCGGTGCTCGCCGATGCCGTTGATGTGCACCTTGCCGCCGTTGGTGCGGTGGATGTAGAGCACGTCGCCGCCCTTGCCGTTCGGCGCCTTCTCCCAGCTCACTTTGTGGAAGTCGGCAGCGGTTCTGATGCCCTGTGCCGCCAGGCTGCGGAGGAGACCGGCGCCGATGCCGCTCACCTCGTTGGCGGTGAGACGGGTACTGCTGAGCGCCCGCTCGACGGACTGACGGCGCAGGACGGACAAGGCTTGGGCTTCCCGCCGCTCGCGCTCCCCGTCCAGGGCGTGGAGCTCCCGGTTCAGCGAGGCCTCTCGGCGGACCTGCTCCTCCTTGACGCGGTCCAGCTTCTTGCCGTGGGCGGCGTCGACGCGCTGCCGCTGCCGCTCCTCCTGGCTCAGGCGCCGTCGGTCGGCGACCTCGAAGGCGGGGCGCTCGGAGAGGAGGTGGCGGAGGGCACGGATCGACTCGATGAGCCGACGGCGTTCCGCGCGCACGTCCGAGGGGGAAGGGCTGGCGGACGGAGGGACGGGAGCCGGTCCGTCGTTACGAGGGGTGGTGCTGTCGATCAACGAGGGCTTCCTCAGGCAGCGGGGTGTCGAAGGGCCATGGCCCGGAAGGGCGGAGTGGGAGCGGGGGTAATTCCGGGCGGTGCCCACGCGGACACCGGCGCTGGTCAGCCGGGCCGGGCCCGTCGCCGAAGCCATGCGAGCGCTCGGGCTCGGGGACGGTGAGCGGAAACGACCGCATCACGGGCCGGCCGGGCTCGGCCGGCCCGTGCGGGAAGGGCACGTACACACCGAAGGTGACCCGCGACCTCACGAAAAGGTTGTACGCAGCAGCGAGGAACAGGGAAGGCCCCGGGCCGGCCGCCCGTGCGGCCCCGGAAGGGACATCCGACACGCCGGCCCGGCGCGGACGGCCACGTGGAAACCGACCACCGGCACTGTCGCACCACGCCCCCATGGTGGATCATGCCCCGAGGCAAGTCCGTCCCAGAGCCCGGTCGAACCGTTCATGAAGCGACGAACCGCACCGCAGGGAGCCGCCGTGACCGCCGCACCGACCCTCCGAGCCCGCATCCGGCTCATCCTCGCCGTACTCCTCCTCACCCTTGCGCCGACCACCCCGGCACTCGCCGCAGCCCCACCGCCGACAGCCACCGCGACCCAGGCGCCGGCCCCCGCCACCGCCGGACCGCACGGCGCCGAGGTCGTCGCGGTCACCCGGGTGGCGGACCGCCAGACCGACCTCACGGTCCGCTCGACGGCTCTGGGCGGCCGTACCGTCAACGTCCGTCTCCTCACCCCCGACGGCTGGAACCCGGCCGACCGCCGCAAGCACTGGCCCACCCTCTGGCTCCTGCACGGCTGCTGCGGCGACTACACCTCATGGACCGCCAAGACGGACGTCGCGGACATCGACAGCCTTCGCGACGTGCTGGTCGTCATGCCCGAGGCCGGCTGGAACGGCTGGTACAGCGACTGGTGGAACCACGGCCGGGGCGGCGACCCCGCATGGGAGACCTTCCACACCGTGGAGCTGCGGCACCTCCTGGAACGCGACTGGGGCGCCGGCCGCGACCGCGTCGTCGCCGGCCTCTCGATGGGAGGCCAGGGCGCCCTCCTGTACGCCGCCCGCCACCCCGGGATGTTCAAGGCGACCGCCGCCTACTCCGGCTCCGCGCACCCGCTCCTGAACGACGAGTCGGTCAACCGGATCATGGGCTTCTTCGCGGGCCAGGGCAACGACCCCCTGCGCGTCTGGGGAGACCCGGTCGCCCAGCGCCGCGTCTGGCAGGCCCACGACCCCTTCCACCTGGCCAAACGCCTCAAGTCACTCCCCGTCTACCTGTCCTCCGGCGACGGCACCACCGGCCCCCTCGACCCACCGGGCAGCACCAGCGCCCTCGAAGCCGACTTCAACCGCCAGAACCACGCCCTGGCCGCCGAACTCGAGCGCGTGGGCGCGAAGCACCTGACCACCCACTTCTACGGCCCCGGCACCCACGCCTGGCCCTACTGGGAACGCGAACTGCACGCCTCACTACCGATGCTGCTCGGCGCGCTCGGCCTGAACCGCTGAGACCCGCGAGCGCGCCCCCTGCCCGCACCGGGCCCGCATCCGGCACATACCCTTCGATGCCATGGCCGACTGGTACGAGCTCCAACTCGCCCTCGATCTCCCGGACTCCCTCAAGGCCGAGGAACTCGCGCAGCTCCGCTGGCACTTGGGGGAGGAGGGCGGTCGGAACGACGACACATACGAGCAACCGCTGCTCCATTCCCGGGGACCGGCCCGCCGGATCGGGGGCGTGCTCATCGGGGAGTTGCACGCGGCCGACAGGGGCTGGGCGCTGACCGCACGGCAGGAGGTGCACCCGGACGAGTTCCACGACCTGAGCCGACTCGTACGGTGGCTCGGCGCCCGTACGACCACCACCGGCCCTGTAGGACATCTCCGCTTCTACGAAACCGACGTCCCCGAGCTGCTCCTGGCACTGGACGGATCGGTGCATCGCGCCACCTTGCGCAGAGAGAAGCTCGTCGAGCCGTCCTCCGACCTGTTCTCAGACGTGTAGCGGAGGACTCGGGAAAGCCCTCCGCCTCCACGGAAGTACGCCTCCTTGGACGGTGGCTCAGTTGTACGGAATCACCAGCACGGACTTGTCCGTGCCCGTCTGGAGCTTGGAGGTGCCGTTGCCGATGGCGCTCCACACCTCGAGGCGTACGGTGCCGCCGTTGAGGTTGCCGAGGCTGCCCGTGGCCGCCTTGAGGCCGCGGGCCTGCGTGTACTCCTCCCAGCCGGTGACCGGGTCGGTCGCGAAGTAGTGGTAGGTCTCGGTCCGGTCGAAGCTGCCGTCGCCGGTGAAGTCGTAGCTGATCCGGGCCTGCTGGCCCAGCCCGACCGAACTGCCCGCGTCCACCTGGAGCCGGAAGGCGGTCGCCGCGCCCGGGGTGAGCGTGCCGTTCACGCCGCGGACCTCGTAGACGAGGGGCTGGTGCGGGGTGCCGTCGTGGTTGGCACCGCCGGCGGAGGCGATGGTGTCGCTGCCCGCCGTTCCGCCGGTCGCCGTGGTCAGGGCGCCACCGCTGCGGAGCTGGAAGGTGTTGCCGGTCGGCGGCTCCGGGTCCGGATCGGGGTCGGGATCGGGGTCCGGAGATCCGGTCCCGGTGCCGGTCGCGGTGGAACGGGCCGGTACGGAAAGGGTCTTGCCGTCGGAGAAGGTCACGGTGCGTGCCGTGGACCCGTGGTTGTGGGCGGCGTAGGTCCGGGTGGTGCCCTTGGTGAAGACAGCCGAGGTGGGGATGTCACCGGTCACGGTGGCGTCCGGGGCACCGAGGGCGGAGAGGGTGTTGATCCAGTGGTAGGTGTGCGCCTTCGACTCTCCCTCCTCCGGCGTGTAACCGGCGTGGCCCGCGTCCCACTTCGCCTTGGCCGAGGAAGGATCGGCGAAGGACTCGAACTCCCAGAGGAGATCACGCCATTCGACGGCCGGGCCGCCGTTCTCCCGTTCCATCTCGGCGATGTTGCGCCGGATCGCGGCCTTCTCACCGCCGAGGTGGAGCGATCCGCCGGTCACGGGCAGGACGTTGATCCCGTGGATCTCCTCGGGGTTGGCGGTCCACCACGTGGCGTAGGCGGCGCCGCTGCCCCACACCATGCCGGCCGTGTCATGGCCGAACGAGGACGGGAACACCTGCTCGTCGGCGTCGAACCAGTACTGGGCGATCGACTCCGACTCGGTCGTCAGCAGGAAGGCGCCGAGATCACGCAGCGAGGTGTCGCCGGTCGCGGAGCCCCACAGGACCAGCGCCGTACTGAGGTTGGTGGACTCGGAGGAGGACTCCTGGTTGTTGCCGGCGGCGAATCCCTGGTGTCCGGAGGCCCAGCCGTGGCCCGCGTACACGTCGAAGCCGCGCAGGAAGGGGAAGGCGGAGTCGGTGCGGCTGGGGTTGGCGGTGTCCCGTACGAGGGTCTTCACCATGCCGCCCCAGGCGGAGTCGGCGGCCCACGCCTGGTCGTACTGGGCGACGATCGCCGCCGCGTAGACGTAGTAGCCGTAGTGGAAGTGGTGGTCGTTGAGTTCGGTGTCGCTGCCGTAGGAGGCGGGGTAACCGGTGAGTGTCTTCCAGTCCTTGTCGTAGCTGAACTCGTTGGCTCCTCCCGCGGTGAACCAGTCCTGGAGCCTGCCCTTCATCAGGCCGAGCATCCGGTCGCGGACGGCGGTCTCACCGATCTGGTCGGCCACCGGGACGAGTTGGGCGAGACGGCCGAGGGCCTTGCCGGTCCAGTAGGTGTCGGTGGCACCGGAGAAGGGGTCGGAGGCGTTCACGACGTCGTTCAGGTAGCCGCGCAGCCGGGCGGTGTCCACGCCGCTGGACTTGGGGAGCGCGGGCAGTACCGCCGCCGCTTTCTGGCGGGTGGTGAAGGAGGCCGACTCGCGGACCTTCATCGTGCCGCGCGGTGAGACGTAGGTGTAGGAGGTGAGGGGGTCCGTGGTGTGCAGCCACTGGTGGCGGTAGAGGGCCTGGAGCGTGCCGCGTTCGGTGCCCTCCTTCGCCTCGGTGGTGAGCGTGTACGTGGCTCCGACGGTGCCCCCGCCGTAGTTCCAGGTGACCTTGGAGCCAGTGACGAAGCTGTAGGCGTACTTCTTGAACGTCGCCAGCGCGCCGGTGGAGGGCAGCACCGCGACGGAGAAGTAGTCCTTGGAGCCGAGACCCGCGGTGACGGTGGATCCGGCGACGTTCCAGTCGCTGCCGGTCGGCGCGAACAGGGCGTAGTGGTGCCCGGCGACGGTGATGCCGAGGACGTTCCCCTGGTCGGCGAAGACGGTGGGCGTGCCGGCGGTGGTGATCTGGGCGTTGCCGCCGGTGCCCTTGGCATACACGAACGGGGAGCCGTGGCCGATGGTGGTGCGCAGGGTGCGGGCACCGTCGGACCAGTAGGGGGTGACGGTCCAGTCGGACCAGTCGTCCGCCTTGGTGTCGGGGGAGTTGAGGCCGGTCAGTCCGATGGTGAGGTCGCGCTTGTGGGCGTACTCGTACTGGCGGCCGTCACCGACGATCGTGGGGGACGTCGGGTAGCCGACGTCGAGCCCGCCGGCCGTGGCCTGGTAGGTGAGGGGGTGCCCGTACATGGGGGTCGAGTACGGGTTGTCGCCGTAGCGCTGGAAGGCGAGGGAGGACCACCAGTCGTTGGTGGGCACGGGCCGGTCCTTGGCGGCGGCGGTCACCTTGGGCGTGACCGGGGTCCCCGTGTTGGTGGTGGGGCCCGACGTTCCGGGAGGCCGCGTGTCGGAGTAACTGCCGGAGCCCACCGGCACGGTGGCGGCGGACGCCGGTACGGCGGCAGGGCCGGCCAGGCCGGCGACGGCGAGGGCTGAGGCCAGCAGCAGAACGGTGGCCGGTCTGGTGCGTGGGGATGGCATGCGTCACCTCGGGTCGTGACAGTGGGGAGACTCTGAGAGCGCTCTCAGATGGCCGGAACGTAAAGCCGATGTAATGCACGTGTCAATGACTTGAACACAACCGGTCGTACCGGGCCTCGTATCCGTCATGTCTTCGAGGCACGAGCGGAGTTGTCCCAACGGGACGTACGGGAAGGTCGGTGCGTGGGAATACTGGGCGGGACAGTGGATCACGCGGGGTGCGGGGGAGTCATGACGAGCAGGTTCACCGAGTTGACCGTCGACTGCCGGGATCCGGAGGGGCTCGCGGCCTTCTGGTGCAAGGTCCTGGACTTCGAGGTGATTGACCGGAGCGAGGGCAAGGTGGAGATCGGTTCCTGGGTGCCGACCGTCGAGGAAGTCCGGGGCCGGCAGATGCCTCCCACCCTGCTGTTCGTCCGGGTGCCCGAGGACAAGGCCGTGAAGAACCGGCTTCACCTCGATGTCAGCCCGATCGACCGCGGTACCGAGGACGAGGTGTCCAGACTGCTCGCTCTCGGCGCGACGAGGACGGATGTGGGCCAGGGTCCGGCCCGCAACTGGGTGGTCATGGCGGATCCCGAGGGCAACGAATTCTGCGTGCTGCGCACTCTGGCACCCTGAGGCTCCTGAGCCTCTGACCGCCACGCGTGCGGCTGCCTGTCGTGCGGTTGTCGGCCTCACGACGCCGCCCCGCCGGCGGATCCGGTGGGCCGCCGTGCGGATCAGGCGGTCCCCCGGGGGCGCCGGTACCGGCGCCCCCGGGGAACGGGCCGGGCTTGCCGTCACCGCGAACGCCGGGGTGCCACCCGCGACGGCCGACTCCGGGGTGGACGGCGACGACCGGTGCTTCTCCCGGCTCAGAGGATCGCCACGGCCCGTCCCGCGACTTCGCCCTTCGCGAGTTTGTCGACGTACTCCGGGATCTGCTCGAACGTGATGGGTACGACCTTCGAGGCGATGTTGCCGCGGGCCATGAGCCTGAGGACTTCCTCCGCCTCCGACTTCTCGCCGTTCGAGGCGCCGACGATGGTGATCTCCTTGAGGACGACCTGCTGCATGGAGAGGGTGGCCTCCTCGCGGGCCAGGCCGATCTGCACGACGCGGCCGCCGTGCTTGACGGCGTCCACTGCTGAGGCGGTGGTGGTGCCGAAGCCGGCGAAGTCGACGATCACGTCGAGATCCCGGTCCGCGAAATCGCGGATGTCCTTGGAGACGCCCTCGACTCCGAGTGCGTCGGCCGTGTCCCAGACCTTCTCGTTGACCTCGGCGACGTAGACAGCGGCGCCCACTTCCTTGGCGATCTGCGCGCCGAGCGAGCCGAGTCCGCCGAATCCGATGATTCCCACGTTCTGCCCCGCCTCGACACGGCCGTACGTCACGAGTGCGCGGTAGGCCGTGCGTGCGGCATCCATCGCCGGGGCGGCCTGCGAGAAGTCGACCTCGTCGGGAACACGGACGACGAGGTCGGCCTTGACGAGGACCTTCTCGGCGAACCCGCCGTCGACCGCGGTACCGGGACCCTCCGTGACGGCCGGGACGCCCACGCGGTCACCGACGGTGAACTCGCTGACGTCCTGACCGACGGCGCTGACGACTCCGGCGGTTTCGTGGCCCAGGATGATCGGCTTGTGGCCCAGCAGGGGAGTCAGGGTGCCGTCGACGAAGCTCACGTCGCTGTGGCACAGGCCGGAGGCCTTGACGTCGACGACGATCTCGTCGGCGCCCGGCTTCGGGTCCTCTCGCGAGACCAGCGTGAACGGCTCGTTGACCTCGTTGAACTGCCATGCCCTCATGTCGGCTCCTTCCAGCGGTGAGCACCCGCGACCGGGTACTAGTTCAAC
Organism: Streptomyces sp. NPDC030893; assembly: GCF_055571535.1. Lineage (NCBI taxonomy): Bacteria > Bacillati > Actinomycetota > Actinomycetes > Kitasatosporales > Streptomycetaceae > Streptomyces > Streptomyces sp. NPDC030893. The sequence goes on along the minus strand of NZ_JBVIFC010000003.1, from coordinate 143,689 downwards.
CGTAAACGATTTTTGTTGAACGTCGAACGATAGTGAGGGGTGGCGGGTGGTAAGCGGTTCCGCGGGCCCACCAGAGGTCACTGACACTCGTGCCTGCCGTACCAGGGCGCGCCGGGTCCCGCGGGGTCAGGCCGAGTTGTCTCGATCGCTTCACGGTGCCGTAGCGTTTGTGCTCCGCCGGAGTACGGGCAACGAGGTCTCGGTTAGCGTTCCTCGCGGCGAGGGCGTACATCCGTACGGTCGGTACGGCGTGGCCCTTCCTGTTGTGATCCCGCTTCGACGCATCACGGGGGTAAGACGCATGGCCACGGGCAACGGCATGGCGCACGGCAGATCCTTCAGGCCGTCCGGGACGTCCCGGACCACTTCCCGACGGCGGCTGCTCCGACTGGCCGGCGGCGGTCTCGCGCTGGCCGCCCTGACCGCCGGTACGGTCGGCTGCGACGAGGGTGCCGTGGAGGTCGAGGAACCCGGAAGCGCCGGCGGCGACCAGCCGCAGGGCGACGACAAGGGCTCCGCCGACGGCGGCGGTCCGGGCGGCGACGGCAAGGCTCCCAAGCCGCTGTGGACGAAGACGACCTCCGCCGAGACCTACGGGGACAACGACGAGCTCGTGGTGGCGGGCGGCGTCGTGATCGCCGGCGGTACCCCGCTGGCCGCCCTCGACGTGGCGACGGGCGGGGAGAAGTGGTCCCTGCCGGGCGGCGTGGTCCCCGGCGCGCCCCTGCTGCTCGGCAAGGACACGTTGTACCTGGCCAGCAGCCAGTACGACGGCAGCGTCACCGGATACGACCCTGCTGCCGGGAAGGAGACCTGGCGCAGCCGCCTGGGCAAGGGCTACCGGCAGCCGCGGCCGATCGCCGTGGACGACGAGCAGGTGTACGTCGTCGCCGAGATCCTCGAGGACGACGGCTCGTCCAGGACGAACGTCATCGCGGCCCTCGACAGCAGCACCGGCCGGATCGCCTGGAAGGAACAGCGCGACGTCGGCACCGAGCAGAACGGCATCCACGCCGCCGTCCGCGGCCGCCACCTCGTTTACACCGACTTCAAGAAGAACCTCACCGTCCGCGACACCGCCACCGGCAGCCAGGTGTGGACGCAGAAGACCACCAAGACGAACTACGGCTTCTTCGCGATCCACGAGGATCTGGTGATCGTCCCGCAGGGGCAGAAGCTCCACGCCTTCAACCTGTCGGACGGCAAGGAGAAGTGGTCCCTGGAAGCGTCGGAGTTCTCCCTCTTCAAGGAGCCGGCCGTCGTGGAGGGCGTGCTCTACATCGCCGACAGTTCCAGGACGGTGCGCGCCGTCGATCCCCGGACCGGCAAGCAGCTCTGGCAGTCCGAGGCCCTCGCGGACGCAGGACTCCAGGTGCCGCGACAGTACGTCAAGGTGGGCGACACGCTCTACGGGGCCACGGACCTGGACAAGAAGGGCGGCGTCATCGCCATGGACGCGAAGACCGGTGCCGTGCGCTGGACGTTCAACGACGGGACCGGCGACCACCACGCCTGGCTCGTGGCGACCGACGGCAAGCGCGTCTTCGCCCTGCACGGCACCAAGCTGCACGCGCTGCCGGCGTGACACACACGCCGTACGGCTCGCAGGTGGTCGGCGCCGTGTGAGCCGACCACCTGTTGACGCTACCCGGCCGGCGGGATCGCAGGGGACTCGCACAGTCCGGGGCGCCACCCTGTGGCGCCCCGACCGGTGGGCGCGTGCGCGCTTACGCCGACGTGGGCAGCGCCGGGAACACGAGCACCGAACCGTCCTCGTTGCGGGCGATGTCGATCGCCACGTCCATCGCGCGGACGTCGACCACGACGCCGTCGCCCAGCCGGCGAAACCGGTGTGCCGCGCGCATCAGGCGATCGACTTCAGCGGTCGTGAAGACGGGCCGCAAGCCCTGCGGGCGGGCCAGTTCCGGCGTCGACAGACGGACCAGGACACCGGCGAGGCCCGACTCCAGTTCGTCGAGGCGCTTCTGGTCGTTTTTGAGCGTGCGGGTGAAGCTCTCGAACAGGTTGCCGGGGTCGGACTGGGCGTGCTCGACGGCCTGGAGGACCACGACCCGCCGTGCGACGGGAACGGCATGAACCTTGTGGATACGCGTCATGCGCCGGGTGTCGTCCGGACTGCCAGGGCCCGCACGTTCTCCAACAGCGCGTGCAGCAGCTTCGGTTCACCGTCTGCGGTGCGTGCGGCCTCTGCGTAGGTTGGTACGTGCTTGCCGTCCACGTAGCCGTCGCCCTGCGCGATCAGTTCCTGGCGGCGGGTGTTCCAAGCGGGCCAGTAGTCCTTGAGGTAGGTGTCGAGGTCATCCTCGAACAGGGTGTGGGTCGCCTCGCTCACGCTCGCGGGACTGGCTTCGGCGGCGATCCCCAGATAGCGGAAGATCTTCGCGTTCTTGCCGATGTTCTCCCGGAGGGCGTCGGCCTTCTTGTCAGTGGTCGCGTCGGCCGTCTTCCGCGGCCCGGTGTCGGCGTCGAAGACGAGGTGGCAGGCCACGCCGAACCCGGTGAGGACGGCGTGGCAGAGGATCATGTTGCCCTTGCCTTCGGCGTTCACCACGCAGATGCCGTCGGCGCCGAGGTTGAGACCCTGCCGTTGTGCGAAGGCCAGGAGGACGCCCTCGTCCGTGGCGCCCTCGACCAGGACTGCGACGTTCGCGAACAGCGCCTCGGCAAGGTCCTTGACGTACCGGGTGGTCCCTCGCCGGGCGATGGACGTCTCCTTCACATGGCCGGCGAGGGACTGGCGCAACTCCGCTTCGGGGAGGGCGCGCAGACGCACCTCCGGGTGCTTGTCACTGTCGACGCGGCAGAGCCTGCGCACCTGCTGGTAGTTGCTCGGGTCGATGAGCACCGGACTGTGCGTCGCGTACATCACCTGGGTCTGGTCCTCGGCCGACGCGACCAGACTGCGCAGGACCTGCGCGAACACCCTTGTCTGCGCCGGGTGCTGGAAGAGCTCGGGCTCCTCGATCGCCAGGCACAGGGAGCGCGTGCCATTCTCGGGGCGGCGGCACTCCGAGAGGTACCTGAGTGCCGCGATGACCAGCGCGCGCTGGAATCCGTGTCCCTGGCGGCGGACCGGGGTCAATGCGGCCCCGTCACGGATACTGACGGCGAAGGTGGTCCTGGCCCGCTTCGGGACCTGAGCCGTCGGGGTGACGACGACGTCCCGTCCGGTCGTGAACCGGCGCACCTCGTCCGACAGAGCGCCGGACAACTTCGCGAGCACTGGTTCGTAGATCTCCTTGTGCACCTTTTCTCGGGCCGCCTGGGCGTCCTCGTCGATGGCCGTGAACTGCGCTTCGGCCTCCGAGCGGTCGACGGCGTGCTCGAGGATCCGGCCGATCACCGAGGCCTTGTTGTCGTCGGTCTCCTCGTAGGCTCGCAGATCGGCCGAGATGAAGACGAAGTCGATCAGCTTGCCGAGCAGTCCCTGGCCGGCGAAGCCGAAGAACTGCGTGCCCTCCACCTCCGCCTCGGTGAGCCGGTCCCGGTTCCTGGCCTCCCAGGAGCGCATCTCGGCTTCGGCGGCGTCCCAGCTGCGGACGGCGGGCAGCCCGAGCGCCGGGTCCTGGTCACGTAAGGCTTTGTACGCGGCTGTCTTCTCCCGGCTGCCGACGCCCTCACGGATCCGCTCGAAAGGTGGAAAGGCGAGGGCCTTGCCCGTGATCCGGTCCTCACCGTTCTCCCAGGTCCGCCAAATGCTCAGGGTGCCCAGTCCGTCGGGCGCGTAGTGGCCGAGCGCGGACCGGTCGGAAGCGGTGAGGCCGTCGAACTGGACTTCCACGCGGATCCGCTTCGTCTCAGCCCCGGAGTGCACGTCCTCCTCGCTGAGGATGCCGCCCTTCTCGCCGTTGAAGAACCAGTCCAGGGCGCGCAGGACGGTGGACTTGCCGACGCCCGTGGGGCCGATGAGTGAGGTGATGGAGTCGAAGGAGACATCGAGGCTGCCAAGGCAGCAGAAGTTCTCGATGCGGACGCGCTTGATCTTCACGGTTCTTCCTGACGTGTGGGAACGGAGTGCCCGGCCTGGGGCGTTCTGGCGCTTTCGGTGGTACCTCCAGCCACACCAGAAGCACGGACACCCAACCATGACGATGAAAGCGTTGTCAATCACAATCTCTTAAGGGTGGGGTGAGCTCATGCGACTGCGAGGGCGAGGGGCGTCGGGAGCGCCAGAAATATTGACAGTGCTTTCAGTAACTGCTTCCCTGATTGCGGCTTTCGATGGGCCGGCGGGGATGCCTGCCCCTTGAATGGGGCTCAGCCCTGTCAGTGTGCGCTGGTGTGGGAGCGGGGGCGTGCCATCGTGGCGCGCTCCCCCTTGTCGAGTGCACACACCACCGGGAGGTCGTCCAGAGGGCTGACGCACCACCGTGTCCTTGTCAGCATGGACGTGGTGGGGGCCCGGGACCGTGCGCCGGTGTCAGTGATCGTGTCCTTGGGGGGACCATGGGTGGGGATCAGTACGGGTGGCTTCGTGCTGCCGTGTCGCAGTTCGGTGGGATGTGCAAGGACAAGCTGAGCGGAGGCGGCGGCCAGGAGGCCGCGATCCGCGGACCGCTGGAAGTCCTGCTCCGAACGGTGAGCGAGCACCACGAACAGCACCGGGTGAGCTGGCACGACGAGTACCCGCTGCCGGATCTCGGTGTCCGGCCGGACTACGCGGTGAGCGTGGCCGGGGAGATCAGCGGCTACGTCGAACTCAAGCGGCCAGGGCTGTCCGTCGATCCGGACACCTTCGGTCGTGGCAACCGGGAGCAGTGGCACAAACTCCGGGACCTGCCCAACTTGTTGTACTCGAACGGCACGGAGTGGCGGCTCTTCCGTGGCGGTCGGCAGGTCGGCGATACGGTGTTCTTCGCCGGCACCCTGCGGAGCGCGGGCGAGAAACTCGCCGTCCCCGACCCGCTGGCCTTCGACGCGCTGCTCCAGCAGTTCCTGGGGTGGAAACCCGAGCCGATCAGACACGTCGCCCGCCTGGTGCAGGAGATCGCCCGCCTGTGCAGGCTGCTGCGGGCCGCCGTTCAGGAGCAGTTGGTGGCCGAGGCCAGGTCGTCCGCGCCCGACGACGACGTGCGCGCACGGCCCTTCACGGGCCTCAAGAACGACTGGCGCCGCTACCTCTTCCCGTCCGCCGACGATGCCACCTTCGCCGACGGTTTCGCCCAGACTGTCACCTTCTCGCTCCTGCTGGCCCAGACGGAGGGCATCCCGCTCGCGTCCGGCTCCTTCCACGAGATCGGCCGCCGCCTGGACAACGGCCACGCCCTCATGGGCAAGGCGCTCCAGCTTCTGACGGACAACGTCAACGCGCGCTTCACCGTCACGCTCGACCTGCTGACGCGTACCGTCGCGCAAGTGGACTGGCCGGCCGTCCGCAGCGGGAACCGGGACGCCTACCTCCACCTCTACGAGCACTTCCTCACGGTCTACGATCCGGCCCTGCGCCAGAGGAGCGGCTCGTACTACACGCCCCGTGAAGTGGTCGAGGAGATGATCCGTCTCACCGAGGACGTCCTGCGCACCCGACTGGGCCGGGAACACGGCTTTGCCGACGACGACGTACGGATCGTCGACCCCGCCATGGGTACGGGCACCTTTCTGCACACCGTCATCGAGCGCGTCGCCGAACAGGCCGCCGACCGGCAGGGGCCGGCAATGGCTCGCGACGCCATCCAGCGGCTCGCCTCGCGTCTCTATGGTTTCGAACTGCAGATGGGCTCGTTCGCCGTCGCCGAATTGCGCGCCTCCGACCTGCTGAAGAAGCACGGCGTTCCGGTGCCCGCGGGCGGCCTCAACTTCTTCGTCACGGACACCTTGGACAATCCGTACGCCGAGGAGGAGTACCTGGCGTCCACGTACGAGCCGCTCGCCCAGTCACGCAGACGGGCCAACAAGGTGAAGGCGGACATCCCGATCACCGTGGTCGCCGGCAACCCGCCGTACGACGACAAGGCCGACGGGCGTGGTGGCTGGGTGGAGAAGCGCGCGGACCGCAGGGAAGCGGCGCTGCTCGACGACTTCCGCCACACCGGCAACGGCCGTTACGAACACATCCTGAAGAACCTGTACGTGTACTTCTGGCGATGGGCGACGTGGAAGGTCTTCGACGCCCATGCCGACGACCGGCACGGCGTGGTGTGCTTCATCACCCCCTCCGGATGGGCCACCGGCCCCGGCGGACGCGGAATGCGCGAGTATCTTCGGCGGACCTGCGACGAGGGTTGGATCGTCAACCTCACCCCTGAGGGACATCGTTCCGATGTCGCCACCCGCGTCTTCCCCGGTGTCGCCCAGCCGCTCGCCATCTTCCTGTTCGTCCGTCGTGCGGGAACAGTACGAGGACCCGAGCACCGGGCACGTATGCACTACCGGGCGGTGGCGGGGAAGCGTGCGGACAAGTTCCGCCAGTTGCGGGAGATCCGGCTGGACGACGGCGGGTGGCGCGACACGCACACTCACCCGACACGGCCGCTGACGCCGGTGACGGAGTCGGGCTGGGAGGACTTTCCGGCGCTCAACGACCTGTTCCCCTGGGGCAGTCCTGGTTCCAAGGCGAACCGGTCATGGGTGATCGCGCCTTCGGAGGAGGTACTGCGCCGCCGATGGGCGACGCTGTTGCGCGAGACTGATCCGGCACAGCAGGCGGCACTCTTCAAGGAGACGGATGACCGGACCCTGAAGAGCAAGCGGGACCCGTTACCCGGCCAGTCCACCTCCCGGCACCCGCTCACCGAGGAACGCGGCACCACTCCGAAGCTCGCGCGCATGGCCATGCGCAGTTTCGACCGCCAGTACATCGTCTCCGACAGCCGCGTGCTCGACCGTCCACGCCCCGACTTGTGGGCGGCGGCCCTGCGCAGCGGGCAGATCTTCCTCAACCAGCAGTCTTCACATCCCATCGACTCAGGCCCTGCACTGGTCGCGACCCACTTGATCCCCGACACTGACCACTTCAACGGCCGCGGCGGCCGCATCATGCCCGTGCTGCACCCCGACGGTTCGGCCAACACCGCGGCAGGTCTCCTGCCTCACCTCGCACGAGCACTCGACCGCACCGGTATCGAGGCCGAGGACCTCGCGGCGTACGCCGTGGCCGTCGCGGGACATAACGCCTTCACCCAGCGCTTCAGCGAGGAACTGCTCACACCCGGCGTACGGCTCCCGCTCACCCGCGACGGCCTTCTGTGGGACCGGGCCGTCACTCTGGGCCACCAGATCCTCTGGGCGTCCACCTTCGGAGCGCGCTTCGCAGACCCTGTACGGGGTCGAACGCCCGCGAGTGTCGAGTTCCCCGTCGGCGACCCTCGCAGAGTGCGGTACGTCGCCCACATCGGCGACACACTTCCCGAGCGCATACGACATGATGCCGAGTCGGAGACCCTGTACGTCGGCGAGGGGGAGTTCGCGCCGGTGCCGACAGCGGTGTGGTCGTACGACGTCGGCGGAATGCCGGTCGTCAAGAAGTGGTTCGGCTACCGGAAGGCTTCGCCCAACAGCAAGAAGACCAGCCCTCTCGACGACCTTCACGTCGAGACCTGGCCACCCGCATGGACGACCGAACTCATCGAGTTGCTCTCCGTCCTGCGACACCTCACTGATCTCTCCCCGGAACAGGGCGACCTGCTCACCGCGATCCTGGCCGGCCCGGTGGTGACGGAGGAAGAGCTGACAGCGGCAGGAGTCCTGCCGGTACACCTCTCGGCACGCAAGGCCAGGCGGCCGGCGGCGGACGGACTCTTTCCCGATGACCGAGACTGATCCACCCCGCGCCTCAGCCGCGCCGCTTCACGCCTCCGGCCTCGGCGACCGCTGTCCGAAGAGGAATCTCGCCCTGCGCCAGCAGGCGAAGCGTCCGGCCGAGTCGAGGGTGCGTCGTCTGCAGAGCGTCGGCGAAGCGCACCACGTCGCCGAGGCGGGCGTGAGCAGCGTCGAGATGCGCTTCGTAGTGCACGGCTGTCCCAAGGTCGGTGGCCCGCGCGACACCGGCCTCTCGCACGGCGAGCCCGAGGAATTCCAGGTGGCGCAGTTCCACATGCAGCGCACTGCCTTGCGGACGCGCCGTCACCTCGTTCTCCGGAACTCCGGAGTCACTGTCCTCCGAGAGCGGAAGGGGTGCGAGCACCAGGTCCGCGAGCAGGCGAGCCTGAGACTTCGTGAGCGCGATGTGCGGCAGCGACATGGAAACATGCCTAGCACACGCGGCCGCTGTGCCGCGGGACCGCGCCACGGAGCCCGCCCACGGTACCTGAGAACTCCGGACCGTCACCGCCACCGGGCAGCTTGTGGCTGCCGGTTAGGCCAGCCTTCCGGTGAGCCCTGACGATCACGGCCGTCGAGAGTAGTGGGGACCTTCCGCCGGTGGCAGTCCGTGCAGTGCGGGAGGACTGCTGCAACGCCCAGCGAACGTGGGTCCTCGTGCTGTCGATGAGCTCCACATCTGGGAACTCCCGGTCCCGAGCGCCCGTGGTCGGCCCTCCTGCCATACGGTGCCCACCTGACCCCGATCTGACGGCAGTAACAGCTCAGACAGCCTGTTGTTGCGAAACGCCCGCCTCCGTCAGGAAAGAACTCGCGTCGCCCCACCAGGACACGTACAGGCTGTCGCGGGCCCTTGTGCAGGCCACGAACAGCAGGCAGCGCTCGGACATCAGGTCCGTCTCGTGCTGCTTGGAATCCACGTCGGACGGCGTGACCGCCTTCGCGAAGGGCAGCGCCTCGTCATTGACGCCGATGACCGCGACGCAGCGGAACTCCAGCCCTTTGAAGGAGTGCATGGTCCCGACCCGTACGGCCGTCACCTCGCCGTCCGCGGAATCGCCGGAGGCGTTGCGCAGGGTCACCGCGGGGATGCCGGCGTCCTTCAGGTGTGCCACCGCCTTCGCGCACGTCTTGTTGAACCGGGCGCTCACCCCGATCTCCCCGGCACCGACGCCCGCGTCCATCCATGCCCGCACCTGGTCGACGAGCGCGTCCAGTTCGGCCTCCTCGCTCGCCGCGCCCCGTACCACCGGACCGTCGCCGTGCAGGGCGGAACGGTAGCCGAGCAAAGTTTCGTTACGGCCCTCGTCCTCCAGTTGGGCGATCGGCCGGCCGATGAGCAGGGAGGTGGACCAGCGCAGGATCTCCTGCGTGCTGCGGTAGTTCTTGCGCAGCTTCACCGACCGCCCCGTCACCCTGATGCCGAGCGACTTCAGTGACACCTTCGAGTCGTAGATGCGCTGGTGCGGGTCGCCCGCGATGAACAGGTCGTCCGGGCGGACCGGGACGGCCGCGCGCAGCAGCCGCCACTGCGCCGGATGCAGGTCCTGCGCCTCGTCCACCACCACGTGCCGGTACTGCGGTCCCTTCTCCTCCAGCAGCCGCGCCGCCTCCGCGCATGTCTGGAGCCAGGTGCGGCAGCCGTCGGCCGCGAGACCGGCCGTGAACCGCTCCACCGTCTCCCACACCAGCGGCCGTTCGGCCGCCGCCAGCCGACTGCCCCGCCCCCGCCGGTCCGCCGCCTCGTACTCGTCCAGGGTGGTGATGCCCTGAGCCAGGATGACGTGCCGGTACTCCTGCGCGAGGAACTGGGCGCTGCCGGTGAAGCCCGTCGCCTTCGCCGCCTTTCCCCACCGGCTCACCTCCTCGTTGCTCATCAGCGGCCGCAGCGCCACCGCGTCGGGCGCCTCCGCCACGACCCGGCTCGCGAAGCCGTCCACCGTCGAGATGTCCACCCGCTCGCGCAGCTCCGGATCGTCCACCAGCGACTCCAGGCCCGAACGGAGGGCGTTGACGAGCGCGTTGGTGTACGTCGTCAGCAGGATGCGGTCGCCGTCGCGCAGATGCCCTAGCAAATGCTTGACCCGGTGCAGCGCGACCACGGTCTTGCCGGTGCCGGGCCCGCCCGTGACCTGTGCGGGCCCAGAGTAGGAGGCCCGGTACGCCACCTTCCGCTGGGACGGGTGCAGGAAGACCCGCCAGGCCGCGAAGGGCTTCTCCAGGATGTCCCGGAGCTCCTCGGGTGCCGTCACCAGCGCGATGCGGGCACGGGTGTGCTGGATCGCCGTTTCGTAGTCGCCCGTGTCCACCGGCTGCGTGGACGCCTGGAGCGCGGGCGCCACGATGTCCTGCCAGACTTCCTCCACCGTGCACCCCGCGGCGAGGTACTGGAGCACCTCCCGCTGATCCTGCGGGAGCAGCGGCGCGAAGACGTCGAACTGCTCCTGGTCGACCAGCGACCTGGCCTGCCGCAGCGTCTCGGCGTCGATGCCGAGCGCGATGAGGTCCCCGTCGGAGAACTTCGCGAACAGGCGCGGCTTCGGCGACGCCTCCGCCACCCGTTCGTAGGCCGGCGTGATCTCGTCCAGGGTCGCCGCATCCCGGATCTCGACCGCCCGCGTGACCTCGTTGATGCTGGACTTCTGCTTCATCGCCCAGGCGATGGCCTTGTCGTGCGGCATGACCCGCAGCAGGACGAACGTGTCCCCGGTGGGCGGCGCGAGCACCACACCGCGCCAGAACTGGTCGATACGGATCGTCCGGATCTGTTTGTCCTTGGCCTTCGACAGGCTCTCCAGTTTCAGCCCCTGGTCCTTGAAGAGCTGGTCGAGGGTGAGCCGGTCGAACTTCTCCCAGGCGTCCAGGACGCCCTTCCTGACCGGCGGCTGGAGCTTGGGGAGTTCGGCGAAGAAGCCGATGTCGAAGGCGAGTCGCGGCATGTGTGGATCCTAGTGTCCGTGCGGGTGGGGACGGAGATGAAGGCCAGGTCAGGGAGAGGACCCGGCGGCCCCGCCGTCGAGATCGAGACGGATCACGGCCAGCGTCTCGGCCACCTCGGCGGTCAGCTCGTCGTCCGGACCGAACACCAAGCAAAGGTCGGCGTGCAGCGGCTCCAGGACGTCGTACGCCTCCGCCGCCCGCTGCTGCGCCAGCAGCAGCATGCCGATGTCGCGGCGCAGCTCCACCGCGTTCTCGCTCACATCGCCGTCGACGGCACGTACGGCGTCCAGTACGCCGTTCAGGCCGGCCAGCGCCTCGGTCACCTGGCCGAGTTCGCCACGGCAGCGGGCCGCCTGGGCGCGGCTGTCCAGGGCTTCCTCGCTGCTCGGACCGCTCACGCGCGCGTAGGCGTCGGCAAGCGCCTCGAACTCGGGCAGGGCGGCCCGGTGGTCACCGGCCAGCTGACGGCTCACCGCCCGGCGCATCCGCAGCCCGAGTACGGGCTTGCTGTCGGCGCCGAGCGCACGCGCGGCCGGCTCGATCATCTCGCCCACCACCTCGGCGGCCTGCGCGTACCGCTCCTCCTCCAGCAGCGCGCGGTAGTGCGCGTACACCTCGCGGATCTCTTCCCGCAGCGCCTCCCGCTCGGCCGCGGGAACGGCGGGCGGTGCGCCGCCCGGGGCCGCTGCGGGGCGGGCGCTGGAGGTACCGGTACGCGCGCGGGGTGCGTACGGGCGGCGGAAGATCCCGGTCGGGTCGGGCGTCCCGGACGGACCCGTCTCCGCCGGGGCGGACTCCTCACCGGGCGCCGGCAGGAACGGCCGCAGCCGCTCGTACACCTCCTGCACATCCGCCGGACGCGCCTCGGGCGCCTTGCGGAGCAGGTGCAGGACGAGTTCCTCCAGCGTCTCCGGTACGTCGGCGCGCAGCTGCCGCAGCGGCGTCGGAGCCGCGTTGACGTGCTGCATCATCAGCTGCCACTCGCTGTCCCCGGCGAACAGCGTCCGCCCGCAGAGCAGTTCGTGGAGGATGCACCCGAGCGCGTACAGGTCGGTGCGCGGGGTGACGCGGGCGCCGCGTACCTGCTCCGGTGCCATGTACTGGTGCGTGCCGATCGGGCTGCCCGTCGCGGTCAGCTTGGTGACGTCCGTCCGCAGGATCGCCGCGATACCGAAGTCCAGCACCTTCACCGTGCCATCGCGGGCGACGAGGATATTGCCCGGCTTCAGGTCACGGTGCACGACCGGCACGTCGTGCGCGTACGACAGCACGGTCGCCACCTGCGCCGCCACGGACACCGCCCAGCTCAGGGGGAGGGGCGGCCGCTGGTCCGGGCGCACGTAGGCGGTCAGGGGGACGCCGTCGACCAGCTCCATGACGAGGAACAGTTGCTCGTACGACTCGTCCAGCACCGCGTCGTACACCTGCGGCACGCCCGGGTGCTGGATCCGCGCGGTGACGCGTGCCTCGCGCCGGAAGCGCTTCTCGAACTCCTCCGCCACGTGCGGGGACGTCACGGCCTGCGGTCGGATCAGCTTCACGGCCACCGGCCGGTCCAGTACGGCGTCGTAGCCGCGCCAGACGTCACCCATGCCGCCGTTGTCGAACTGCTCCAGCAGTTCGTAGCGTTCCGCGATCCGTCGTACGTCCGGCACCTGGTCCCGCCCCCGCTCACGTGGAGTGCCCGAAGAGGTCTGCGTGGTAGTCGGGGATCAGTCTTCCGGGCGGGGGCGTGTGCGTCCAACCAGGGCGGGTGCTGGTTATGTGATCAGGTCAGGCGGGGTAGGCGGTGCACTCCGCCCAGACGGTCTTGCCGGGCCCGCCTCCCGCGCGGGGCGAGCAGCCCCAGCGGTCGGCGAGTGCCGCGACGAGCAGCAGGCCGCGCCCGCTCTCGCCGTCCGGTGAGGCGTCGGCGGCGGGGAGGTCGGGGACGGTTTCGCCTCGGGTGTCGGTGACCTCGATCCGTACGGTGCGGGCGGCCGGGGCGGCGGTCAGGCGTACGTGGAAGTCGCGTCCCGGGACGTGCCCGTGCTGTACGGCGTTTGCGCACAGCTCCGCGGCGACGAGCGTGACGACGTCGTGGGCGTCGCTGTCGTACGGCACGCCCCACGCGTCGAGGCAGTGCTCGCACATGCGCCGGGCGAGGCGGGCGCCGCGCGGGGTGGAGCTGAAGCGCATCGAGAACTGATGCACCGTGGGGGGTGATTGTGTGACGTTCATGCACTTACGGTGGCGCCCTGTGGCATAGCGTGACCAGTGGTGACGCGCCGTCGCCGGGCTTCCGTACGGGTCGGCGTGGGCGCTGTACGGGACGGTACGCGGGGAGAGGCGGCAAGGGCGGTGACCGAGGTGCGGGACGAGGAGACGGTACGGCAGCAGCGGCGGCCGGAGGACGAGCCCGGTACGGGCGTGGTGACCGCGTTCGGACGGCAGTTGAAGCTGCTGCGGACGCGGGCGGGGCTGGAGCGGGCGGAGTTCGGGAAGCGGGTGGGGTACTCGGGGGAGACGGTTGCTTCTATCGAGCAGGGGAGGCGGATTCCGCAGGCGTCGTTCATCGACAAGGCGGATGAGGTGCTGGGGGCCGGGGGCGTACTCCGCGCACTGAAGGAGGAAGTGGGGAAGGCCCAGTACCCGGCAATGTTCCGGGACATGGCTGGGATCGAGTCGAAAGCCACGGCCCTGAACTTGTACGCCATGTACGCGGTGCCTGGTCTGTTGCAGACCGAAGCCTACGCACGTGCGGTCTTCCACATGCAGCGGCCGTTGCTGGAGGACGACGTGATCGAGCAGAGACTTGAGGCACGCATGGCGCGCCAGGAGATCTTCTCTCGTCGCCCTGCACCCTTGATGAGCTTCGTGATCGAAGAGGCCGTGCTGCGCAGGCCGATCGGTGGAGCGAAAGTCTTGCGCGAGACACTGGAACACATCCTCGTCACGGGCCAGTCTAGGAACGTGGAGGTGCAGGTCATGCCGATTGAGCGGGAAGACAACGGGGCGCTGAGTGGTCCCTTCTCGTTGATCGACACCGACAGGGGCCAGCGGATCGCGTACGCGGAAGTACAAGATCACAGCAGCATCTACACCGACGCTGGATACGTGCGCACGCTGGAAGCACGCTATGGCATCCTCCGATCACAAGCCCTGACACCGAGCGAGTCAGCGGCGTTCATCAAGCAACTGATGGGAGAGACATGAGCGTGCAGCACAGCAAGGCGGCTGTGCCCGAGGCCGCTTGGGTCAGGAGCAGCTACAGCACAGGCAACGGTGGTGAGTGCGTCGAGGTCGCCGCGGCCTCTGGGGGCGTTCTCGTCAGGGACTCGAAGCAGCCCGCGGTGGCCAGGCTTGCCTTCGGCCCCGAAGCATGGGGCGGCTTCGTGCGCATGGCCGCCGAGCGCTGAACCGGCGGACGCAACATGAAGGGGCCCGGTGCGTGCGTCGCACCGGGCCCACTCGCCTCCGTCAGAAGTCGTCCAACCCTTCCTCCCGGCGGATCATCCGCCAGGCCGCGCGGCGAGCGCTCCTGTCGAGGTTGGACTTGAAGTCCCGGTCCGTACCGAAGTACCGCTTGCCGAGGGTGTCGATCGTAGAGACATGATCCATCATGTTCTCCTCGAACTTCTTGTCGAAGACGATCCCGAAGTTGGCCTCGTCGTTGACGACGGCGGCGGCGCGGACCTTCGGGTCCTCCTTGGTCGCGTTGAAGGCGGGGAGGACGTCCTCCTTCGTGAACTCCGTACCGAACTTGGCGTTGAACTTGTCGATCAGTTCGGACAGCAGGGACTTCTCGTCATCCTTGGCCCCGCCTGTGCCCTCACCGAAGCCCTTGAGTTCAGCGGGACCCTCGGGGGTGAGCGACACGTCGTGCTCGCCGGTCTTCTCGACGCGCAGGTGACTCAGATCGACCTCGCCTATGTCGACGCCGCCGTCCGCGAGACGGGGGAGCCGGTTGAGCAGGTGGCGCCCGTAGAGGTGCAGGCGCTCCAACTCGGCATCCCGGTATGGCACGATCTGCGCGAGGAAGCCGTACTTGCGGACGTAGTCATTGAGGTTGGCGCGGAACTCCTCGGCCGTCTCGGCGTCGTCCTCCTCCTCGCTCTCCAGAAGAGCGGTGAAGCGGGCGACCGCGGGGGAGAGGAGCCGGTAAAGCTCGGCGTGCAGCTTCTCCCACTTGGACTGGACGCCACCAGCCTTCTGCTCCGCTTCCACGTACGCGGCCACGAACTCGTCCATGTCCTGCTCCGAGATGATCGGCGCGGACATGACGCGGCTCTGTGCCGTGTAGAGGAGGTTGGGGTCGGAGGGCAGGGTGTGCGCCTCCTCGAAGTAGGGGCGGAAGGCCTCCTGGATGTCCTCGGCCTCGTTGACGAAGTCGAGGACGGCGAGGTCGGCCTGGGCCTTGCGTTCGGCGGTGCGGTTGAGGCGCGAGAGTGTCTGCACGGCGGCGATGCCGGTCAGCGTCTTGTTGACGTACATCGTGGTGAGGAGCGGCTGGTCGAAGCCAGTCTGGTACTTCTCGGCGACGACCAGGATCCGGTACTCCTGCTGCCCCTTGCCGCCGGCCTTCGCGGCCTTGTCGTCGGCGCGGGTGTAGCCGAACGCCTTCGGCAGCGCGGCCTCGGAGATGCCGCCGTTCTCCTTGACCTCGGTGGTCTCCTCACCGTCGATGGTGAGGGAACCGGAGATCGCGACGAGCACGCCCAAGTCGGGGTACTTGGTGTCGTACTCGCGGTCGGCGATGTAACTGCGGATGGCGCGGGCCATCTGGACGGCGGAGTGACGGGACGCCGTGACCACCATGGCCTTGGCGCGTCCACCGAGCCGGCCGCGGGTGTGGGCGAGGAAGTGCTCGACGATCACCTGGGCGTGCTGCGACACCGTGTGCTCGTGCATGAGCGCGAACCGGGCGAGCAGGCTGTTCGCCTTGGAGGGGTCGACCTCCTTCTCGTCGCGGTTGAGGTTCGCGAGCTTCCAGTAGGTGTTGTAGGTGACGTAGTTGCGCAAGGGGTCGAGGATGAAGCCTTCCTCGATGGCCTGGCGCATGGAGTAGGTGTGGAAGGGGCGATAGACAGTCTTGCCGTTCTCGACGCCTTCCGTGCCGAAGAGTTCGAGGGTCTTCGACTTCGGTGTGGCGGTGAAGGCGAAGTAGGAGAGGTTGGCGGCGCGGGAGCGTGCGACTGCCTTCACCTTGAGCTGGTCGTCGACGGTGAGCGCGGTCGCGCCCTCGTCGTCCGAGTCGGAGTCCAGGCCGAGGTCGCGCAGGGCGGACTTCACGGCGGTGGCTGCGTCACCGGACTGCGAGGAGTGCGCCTCGTCGACGATGATCGCGAAGCGGGTGCCCTTGATCTCGGTGGGGTTGCGCTTGATGTAGTCCAGCAGCGCCGGGAACGAGTGCAGGGTGACCGTGACGATCTTCCCGGTGTCCCGAGAGAGGGCACGGGCGAGCTGCTCGCTCTTGGCGCCGTGCTTCTCGTCGACCTTGACGACCAGGCCGTCGGTCTGGCTGAAGCTGCCGACCGTTTCCCGGAGTTGGGCGTCCAGGTTGCGCCGGTCGGTGATGACGATGACCTTGTCGAAGACGGGCTCGCCCGGCTTGATACGGCCTTCGGCCAGTGCATCGGGCCTCAGGACGCTCGGGTCGGTCCGGGCGTGCAGGTCACTGAGACGGTGGGCCAGCCAGCCGATGGTGTTCGACTTGCCCGAGCCGGCGGAGGCCATGACGAGGTAGTTCTGGCCGGCGCCGTGGACGGAGGCGTGCGCGGTGAGCTTGCGGACCACGTCCCACTGGTGGAAGCGCGGGAAGATCGTCTTCTTGGTGACGCCGCCGCCGGGCGTCTTCTCCTTCTGCTGATGCACGAAGCGCTGGAGAAGATCGAGCCAGTTGTCCCGCTCCCAGACCTGTTGCCAGAGGTAGGAAGTGGCGTACGTGCCGTGGGCGGTGGGAGCAGGGTTGCCGGATCCACCGGGCTGGCCGGGGCCGTTCGAGCCGGTGTTGAAGGGCAGGAACTGGGTGTTCTTGCCGCGCAGTTGCGTGGTGACGAAGACCAGGTCCGGGTCAACGGCGAAGTTCGCGACGACGCGGCGGGTGAAGATCAGCTCGGTCGGGTCCCGGTCGGTCCGGTACTGCTCCTTGGCCTGCTCGACACCCTGCCCGGTGAGCGGGTTCTTCAACTCGGCCGTGGCGACGGGAATGCCGTTGAGGAACAGAGTGAGGTCGAGCCGGTGACCCCAGTCGGCCTGCTTGGTGGCGTAGGGGAGTTCCCGGACGAAGGTGAGTCGGTTGGCCCGGTAGCCGTGGAGCACGGAGTCGGCGGAGATGAGGTTGGGCTTGAAGTAGGCGACGCGGAGTCGCACACCACGGTCCTTGACGCCGTTGCGGAGGACGTGGAGCAGCCCGTCGTCGGCGACGGCCCGATCGAGCCGCTGCGCGAAACCACGCTGGGCTTCGTTGGTGTCGCCGCCGTAGACGGTGACCAGCTCGTACCACTCGTCGGCCTGGGTCGCCCCGATGAAGGTGAACAACTCGTTGGTGTCGAGGCCAAGATCGGCCCGGTAGTCCTCGGGATTCGCCTTCCGCCAACCGCGCTCGCAGAGGGCGGCGACGATGGCGGACCCGAAGGAGGACTCGTCGTGCACGGGGCTCATACGGCTTCTCCTTCGGTTACGTTGCGGCCACTGGCGGTGAATACGTCGAATTGGCCGGTTACAGCGGCAGAGATGAGGGCTTGGCGGCGCTCAGCCAGCAGAGTGCGTCGACGGAGCAGCAAACCTTGTTCGCTGACTGTCTGACGTTCCATTTGGGCGGCCCGAGTGATGATTTCTTTTTGCTTCTCTCTGGGGGGAGTTGGAATCCGCAAGCTTCTTACAAGATCCTGGCTGATGTTTGGCTGACCGCCTCCCGAGGCAAGTCGCAGAATCTCCTGCCGGTGTGCGCGAAACCAGTAGAAGGCGTACTGGGTATCTACGGGTCCGAGTTCAGACAGAACACAGCAAGCCTGATTGACGCAAGCTGATACGTCCAAGATTCCGACTCGCCCTGTCGTGGCTCCGTACATTGCGACAAGGAGGCTTCCCGGTCTATAGATCTTCAGTGTCGGATAATCCCTGAGGGCTTGGTTAGTTAGTGTCTTTCTCGGATGGCTGACAATTCCGTCCCGCAGGTCGCCAGTGTTGATCCAGAAGTGTTCACCACCGAAGTAGCCGGCATCGCTAGAACGAGGAGTGGTTCCACTCCCTGTCTTGAATGACCTGCCGATCTTGCGGAGTTCCCATTGTGATGCTATTGACGGCATCCAGGGTACTCCGGTCAGTTGGGTCGCCGGCTTTCCATCAGAAGTCGTCAATGTGCGGAAGGTCTCTAGCAGTCGTTCGTCGAGGAGTGATGACTGTCTCTGTGAAGCGGACGCAAATCGATCGATACGGGCGGTTTCAGCTTCGAGGAAGTCGATGATACGTTGCTGCTCTGACAAGGGCGGTAGCGGGACGAGGGCGTCTCCCAGACGATCCCGATTGAGTTCGATCTGGTTCGTAGCCCCGACGACTAGCGCGGCATAGATATACTCTTGGAACGGCCTTGATGAAAGCCAGTAATAGGCAAACCGGGGATTCAGTAGGCCGGGTTTGGTTCGCGCGATGGTCACGTGGCTGTCGGCCATGCAAGGCGAACCGTCGGGTGATCCCGTGAAGTAACCAATGCGACCGAGAGTTCCCGTTCCTGTAGAGTTGATCAGCACGTCGTGCGGGCGCAGGTAGCCCTTGAGTGACGACGGCTCTCCTTCGTGGGCGTGGAAGCGGGCACGCTCCCAGTCGATCGATCTGGATTGGTTCGCAGCCTGGCTGATTGCGCGTACGAGCCCAGTGTCGGCGTAGTTCGGTGCTGAGCCACGGTTGAGTACGTCTGTTACATGCTTCAATGGGGCGGCTGACCAACTGGCGGGCAACGGAATGCCGAGTACCGAAGTCACTCCGTCACCTCACCGAGCAGCTGCTGAATTTCTTCCTCCAAGTCCTTCAACTCTGCATCAATCTCCGCCAACGGTCGGGGCGGTTCGTACACGTAAAAGTACCGAGTAAACGGAACCTCGTACCCCACCTTCGTCTTGCTGTGGTCGATCCACGCATCCGGCACATGCGGGTGAACCTCCCGCGCCAAGTACTCCTCGACGTCCTCCCCCAACGGCACGTTCTCATAGTCCCGAAGCTCCGCATCCGGCTCGGGCTGCCCCTTGACGAGCTGCACCTCGCCCGCCGAATCCCGCACTCCGAGCACATCCCGCAGCGCCTTGTTGAACGGCGCCCCCGTTGGCCACGTCCCGCCGGCCTGTACCACCGCGTCCTTCAACGCGAGCCAAGCCTCCTGCTTCGTACCCCAGCTCGCCCCCACCAGCGACTTGCACGCATCCGTCAACGCCGAAGCCTGCGGAAGCTTCTGGATCGCCTTGGACGCCTCCAGCGCCGTCAGCGTCTCCTCCGTCACCTCGAACCGCAGCTTCAGCGGACGCTCCACGGCGATCCGCTGGTATCCGAAGTCCTCGTTCGCGAAGACCTTCACCTTGCCGTGCAACGGATGCTCCGCATCCCCCGCCACGGAGAGCGCCTCCCCGTACAGCTTGACGACTTCCGCGATGTGCTCCTTGCCCAACGCCTTCCGCTTGTCGCCCAGTGACTTCCGCATCTTCTGCCACTGGTCGCGCGCGTCCAGCAGCACGACCTTGCCCTTGTGGTCAGGGCTCTTCCTATTCGTGAGGATCCAGAAGTACGTGGAGATACCGGTGTTGTAGAACAACTGATCCGGCAGCGCGACGATGCCCTCAAGCCAGTCGTTCTCCAGGATCCACCGCCGGATCTCCGACTCACCCGAGCCCGCCGCGCCCGTGAACAACGGCGAACCGTTGAAGACGATCGCGAGCCGCGAACCGCCCCCGCCACTGACATCCACCGGCTTCATCTTCGAGATCATGTGCTGGAGGAACAGCAGCGACCCGTCGTTGATCCGCGGCAGCCCCGCCCCGAACCGGCCGGCCTCGCCCAGCGCCTTGTGCTCGTGCTCGACCTCGTCCTTGACCTTCTTCCACTCCACGCCGAACGGCGGGTTGGCCAGCATGTAGTCGAAGGACTTCCGCGCGTGCCCGTCATCGGAGAAGGAGTTGCCGAAGGCGATGTTCTCCGGGTCCTGCCCCTTGATCATGAGGTCCGACCGGCAGATCGCCCACGACTCGGGGTTGAGCTCCTGCCCGTACACCTCCACCGTCGCGTCCGGGTTCAGTTCCTTGATGAGGTCGTCCATCGCGGAGAGCATGCCGCCCGTGCCGCAGGCCGGGTCGAGCACCGTGCGCACCGCACCCGGCAGCTGCAAGGCGTCCCCGTCCGGTGCGACCAGCAGCCGCACCATCAGCTGGATGACCTCACGGGGCGTGAAGTGCTCACCGGCCGTCTCGTTCGACTGTTCCGCGAACCGGCGGATCAGCTCCTCGAAGATGTAGCCCATGTTGTGGTTGGGCACGACCTCGGGACGCAGGTCCAGGTCCGTGAACTTGCCGATGACCTTGTACAGCAGCCCGGCGCTGTCCAGCCGCTTGATCTGCTGCGCGAACTCGAAGCGCTCCAGCACACCCCGCGCGTTGTCCGAGAAGGCCCCCACGTACACCTGGAGGTTCTGCGCGGCGTTCTGCGGATCCGCGGCGATCTTCTTCAGGGTCAGGCTCGACCGGTTGTAGAACGAATGCCCCGACGCCCGCCGCAGGAAGCGGTCCGGGTCGATCTCGCTCTCCTTGTGCTGCTCCGCGATCTCCGCGACCTTCTCACGGGTCGGCTCCAGCACGCACTCCAGTCGCCGCAGCACCGTGAACGGCAGGATGACCTTGCCGTAGTCGGACTGCTTGTAGTCCCCCCGCAGGAGGTCGGCGACGGACCACGCGTGGTTCGCCAACTCCGTGTGCTTACTGCTGTTCAACTGGATCCCCGGATTCCTTCCGAAATGTCCCAACCCCACCGCCCCGAGCCGATCAGCCGGCCGGGACGGTCCGACAAGTGTGGTCTATGTGTGAAGGCGCGTGTGCCTAATGGGGCGAATCGCCACCCTGACCGCGTACCTCCGCCGCCTCCCGCGACGGCAACAACTGCCCGCCCGTGAGTCCGCCCGCCAGCAACCGCGCCGTCTCCTCGGCGAGCCGCGTCGCCCGCCGAGCCTCCGCCCGGAGCGCGTGCACATGCCGGAACGCCTCCCCGTACCGCCGCTGCTCCTCCAGCGGCAGCAGCGGCACCCGCAGCCGCCCCGGGCTGACACTCAGAACCGTGCTGCCCGTGGACGCCCCCGCGATGTTCTCGTCCGCGCCCAGGAACCCGGCGAGGAACCACGCGTCCAGGCGCTTCGGGTCCGGACGGAACAGGTGGACGTGAAGCCCGAGCAGCGCGCCGGCGTCCTCCTCGCCCGCTACCTGGGCCATCGGCCCGTCCCCGCCCACGACCGCCCGTACGAGCACATCCCCCACGGCGATCACGGGAGCCGTGTCGCTGCGCAGCTCCGCCGGGTCACCCGTGGGGCCCGAACCATTGGAGATGTCCGACCCGGTGAGCACCGCGCGGGCCGCACCCTGCTCCCCGCTCGCGTCCTCTGCGCGCCCCCGCGCGCCTTCCGGCACCGTACGCAGCAGCGTGAGCGCCCCACCGCGCGCGAGGTCGGACGCCGTGGCCGTCCGCCACTCCCGTGCCGCCGCTCCGGCCGCGCTCCACTCCTCGTGACCGGCCGCCCGCGCCAGCGCCTTCGCGGCCCGGGCGAGGTCCCGGCGGGTGGCGTCGACCTCCGCCGACAGCTCCGCCGGATCGACCTCGGCCCGTGACGCCCGTACGAGCCGGGCCGGGGTCAGATCCACCACGTCGTCCAGCAGATCCACCACACCGACCGAGTGCGCGACACCCGGTTCACCCTCGAACGCGTCGGGGTCCTCGGTGAACGCCCGCCACGCACCGAGCGCCCGCGCCGTCACGCCCGGCCAGTCCAAGGAGGCGGACCGGCTCGCACCCCGCGTACGGCCCGACGCCGTACCGCTGCCCGCCGCCCCGGCCGCCGCTTCCGCCGCCGTGTCCACGAACAGCACCGACTTGCGTTCCGGACCGCCCGGCTCGGGCCGTTGCAGCACCCACACCTGAAGCCCGACGTGCAACGGCACCGACGCGCCCACCGGCAGCGCGATCACCGCCCGCAGCGCCCCGCTGCGTACCAGCTCCTTCCGCACGCGCCGACCCGACGCACGCCCTGCCGTGGCCGGCGGCAGCAGCAGCGCCGCGTAGCCACCGGGCGCCAGATGCGCGAGCGCGTGCTGCACCCACGCCAGTTCGGACTCCGCGCGGGCCGGTACGCCGTACGCCCAGCGCGGGTCGTAGGCCAGCTCGTCGTGCCCCCAGTCCCGGACGCCGTACGGCGGATTGCACAGCACCGCGTCCATGACCAGCTCCGGAAACGCGTCCGCGCGGAGACTGTCGGCGGCCCGCACGGTGACCGTGGCCTCAGGTGCTGTCAGCATCAGGCTCACGGCGCTGCGCCGGGCCTGCACCGGCAGGTTGTCCTGGCCGTACAGCTCACGCGCACCCTGCCGGGCTGCGGCCGCCAGCAGGGTGCCGGCACCACAGGCCGGGTCCAGGACACTGGACGGGGAGCCCGGGATCAGGCGGGCGAGCAGGTCGGCCAGCGGCGCGGGCGTCACGTACGCGCCGGACGCGGCGCTGTCCTCCAGCTCCCGTTCTGCGAGCACACCCAGCGCGGCCTCGCCGCCCTCGTCCCGTACACACACGTACAGCGCGCGCAGTACCGCCGCGTCCCCCGCCTCGAAACGCACCGGGTCCGCGGCCGGTACGGCGTCCGCCGCCGTCGCCGTGTCACGCCGCGCGTGCGCGACCAGATCCGCGTCCGACAGCTCCGTGGCAACCGTGAGCTCCTCCACCGAATGCCCCGCCGCCGCGAGGACGAGGAGCAGCAGCCCCTCCGACGTACCGCTGCCACCGCTCTGCGTGCGCAGACGCAGCGTCGTACGCAGCTCCTCCGACGGGGTCGCGGCAGAGGCGTGACCGCGCGAGGCGAGCCAGGCGCGCACGGACTCCAGGTCGTACAGCGGGCTGCTGTCCGTGCCGCCGGACGGCGCGGGGAAGTCCTCGTGCCGGCGGCGCCAGTTGCTGACCGTGGCGCGCGTGACGCCCGCGATGCGGGAGATCTCGGCGGCGGTCACCTGAGCGGATGACTGGGGCATGACGGGAGTCCTGAGCCTCTCTGGAGTGAGCAGTCAACAACCTACAGCGTCCGTCAAATCTGTCAACGTGATTGACGACGCTTTCATTGTCATGCTTCTCTAGCCTTGCTTCCGAGTGGAAGCCGCAAGTGCTAAGTGCTCCGGGGGAGTCCCATGCTTCTGACCATGCCGACGGCCGTCGTCGAAGGAACCCAGCTCACGGTGATGCCGTTCCGCGCCGACGCCGTCGTCGGAACGATGTCCGTGCCGACGCTCGTCCAGCTCGTGCCCTCACCCCGCGCCGAGGAGGACCCGCGCAGGCTGAAGGCGGCCTCCGGCCTGGTGCGGCGGCACGCCGAGCTACGGGCCACCGTGCAGCGCACGCTGAAGTCGTCCCAGAAGGGCAAGAATGTCGGTCCGTACGCCGAGTACATCGCCGCCGGACTGAAGGGGGAGCTCGGCGCGGCCTGGTCCACCCCGCCGGTCACCCTCTGGCACGCCGGACCACTCGCCGCGCTCAGCGACGAACTCGTCCCGGGCAGCGGCCTGCGCACCCTCACCGTCGCGCCCGGCACGATGGTCATCGCCATCGACGGCGAGACCCAGACCACCGCCTGGCACGACCTCTACGACGACCCCGAGACGTACGGCCTGACCTACCCCGAACTCGCCCAGGTGCGCCTGCCGTTCGAGCTGTACATCGACCTCGCGCCCGCCGACGCGCGGCAGATCTTCTACGACCGCAACGTGCAGGGCGTGGCCGTCGCCAAGAACCTGGCCATGTCCATGGACCAGCGGGACTACGGCACCCGGCTCGCGCACCTCGTGGCCGACGCTGTGAACGTCGACGTCGACGGGCAGCGTGTGCCCTTCGCGCGGCTCGTGAACGTCAGCAAGCGGCAGGTGTCCGCGAGCGACCGCGAGGTCGTCACCCTCTCCGCGCTGCGCGCCCTCGTCGTCACCACGCTCTACGGACGCAACGGTCTCCAGCGGTCCGCCGAATCGGTGCAGGAGGACGAACTGCCGGCGGCGTACCGGCCCGAGCAGGTCGAGGCCACCGTCGTACCGGTCCTCGCGCAGCTCATCGCCCGCCACGCCCACCACTTCACCTCGCGCAGCGCCATCACCGCGCCCGCCGTCCTCGCCGGAATCGGCATCGCCGCCCACCACACCATGCCCTGGGCCGACACGGCTTCCGCCTTCCGCACGGACGACCTCGTCCGCCTCCTCGACGACATCCGCTGGGAGCGCGAGGCGAAGTACTGGGACGGCGTCGCCGCCAAGACCGGCACGTCCGGACGCCTGAACTTCAGTGGCGGGGTCAAGGACTCCGGCGGCCGGGTCGCCGAGGCGATCCTCTACCCGGCGACCGAAGCGGGCCGCAGGATTCGCGGCTTCTGAGCCCCGGCGCACGCCGGAACCCGGCGGCACCACCCCACACCGAGCCCACCACACGCCCGGAAGCGGAGCACGCCATGACCTTCCACCAGCCTCCCCCGTTCCCCGACCACCCTCCGCAGGGCGCCGGCCCCTTCGGTCTCGGCACTCCCACCGGCCCGGGACGGCCCGTAGGCGACCGCAGACGATGGCTGAAATATGGAGGAGTCGCCCTGGTCTCCCTCTTCATAGGCGTCGGCATCGGCACGAGCAGCGGGTCGGCGGACACCGGCACGGTGACGGCCGCCGACACCACGGGCGGCCCCCGCCCCACGGTCACCGTCACCGAAACCGCCGAGGCCGAGCCCGCCCCCACCGTCACCGAGACCGAAACGGTGACGGCGAAGCCGAAGAAGACCAAGAAGCCCGGCCCGGCGACCAGCTTCTCCGGCGAGGGCGAGTTCCTCGTCGGCGAGGACATCAAGCCCGGCACCTACAAGACCGCCGGGGCGGAGGACGAGTTCGGTTGCTACTGGGAGCGGGCCAAGAACGCCAGCGGCGAGTTCGACGCCATCATCGCCAACAACAACCTCAACGGCCCGGGCCGCGTGACCCTCAACAAGGGCGAGTACTTCAAGACCAACCGGTGCCAGGAGTGGAAGAGGGTCGGCTGAGCGGCCCGGCGGCGCGCTCTCGCCGGCACGGCAACACGCTCCGCGACGGGCAGGTTACCTGGGGAATCACAGTTCAGGGGAGGGGTGGGTGAAGTTTTCGTGCACGGTTACAGTGTCGGCGTGTACGACATGACCGACCCGGTTGCCGCCCGCCGCGCTGCGATAGCCGCCGAGAAGGAACGCCTGGCCAGGGCGCGAGAGCGCCGGTCGAGCCAGGGACAACCTGGCGGCGCGAGCGGCTTCGGCCGACGGAAGTGGCGCTGGCTCGGCGTCAACGGCGACGAGGCCGTCCACACCGTACAAGTGATGCTGCGGGACTTCGTGGAGGCTCCCACGCTGACGGACGACCAGCGGGAGACGCTGAACCGGGCCGTCGCCGGGACACCGGACCGCGAGAACCTGCTCCCGGCTGTCCGGGCCGGCCTCGCGACCCTGGAGGCCGAGGTCGTCCTCGGACACCTGCGCAGTCTGTGGGCCGCCGGAGTACGCTGGCTCAACGAGCAGGGATCGAAACGCTGTCAGATCCTGTGCTCGACCGCTCCCGGCCTCGAACTCGTCGGTACGAGGTCCCACGCGGTCTCCGGCGGACCCGCCTTCTCCCTGTTCGCCACCGCCGCCACCCGAGGCGCGATCCCCGTACCGAACGCCGTCCTGGGCCGGGTCCTTACCTGGGCGCCGCTGTCGGTCCTCGACGACCTCGTCGACCACGGAGGTCTGCTGGCGGAGGACGAGCCCTGGCGAGCGCGGACCGAAGAGGAAGCGCTCTACCTGCGCGCCCGCCTCGCCCCCCACACGATCAGCCCGCAGGACGCGGAGCGGCTCGACTGGCAGGACATGCTGCGCCGCCGGGCGTTCCTCGCCGACGAGACGATCCTCCGGCAGGAACCCGAGGACGTCTGGGATCTGCTGTACGACGTGGTCAGGGACGTCCAGTTGTCGTCACTGGACGCGCTGGACGCCGCGCTGCCGCGCACCCAGCAGATCCAGTTGCGCGACCTCAGGTCGGGGGCGCTCGTCGGCCAATGGGACGGCGACACCCTCCGCGACCGCGGGTTGTGGAAACTGATGGCCGCGTTGTGGCGGCCGACCGCGACCGTCGATCCCCGGCGCAGCGAGTTCTACGCCCTGGTCGCACTCGATCGAGCGTACGACCTGCTGAAGTGCGGCGATCTGGAAGGGGCGCGCCATCAGGCCGAGTCCTTCGTGCGGGAGCGCAGGAAGGACTCTTCCCTGCCCGCCGACCTCATGGACGAGGCCTACACCATCGCCGCCTACCTCGCCGCCGTCACGTCACCCGAGGCAGGCAGCGACCGGGCTGCAAGGGAGCAGTTGGCCCTCGCCGAGACGTATGCGGAGAAAGCGGCGGAGAACGGCGGGCCTGCCGCAGAGCGCAATCTCATGCACGTCCGCACCTGGAGGTCCACGCCGAAGAACAAACGCGGAACGATGACGAACCCGTTTCTCGAAATCGGCCTGGAGCACGGGGCGGGAGGATGGGAACGGCACTGTCGCGCCCTCTTCCGCGAGTACGAGGAGCAGAGGGACCAGGCGGCCCAGGCGCGGCTCAACCACGCCCAGGATCGCATAGACGAAGCGGCCCGCAACGGGGCAGGATTCGACGTCTTCTTCCGAGTGCCCCTCGACCCGGACCATTACGGTCTGCCCGACGCCGTACCCAGGCGGCTGGTGCCTCCGCTGCAGCCGATGGCACGCCGGACCGCCCTCACAAGCGGCGTGGACCTCGAGTCCATCCGTGCCCGGGCAGCCGTCGAACTACTCGACGACTTCCGCAGCACCCCACCGCACCTCGACCGTCACGGTTCCACCCGCTGACGGCTTTCCCCGACCGAACGCACGACGGTGAGCGAGGCCCGAACAGTCCATGGCCGCGAAAAGGAAGACCACGGCAAGCCGTGGAAAGGCGAAAGTTCCCAAGAACCAGCGCGCTCATCGCCCCTGCCCGCACTGCGGGCAGATACAACCGGGCAAGAACCACGTGGACGCGCCGCACAAGCCAGGCGGACTGCACCGCCGCAAGGAGAAGCGGGAGGGCCGACGGGATGTGACCGAAGTCCCCGAGCCCATCGACGCCAAGACGATCATCCAGGGGGTGGTGGAACGGATTTCCGCCGCCTTGGAAACCGCGACGACCGCTGGTGGCGCCGCCCCGGTCCCCGGTCTGAACGTGGCCGTGCGCAAAGCCGTTCTCGAGGAGTTCCGCACACGCACCCAATTCGCGGGGCGACTCGCGGAGATCGACGCGCTGCTGTGGACGCAGCCGGACCACGGCGGCGAACTCGTCGACGGCACGCTGCAGGACCATCTGCGGCAACTACGCCTCCTCAGGGTGACCGAGCCGGAGGAAGGAGATCGGTTCGTCGTCACCGAGGGCGAGGGCGAGGACTTCGAAGTGCTGCGTCCGGCATACGTGGACGAACTGACCGGCAAGGTCCTTCTGGCCGGGCACCTGCGGAGGATTCCCGCAGGCAACAGTGCAGTGGGGGAGGAAGAATGACGACGGGTATCGACTTCGGCACTACGAACTCGGTCGCCGCCCAGTGGAACGGCGAGTACGTCGAGATCCTGGAACTCGGTGGTCAGGGACTGGACGCGGACTGGGAACGGCCCGGCTTCGAGAAGCTCTACCCGTCGGTGGTGGGCACGAGCTCCCTCCGCCCCGGAGCCCTGTTCGGCTGGGAAGCCAAACTGCGGTCCGAGAAGGCGGTCGAGGCGTGCAAACGGATGCTGCGCGAGGAGCCGCTCGTGACGGTCGGCGGACGACGCTTCGCCGCCACCACCGCGGCCGCCGGCGTGTTCCGCTCCATGGCCATGGCAGCGGAGGAGGAAGCCGCGACGGAGATCGGCGAAGCAGTGATCACCGTCCCGGCGAACGCCACGGGAGCGGCCCGGTTCCGCACCCGGGAAGCAGCACGGGCGGCCGGTATCGCCGTCAAGACGCTGCTGAACGAGCCGACGGCCGCCGCGATCGCCTACGCGCACACCCTGGAGGAGGACGGCGAGTTCCTCGTCTTCGACTGGGGCGGCGGAACGATGGACGCCACCCTGCTGCTGCACGACGACGGCTTCTTCGACGAGAAGGCCAGCCGCGGAGTCAACAAGCTCGGCGGTCTGGAGATAGACGCGCGCCTGCGCCGCATGGTGCTCGACCGGGCACCCGTACGCGGGAAGTGGTCCGAGTCCGAGCAGCGACAGTTCGCCCTTGAGATCGAGCGCAATAAGATCCTGCTGTCCTCCCAGGAGTTCGTGCGCGTCACCAGGCCGGACGGGATCGCCGTGGAAATCGGCCAGGACGAGTTCTCCGCCGCGATCCAGGACCTGATCACCCGCGCTCTCGACCCGGTCGAGGAGTGCCTCGAGCAGGCCCGGATCGACCCGAGCGAACTCAAAGCCGTGCTGATGATCGGCGGCAGCAGCCAGATACCTGCCGTGCGCGACGCGGTGGCGGAGGCCCTGGACTGCGAACTCGTCGGCGCGGATCTCTGCCACCCGCTGACCGCGGTCGCCGAGGGAGCGGCGATCTGCGCGGCCGCCATGGACGGAGAGCTGAAGAGCATCATCCGCGTGGTCAACACGCACGCGCTCGGAACGATCACGAAGGACCAGTACGGCAAGCGCGAGTTCAGCGCGCTGATCGACCGTAACCAGCGCCTTCCCCAGCAGCGGAAGAAGTCCTACCAGCCGTCCAGGGACGGTGTGTCCAAACTGACCGTCGAGGTGTGGGAAGGCGATCCCGACCGGCCCGTGGACCACCCCGACAATGTGAAGCTCACCGAACTCCTTCTCGCCTACCCGGAACGCTCCCGGGCGGCCGAGGACGGCGCGTTCGACCTCGAGTACACCTACAGCAAGGAAGGCCTGCTGACGGTGAGGGCCACGCTGCAGAAGACGGGACAGGTCGTCCTCGACGGCGAGGTCCGGGTCTTCGGTGACAGCACCGTGCCGCCCGAGATCGAGAGTGAACTCAACGAGCTTCTCTCACTGCGCACGACCGGCCGTGAAACGCCTCGCCCGACACATCCGCAGTCCGTCCCCGCAGCCATGGGGCCGGGGCCGACCGCCGCCGCGCCGGCGGCGGGCTCCACGACCCCTCCCACGCCGGCATCGGTGGCCCGGTCGGCCAAGGCGGGCAAGCAGCCCGGTGGGCCTCTGGTCGTCGACGGTTCGAACCTTGCGTGGAACGGCCGCCCGCCGCGCTCGGCAGGCGGGCGGCCGAGCTTCCAGGCTCTCCAGGCCGCGATCAAATCACTGCGGTTCAAGAACTCCGATCGGGACATCCACGTCGTCGTCGATGCGACACTCCGGCACGATGTCGCTCCCGAGGAACGTCCGCTGGTCGAGGAGGCGATCGCAGCCGGCACCGTGGTGCAACCGCCGGCGGGCACCGAGGGCCGCGGGGACGCACTGGTCATCTCCATCGCTGAAGAGGTGGGCGGAGTGATCGTCTCCAACGACAATTTCGCGCCCTTCCAGAAGGCGAACCCCTGGCTTCTCGACATCGGCAGGGTGCTGGGTGCCACCCATTCCCAGGGAGTCTGGGTCTTCAACCCCCGCCGACCCAACGTCGCCGGGGCGGCGGCGCGGCGCCGCTGACTCTGTTCGACAGCCAGGGCGTCTCGCGGGCACGGCAGGCTTATTCCTGACGACGAAAGTGAGAAGGATTCACCGACGGGATCGCCGCCGCTCTCTTTCGAAGCGCACGAGTGCAAGTCGGAGCCTCGTGCGCGGGAGCGCGGTGATGTCCGCTGCGAGACGGCTCGGTGCGGCGGCGAACTGGCGGACGAGGCGATCCACATCACCTCCGCCTTCCAACTCGCCGGGTATCCCAACGCCGTCGGAACGCCCTGGCCGGTGCACGACGCGGTGGCCGTCCGTGTCACCCGTCTTCTGTACGGGGAGATGTCCATCGAAGGACCCGCCGGCACGCCGGAGTTGGACGACTCGAGGACGGCCCACGCCCTGCACCGGGCGGTCCTGCGGTGCCGCGCCGCGTTCCCGGCCGCCCCCAGCCTGTGGGCGGCACACGTGCACGCGGGTGCCTGAACGCACCGGCAGCGACGAGGAGGCGGTCAGAATGGCGCGATGGTGGCGGAGACGAGCCTCGGACGACGGCCGGGTCGCCGGCACACGGCCACCGCACCCCGGACAGGAACAGCAGGGCGGGCAGGAACACGGGGCGCACACGGACGGGCAGGCCGCACCGGGCACCGGAACGCGGCAGCCGGCACAGGGGCCCGGCGACGGGCGGCGGCCGGCCGGGGGACGCATCGTCGCCACGATCCAGGCGAACGGTGGGCCGGAGCGGGAGACCGCCCATCTGGAGCTCTCCACCGTGGAGATCCACACCATGCGAGCCCGGTCCGCCATCGACACCCTGGGCCCCGAGCACCCGGACGCGCTCACCGCCATGCGGGAACTCGCCGGAGCACTGGTATCCCTCCAGGGGCGCGGGGGCGAGGAAGCCGTCGAGCTCTATCAGCACGTGGCGCGCACCCAGTGGACCGGCTCGGCGACCGCCACGAGGAAACCCTCCGCACCTACGCCGAGTTGGCCGGAGCCCGCCACACCACCGGTCAGTTGAGCCTCGCCGAGAACGCCTGGCGCGACACGTCCCGCGCGCGGGCGGAGACGCTTGGCCGTGACCACCCCGACACCCTGCACAGCGCCACCCGGCTCGCCGCAGTCCTGGAAGCCCTCGACCGCGCCCCCGAGGCCGAGCCGCTCCTGCGGGACGTCCTGGAACGCCGTGTCCGACTGCTCGGCCGTGACCACCCCGATGCTCTCTCCTCCGCCAACACCCACGCCGCCTCGATGCTCAAGTGCGGCCGCCACGAGGCTGCCGAGCGCGCGCTGGGCGCTCTCGTGCCCCGACTGGAGGACCGGTACGGATCGGACCACGAGGCCACGGCCGCGGCCCGGGGCAACTACGGCGCCGTCCTGGTCCGGCTGGGCCGTCACGCCGAGGCGGAACGGCAGATCCACGCCCTCGTGCGGTCGCTGGAGGCGACGGTGGGGCCGTACCACGAGTCCACCTTCACCGCGCGCAACGACCTCGCTGCCGTCCTGCACGCCATGGAGCGCTACGCGGATGCCGTGCCCGTCCTGCGCGGTCCTGGACGGACGCGTCGCCCTCCACGGCGAGGAGCACCCGACGACGGTCGCCACCCGGGGGAATCTCGCCAACGTGCTGATCGACGTGGGCCGGGCACACCGAGGCGGCCGAACTGCTCGACCGCTGCGTGCGCGAATACCACCGTATGTACGGCCCCGGACACCCCCGTCTGCGGGACGCCGAGGAGAAGCCGGCCTGGCTGCGCGAAGGACCGGCCCTCGGTTGATCACCCGGAGGGGATCTCCTCACGCGGGGGTGGCTGTTGCCGGCCCGAAGGGCGCCGCACAGGGCGGGCAGCCGTTGCCCGGACGACGGCGCCTCCGGCCCCGTATGACCTGCCCCGCCCCCGGGTCGGGCCGGGGCAGTCGGAACAGGGCCCTCCGGGCCCAGGGTCTTGCCCTGGGCGGGTTGCGCGCCGGCGACGAGGCCCGCCCAGGGGGATTCCGTGCCCGCGCGCACGATGCCGCCGCAACACGGCGCGGCCGGAGTTTTCGTCGCGCAGGGGGACGACAGCGGGGCGGCACCCGTTGCCCGGCGTCGTCGGCCGGAGCGCGCCCGCTCAACGCGGCGGACCCGGCCCACCCGGGGCGCCGGCGGTACCGTCCGGTGCCTTGCCGGTGTGCCCAGCGGCCCGCCCGGGCCCACCGGGCGCAGGACCTCTCCAGGTCGGCGGCCCCGTGACCCCACGCCCGTATCCGTCCCCTGGGCCACCGAGCCACTCCCACCCCATCCGACGGCCGCCCCGCGCACCCCGCCCTCCGCCCCCGTATCACCGCCCCGCCCCGGACGGACCCCCTCGCCGCCCGGCCGTTGACCCGCCCGGCCGTTGACCCGCCCGGGTCACCCGGACCACCCGGACGCGACGCCGACCGTGCGCCCCGCCGCCGTCGGCCGCACGATGGCCGTGTTGCCGACCGGCAGACCGATCGGTACCGGTCGGATGCGAAGGAGACGCGGGATGGGCGAGCTGTACATCGACGGTGAGTGGACGAACGCGGCGGCCGGCGGACGGCGGGACGTGGTCAACCCGTACGACGCCTCCGTCGTCACCACCGTCGACGAGGCGGACGCCACCGACGTGGACCGCGCGGTGCGCGCCGCCCGGCGTGCCTTCGACGAGGAGGACTGGGCGAACGCCCCCACCCGCCGGCGCGCCGACCTCCTGCTGCGGGTGCACGACCTGCTGCTGCGCGACATCGACGAGATCGCCCGCACCGAGACCCTCGACACCGGCAAGACTCTGGCCGAGGCCCGCTTCGACGTGGAGGACGTGGCCAACGCCTTCCGGTACTTCGCGGAACTCGCCGGCAAGGACGGCGGCCGTGTCGTGGACGTCGGCCCGGACGTCCTCAGCCGCGTCGTCTACCAGCCGGTCGGGGTGTGCGCGCTCATCGCACCCTGGAACTACCCGCTGCTGCAAGCGTCGTGGAAGGTGGCGCCGGCGCTGGCCGCGGGCAACACCTTCGTCCTCAAACCCAGCGAGACCACGCCCCTCACCACGATCGCCATGATCCGGCTGATCGAGGAGGCCGGCGCGCCGCCCGGTGTCGCCAACCTGGTGCTCGGCTCCGGGGCGACCGTCGGCGCGGCGCTCACGTCGCATCCCGAGGTCGACCTCGTGTCCTTCACCGGAGGCCTGGCCACCGGACGCACCATCATGGCGGCCGCCGCCGAGGGGCCGAAGAACATCGCCCTGGAACTGGGCGGCAAGAACCCCAACATCGTCTTCGAGGACGCCGACTTCGACGCGGCCGTGGACTACGCGCTGGACGCCGCCTTCCTGCACGCCGGACAGGTCTGCTCCGCCGGTTCGCGCCTGCTGGTCCAGGACTCCCTGTACGAGCGGTTCGTCGACGCCCTCGCCGAACGCGCCCGGGCGATCCGCCTGGGCAACGGCATGGAGGAGGGCACGGAGAGCGGCCCGCTCAGCTCCGCCGAGCACCGCGACAAGGTCGAACGCCATATCGCCGCCGCCAAGGAGGAGGGCGCCCGGCTCGTCACCGGCGGCACCCGACCCGACGACCCGGAACTGAGCCGCGGCTTCTTCCTGCTCCCGACGATCTTCGCGGACTGCGACAAGTCCATGAGCATCGTGCAGGAGGAAGTCTTCGGACCGGTGGTCACCGTCGAGCGCTTCCGCACCGAGGACGAGGCGGTGGACCTCGCCAACGACACCCGCTACGGCCTGGCCGGCGGCGTGTGGACCTCCGAGGCGAGCCGGGCCCAGCGCGTCGCCCAGCGGCTGCGGCACGGCACCGTGTGGATCAACGACTTCCACCCCTACGTACCGCAGGCGGAGTGGGGCGGCTTCGGCCGCTCCGGTGTCGGGCGCGAGCTGGGCCCCACGGGCCTGCGCGAATACCAGGAAGCCAAGCACATCTACCAGAACCTCGCCCCCGGGCCGTCCGGCTGGTTCAAAGGCTGAGCGCGAGCGGCACGCCACCCCCGACGG
Organism: Streptomyces sp. NPDC030893; assembly: GCF_055571535.1. Classification (NCBI taxonomy): domain Bacteria; kingdom Bacillati; phylum Actinomycetota; class Actinomycetes; order Kitasatosporales; family Streptomycetaceae; genus Streptomyces; species Streptomyces sp. NPDC030893. The sequence continues at coordinate 110,119 of NZ_JBVIFC010000003.1, read as the reverse complement.
TTCCGAAGAAAGGCACCCCATGGCCTCCACGACCCCGCACGGCGCCGAGTCCTCCTACGACTACGTCATCGTCGGTGGCGGCACCGCCGGCTGCGTCCTCGCCGCCCGCCTGAGCGAGGACCCCGACTGCCGTGTCTGCGTCATCGAGGGCGGCCCCACCGACGTCGGTGACGAGCGCATCCTGCGCCTGCGCAACTGGATCAACCTGCTCGGCACCGAGTTCGACTACGGCTACACCACCGTCGAACAGCCGCGCGGCAACTCCCACATCCTGCACTCACGGGCGCGCGTACTGGGCGGCTGCTCCTCCCACAACACACTGATCAGCTTCCTGCCGCTGCCGCAGGACCTCGACCAGTGGGTGGACCGCGGCTGCGACGGCTGGGACCCGGCGACGATCCTGCCCTACCGCGACCGGCTGCTCACCAAGATCGTCCCGGTGGCCGAGGCGGACCGCAATCCCATCGCCAAGGACTTCGTCACCGCCGCCTCCCGCGCCACCGGCGTCCCCGTCGTCGACGACTTCAACGCCGAACCCTTCGCCGACGGCGTCGGCTTCTTCTCCCTGGCGTACGAACCGGAGGGCAACCTGCGTTCCTCCGCGTCCGTCGCCTACCTCCACCCCGTACTGGACCGCCCCAACCTCACGCTGCTCCTGGAAACCTGGGCGCACCGGCTGCTCACCGACGAGTCGGGAAGGCTGACCCGCGTCGCCGTCCGCGGCGCCGACGGCGAGCCGGCCACCGTACGCGCGACCCGTGAACTCCTGCTGTGCGCCGGGGCGATCGACACCCCGCGGCTGCTGATGCTGTCCGGCATCGGCCCGGCCGACGACCTGCGCCGCCTGGGCATCGACGTACACGCCGACCTGCCCGGCGTGGGGGAGAACCTGCTGGACCACCCCGAGTCCGTGATGGTCTGGGAGACCAAGGGCCCACTGCCGCCCAACTCCGCGATGGACTCCGACGCCGGACTGTTCCTGCGCCTGGACAAGGGACAGCCGCGGCCCGACCTGATGTTCCACTTCTACCAGGTGCCGTTCACCGTCAACACCGAGCGTCTGGGCTACCCGGTTCCGGAGCACGGGGTGTGCATGACGCCGAACGTGCCCCGCGCCCGCTCCACCGGCCGCATGTGGCTGCGCAGTTCCAACCCGGCCGAGCATCCTGCCCTGGACTTCCGCTACTTCACCGACCCGGACGGCCACGACGAACGCACCATCGTCGAAGGGCTCAAGGTGGCCCGGGAGGTCGCCGCGACCGATCCGCTGAGGGACTGGCTCGTCCGCGAGGTGGCGCCCGGCCCGGACGTCACCTCCGACGCCGACCTGTCGGAGTACGGGCGCCGCGTCGCCCACACCGTCTACCACCCGGCGGGCACCTGCCGCATGGGCGCGGCGGACGACCCGATGGCCGTGTGCGACCCGCAGTTGAGACTGCGCGGCGTCGAAGGCGTGCGCGTCGTCGACGCTTCGGTGTTCCCGACGATGCCCACCATCAACCCCATGGTGACCGTCCTGCTCGCCGCCGAACGCGCCGCCGACCTGCTCACCGGCCGCTCCGGGCCCACCGGCCGGTAGCCCCGCGGTGCGCGGTCCGCCGTACCCGCACGGCGGACCCCGGCGCCGCCCCGGCCGAACGCCTCAAGTGCGCCGCGGGCCACGGTGGATGACAGTCCCGGTGGTCCCGGGCGAAGGAGGAACACGACAGTGTCGACCGCTGGAGACAAGGATCCCGCATCGGTGCCGGAGGACACCCTTGCGGACGACGAGCCGACGGGCCCGGTACGGCTCAAACCCGTCGTCTTCTTCGGAGCCGCCCTCCTCGTGCTCGCGATCTCGATCTGGGCGATCGTCACCCCGGACGGGGCGGAGGACGTCATCGGTGTGGCGGTCGGCAGGATCTCCCGCTGGTTCGGCTGGTACTACTTCGTCGCCGCGACCCTCTACCTGTTGTTCGTCGTGTTCATCGCCGTGTCCAAGTACGGCACGGTCAAGCTGGGACCCAAGCACTCCAGGCCCGACTACGGAGTCTTCACCTGGGGGGCGATGCTGTTCGCGGCGGGCATCGGCATCGACCTCATGTTCTTCTCCGTCTCGGGACCCGTCAGCCACTATCTCGCCCCGCCCCAGGGCGACCCGCAGACGCTCGAAGCCGCCCGGCAGGCCGTCGTGTGGACGCTGTTCCACTACGGCATCACCGGCTGGGGCATGTACGCCCTGATGGGCATGGCGCTCGGCTACTTCTCCTTCCGGTACCGGCTGCCGCTCGCGATCCGTTCCGCGCTCTACCCGATCATCGGCCGCCGCATCCACGGGCGGATCGGTGACACCGTCGACCTCGCGGCCATCATCGGCACCGTGTTCGGCATCGGCGTGACGCTGGGCATCGGCGTGGTGCAGCTGAACTACGGTCTGAAGGTCCTCTTCGGCGTGCCGGAGGGGCTCGCCGCGCAGATCGCCCTGATCGTCGTCGCGGTGGCGATGGCGACCTTCTCCGCCGCCTCCGGCGTCGACAAGGGCATCCGCAGACTGTCCCAGCTCAACATCCTCCTGGCCGCCCTGCTGATGTTCTACATCCTCGTCGTCGGCGAACCGTTCCGCGTGCTCAACGCCGTGGTCCAGAACGTCGGGGACTACGTCAGCGGCTTCCCCTCGATGACCCTGAACACCTTCGCCTACGACCAGCCCACCGAGTGGCTCGACACGTGGACCCTCTTCTTCTGGGCCTGGTGGATCGCCTGGGCGCCGTTCGTCGGGCTCTTCCTGGCCCGCATCTCCCGCGGCCGTACCCTGCGCGAGTTCATCGCGGCGACCCTGGTCATCCCGTTCCTCTTCACCGGGCTCTTCCTGGCGATCTTCGGCAACAGCGCCCTGTTCGTCGTGCGCGACGGGAACACCGAGTTCGGCGACACCGCCATGAACGTCCCCGAGCAGGGGTTCTACACCCTGCTGGAGCAGTACCCGGGGTTCCTGTTCAGCGCCGGACTCGCCACCTTCGTGGGCCTGTTGCTGTACGTCACCTCCGCGGACTCCGGTGCCCTGGTCATGGGCAACCTCAGCGCCGAACTGCCCACCCCGGTGACCGACGCGCCCACGTGGCTGCGCATCTTCTGGGCGGTGGCGACGGGGCTGCTCACCCTCGCCATGCTCATCGTGGGCGGCGTCCAGGCACTCACCAACGCCACGATCATCATGGGGCTCCCGTTCTCCTTCGTGATGTTCCTGATCATGGCCGGGCTCTTCCTCGCGCTGCGCACCGAACGGATGAAGGCGGAGGCCAGGATCACCACCCTGCCCGGCTCGCTGTCCGGACGTATCGCCCACCACGGCCTGCCGGGAGCGCCGACCTGGCAGCACCGGCTGGCCCGGGCGATGGCCTTCCCCGGCCGGCGGGCGGCCGCCCGATTCGTCGACCAGGTGTGCCGCCCCGCCTTCCAGGAGGTCGCGGCGGAACTGCGGGACGCGGGTACGGACGCGGAGGTCCTGGAAGGCACCGTCGAGGAGACCGGCCTCGACCACGTCGGCCTGCGCGTGCCGATCGGTGCCCACGACGAATTCGTCTACGAGGTCTGGCCCGTCGAGATGCCCACCCCCGCCTTCGCCACCCGGTCGGTCAGCAAGCACGACTCCTACGTACGCTTCGAAGTCCGGCTCGCCGAGGGCAACCAGGACTACGACGTCATGGGCTACACCAGGGACCAGCTCATCGCCGACAGCCTCGACCAGTACGAGCGGCACCTGGAGTTCCTGCGCGTCCGCGACGAGGCGTCCGCCCGCTCCAGCCTTCCCGTCCACCGCCCGGACGCCCCGGACGCACACCTGCCGGAGGAGTAGGCCGGCCGGCACGGGCGGGATGCCGTCACCGGCTCACGACCTCTCGCGCCGGTGCCGGGCAGCGGTCACGCGCCGGTTCGAGGGGCCCGCCCGGTGAGGTCCGGCTCGCCGAACTCGGTGCGCAGAGCCCGGAAGGCGGCCACCTTGTCCTCGCCGAAGCGGCGGACGTGGGCGGTGTACTCGTCGAAGGTGAGGAACGTCGACGGCCGTGACTTGGTGTGGAACTTGTCCGCGTACATCACCAGACGCTCCTCCTCCGTCACCGCGAGGTAGTCGGCGGGTGGGAGGGGCAGACCCTGGCTGACGACGTCGTGCCGGGTGAGGCCGACTCCGGTGTGGTGGGAGCAGAAGCGGCGCAGGGGCTCGGGGAAGCCTTCGTCGGTGAGGATCTCGTGGCCGAGGAGCCCGTGGCGGACGTAGTTCCGGTGGTCCAGGCGGCCGTCGTCGTCGTAGAGGCGGTAGACGCCGATGTCGTGGAGCAGGCAGCCGGCGCGGACCAGGTCGGCGTCGAGATGGGCGAGGCGGGGCGCGGAGAGGAGCCGTTCGGCGACGCTCCAGACGATCTCGCAGTGCGTGTGGACGAGCGCGAACGCCTCGGGGCCGGGCGCGTACTTCCGGTGCAGCGCGCGGATCTCATCGGGTGCCGGAATCCTCACCGGGGGAGCGTAACAACCGCTCCGCCGACTCGGGCGGGAGTTCCCGTCGCACCCGGTTTCACACGATCGGATGGAGCCTCGCACAGCGGGCACGCGGTGGCGTCGCGGGCCGTTCGAGCTGGTGACGGGAGTTTCCGTCACCTTCTCCCCTCTCACCACGGCAACGGGAGCAGTCCATGAACCTGCATGTCCACCGCAACCCCGACGGTACGACGACCGGGCGCAACGACGCGGGCGGCTTCACGGTGACCCATGCCGACCGGGAGGAGGTGAAGCGGCAGTTGTACGAGGACGCCGGGTGGGAGTACACGCCTCCACCCCCACCGGTGCCGCCCGGATTTTATCGCTTCGCCCTGATGCACGAGCAGTTCACGCTCGGCGCGTTCGAGGACGAGCGGTACGCGGGGGTGCGGGCGCGCCCGCCGGAGGGCTGTGTGCCGGTCGACCGGGGGTGCTTCGCCCTGGAGTGCGAGCGGCCGGGCAAGACGCTGGTGGACGCGGTCGCCGGCACCGTCGCGGAGATCCGTCGTGAGCACGGGCTGGTGATGAACGGCCTGGGAGTCGAGAAGCCCGAGGAGTGGTCCGACGCCGGCACCGAGGACGGATACGCGGCGAAGATCGTCGCGCACCTGGTGCTCATGACGGCCGACCGCGCCCGGCTGCTCGGTCACGGGCGCAAGGACGTGGTCCGGCTGCTCGACGCCACGGGAATCGAGTAGCCGGAGGGGCGGTTCAGCAGTCCCTGAACTCGGCGCACCGGTTCAGGACCCGGGACCGGACGGAGGTGAAGCGGCCGTGCGTGTCGTATCCGGCCGGCCCGCCGGGGAGGCTCAGCCTGCGACCAGCTCGCGCACCTCGCATCCGGCCGGAGTCGCCTCCACCCGGGACGTCCGCCACAGCCACAGCACATCCCGGCCGAACGACCAGACCAGGAGGCCCAGCGCCAGTGCCACCACGGCGACGTTGACCGCCTGCGGCAGCAGGGCCGCGCCCGCCACCAGCAGCAGCACACCCTGGAGCGCGGCCACCGTCTTGCGGGCGGTGCTCGGCGGGAGCGGGGCGGTCAGCCACGGCTGGACGCGTGCGGCGGCCACGAAGACGTACCGCATGCCGCCGATCAGCAGCACCCACGGACCCATCGCCATCGACACGTACACACTCAGCACCAGGATCAGGAAGGCATCCACCTCCATGTCGAAGCGGGCACCCAGCGGAGTCGACGTACCGGTCCTGCGGGCCACCTTGCCGTCCACGCCGTCGAGGATCAGGGCCACGGCGGTCAGACCGACGAGGAGGGAGACGGGCGGTGAGTCCTGGAACGAGTCGGCGACCAGCGCGGTGACCCCGCCCACCAGGGTGGCCCGGCCCAGCGTGACCCGGTTCGCCGCGCCGAAGGAGCGCAGCCGCGACCGGTGCAGCGCCCGGGAGAGCACCGCCCAGGTGGCGATCGCGAACGCGAGGCCGGTCAGCCAGCCCGCCGGGCCCATACCGATCGCCGTACCGATCAGGGCCAGCAACAGGATCTGTACGCCCGCCCCCACGGCGGTCTCCTGCTGTACGAGCCTCGCGTCGTAACTGTTGTTCAGGGCCACCGAACACCCTCCGGCCGTGTGACAGAGTCGATCAACGCCGCTACCTTGTGCGCGGCCTGTGCACCACTCGGTACGCGTGCAGCTTCCCGATCGTTCAGGAGGATTTCGATGAACCGCACCGCCCGTGCGTTCTGGCTCGACTCACCTGGTCGGGGCGCGATCCGTGAGCTCACCCTGCCCGCGCCGGGCCGGGAGGAGGTGCTGGTCCGCTCGCTCTACTCGGGCGTGAGCCGCGGCACCGAGACGCTGGTCTTCCGCGGCGGAGTGCCCGAGAGCCAGCACACCGCGATGCGGGCACCGTTCCAGGAGGGCGACTTCCCGGGGCCGGTGAAGTACGGCTACCTCAGTGTGGGAGTGGTGGAGGAAGGGCCCGACGCGCTCACCGGACGCACCGTCTTCTGCCTCCATCCGCACCAGACGCGGTACGTCGTTCCCGCGCACGCCGTCACACCCGTACCCGACGGCGTGCCCGCCGGGCGGGCCGTGCTCGCCGGCACGGTGGAGACCGCCGTCAACGCCCTCTGGGACGCGGCGCCGCTGGTCGGTGACCGGATCGCCGTGGTCGGCGCAGGGATGGTCGGCTGCTCGGTGGCCGCGCTGCTGGCCCGCTTCCCCGGCGTGCGCGTCCAGCTCGTCGACACCGACCCCGCGCGGGCGAAGACCGCCGAGTCCCTCGGCGTCGGATTCGCCCCGCCCGCGGACGCCCTCGGCGGATGCGACCTGGTCGTGCACGCCAGCGCCACCGAACAGGGGCTCGCCACGGCGCTCGGACTGCTCCGCCCCGAGGGCACCGTCGTCGAGCTGAGCTGGTACGGCGACCGGAAGGTGAGCCTTCCGCTGGGCGAGGCCTTCCACTCCCGGCGGCTGGCCATCCGCGGCAGCCAGGTCGGCACCGTCTCCCCGACCCGCGCCGACCGCAGCTACGCCGACCGGCTCGCCCTCGCCCTCGACCTGCTCGCCGACCCCGCCCTCGACGCCCTGATCACCGGCGAGTCAGCCTTCGACGAACTGCCCGACGTCATGCCCCGCCTCGCCTCCGGCGAGATCCCCGCCCTGTGCCACCGCGTGCGCTACGCCGGCCCCGACCGGAACGAACAGGCCTGACCTGAGAAAAGACGTGGCGGACGCTGAACAGGGGAAGACGGTCAGCCGTACTACACGGCAATCCCCGCCGGAGATCGGCCGGGGAACAGACGCGCCGCACCTGGAGGGTCGTCCGTTGTTCAGCATCACCGTCCGCGATCACATCATGATCGCCCACAGCTTCCGCGGCGAGGTCTTCGGACCGGCCCAGCGCCTCCACGGGGCCACGTTCCTCGTGGACGCCACGTTCCGGCGCGAACAGCTGGACGAGGACAACATCGTCGTCGACATCGGCCTCGCCACACAGGAACTCGGGGCCGTCGTCGGCGAGCTGAACTACCGCAACCTCGACAACGAACCGGACTTCGCGGGGATCAACACCTCCACGGAGTACCTCGCCAAGGTCATCGCCGACCGGCTCGCCGAACGCATCCACAAGGGAGCCCTGGGCGAGGGCGCCAAGGGCATCGCGAAGATCGCCGTCACCCTGCACGAGTCGCACATCGCCTGGGCGAGCTACGAGCGTGCGCTGTGACCGACACGACCATCCACCGGACCCACAGGACGGTCGAGCGGGCCGGTACCGCCCGCCTGGACCACGTTCCCCAGCAGGCGTCCTTTCCGAGGAACGGCGGGATCATCCCCATGTCCCTGCGCTCCGTGCACTTCGTGATGCCGGGTGGTGTCGACGACCCGGCCGCACCGAGCGGCGGCAACGCCTACGACCGCCGCGCCTGCCTGGACCTGCCCGGCTTCGGCTGGCAGGTGCACCGGCACCCGGTGGCCGGTGACTGGCCCCGGCCCGGCGCCGCAGCCCGGGCCGAACTCGCCCGCACCCTGCGCGAACTGCCGGACGGCAGCGTCGTCCTGCTCGACGGACTGGTCGCCTGCGGGGTGCCCGAGATCATCGTCCCGGAGGCCGAGCAGGGCCGGCTGCGCATGGCCGTACTCGTCCACCTGCCGCTCGCCGACGAGACCGGGCTCGACACGGCCGTCGCCGCCGAACTGGACACCCGTGAACGCGCGGTGCTGCGAGCGGTCCCCGCCGTCATCGCCACCAGCGACTGGGCCGTACGCCGCCTCGTCTCCCACCACGGCCTGGCCCCCGAACGCGTCCACGTCGCCGCCCCCGGCGCCGACATCGCACCCCTCGCGCCCGGCACCGACGGCGTCTCGCGGCTGCTGTGCGTGGCCGCCGTGACACCGCGCAAGGGCCAGCACCGGCTCGTGGAGGCCCTGGCGACCGTGGCCGACCTGCCGTGGAGCTGCTCGCTCGTCGGAGGGCTCGGACACGATCCCGCCTACGTCGCCCACCTGCGCGACCTCATCCGCCGCCACGGCCTGGAGGACCGGCTGGACCTGGCCGGACCGCGGACCGGGGCCGCACTCGACGCGAGCTACGCCGCCGCCGACCTGATGGTGCTCACCTCGTACGCGGAGACGTACGGAATGGCCGTCACCGAGGCGCTGGCGCGCGGCATCCCCGTGCTGGCGACCGACGTCGGCGGACTGCCCGAGGCGGTCGGCCGCGCACCCGACGGGGGAGTGCCCGGCATTCTCGTCCCGCCGGAGGACCCCGCCGCCATCGCCGCCGAACTGCGCGGCTGGTTCGGCGAGGCGGACGTACGACGCCGGCTGAAGGCGGCCGCCCGCAGCCGGCGGGCCGCGCTCGGCGGCTGGGCGAGCACCGCACAGAGCCTGGCCGCGGTACTGCGCCGGCTCCCGACCGAACCCCGGAGGGCCGCATGACCGAACCGGCGACCACCACCCAGCACGGCGGGACGATCCCGGCCCAGCCCGGCCCCCGGGACGTCACGGACGCACTGACCGGACGGACGGGGAGCACCGTGGAACCCGAGAACGCCACCGCGGGCCCGTCCGTCATTCCCGGCGCCGGCCCCGCCGCCCCCCGCCCGGGGGAGCGGGCCACCCTGCGGCTGCGCGACACCGGCGACGACGAACCCGCCCGCTACGCGCCCGAGTGGCTCCAGCTGCGCGAACCGGCCGACGCCGCCGCCCGCTCGTACGAACTGCTGGACCCGCTGCGTATCCGGCTCGCCAATCTGCCGGGCAGGGCGGACGGTCTCGTCATCCACGACATCGGCTGCGGCACGGGCTCGATGGGCCGCTGGCTGGCGCCCCACCTCGACGGAGCCCAGCACTGGGTCCTGCACGACCGGGATCCCTACCTGCTGCACTTCGCCGCCGTCGCCTCGCCGCGTTCCGCCGCCGACGGCAGCCACGTCACCGTCGAGACCCGGCGCGGAGACGTCGCCCGGCTCACCGCGGACGCGCTGTCGGGCGCCTCCCTCGTGACCGCGTCGGCGCTGCTCGACGTCCTCACCCGGGAGGAGATCGACGCCCTCGCCGCCGCCTGCGCGGGGGCCGGCTGCCCGGCTCTGCTGACGCTGTCGGTGGCGGGGCGGGTGGAGCTGACCGCACCGCATCCGATGGACCAGGAGATCACCGAGGCGTTCAACGCCCATCAGCGGCGCGGCGGTCTGCTCGGCCCGGACGCGGTCACCGTGGCCGCCGAGGCGTTCGCCGAGCGCGGCGCGACCGTGAAGCTGAACCCGAGCCCCTGGCGTCTCGGGCCGGGACAGGCCGCGCTGACCGAGCAGTGGCTGCGGGGATGGGTCGGCGCCGCGGTGGAGGAGCGGCCGGAGCTGGCGGCACGCGCCGAGCGGTACCTGGCCGAGCGCCTGGAGGCCTGCGCGGCGGGGGAGTTGCGGGTGGTCGTCCAGCACAGCGACCTGCTCGCCCTGTGCCGGCCGGTGGACGCGGCCGCATGAGCGGTCTGCTCGCGCGGCTCAACACCCCCGCCGTGCGCACCCGTCTGTGCACCCTCGCCGGTGTCGCGATCCTCGCCGTGCTGTTCTGGCGGCTCGGCACCGGCGCGTTCACGGACGGGATACGGCGCATCGACGGGTCCACGGTGCTCGCCGCGCTGGCGATCGGGCTGGTGACCACCGTGTTCAGCGCGTGGCGCTGGGCCCTGGTGGCACGGGGGATCGGGATCCGGCTGCCGCTGGGGGCCGCGGTCGCGGACTACTACCGTGCCCTGTTCCTCAACGCGGCCCTCCCCGGGGGCGTCGTCGGGGACGTGCACCGGGCCGTGCGGCACGGCAAGGACGCGGGGGACCTGGGGCGCGGGGTGCGGGCGGTGGTGCTGGAACGGACGGCCGGGCAGCTCGCCTTGTTCCTCGCCGGGGGTGTGGTGCTGGTGAGCATGCCGTCGCCGGTGCTGGGGGAAGTGCGGCAGGCGGTACCGGTGGCCGGGCTCGGGGTGTTGGGGGCCGGTGCGGTGGTACTGGCACTGCGGATGAACCGGGTGCCGGCGGGACGGCCGGCGAGGGGACGTGGGTGGGGGGCGCGGATGCTGGGGGAGGCCCGGGAGGGGCTGTGCTCACGGCGCAGCGCGCCCGGTGTCGTCGTGTCCTCCGTCGTGGTGCTGGCCGGCTATGTCGCCATGTTCGTGCTGGCCGCTGATGTCGTCGGGGCGGGGGCCTCGGTGGGGGAGTTGCTGCCGCTTGCCGTGCTGGCGCTGCTGGCGATGGGGCTGCCGCTGAACGTGGGGGGCTGGGGGCCGCGGGAGGGGGTTGCCGCGTGGGCGTTCGGGGCGGCGGGGCTGGGGGCGGGCGTGGGGCTCACGGTCGCCGTGGTGTACGGCGTGCTCAGTCTGGTGGCGAGTCTGCCGGGGGCGGTGGTGATGGTTGTGCGGTGGTATGGCGGTGTGCGTGGTACCGGCCGTGGCGTTTTCGCCCCCGCCGCCCCTTCCCGTCCCGTCCCCGGGGGCGTTGCCCCCGGACCCCCCGTCGGCCTACGGCCTCGTCCTCAGACGCCGGACGGGCTGGGGGATGGCGGGCGGCTTCGTCCTCAGACGCCGGACGGGCTGGGAGGTGTGGTCAGGAGGGAGAAATATGCTGCGAAGGAATCCGTCAGGCTTGCCAGGAGTTCCTTGCCCTTTTCCGCCGAGGCCAGGGAAGGGCGGCCGATGACGCCGGAATCCGTGTAAGCGGGCATGCCGAGGGTCAGGAGATGGCGTCGGTCGTCCGCCACGTGATCGGAAGTCTCATAACCGGTGCGGAGCAATTCGGGATGAGTGTGCAGAAGGATGGAGGTCTCGATTTCTCCCGCGTGCATGTCGGTGAGCAACGAGGTGACGACACCGGCCCGTTCGCGTGCGGCCTCCCAGTCCTCCGGGGCCGGGAACAGCGCCATCCGTTCACCGCGGGCGGAGGCCTCCTGAACGGCGTTGCCCAGTACGTAGTTTCCGCCGTGGCCGTTGACCAGGACCAGCGTGTCCACGCCCGAGCGGCGCAGCGAGTCGGCGATGTCCCTGATCACCGCGTGCAGGGTCACCGAGGAGAGGGAGACGGTCCCCGGCCAGGCCGCGTGCTCGTGCGAGCAGGAGATCGTCACCGGAGGGAGGAGGTGCACCGGATGGGCCCCGGCGATCTCCCGCGCGATCGCGCAGGCGACCAGCGTGTCGGTCGCCAGCGGCAGATACGGACCGTGCTGCTCGAAACTCCCGACCGGAAGTACCGCGATCTGCTGTGAGACGCCGGCTCCCCGCGTCCGTACATCCTCAGTAGTATCCGCCGGCAACAGACCGTGCACCGGGCCGTATGCCGCCGACCGCTTGTGTGAACCACCCATATCGTCACGGCCTTTCGTCTCTGCTTAGGAACTCGAGAATCATGACAGAAAAAGTAGGCGTCATCGGCAAGAAGCCTCAGCGGCGGACCGGCGTGGAACGCGTCGTGAATGCGCCGCTGCCCACCGTGTACGGGAAGTTCCAGGCGGTCGGCTATCTCGACCACGACCGCGGCGACGAACAAGTCGCCCTGGTGTACGGCGACCTCGGCCGCGACCGTGTCCTCACCCGGCTGCACTCGGAATGCCTGACCGGTGACGCCTTCGGCTCCCAGCACTGCGAGTGCGGCGACCAGCTCGCGGCGGCGCTGCGCGCGGTCGTCGCCGAAGGGGCGGGCGTGGTCGTCTACTTGAGGGGCCACGAGGGCCGCGGCATCGGGCTGCTCGCCAAGCTGCGCGCGATGGCGCTGCAGGCGGAGGGGCTGGACACCGTCGAGGCGAACCTCGCGCTCGGTCTGCCGGTGGACGCCCGGGACTACGCCGTCGCCGCCGGGATGCTCCAGGACCTCGGCGTGCGGTCGGTGCGGCTGATGTCCAACAACCCGCGCAAGCGGGAGGCGCTGGTACGGCACGGCGTCCAGGTCGCCGAGACGGTGCCGCTGCTGATACCGCCGTGCGAGAGCAACATCACCTACCTGCGCACCAAGCGGGAGCGCCTCGACCACCACCTGCCCCATCTGGACGCGGTCGCCCACCTGTCCTGAGTCAGCCGGTCACCGCCGCGTGCACCAGCCGCTTGAGGTCCCGGAAGACGGTGTGGGAGGACCGGGGCCGCACCTGCGTGCAGAACTGCACGGTCAGGTCGCGGCCCGGGTCGACCCAGAAGGTGGTGGTCGCCACCCCGCTCCAGCCGTAGCTGCCCGGGCTCGACGGGGCCTGGGTGCGGGACGGGTCGACGACCACCGAGACGCCGAGACCGAATCCGACGCCCTCGTTGCCGGGTTCGTCGTGGGCGGGGCGGCTGCCGAAGGCGCGCAGGTCGGCGTCGCCGGGGAGGTGGTTGCGGGTCATCAGGTCCACGGTGTGCGGAGCGAGCAGGCGACTGCCGTCGAGTTCGCCGCGCCGGCGCAGCAGTTCCATGAAACGGTGCAGGTCGTGGGCGGAGGCCACCAGGCCGCCGCTGCCCGACAGGAAACGCGGACGGCCCCGCAGGGGCAGGCCCGGGATCGGCTCGATGCCACCGTCGTCCGACTCCCCGTACAGCTCCGCGAGGCGCCGCGCTTGCTCGTCGGTGACCTGGAAACCGGCGTCCCTCATGCCGAGCGGACGGAAGACGCGCTCGGCGAGGAACTCGCCCAGCGGACGGCCCGACACGACCTCGATGATCCGCCCCAGCACGTTCGAGGCGACCGAGTAGTTCCACTGGGTCCCCGGATCGAACTGCAGTGGCAGGCTCGCGTACACGTCGGTCGTCCCGGCGAGGTCCGCCCCGGGAGCCACCGACGACTCCAGCCCGGCCTCCCGGTACAGCGCGTCGACGGGATGGGCGTGGTAGAAGGCGAACGTCAGCCCGGCGGTGTGGGTCATCAGATGCCGTACGAGGAGGGGGCCGGAAGCCGGACGGGTGCGCACCCGGTCACCGGAGCCGCTCACGTACACCCGGGGTTCCGCGAAGGCGGGAAGGTGACGGGCGACCGGGTCGTCCAGCGACAGCAGCCCCTCCTCCATCAGCATCAGCGCGCCCACCGAGGTCACCGGCTTCGTCATGGAGTAGATCCGCCACAGCGTGTCGCTCTCCACCGGCAGCCCGGCCGCGACGTCCCGCGCCCCGTACGTCGTGAGGTGCGCGACGCGTCCGTCCCGGGCGACGGCGACGAGGAACCCCGGCAGCTTCCCCTCGTCGACCAGGCGGGCGAAGTGCCCGTCCAGACGCCCCAGCGCCCCCGCGTCCAGCCCGGCCTCCCCGGGGGTGGTCTCCCGGCGCAGTACGTCCATCGCTCTCCTCGGGGAACGCCGGCCCGGTGCGGACCGTTGATCGAGTCATGACTCAGGACGCCGAACAGAACGCACTGCTCGCCCTGCTCTCCGAGGGGAACGGAGGAGTGCTCGTCACACTGAAACGCGACGGGCGGCCCCAGCTGTCGAACGTCACGCACGCTTACTACCCCGATGAGCGCGTCATCCGCGTGTCGCTCACGGACGATCGCGCCAAGACCCGCAATCTGCGCCGGGACCCCCGGGCCTCCTACCACGTCACCACCCCGGACCGGTGGGCCTACACGGTGGCCGAGGGGGCCGCAGAGCTGTCACCCGTCGCCGCGGACCCGTACGACGAGACCGTGGAGGAGCTCATCCGGCTGTACCGCGACGTCAACGGCGAGCACCCCGACTGGGAGGACTACCGCGCGGCGATGGTCCGCGACCGGCGGCTGGTGCTGCGGCTGAGGGTGGAACGGGCGTACGGCATCCCGCGCCGCGCCGGGGCGTAACGCCCCGGGCGCGTGCGCGGGCGCCGCCTCAGGCGCCGACGTACTGCGCGAGGTGCTCGCCGGTGAGGGTGGAGCGCGCGGCGACCAGGTCGGCGGGGGTGCCCTCGAAGACGACACGGCCGCCGTCGTGGCCGGCGCCGGGACCGAGGTCGATGATCCAGTCGGCGTGCGCCATGACCGCCTGGTGGTGTTCGATCACGATGACCGTCTTGCCGGAGTCGACCAGCCGGTCCAGCAGGCCGAGCAGCTGCTCGACGTCGGCGAGGTGCAGGCCGGTGGTCGGCTCGTCGAGGACGTAGACACCGCCCTTGTCGCCCATGTGCGTGGCCAGCTTGAGCCGCTGCCGCTCGCCGCCGGACAGGGTGGTGAGCGGCTGGCCCAGGGTGAGATAGCCGAGACCGACGTCCGCCATCCGCTCGACGATCTTGTGGGCGGCCGGAAGCCGCGCCTCGCCGCCGCGGAAGAACTCCTCGGCGTCGGTCACCGACATCGCGAGCACCTCGCTGATGTCGCGGCCGCCGAAGCGGTACTCCAGTACCGACGCGTCGAACCGCTTGCCCCCGCAGTCCTCGCAGGTGGTGGAGACACCGGCCATCATGCCGAGGTCGGTGTAGATGACGCCGGCGCCGTTGCAGGTGGGGCAGGCGCCCTCGGAGTTGGCGCTGAACAGGGCCGGCTTCACCCCGTTGGCCTTGGCGAACGCCTTGCGGATCGGGTCGAGCAGTCCGGTGTACGTGGCCGGGTTGCTGCGCCGGGAGCCGCGGATCGGGGTCTGGTCGACCGCGATCACCCCTTCCTCGGCGGGGATCGACCCGTGCACCAGCGAGCTCTTGCCGGAGCCCGCCACACCGGTGACGACGGTGAGCACGCCGAGCGGGATGTCGACGTCGACCTCCCGCAGGTTGTTCGCCTTCGCGCCCCGGATCGCGAGCGTGCCGGTGGGCTCGCGGACCGACTCCTTGACGGAGGCCCGGTCGTCGAGGTGGCGGCCGGTGACCGTGTCGCTCGCCCGGAGCCCCTCGACGGTGCCCTCGAAGCAGACGGTGCCGCCCGCCGTGCCGGCGCCGGGACCGAGGTCGACGACGTGGTCGGCGATGGCGATCGCCTCCGGCTTGTGCTCCACCACCAGCACCGTGTTGCCCTTGTCGCGCAGGCGCAGCAGCAGGTTGTTCATCCGCTGGATGTCGTGCGGGTGCAGGCCGATCGTGGGCTCGTCGAAGACGTAGGTGACGTCGGTGAGCGAGGAGCCGAGGTGGCGGATCATCTTCACGCGCTGGGCCTCACCGCCCGACAGGGTGCCCGAGGCACGGTCCAGTGACAGATAGCCGAGACCGATCTCCACGAACGAGTCGAGGGTGTGCTGGAGCGCGGTGAGCAGCGGCCCCACCGACGGTTCGTCGAGGCCGCGCACCCACTCGGCGAGGTCCCTGATCTCCATCGAGCAGGCGTCGGCGATGCTGATCTTCTTGATCTTCGACGACCGCGCGCCCGCGGTGAGCCGGGTGCCGTCGCACTCGGGGCAGGTGGCGAAGGTGACCGCCCGGTCCACGAAGGCCCGGATGTGCGGCTGCATCGCCTCCCGGTCCTTGTTGAGCATCGACTTCTGGAGCTTGGGGATCAGCCCCTCGTAGGTGAGGTTGATGCCGTTGATCTTCACCTTGGTCGGCTCGCGGTACAGGAAGTCGTGCCGCTCCTTCTTGGTGTACTCGCGGATCGGCTTGTCCGGGTCCAGGAAGCCCGACTCGGCGATCACCCGCACGACCCAGCCGCCGCCGGTGTAGGTGGGGATGGTGAAGGGGTCCTCGGAGAGCGACTTGGAGTCGTCGAAGAGCTGGGCGAGATCGATGTCGGAGACCGTGCCACGGCCCTCGCAGTGGGTGCACATGCCGCCGGTGCGGTTGAAGGACACCTTCTCCGTCTTGGTCTTCTCGGCACCGCGGTCGACCGTGAAGCCGCCGCTCGCCTGGATCGAGGCGACGTTGAAGGAGAACGCGCCGGGCGGGCCGAAGTACGGCTTGCCGAGCCGGCTGAAGAGGATCCGCAGCATCGCGTTGGCGTCGGTGGCCGTGCCGACCGTGGAGCGGGGGTCGGAGCCCATCCGCTGCTGGTCGACGGTGATCGCGGTGGTCAGGCCCTCGAGCACGTCGACCTCGGGGCGCGCCAGGGTCGGCATGAAGCCCTGCAGGAACGCGCTGTACGTCTCGTTGATCATCCGCTGCGACTCGGCGGCGATCGTGTCGAAGACGAGTGAGCTCTTGCCCGAGCCGGAGACGCCGGTGAACACGGTCAGCCGGCGCTTGGGAAGTTCGACGCTGACGTCCTTGAGGTTGTTCTCGCGCGCGCCGTGCACGCGGATCAGGTCGTGGCTGTCGGCGGCGTGCGGATCGGCCGGCTGCCGGTCCGTCCTCGTGGCCTTGCTCATCGTTCTCCATCCGTCGGGCGGGGCCGCCGTCGCGGTCACCGCCGGCGCGTTCCCCGGCTTGGTCCGGCCGGGTTCGGACAGGGCGTCCGGTCGTCGGTGGGTGGCGCGAGCACGGCCGTGTACGGCTGTGGCTCGCCGGGTCGTCGGGTCGCCGGCTCGCCGTGCGTCCGAGCGGCGGACCCGGCTGGGCCTCGCGCCAAGGCTAGGCTAGGTGGGGGATGGCCCGGGGCGCTTCTTCATTCCTGACGGGGTGGGCTCCGCGGTGTGGCGGGAGCGGGACCGTTGGCGCCGTGGGGGTGGGTGGGGCTTCTTCGCCCCCGCCGCCCCTTCCCGTCCCGTCCCCGGGGGCTTCGCCCCCGGACCCCCTTGCCCCCCGCCCGGCGGAGACGCACATCGGCACGGCCCCGTGCCCCTTTGCCGCCCGCGTGGCGGAGGCGGGTGTCGACATGGACCCGTGCCGCTTCAGGTCACGCCGCCGCCCTTTCCGTCCTGTCCTCGGGGCTTCCCCCCGGGCGGGTTTGCCGCCCGCGTGGTGGAGGCGTGTATCGGCATGGCTCCGTGTCGCTTCAGGTCACTCCGCCCGTCCCGCTCTTGGGGGCTTCGGCCCCGGGCCTCTTTGCGACCGGGTGGCGGAGGCGTATGTCGGTACAGCCCGCGCCCACTCCGGTGCCGCCCGGCCGCGCGTCCCGTGCCGGGGGCCCGGGTCTCGGGCCCGTGTCAGCGGCGGGTGTTCCACTCCGTGATGACCGGGGTGCCGTGTTCGAGGGAGAGGCGGCAGAGGGTGCCTGTTTCCAGGCGGAAGAGGCGGCCGCCGGCCGGGGGGAGGTTCAGGCGGCGGGCCGTGAGGACGCGCAGCAGGTGGCCGTGGCCCACCAGCATCACGTCCCCCTCGTCCAGTGGCCCGGCCAACCCGGCGAGCACCCGGTCCGCGCGCTCGCCCACCTGCTCCGGTGATTCGCCGGGGAACTCGCGGCCGGGCGGCACCCCGTCCGTCCACAGGGACCAGCCCGGCCGGGTGCGGTGGATGTCGGCCGTGGTGATCCCCTCGTAGCCTCCGTAGTCCCACTCCCGCAGATCGGGTTCCGGCTCGGCGCTCGTCAGGCCGGCGAGCGCCGCGGTGCGCCGGGCGCGGACCAGGGGACTGGTGAGGACCAGTGCGAAGGCCCGGCCCGCCAGCAGCGGGGCGAGGGACTTTGCCTGGGCCTCGCCCCTCGGCGTCAGCGGCAGGTCGGTGAGGCCGGTGTGCCGGCCGTCCCTGCTCCACTCCGTCTCGCCGTGCCGCGCCAGCAGCAGATCGCCCACGCCCGTCAGGCCTTCCTCGGCGACTCGACGGCGTGACCGCCGAACTGCTTGCGCAGCGCCGCGATCATCTTCATCTGCGGCGAGTCCTCCTGCCGGGAGGAGTACCGCGCGAACAGCGACGCCGTGATGGCCGGCAGCGGGACGGCGTTGTCGATGGCCGCCTCCACCGTCCAGCGGCCCTCGCCCGAGTCCTCCGCGTAGCCCCGCAGCCGCTCCAGGTGCTCGTCCTCGTCGAGGGCGTGCACCGCGAGGTCCAGCAGCCAGGAGCGGATGACGGTGCCCTCCTGCCAGGAGCGGAACACCTCCCGGACGTCGGTCACCGAGTCGGCCTTCTCCAGCAGCTCCCAGCCCTCGGCGTAGGCCTGCATCATGGCGTACTCGATGCCGTTGTGGACCATCTTCGCGAAGTGACCCGCGCCGACCTTGCCCGCGTGGACATAGCCGTACGGGCCGTCCGGCTTGAGCGCGTCGAAGATCGGCTTCAGCCGCTCCACGTGCTCCTCGTCGCCGCCGACCATCAGGGCGTACCCGTTCTTCAGGCCCCAGACGCCGCCCGAGACGCCCGCGTCGACGAAGCCGATGCCCCGGGCGCCCAGTTCCCTGGCGTGCTTCTCGTCGTCCGTCCAGCGGGAGTTGCCGCCGTCGACGACGGTGTCGCCGGGTTTGAGCAGGCTCCCCAGCTGGTCGATGACCTGCTGGGTGACGGCGCCCGCCGGGACCATCACCCACACCGCGCGCGGACCGTCGAGCCGGTCGACGAGGTCGGACAGGTGGGCGACGTCGGAGAGTTCGGGATTGGTGTCGTAGCCGATGACGGTGTGGCCGGCGTTGCGGATGCGCTCGCGCATGTTGCCGCCCATTTTGCCGAGACCAACGAGACCGATCTGCATGTCAGTTCACTTCCTGCGTTCGCGGTAGGCGGCCACCAGCGCGGCCGTGGACGGATCGAGGCCGGGGACGTCGGCTCCTGTGGTGAGGGCGGGCTCGACCCGCTTGGCGAGGACCTTGCCGAGTTCGACGCCCCACTGGTCGAAGGAGTCGATGTCCCAGATCGCGCCCTGCACGAACACCTTGTGCTCGTACAGGGCGATGAGCTGGCCGAGCACCGACGGGGTCAGTTCGGTGGCCAGGATCGTGGTGGTGGGACGGTTGCCCCTGAAGGTGCGGTGCGGCACCTGCTCCTCGGGCACGCCGTCCGCCCGTACCTCCTCGGCGGTCCTGCCGAAGGCCAGCGCCTGTCCCTGCGCGAACAGGTTGGCCATCAGCAGGTCGTGCTGCGCCTTGAGTTCGTCGCTCAGCTCGGCGACCGGGCGGACGAAGCCGATCAGGTCGGCCGGGACCAGCTTCGTCCCCTGGTGGATCAACTGGTAGTAGGCATGCTGCCCGTTGGTGCCCGGGGTGCCCCACACCACCGGTCCGGTCTGCCAGGTGACGGGGCGGCCCCGGCGGTCGGTCGACTTGCCGTTGGACTCCATGTCGAGCTGCTGGAGGTAGGCGGTGAACTTCGACAGGTAGTGCGAGTACGGCAGCACCGCGTGCGACTCGGCATCGAGGAAGTTGTTGTACCAGATCCCCAACAGCCCCATGATCAGCGGAGCGTTGGCCTCGGCCGGCGCGTTGAGGAAGTGCTCGTCGACGATGCGGAACCCGTCGAGCATCTCCCGGAAGCGGTCCGGGCCGATGGCGATCATTAGGGACAGCCCGATCGCCGAGTCGTAGGAGTAGCGTCCGCCGACCCAGTCCCAGAACTCGAACATGTTCGCCGTGTCGATGCCGAACTCCGCGACCTTCTCCGCGTTCGTCGACACGGCGACGAAGTGCCTGGCGACGGCGGCCTCGTCCTTCAGGGCGCCGAGCAGCCAGGTCCGGGCCGAGCGGGCGTTGGTGATGGTCTCGACGGTGGTGAAGGTCTTGGACGCGACGATGAACAGCGTCTCGGCCGGGTCCAGGTCCCGGGTCGCCTCGTGCAGGTCGGCGCCGTCGATGTTGGACACGAACCGGAAGGCGAGGTCGCGGTCCGTGTACGCGCGCAGCGCCTCGTAGGCCATGGCGGGGCCGAGGTCGGAGCCGCCGATGCCGATGTTGACGACGGTGCGGATGCGCCTGCCGGTGTGACCGGTCCACTCACCGGAGCGGACCCGGCCGGCGAAGTCGGCCATCCGGTCGAGCACGTCGTGCACGGCGGGGACGACGTTCTCCCCGTCGACCTCGATCACGGCGTCCCGCGGGGCACGGAGCGCGGTGTGCAGCACGGCGCGGTCCTCGGTGACGTTGATCCGCTCACCGCGGAACATGGCGTCCCGCAGTCCGGACACATCGGCGGCCACGGCCAGTTCCTGCAGCAGGGCCAGGGCCTCGTCGTCGACCAGGTGCTTGGAGTAGTCGATGCGCAGGTCTCCCACCCGTACGACGTACCGTTCCGCGCGGGACGGGTCCTCGGCGAACAGCGCGCGCAGGTCCGGCTGCGGCAGGGCGTCCGCGCGGTGGTCGGCCAGGGCGGCCCACTCGGGGCGCCGGGTCGGCTCGGGGACGTCAGACATGAGCGGGCGCCTCCTCGGTGGCCTCGCCGCGCAGGGCGACGGCGTACATCTCGTCCGCGTCGAGGCGCCTGAGCTCCTCGGCGATGAGTTCGGAGGTGGGACGGACCTTCAGGGCCAGCCGGCGCGCGGGCTGCCCGGGCAGGGTCAGGGTGGCCAGCGGTCCCTCGGGACGGTCGATGACGACCTCCCCGTCCTCGGTGCGCAGCCGGACCGCTGTGACGACCGGCCCCGCGGTCACCACCCGGTCGACGGTGACCCGCAGCCGTGCCTCCAGCCAGCGCGCCAGCAGCTCGGCGGCCGGATTGTCGGCCTCGGCCTCCACGGCCGCCGACGTCACGGTCGCCTGCGCCTGGTCCAGGGCGGCCGCCAGCATGGACCGCCACAGCGTCAGCCTGGTCCAGGCGAGGTCGGTGTCACCGGGCGCGTAGGTGCGCCGCCGGGTCCGGAGCACCTCCATGGGGTTCCCGGCGGCGTACAGGTCGGTGATCCTGCGCTGGCCCAGCGCGCCCAGCGGGTCCCGCGCGGGGTTCTCGGGCGCGTCGGCCGGCCACCACACCACCACCGGCGCGTCCGGCAGCAGCAGCGGCAGCACCACCGAGTCGGCGTGGTCGGACACCTCGCCGTAGGTCCGCAGCACCACCGTCTCCCCGGTGCCGGCCTCGGAGCCGACCCGTACCTCGGCGTCCAGCCGCGGCCGGGTGCGCTCACGCGGGTTGCGGGCGTGCCGTTTGATGACGACCAGGGTGCGCGCGGGATGCTCGTGCGAGGCCTCCTCCGCCGCCTTGATCGCGTCGTAGGCGTTCTCCTCGTCCGTGACGATCACCATCGTCAGGACCATGCCCACGGCGGGTGTGCCGATGGCGCGGCGGCCCTGCACCAGCGCCTTGTTGACCTTGCTTGCCGTGGTGTCGGTCAGGTCGATCTTCATGGCCTGCGCCAGCTCCGTCCGTCTCGTGCGAGCATCTCGTCGGCCTCCGCGGGTCCCCAGCTGCCCGATGTGTACTGCGCCGGCCTGCCGTGCGACGCCCAGTACTCCTCGACCGGGTCGAGGATCTTCCAGGACTCCTCCACCTCCTGGTGGCGGGGGAAGAGGTTGGCGTCCCCCAGCAGGACGTCCAGGATGAGCCGCTCGTACGCCTCCGGGCTGGACTCCGTGAACGACTCGCCGTACGCGAAGTCCATGGTCACGTCCCGCAGCTCCATCGAGGTCCCCGGCACCTTGGAGCCGAACCGGACGGTCATGCCCTCGTCCGGCTGGACCCGGATCACGATGGCGTTCTGCCCCAGTTCCTCGGTGGCGGTGGAGTCGAAGGGGGAGTGCGGCGCCCGCTGGAACACCACCGCGATCTCGGTCACCCGGCGGCCGAGCCGCTTGCCGGTGCGCAGGTAGAAGGGCACGCCGGCCCAGCGGCGGTTGTTCACACCCAGTTTGATCGCGGCGTAGGTGTCGGTGGTGGAGCCCTGGTCGATGCCCTCCTCCTCCAGGTAGCCGCGCACCTTCGCACCGCCCTGCCAGGCACCCGCGTACTGTCCGCGCACCGTGTGCAGGCCGAGGTCGTCCGGGAGCCGCACGGCCCGGAACACCTTCAGCTTCTCCGTCAGCAGCGAGGCCGCGTCGAAGGAGGCCGGCTCCTCCATGGCCGTGAGCGCCATCAGCTGGAGCAGATGGTTCTGGATGACGTCCCGGGCGGCGCCGATACCGTCGTAGTAGCCCGCACGGCCGCCGATGCCGATGTCCTCGGCCATGGTGATCTGCACATGATCGACGAAGGACCGGTTCCAGATCGGTTCGAACATCTGGTTGGCGAAACGCAGCGCCAGGATGTTCTGGACGGTCTCCTTGCCCAGGTAGTGGTCGATCCGGAAGACCTGCTCCGGGTCGAACACCTCGTGCACGATGCCGTTCAGCTCCTCCGCGGACCTCAGGTCGTGGCCGAACGGCTTCTCGATCACCGCGCGCCGCCAGGAACCCTCGGGCGCGTCGGCCAGCCCGTGCTCCTTCAGCTGCTGCACCACCTTCGGGAAGAACCGGGGCGGTACGGAGAGGTAGAAGGCGTAGTTGCCGCTGGTGCCCCGGGAGGCGTCCAGCTCGTCGACCGCCTTGCGCAGCTGTTCGAACGCCTGGTCGTCGTCGAAGTCGCCGGGCACGAACCGCATGCCCTCGGAGAGCTGCTGCCACACCTCCTCGCGGAACGGGGTCCGCGCGTGCTCCTTGACCGCGTTGTGCACCACCTCGGCGAAGTCCTGGTTCTCCCAGTCCCGGCGGGCGAACCCGACCAGCGAGAAGCCCGGGGGCAGCAGACCCCGGTTGGCGAGGTCGTACACGGCCGGCATCAGTTTCCTGCGGGACAGGTCGCCGGTCACCCCGAAGATGACCAGACCGGACGGGCCCGCGATCCGGGGCAGCCGCCGGTCCCGCGGGTCGCGCAGCGGATTCGGCCAGCCGGCCGGGGGAGCGGGGAGGGCCGTGAGGACCTCCCCCGGGTCCTGGGCCCCGTCCTGGGCCCCGTCCTGTGTCCCGTCCTCTGCCCCGTCCCGCGCGGGCTGCGCCCCGGCCGCTGCCGCCGCGGTCGCCGGGTCCTCCACCGCCGTTCCGGTCGTGCCGCCGGGGACGTCGGTTCCCGGCTCGGTCGTCCCGTCGGTCATTGCGCGTCAACTCCCTCGCCGTACGAGACCCCGGTCCGCCCCACGGCGGCCGGGCCTGCTCTCCACCTACAGGGTGTCCCGGTCCACGGGGTCCCTCACCCCGTAGGGGGACCCTCCGTGGAGAGGGCCGGCGGGACCCGGAGTGCTCCGGGCTCGCGGTCGCTTCACTCACGGTGATCGCCTTCTTCCTCGCGGTGACGTCAACCGCGCGCGACGGCGGGTGATTCCCCGGCGGCGACGCGCGACGCGGGCCCGCACGGACCGCGGCGGAACGGCTCGCGGACCGGTACGCCCCGACGGGTGAGCGTTGGTCCGTTCGGGGCCGGCCCGGGTCGCGCCCGGGGCGCCGTCCGGAGAGGCGGGCCCCTGGAAGTGTGACTTTTGCGGGTGGGGTGCTCACGTCGGACAGGCACGCGAAAGAGGGCTCCACAGGCGCGTGGAGCCCTCATTTGCGGCCCGGGGGCCGGTGTGGGGGGTGGAATCAGTGGCCGAAGGTGAACCAGTTGACGTTCACGAAGTCCGACGGCTGACCGCTGGTGAAGGTCAGGTAGACGTCGTGCGTGCCCGTCACGTTGCCGATGTTCGCCGGGATCGTCCGCCACGACTGCCAGCCGCCCGTGTTGCCCACCGCGAAGCTGCCGATGGGCGCGTTGCTCCGGCTGTCCAGGCGCACCTCGACCAGCCCGCTGATGCCCGCACCCGCACCGCTCGCCACCCGAGCGGAGAACTGCCGGGCCGGGTTCGAGCCGAACCGCACGCCCTTGAACTGCAGCCAGTCCCCGTTGGCCAGCGCGCCCACGTTCTGGCCGCCGCCGGAGTCCGAGGTCGACTCCCTCATCGTGCCGGACTGGCCGTCGTAGGACTCGGCCTGGATGGTGCCGTAGGCATCACGGCTGCCGGGCTCACCGGGACCGCCCGGGTCGCCGCCGCCCCCGGAGGTCAGCACCTGCACGTAGTCGACGAGCATCGGGTGGCCGGGCTGGGTGCCCGCGTCCGGCCCGCCGCCGAAGGCGTCGGGGAAGCCGCCGCCCATCGCCACGTTGAGGATGATGAAGTAGCCGTGGTTCGTGGCGTTCGCCCAGGTCGTCGCGTCGACCTGGTTCTCGCGCACGGTGTGGAAGTTGTTCCCGTCGAGGGAGAAGCGGATCTCCTCCACGCTCGTCGAGCGGTCCCACTCCATCCGGTAGGTGTGGAAGCCCGCCTGACAGGTCGTGCCCTGGCAGGTGGTCGAACCGCCGATGCCGCTGTGCTCGTTGCACGGGCCGCCCGGTGCGGTGCCGCAGTGCATCGTGGCGAACACCGTGTTGTTGCCCTGGGTGTTCTCCATGATGTCCAGCTCACCGACGGCCGGCCAGTTCCAGTAGTTGCCCCGGTAGGGGGCGCCCAGCATCCAGAACGCGGGCCAGTAGCCCTTGGCGGCGGGGCCCGTCACGTTCGGCGACTGGATACGGCCCTCGACGCGCAGCTTGCCGCCGGCCGGGGGCTGGAAGTCGGTGCGGTTGGTCTCGATGCGGCCCGACGTCCAGTTGCCGGACGCGTCACGCCGCGGGGTGATGCGCAGGTTGCCGTTGCCGTCGAGGGAGACGTTCTCCCTGCTGGACGTCATCGTCTCGATCTCGCCGGTGCCCCAGTTGGCGGGGCCGCCCGGGTAACCCGTGCCGGTGGAGTACCGCCAATGGGCGGTGTTGACACCGCTGCCCGCGGGACCGTCGAAGTCGTCGGCGAAGACCTGGGTCCAGCCCGACGGCGGAGGCGGTACGGAGGCGCTCGCGGACGGACCCGAGACGGTCGCCGCGCCCGCCGCGAGAGCGAGCGTGCCGACGACGGCGACCAGAGCCCGCCGTATCGGACGGGGTCTGCGGAGCGTGCGGGGTATGCCGGAGGTGACACTCATGTGGGGATGCCCTCTCGGTACGGATGGTCTGTGCGGGGGGTGCGTTCGAGAGCCTGGAACACCGCGTGAGAGCGCTCTCAGAGTGACGCCAATGTGCTCTGCGGCCCCTGCGCCGTCAAGAGGTGTAGCCGAGAAAGTCCTTGCGGGCGGGGAGAGTTCAGGTCCCGAATGACGCGAAAGGGGGTGCAAGGGGTGCCGTGAACGCCGGAGGGGCACGACGCCGGGATGCCCCGGGCGTCGTGCCCATCGCTCCGTCCGAGGGGCGCGTCGTGGTCCTCTCGGAGTTCCCCGCGCCCCGAAGGCCGCGGCAGCTCCTCACACCCCCGTCGGCACCCGCGGCCGGGGCTCCTCCTCCTCGGGCTCCTCCCGCAGGCCGAAGCGGTCGTGTGCCCGGCGCAGGGGCGCCGGCGCCCACCAGGCGCGACGCCCGAGGACGGCCATGGTGGCCGGCACCAGCAGCATCCGTACGACCGTCGCGTCGATGAGGACGGCCAGGGTGAGACCGAGGCCGATCTGCAGAATGGGCGAGAACCCGCCCGTCATGAAGGCGGCGAAGACCACCGCCAGCAGCAGCGCCGCGCAGGTGACCACCCGTCCGGAGCGGCGCAGCCCGGTGATCACGGCCTCCCGGTCGTCGCCGGAGCGCTGCCGGGCCTCGCGCATCCGGGCCAGGATGAACAGCTCGTAGTCCATGGCGAGCCCGAACGCGATCGCGACGATCAGCGGCGGCGCGGTGAGGCTGAGCGCGCCCAGCCCCTCGGCGCCGAGCAGCCCCGCGAGGTGGCCGTCCTGGAACACCCACACCACCACCCCCAGCGCGGCGCCCAGACTGAGCAGGGTCGTGGCGATGGTGCGCAGCGGCAGCAGCACCGACCCGGTGAACGCGAACAGCAGCAGGAGGATGCCGGCCAGGACGGTCAGGGCCGCCCACGGCGCCCGTTCCGCGAACATCTCGCGGAAGTCCACCAGCCGGGCCGCGGTGCCCGTGACCTCGACCGGCTCGTCGCCGCGCACCTCCCGTACCCGCTCGACCAGCTCGGTCGCCGCCGTGCCGTCGCTCTCGCCGGGCGGCAGGATTTCGATCACCGAGGCGCCGTCCGGCAGTTGACGCGTCTCGGCACGCGGCGACAGCTCCCGGATCCGGTCAACGGTCGCGGCGTCCGCGCCGGGCCCGACCACGACGGTGACCGGCGAGACGCCCGTGCCCGGCGGGAAGTGACCGGTGACGGTGTCGTGCAGCTGCCGCGCCTCGGTGTCCGCGGGCAGCTGCCGCGCGTCCCCTACGGCGATGCTCATCCCGGACACGGGCAGCGCCAGAACCAGCAACGCAGGGACGACCACGGCCAGTACGGCGACCTTGCGCCGGGCCGCGAACCGGGCGACACGGGCGAAGAACCGGCCCTCCACGCCGCTCTTCGGCGTCTTCGCCGGCGGGATCCGCCCGCCGAACCGCGCCAGCAGCGCGGGCAGCAGGGTGAGCGCCGCCAGCATGTCGATGACCACCACGGCGGCGACCGCGAGGCCCATGCTGCGCAGGAACACGCTCGGGAACACCAGCAGCCCGGTCAGGCTGACGGCCACCGTGAGCCCGGAGAACAGCACCGTCCGCCCGGCCGCGGCGACCGTACGGTGCACCGCCTCGACGACGTCCTCGGTGCGCCGGCGCTCCTCACGGAAGCGCACCAGCATCAACAGGGCGTAATCCACCGCGAGTCCGAGCCCCAGCATGGTCGTCACCTGGATCGCGTACACCGAGATGTCGGTGACCCCGCTGAACGCGAACAGCGCCAGGAACGCCCCGGCGATGCCGCTGACCGCGACGATCAGCGGCAGCAGCGCCGACCGCAGCCCGCCGAACACCACGAGCAGCAGCGCCAGTACCACCGGCAGCGAGATCAACTCGGCGTTCTTCACGTCCTCCTGGGCCCGCTCTCCCATCTGCAGTCCCAGCAGGGGGCCACCGCTCACATGGACGTCGGGTGCGTCGATCTGCCGGATCAGGCCGGCGGCGGCGTCGAGGGTGCGCTCCTCGGCGTCGTCGTCCAGTCCGCCCTCCAGCGTGACCCGGACGATCAGCGCCTGCCCGTCCTCCGCCGTCAGCCCGGGCGTGGTGTACGGGTCGGGCACGGCGGCGACCCCGGCGACCTTGCGCACGTCGGCCACGGTCCGCTCGACATCGGCGCGCAGCTCCGGGTCCGAGACGGCGGTGCCGGCGACCACACCGGTGATCGACTCGCCCGCCGGGTCCGCCCGGTCCAGGTACCGGGCGGCCGACTCGGACTCGGTTCCGGGCACTTCGGGCACGTTGTCGGAGAGCCGGGCGAAGACTCCCGTCCCCAGCCCGAAGCCCAGCAGCAGAAAGAGCCCCCACAGGAGCATCACGGTCGTGGGGCGGCGTGTGGCCGCCCGGACGAGTGAGGAAAGCACGGTCCCTCCCGGCGAGTGATGGTGCGTCAACACGCCTCAGACTCGTGCCGGGAGGTGGGTCACCGGATCGCCGGGGGGAGGGGTTCGCGGGCCTCGCCCGTACGGGGGAGGCGGCCCCCGCACTCACTCCTCAGGGGGAGCCGGGCGTGATCAGCCCCGTCTCGTACGCGCAGATCACCGCCTGCACCCGGTCCCTGAGACCGAGCTTGCTCAGCACGTTGCTCACATGCGTCTTGACGGTGTGCTCGCTGACGAACAGCATCGTGGCGATCTCCGCGTTGGACAGCCCCCGGGCCAGCAGCCGCATGGTCTCCACCTCGCGAGCGGTCAGGGTGTCCAGGCGTGCGGGGGCCGCCGTTTCGGCGGCGCGTTCCCTGCGGCTGCGTACGATGTCCGCCACCAGCCGCCGTGTCACGGCCGGGGCGAGCAGCGAGTCACCGGCCGCGACCACCCGTACCGCGTGCACCAGGTCGTCCCGGCGGACGTCCTTCAGCAGAAAGCCGCTGGCGCCCGCGTACAACGCCTCGTACACGTACTCGTCCAGGTCGAACGTGGTCAGCATGACCACCTTGCAGGCGGACTGCGCGCACACCCGGCGGGCCGCCTCCAGACCGTCCGTCACCGGCATGCGGATGTCGAGCAGCAGCACGTCCGGCGCATGCCGGCGCACCGCCGCGACGGCCTCCTCGCCGTCACCGGCCTCGGCGACCACCTCGATGTCGTCCTGGGCGTCGAGGATCATGCCGAAACCGGCCCGGACCAGCTCCTGGTCGTCGGCGACGACCACCCGGATGCTCATCCGAGCGCCCCCTCGCGGTCGGCGGCCGCGGGCAGCCGTACGACGACCCGGAATCCGCCGTCCGGCCCGCCGCCGGTCTCGGCGCTGCCGCCGCAGGCCGCGGCCCGCTCCCGGATGCCGATCAGCCCGTGTCCGCGGACCGGCCCGGACGGGCCCCGTCCGTCGTCCGTCACCGTGAGCGTCACCCCGTCCTCCGCCCAGTCCAGCTCGACCACCGCGCGGGAAGCGCGGGCGTGCTTCACCGTGTTGGTGAGCGATTCCTGAACCACACGGTAGGCCGCGACCTCGGTGTCCGAGGACAGCGGGCAGGGCTCGCCCCTGGTCCGCAGCTCGGTGCGCAGCCCCGTGGACTCCTCGACCTGGCGGACCAGTCCCGGCAGGGCCGTCACCCTCGGCTGCGGCAGCCGCCGCACCACCTCGGCGTCCGCCCGCTCCTCCTTCAACACCCCGAGGATCCGCCGCAGTTGCGCCATCGCGTCCCGTCCGGTCGCCGCGATGGTGTCGAACGTGGCCTCCGCGCGTTCCGGGTCCTTGCGCACCACGACCGGTCCGGCCTCCGCCTGCACCACCATGAGGCTCACCGCGTGCGCCAGGATGTCGTGCATGTCCCGGGCGATCCGGGAGCGTTCCTCGGCCCGCGCCCGTGCCGTGTCGGCGGCCCGCTCGCGCTCCAGCCGGCCGGCCCGGTCCTCCAGTTCCGTCGTGTAGGCACGCTGCACGCGGGTGAGCATGCCCAGGGCGTAGGCGCAGACGATACCCATCAGATGAAAGGCGTACTCGAAGGGTTCCTTGTTCGTCTGGTGCTGCATGGTCGCGACGACCCCGATCACCCACCCCGCGAGCATCATCCGGCGCTGCCAGGGTTTGCCCACGGTGGCCAGCGTGTACAGGACGACCATCCCGCCGTACATCACGTCCGGCGGGGGCGCGTGGTGGAGCGCCTGCGCCGGCGTGGCGACCGACACGACACACGCCGCTGCGCAGGGTGCCCGCCGCCGCCAGATCAGCGGTACGGCCGTGGCGGCACCGAGCAGCCAGCCCTGCCAGGTCAGCGGGTCGTCACCCTCGTCGGGGAACATCCACTGCAGGGAGACGGCGAACAGCACCAGCGCGGCGAGCGCCGTGTCGAGGGCGTACGGATTCGCCGGACGCCAGCGGCTGACGACCGGCGTGAGGGCGGACCGGAGAAACATGAGCGGCTCCTCGGGGCGGGGGCCGTCCCAGTATCACGAGGGGCCGGGAGTCACGTCCTCACCGGTGAGAGGGATTTCGCAGCACCTCGGACCCGGGCGCCGGTGGCGGGTGCGTGCGCGGCGCGGCCGCGCGGCCGCGCCGCGCACGCACGTGCCGCGAGTAGGGTCGTCCACGTTCGTCGTGGTGGGAAGGGTGCGGATGTGAGGCTGACGATTCTGGGCGGCGGAGGGTTCCGCGTTCCGCTGGTGTACGGGGCGCTGCTCGCGGATCACGCCGAGGGGCGGGTGACCCGGGTCGTGCTGCACGACGTGGACTCCGGCCGGCTGCGCGCGATCGCCCGGGTCTTGGCCGAGCAGGCCGACGGGGTGCCCGACGCCCCCCGGGTGACCACCACCACCGACCTCGACGAGGCGCTGCGCGGCGCCGACTTCGTGTTCTCCGCGATCCGCGTCGGCGGCCTGGAAGGCAGGGCGGACGACGAACGGGTCGCCCTCGCCGAGGGCGTGCTCGGGCAGGAGACCGTCGGGGCGGGCGGCATCGCCTACGGTCTGCGCACCGTGCCCGTCGCCGTGGACATCGCCCGCCGGGTGGCCCGGCTCGCCCCCGACGCCTGGGTCATCAACTTCACCAACCCGGCCGGCCTGGTCACCGAGGCCATGGCCCAGCACCTCGGCGACCGCGTCATCGGCATCTGCGACTCGCCGGTCGGCCTCGGCCGCCGTATCGCCCGGGTGCTCGGCGCGGACCCGAAGGAGGCGTGGATCGACTACGTGGGCCTCAACCACCTCGGCTGGGTGCGCGGCCTGCGGATCGCCGGCCGTGACGAACTCCCGCGGCTGCTCGCCGATCCGGCACTGCTCGGCTCCTTCGAGGAGGGCAGGCTCTTCGGCGCGGACTGGCTGCGGTCCCTGGGGGCGGTCCCCAACGAGTACCTGCACTACTACTACTTCGACCGCGAGGCCGTGGACGCCCACCGGCGGGCCGAGCGGACCCGGGGCGCGTTCCTCCACGACCAGCAGGCCCGTTTCTACGCCGGGACGCGCGACCCGGGCGTCTCCGCCCTGGACCTGTGGGACCGCACCCGCGCCGAACGGGAGGCCACCTACATGGCCGAGAACCGGGAGGCGGCGGGGGCGGGCGAACGCGAGGCCGACGATCTCTCCGGCGGCTACGAGAAGGTGGCCCTCGCCCTGATGCGGGCCATCGCCCGGGACGAACGCACCACCCTGATCCTCAACGTCCGCAACCGCGGCACCCTGTCACCGCTGGACGCGGAGGCCGTGATCGAGGTGCCCTGCCTGGTGGACGCCAACGGCGCGCACCCGGTGGCCGCCGACCCGCTGCCGGGTCACGCCACCGGTCTGGTCTGCGCCGTCAAGGCCGTGGAACGCGAGGTGCTGGCCACCGCCCGGTCGGGTTCGCGCGCGACGGCGGTCAAGGCCTTCGCACTGCATCCGCTCGTCGACTCCGTGAACACCGCCCGCCGTCTCGTCGACGGCTACACCGCGGTCCACCCCGGCCTCGCCTACCTGGCTTAGCTTCGGGTCGGCCGGTCGCCCCCCGTGACAGCGGCCGACCGACCCGAGCCCCCCGTTCCCCCGTGCTTCCCCCCGGCGGCTTCCCCAAGTCGCCGACACCATCAAGAGCACGCACCCCGGCCTCTGATACACCCCCGGCGGGAATTTCCCGGAAGAATTTCTACGGGCGCGCCCCGGTCGCCGTCCTCGGCTCCACGGGCGGCGCCACCGGAGCCGGTACCGCACCGAGCGCCGCCGAGGTCACCTCGCCCCGCTGCTGCGGCAGCGCCACCGGCAGCAGCGGCCGCGGACCGGACACCACCGAGTAGTCCTGGCCCAGGAACGGCGGTGTGAGCTCGCCCGGGTCGTCGCCGAGCGCCAGCCGCACCGCCGCCCACGGAGCGTTCACACCGCACAGGGACAGGTGATGCAGCCCGCCCGCCGGCCGGGTGTTGACGTCCATGAGCACGGGCCGGTCGCCGAACATCCGGAACTGGATGTTCGACAGGTGGTGCAGACCGAAGCCTTCCGCGATCCGCCGGGCCGGCTCCAGCCACTGCTCGTGCAGCGTGAAGCCCCGGCGCCGTCCGTTCTTGGTGCGCCCCACGGCCAGCCGGATCCGGTTGTCGGGCCCGGTCAGGCAGTCCACCGACACCTCGGGCTGCTCCAGGCGCGGCATCACCAGCCAGTCCACCGGCTCCTCGGCCCGCCGCAGAGCCTCCAGCACCAGACCGAGCGGCACGTACGGGCTGGGGAAGCCGCTCAGTTGCGCGAGCGAGAACGGGTCCCGGGTGATCACCCGGAAGCCCACCCCGCCCGCGCCGGACGCGGGCTTGAAACACGCCCGGTGCCCGCCGCCCTCCAACTCCTCGACGGCCGCCAGGAGTTCGTCCGCGCCGCGCACCCGCCACCACGGCGGCACGGGTACGCCGACCGCCTGGACCGCCTCATAGGCGATCACCTTGTCCAGGAACACCGCCACCGCCTCGGGCGGCGGCGCCAGCAGCGCCGTGCCCACCGCCTCGAACTCGACGCGGTGCGCCACGATCGCCGACTGGTGCAGCCGGGGGACGAAGACATCGATGCCACGCCGCGCGCACTGGGTGAGCGCGTACTCGACGTACGCCGCCGGGGACAGCCCCTCGGGCTCCAGTTCGGCGGTGTCGGCGGCGGCCAGCACGGGCGAGTCGGGGTCGCCGTGGGTCGCATGGATCTCGACGGCACGGTCGCCGGGATTTCGCCTCAGCTGATCCATGAAGAACACGTTCTCCGCGTACGTGCGGTTGAGCCAGACGCGTACGCGAGAGACCATGCGGGCCGCCTTTCACGGTTCGCGGGCAGGGCTCAGCGGCCCGTTGCCCGGGCAGACGTATGGAGGGTCACCAAACCGCCCTGTGCGAAGGGCGTTTCACGGCGGTGGTGTCGGGGCGATCATACGGCTTCGGCGGCTGGTCCTGATACCACGCACACGAGCGGGGTGTTGCTTGTTCCGGCGACGCGGATGTGATCTCGTGGGTACGTTCGGTGACGGCTGCTGAAGGGACGACGGGTGATGTCGGCGACGCACGGCGGCGGGCAACTGTGGGCCATCAGCGACCTGCACATCGGCTACGCCGAGAACCGTGCCCTGGTCGAGGAGATGCGGCCGGAGTCGGAGCGGGACTGGCTGCTGGTCGCCGGTGACGTGGCGGAGACCGTCGAGGACATCCGCTGGGCCCTCAAGACCCTCGCCGGCCGGTTCGCCAAGGTCGTCTGGGCACCCGGGAACCACGAGCTGTGGACCCACCCGAGCGACGCGGTCACCCTGCGCGGAGTCGCCCGCTACGAGCACCTGGTCGAACAGTGCCGCGACCTCGGAGTGGTCACGCCCGAGGACCCCTACCCGGTCTGGGACGGACCCGGCGGCCCGGTGGCCGTCGCACCCCTCTTCCTGCTGTACGACTACACGTTCCTGCCGTCCGGCTGCGCCACCAAGGCCGAAGGGCTGGAGTACGCGCACGGCACCGGGGTCGTCTGCACCGACGAGCGTCTGCTGCACCCCGACCCGTACCCGACCCGTGAGGACTGGTGCCGGGCCCGGGTCGCGGAGACGGAGCGCCGGCTCGCCGAGGTGCCGGACGGCCTGCCGCTGGTCCTCGTCAACCACTACCCGCTGCACCGTCATC
Organism: Streptomyces sp. NPDC030893; assembly: GCF_055571535.1. Classification (NCBI taxonomy): domain Bacteria; kingdom Bacillati; phylum Actinomycetota; class Actinomycetes; order Kitasatosporales; family Streptomycetaceae; genus Streptomyces; species Streptomyces sp. NPDC030893. Next base: position 76,962 of record NZ_JBVIFC010000003.1, on the reverse strand, counting down.
CCACGGAGGTGCTCTGGTACCCCGAGTTCGCGATGTGGTGCGGCACCGTACTGACCGGCGACTGGCACCGCAGATTCCCCGTCCGCACCATGGTCTACGGCCATCTGCACATCCCCCGGACCACCTGGCAGGACGGGATCCGCTTCGAGGAGGTGTCGGTGGGCTATCCGCGCGAGTGGCGCAAACGGGAGCGGCCACCGGGGCAGTTGCGCCGGATCGTGCCCGCGGAAGCCGCGGAAGCCGCGGAAGCCGCAGACGCCGGAGAGGCCGCCGACGCCGGAGAGGCCGGCGGACGGTGATCGGGGAACTGCTGCCGCCCACGGTGGTCACGGTGGAGGCCTACGGCGACGAGGGGGCCGACGCCCCGCTGTACCCCGAGGAGGAGACGCTGATCGAGCGGGCCGTCCTCAAGCGCCGCCGGGAGTTCACCGCCGTACGCTCCTGCGCCCGCCGCGCGATGGAGAAGCTCGGTGTGCCGGCGCGGCCCGTACTGCCCGGTGAGCGCGGCGCCCCGGTCTGGCCGGAGGGACTGGCCGGCAGTATGACCCACTGCCTGGGGTACTGCGCCGCCGCCCTGGTCCGCACCGGTGACCTGGCGTCCGTGGGCATCGACGCCGAACTGCACGGGCCGCTGCCCGAGGGCGTCCTGCGGGCCGTGGCACTGCCCGAGGAGGCGGCGCGGATCGCCGCGCTGGCAGGGCGGCTGCCCGCCGTGCACTGGGACCGGCTGCTGTTCAGCGCCAAGGAGTCGGTCTACAAGGCATGGTTCCCGCTCACCGGGAAGTGGCTGGACTTCATGGAAGCGGACATCGACCTCTTCGCCGACGACGGCGAGTCGTCCCGGGGCGGATTCCGTGCCACCCTCCTCGTTCCCGGGCCGCGGGTGGGGGGACGCCGCATCGACCACTTCAGCGGCCGCTGGAGCGCGGAGGGCGGCTTCATCGCGACGGCGATCGCGGTACCGCACACCTGACGGCCGTTGGCCTCGCCGGAGCAGTCGGGGGTGCGGTGCCGCCGGGGGCGGTCGGGCGGCTGCGGGTGCGTGGGGGCTGGTCGCGCAGTTCCCCGCGCCCCTGGGGGTGTGGGTCGGGGTTGGTCGTGCGGTTCCCCGCGCCCCTGGGGTGGCTCGGTCTACTGCCGGGGGTGCCAGTCGTGGAGCATGCGGAAGAACTGTTGCTCGTTGCCCGTCAGGCCCGCTCGGGCCAGTGCGGTCTCCGCCTCGGCGAGTACGGAGGGCGGGACGATCGGCGGGCCGGTCTGCGTGTCGAAGGCGGCGCGCACGGTGTGCAGCAGCCGTAGATAGGCCTGGACGGCGGTGCGCTCGCGGTCGGTCGGTACGGCGCTGGGCATCGCTCGGCTCTCCCCGTGTCGTGGTCGTCGAATGCCGCGCCCCCGCACACGGAGGGGGCGTGCCCCCAGCTTGCCGCCCACCACTGACAATCGGGCCGCCCCACGGCCCCGTTCGCCCGCCCGGCGGGGCTCGCGCGCCGGGGCGCGCCCGCTCAGCTCTGCGGACCCAGGTACCCGAGCGAGGCCCCGATCCGGCCCGCCAGGTGATCGCGCTGCACCGGCCCGCGCAGCGCCGAACCGGCGAGCAGCGTGCGGCACTTGCTGGCCAGCAGCAGGCCGAACGCCTCGGCCTCCTTCTCCTCGGCGAGGTCGAAACGGGTGCGGGCGGCGACCCTCAGCACGGTCGCCCGCAAGGCGTCCTCGTCCGGTACCGCGTCCAGTAACCGGGTCGCGACCTCCGCGCCCGCGACATGACGGCCGCAGTGGCCCGCCTTCATGTGCCACAGCTCATGACCCAGGATCACCAACTGGTGGTCGGGAGCGGTGCGTTCCTCGACCACCACGAGATCCTGGTGCGTCATGTCCAGCCACAGCCCGCTCGCCGTCCCCGGCGGGAAGACCGCCGTGCGGAACAGCACGGGCCGGCCCCTCCGCCGGCTCATCCCCTCGCACAGGGCGGCGTACAGATCGGCGGGCCGCGCCGGGACGGGAAGCGTCAGCTCCGCGACCAACTCGCCGCACAGGCGGCGCATTTCCCTACCGATGCCCACAGTTCTCCCCGGGGTCACGACTTGGGCCGCTGGACGCTTTCCAGGAGCATGTCCAGCCACTCCGCGACCTTGTCGCGGTGCTGGTCGGTGGGCAGCTGCGCGGCCCGCCAGGCGATCCCACGCACCCCGTGGTCCTGCAGCAGCCGCTCCAGCGGGTCGTCGGCCGCTGCCGCCGCCTCCCTCTCACGGTCCGCGAGCTGCTGGAGCAGTTCCTGTTCCGTGTGCTGGAGGGCGCTCGTGAGCGCCTCGGAGTCCTCGGCGGTGAGGAAACCGGCGTGCACCCGGAAGAACCGCTGGATGGCGTCGCAGTGCTCCATGGTGGGCCGCCGGTCGCCGTTGATCAGCGCTCCGGCCTGCTGGCGGGACATGCCGGCGCCGTCGGCGATCTCCTGCTGGGTGTACTTGCGGCCGTTCGGCTTCAGCCGGGTGCGGCGCAGCAGGTCCAGCCGCTGTACGAACCTCGCCTGCACATCGGGCTCGCCCGCCGCCCGGCCGCCCAGCAGCGCCTTGACCACGGGCTCCGGGACACCGGAGGTGACGGACAGCCGGCCGACGTCGAAGACCTCGGCGTGCGCCGCGTCGAGCCGCTCGACGAGTGCGGTGACGCGGGCGACGACGGCCGGCAGCGCGGCCGTCGGCGCGGTGCCCGGACCCTCGAAGCCACCCGTCACCGAAAGATCTCCTACGTCTCCCACAGGCTTCTCACGAGCGATTGCCGTGAACTTCACGGAGACTAGCCGGTAGTTCGAACTCACATCCAGGTCTCGCCACAACTGTGGCCAATTTCGGCCGTCAACCGCCGTGAAATGCCACGATAGTTGACATGCCGTGTGTCCGGGCACCAGGATCGGGGCCCGCGTCAGGGCCGCACAGGCAAGAGGGGTGACCTCCCGATGGCATTTCAGGCAGGAGGGCGGCGGCCGGCACCGCGGCCCGGCACCGGGACCCCCGAGGCCCAGGCCTATCTGCGGGACTACGCCGCTCTGCTGGAGGCGTCCCCGTTCCCCTCCCTGGTGATGGACCACCGCTGGGACGTGCTGCTCACCAACAGTGCTTTCCGGACACTTTTCCAGGACGTGGAGCCGCATCCCACGGCCCTGCCCGACGACAACTTCCTCCGGTTCGTCCTCTTCCACCCGGACGCCGCCACGGTCCTCGGGGACCACGAGTCGAGCTGGTGCCTGCCGATGCTGGCCCACTTCGCCGACACCGTCGAGCGCCACGGTCACGACCACGGACTGCAGGCCATCCGCCGCGACATCGCCCAGGACCCCATCATGGAGGCCGCCTACCGGCACGGGCTGCCGCACTGGCTGCGGTCCGTCGGTGCACGGGCCGCCGAACCCGACGGCGCCGTACGTCCGCTGCTGCACCCCGACCCGCGCTGGGGTGCCACGGAGTGCCGCGTCGTCGTCGAGACGACCGGCACCCTCCAGGACATGGGCTGCACCCGGCTGACCCTCGTCCTGCGGGAGACCCGCCGCGCCCCCGCCCGGCACCGAAGGGCCCGCCGCGCCGCCTCCCACCTGCGGGTGGTCCACGCCGCCGACTGAGCGCCGCGCCCGGTCCAGTACGGGCGGGCGGCGGGCGGCGGGCGGATCAACCTTCACTGTCGGTGGGTGCCCCTAGTCTTTCGATCAACGTCACAGCAGGGCGGGCCGGTCGAGGCCGCCGGATGCGCTGTGCCGGTTTCCGATTGGTGGAGAGGCGAAGTACCCATGGGTTGGCTGGCAGCGGGCGACACGTACGAAGTCGCCCTGGTGGACGGCCGGGTGGTGGCCCGGTCCGCGTCGGCGGGGTCCCCGCCCGGGCAGGAGCGGAAACAGGAGGGAAACCTGCCCGCGGAGATACGGGACCGCCCGGAGGTGATCGAACTCCAGCGGTTCGCCGAGTGGCTGGACCGGCACGCCGCCGAATGCGCGGCACAGGTCACCACGTGGATGGTGTCCTCGCTGCCGGTGCCGACCGGTCTGCTGGCCCGGGTCTGGCCCGACGAGGCATGGCAGGCGGCCCTGCGCGACATCGTGGTGGCCGGCGACGGCCCCGACGACGTCGGTTTCCTGCGCGACGCCGACGACTCCGGCACGCTGCGGGTGGTGAACCTGGACGGCGAGACCGTCCGCCTGACCCCCCGCACGGTGACCCTGCCCCACCCGGTGCTCCTGCCCGACCTGGAGGAACTGCGCGCTTTCGCGGCGGAGTTGGATGTGGTCCAGGGGGTGGAGCAGCTCGACCGGGCCACCTGGCACAAACCCGGTGACCTCGACGGGAGGACCGACTTCGTCAAGGAGTTCTCCGGCGCGGAGTACCGGTCGTGGTTCCATCTCTCCGCCCGTGCCACGTCCCTCGGATACACGATCTCCGGGAGTTGCGTCACCGACCGGGTCCGGGAAGCCGGGCGCATCGTCACCACCTCGGTCGGCATGAGCGACCCCTACACCGAGGAAAGGGCGTGGACCGGCTACCTCACCTGGGGCGACGAGGACGGCCACGGATGTCTTCCGCTGGCCGAGGTCGGCCCCGTGGCCTGGTCCGAAGGCATGCGCATGGCCGCGGCCCTGCACGCCGGCCGCACCGTGACCACGGACGGCGCCCGGTGAACGGCACGGCGGATCGCATATCCACGAAAGGCACGCGAGCATGAGCAACGGGACGACACGCGACGGGGCGACGGCAGAGGTGGAGGAACTGCTCCGCGCCGGTGCGGTACTGCCGCCGGGCACCACCGGCGGAGGCGAGCGGGCCGTGCCCATGTTCGCCCGGGCCTACCGCCATCCGGGCCTCGACGGGCGGATCGTCGTACGCCTGACCCCGCAGGAGGGGACCGGGGACGCGGGCTTCCTCGGACTGCGGCCCGACGGCGAACCGGTGGAGGTCGGTGTCGGACAACACCGGGCTCTCGGCTTCCCCGACTGGGTGCTGGCCCGTCACCCCTCGGACGGACATCTGGCCATGTCCCTGGTCGAGGAGATGGACAAGGTCGCGCGGACGGTGCGGTCCCGTCCGAAGAGGGCCCGCGCCGCCTACGAGTCGATCGGCGAACGGCTCGCCGGCTCCGTACCGCACTTCCTGCCCACCTTCTACGAGCAGGCGGGCCGGGTGTTCCTGGCGGCCGGCGAGACGTCGTACGCGTCGATGATGTTCGTCAACGCCCGCAAGGCCGAGACGGCGCACGCGCTGCCGTTCGACGAGGCGCGGATGGACGCCGTGTTCCTGGAGTTCGCGCTGGCCGGCGCCGTACCGACCAAGGTGCTCTCCAGTTACGCCAAGGGACTGATCTCCCGTGTCCCCGCGGCGACGGCGTTCCGGCATCTGCGCGCTCTGTTCGTCCGCCTCGCCTCGCACGGGCTGCCCCCGTCGAGCCCGGGCGTGGCCGAGCTGCGCAAACTGGCGAAGGCGGTCGCGGGCAAGGACGCGCAGACGGAGGAGATGGCCTACCTGCGCGAGATGCTGACGCTGCCCGGCACCGTCAAGGCCCCGCCCGCCTGGTGGAAGGCCCACCGGCAGGCCCTGCTCCGGCTGACCGGGCAGGAGCCGGCCGTCCGGGGCACCCTGCTGGGGCTGCTGCCCGCCGAGTGGGACCGGGACGAACTGCCCCAGTGGCTCGACCTGCTGGAGCAGTCCGGAGCCACCGCCGGACTGTGCGACGACACGCTGCCGGACGAGGCGCGTTCCCCCGACGGTACGGCCGGATGGCTGCGCAGATTCGTCGAACTGGCCGGGGCCGGCAGCTATTGGAACGCCCCTCGGGAGCTGTACCCGCTCGTCGACCGGATGGCCGGCGCGCTGCGTGCGGAACTCGAAGCGGCCGGCGACCTGCTGCCGCCCCCGGTCGGTGATGTGGACCTTCTCGACCAGCTCCTGTCACTCAACATACCGGTGGCGAAGCCGGGGCGCCGCCAGGATCTCAACCTGGACGACTGGGCGGTACGCGAACCGCGGCGCGACCTGGTCGCGCTGGAGGCCGACGGCCGTTTCCACGCGGCGTTCCGGCGCGGATGCCCCGCCCACGGATGGGGGAACGGCAAGCAGACGGTCCTCGCCCTGGCCGAGTCCCCCGGCGGACGGCCGATGCTCGCCGCGTGGGTGGCCCAGGTCTGCCGGAAGTACCGCACCAGGCAGTTGCCCGCACTCCCCGGCTATTACGGCGCCCTCAACACACCGTCCTGGCTGCCGGGGGAGGCGCTGGCGACCGCCGCCGACCAGGTACGGGAGGCACTGGCCACCGGCATCGCGCCCGCCCTGGCCCGCACCCTGCGCACCGGCATCCTCGACGAACTGGGCTGGCCCGCCTGGGACGAGGCGCTCGAAGCCTTCGCGCTGAAGGATCCGGCCGAGGACCTGCGTGTCTCCGAGGCCTGGCCCCATCTCGTCGTCCTGGGCCGCGGACAGGCCCGGGTGATCGGCGCGGAGGGCACGGTCCTCACCCATGAACTGCGCCTTCCGCCCGACACGTCGTTCCGCTACGGGAGGGGAGACTTCCAGTACGTCGACGGTGAGCTGTTCGTCTGGTGGTACTCGTCCGCCCTGTCCGGCATGGAAGGCTACTGGCACCATTCCGCGGACGCACCGCCGATGCCGGTCGAGAGCGACCCCAGCTGCGCCTATCTCGCCAAGGCGGACGGGAGCGGTGGATACAACGGAGGCCTGGCCCCCGTGTCCCTCCCGCTCCCCGGCGGCGGCCGCACCCTCGGCCACGGCGTACTCCGCAGGGGAGACACGACCGTTCCCGGCCGGCGGCAGGTGATCAGCGACGGCACGACGTACTGGGTGCGGGACTGGCAGGACCGGAACACCGGAAAAGGCGACCGGGCCTGGCTCTCCTACGACCCGGCCGGCAACACGCACGGCGCGCCCGGAGCACCGGACTGGTGTGCGCGGGCCCTGTCCGACGCGCCCGAGGGCAGCACGCTGGAAGCCGTCTGGCTGTACCCCGCTCCCTCCGCCGTCAACGGGCCGCTGTGCGCACCGGTGGACGGACTGCTCGGCTGGCGGGTCGTGAAACTGCCCGGCGGCTCACTGCGGGGCGAGGACCTGTCCGGGCGCTCGGTCGTCGTACCGTCCGCCATCGGCAAGCACCCGGCCCACGCACTGCGGTTCCCCGGCACCGACCGGCTCCTCGCCGTCGTCCGGAACCGCGATGAGACCGCACTGATCGACCCGGACGGGGAGTCGCTCGCTCACATCCCCGGGAACCACAGCGGTGGAGCCTTCGCCGCGGGCACCCCGCTGCTGCCGCCCCTGCGCTACTGGCACCAGCTCCTGCCCCGCGACCCCGAGGGCTCCGCGGCGCTCCGCCGGATCGGCGACGACACCGTGACGGCACTGCTGAACGCCGCCGTGGAGGAGGCGTCGCGGAACACGGAGAACCAGGACGAGCCGGGGACGGAGCCGTCCGGACACGGCGCGGACCTGGTGCCCGACCTGGTGCGCACCCGGCTGCCGGAGGTCGGTCACGAGGCGCTGCGGGCGGGCATCACCGGGGTGGTGAGGTTCGCAGCCGAGCAGCAGCGCGTCCTGGACGCGGCCCGGGCCCGGCTCGACGCCGCGGTCGCCGGGATCGTCGAGGTGAAGCCGCGCCCCAAGGTGGGCGACGAACTGCTCGAGGCCGCGGTGAACGGCGTCGGCCTGACCGGTCTGGGCTGGCGTCCCTCGTACTACGACTCCTACCACTTCATCCACGACCTGCCGGGCCTCGTCGGCCGGTCCATGCGGGGCATGATCGAGCCGGTACCGACCGGCCGCACCCATGTCGAGCTGGACAAGGAGGAGTCGCTGGAGAAGGTGGACTCCTCGGCGCTGCCCGTGCTGCCCGCGGTGGTGGCGCTGCGGGCCGCTTCGGCAGCCACCGTGGAGGAACACCGGGTGGCGCTGGACGCGTTCTTCGAGCAGTTCGACGCGCACGGCCTCACCGAGCTGGACCCCGGCCACTGGCGGGCTGTCCGGCTGCGGCTGGACCCGAGCCTGTTCGAGGGGCCCGACGCCATCAAGGGGTACGCGGACGCCACCGTGCTGAACCTCGACGGCGGCGCGTTCCTGCTGTTCCCGTACCGGTCGTTCGACTTCCTCGGCGAGTGGAACGTGGACGAGCCCACGGGCAGGCACTACGGGGCGCTCTTCCACGACCCGTCCGGCCGGTTCGAGGCACCCGCGCCCTACACCCTGCTGGCCGCCCGGCCGTTCGTACCGGAGACGACACGGCAGGCCGGCTGGGCCGCGGCGTTCCGCGCCGAGCTCGCCGAGCGGGGCCCGGCGCCCTGGTTCCCCACGGCCGCCGAGGAGTTCGCACGGCTCACCGGCGTCACCCCGACCATGGCCCGGCTGGTGGTCGCCGGCCTGCCCATGATCGACGACAAGCGTGAGCCGGTGCCCGCCGCGACCCTGAAGACGATCGGGGTGAAGTCGGCCGACGCGCGCGTCGCCAAGGACCAGCTGAAGTCCCTCGACGCGGGCGCCCGGCAGGCCGTCGTCGCGGCACTGCTCCCCGACGACCCGTCCCGGCTGTGGACGGACGGCCCCGACGCCGCCCGCGCGGCCGGGGTCTGGAACGACCGGCTGGGCCGGCGCACCCCCGTACCCGAGGAGGTGCTCCACGAAGCGGTCCGCACCGTGGCCTCCCCGGGATGGGCACCCGCCCAGGCACTGCAGGGCTTCGTCGACCTGGCCACCGAGCCACGGCTGACCCGGGACCTGACCTGGAAGCTCGGCCGCTACTACGTCGAATCCGCCGAGAACGGACCGGGGTTCGACAACGACGTCATGAAGGGATCGGTGGCGCTGGCCGCGTGGCTCGCCCACCGTCTCCCCTCCGGCGACCCGGTCCGCGCCACCCTGCCCGGCGTACTGACCGCGCTGCGTGACCGGCTCGCCCATCCGGACCTGCTGCTCGCGCTCGACGGGAGGATCGACTGGGGGGCCTACCAGCGGGCCGCCGGAGAGCCCACGGAGCGCGGCGACGCCTTCGTGCGCCACGGCGCGGTCCTGCTGGGCAGCGGGGCGGGATCCGGACCCGTCCCCGCCATCCGGTCCGCGCTGCTGGACGCGACCGGCAACGACCCGCACCTGGCGGCGGTGTTCACCGGCGAGCGTCCCAACGCCCAGCAGACCGCGCTGCGTCTGGTCCACGACCGGCCGTTCGCGGAACTGCTCGCCGACCCCGGGAACCCGGCGGCGGGCGAACGCGACGCGGACGGACACTGGTGGCCGCAGGACCCCGCCCGATCCGTGCCCGACCTGGTCACCGAGGCGGCCGAGCGGTACGGCATCGGTGAGGACGCCGCCGTCCTCTACCTGATGCTGCTCGCCATGCCCGACCCCACCGACCGCAACACCGCCCGCTGGACCGGCTGGGGTGCGCAGCGCGGCGGAACGGCCCGGCTCCGGGCCGCCCGCGCCGAACTCGCCGGCACCGACCTCGTCATCGAGGGCAACCGCTCCAAGGCCGGACGTTCCCTGTTCCTGCCCGGGGGCTGGACCCAGCTCACCAACCCGCACCTGCCGCTGGAGCGCTGGAAACTGCCGATGTACGACCTGCTGGAGGGCGAGGACCCCGTCCTCGGCGTCGTCGTGCCCCTCCGGCCCGTCGCCGGTCTCTACCGCGAGGCCTGGCAGCGGGTCCGGGACGGGGAGGGTCCGCAGCTGGAGGAACTGGAGGTGCCGCGGCCGCGGAAGCGCCGCCGCTGAACTCCGGCGGCGAGGCCGCGAGTTCGGAGTACCGGAAAGAAACGGGGACGGCCGTCGGGCACGGCCGTCCCCCGCCGACCCGCCTGCTGGGACCCATGACCGCACACGAGGAGACCGCCGCTTTGGCGGCCCGCACCCGGCCGTACCTGATCGGCGTACGGCACCACAGCCCGGCCCTGGCCGCCGCCGTACCCCGGCTGCTGGACGCCGCCGACGCCGAGGTCGTCTGCGTCGAACTGCCGGCCGACTTCCAGCCGTGGCTGCCGTATCTCTCCGATCCGCGCACCGTCGCACCGGTCGCCCTCTCGGGAGCCCACGAGAACGGAGCACTGCACTTCTACCCCCTCGCCGACTTCTCCCCGGAACTCGCGGCGATCCGCTGGGCACGGGAACGCGGGGCGGAGGTGATCTGCTGCGATCTGCCCCTCGCGGACCCGGGGTGGCCCGCCGGGGCGGCAACCGGCCCGGAAGCGCCCGGACTTGACGCGGACGGCCTGTGGGACCGCACCGTGGAGGCGCTCGCCCCCGGCAGCACCCCGGAGGCCGTGCGCCGGGCCGCTCTCGGCTTCGGCCTGGCGGTGCGCCAGGACCTGCGGGCCCGGGGCGGGATCACGGACGCCGACCTCGCCCGCGAGGCGCACATGCGCCGGATCGTCGCCGAGTCGGGGAAGCGCAGGGTGGCCGCCGTGACCGGTGCCTTCCACGCGCCCGCCCTGGCCGAGGACGGGGCGGGGGACATCGCCGCCGACGCCGCCGGCTCGGGCCCGCCGGTCGTCACCTCGCTCGTCCCGTACGCCTTCCCCCTGCTGGACTCCCGTTCCGGATACCCGGCCGGCATCCGCGACCCGCGCTGGCAGCAGACGGTGCTCGACGCAGGGGGCGACCCCGGCCGGATCCGCGACGCCGCCGCCCGCCTCGTCACCGAGATCTGCCGGGAGATCCGCGCCTCCGGGCACACCGCCGGAACCGGCGAGGCGATCGAGACCCTGCGCCTCGCCTGCGACCTGGGCAGCCTGCGGGGCCTTCCGGCACCCGGCCGGAGCGAACTGCGGGAGGCGGTGACGTCCGTACTGGGCCACGGAGACCCCCTCGACCGGGTCGTGGAACCGGTGCTGGTCGGCACCGGACGCGGCAGGCTCGCCCCCGGCACACCCCGTTCCGGGCTCGGCCCCTGGGCGGAGGCGGAACTGGCGTCGCTGCGGCTGCCCGGGCCGCACAGCCCCGCCCGCCGCGAGATCCGGCTCTCGCCCCTGCGGTCCTCCCTCGACGCCCGGCGCGAGATCCTGCTCCAGCGGCTCCACGCCTGCGGGGTGGGCTACGCGGAACCCGCCACGGTGTCCGCCGCGGGCGAGGGGAACGCCCTGACCACCCGCTGGCAGGCCGCCTGGACCCCCGCGGTCGCCGCCCGGCTCGACCTGGTCGGCCTGCGGGGCGTCACCGCCGCCCAGGCCGCCGAGGGCACCCTGCGCGAGCACCACCGCCGCGCGTGCGACTCCGACGGAGTCACCCCCGCCCGGCTGATCGCTCTCCTGCGCGCCGCGGCCCGCTGCGCCCTGCCCACCCTGGCCGGCGAGGGTCTCACCGAGGCCGCACGGGTCCTGCCCGCCGCGGCCACCCTTCCCGAACTGCTCGAAGCGCTCGACCTGTTGGAGTCGATCCGCCGCGAGCACCTGCCCGGCACCACACGGCGGACACGTACCCGGGCGGCGGCGCTCACCGGCACCCTGCTGGAAGCCGCCGTCCGCGCCCTGCCGGGGCTGGCCGGGAGCGACGAGACGGAGGACGCCGTCGCCGTGGTGACCCTGGCCCTGCGCAGCGGCGAGGACCGGCTCGGGCTGCGCCTGGAAGGGGAGTTGTACGACCTCGCCCGCACCGGTTCGCCCCTCGTCCAGGGAGCGGCCCTCGCCGCCCGTGTGCTGCTCGACCTCGACAGCTCCGCCCTGCTCGGCACACGGCTGGCCGGCTGGGTCGACTCGGCGAACGCACCGGAGACCCGGCACCGGCTGGAGCGCCGGCTCACCGGTCTGCTCATCGCCGCCGGGCCACTGATCGAGTCCGTGCCCACGGCCCTCGATCCGCTCCTGGAGCGCGTCGAGACGATGAGCGACCGGGACTTCCTCGACCGGCTCACCGCGCTGCGCGGCGGTTTCCGCGCGCTCACCCCGGAAGGCCGGGGACGGCTGCTGACGGCCGTGACCGACCGTCTCGGCGACCGGCCCGACCTCCGGCTCGCGGCACCCGCCGAACTGATCGGTCGGTGGGCCGAGGCCGACAGCGCGGGGCTCGCGCTGCTGAGCGGGGTGGGCCTGGCGGACCTGGCGGGCCCCGCGCCCGCGGACACGTCCGTTCCCGCAGGGCCGCCGCGCACGCCGGACGGGCCGGGGCGCGGCACTGCACGGCTGTGTCCCGCCGACCGCTGGCGGCTGCTGCTCGGCCACGAGACGGCGCAACTGCCCCCGGAACTCAGACCGTACGCCTACGCCCTCGACGAACTGTTCGGACGGGACGGGCAGATGGAGGGCGGCGCCGATGGCGAGGCAGGGGAGGCGGCAGGGGCCCCCGACAGCGACGCGGACGAACTCACCGGCGGCCAGGGCGAGCCCGGTTACCCCAGCGTCCGGCACTGGGCCGAGGAAGTCGAGGCGCTCTTCGGCGTGGACATCCGCGACGAGGTCCTGGGACGCGCCGCCGCGAAGGGTCGTACGGACGTGATCGCCCACCTCGACCCCGCCTCGGTACGTCCGTCCGTGGAACTGCTCTCCGCCGTGCTCACGGTCGCCAGGGGCATGCCCGAGCAGCGGATCGCGCACCTGCGGCCGCTCGTCAGACGGCTCGTCGAGGAACTCACCCGCGAGCTCGCCACCCGGCTGCGCCCCACGCTGACCGGCCTCAGCACGCCGCGCCCCACCCGGCGTCCGGGCGGCCGGCTCGACCTGGCCCGCACCCTGCGGGAGAACCTGGTCCACAGCCGCCGGCTGGAGGACGGCACGGTCGAAGTCGTCCCCGAACGGCCGGTGTTCAAGACCCGCGCGGCCCGGCAGAGCGACTGGAGGCTGATTCTGGTCGTCGACGTGTCGGGTTCGATGGAGGCCGCGGTCATCTGGTCGGCGCTGACCGCCGCCGTACTGGGTGGCGTCCCCGCGCTCTCCACGCACTTCCTCACCTTCAACACCCAGGTCGTCGACCTCACCGACCGGGTCGACGATCCCCTCTCCCTGCTGCTGGAGGTGAAGGTCGGCGGCGGCACCCACATCGCGGCCGGGCTGGCGCACGCCCGCACGCTGGTGAAGGTGCCGGACCGGACGCTGATGGTGGTGGTCAGCGACTTCCAGGAAGGCTTCGGCGTCGAGGGACTGCTGGCCGAGGTCGAGGCCCTGGTCACCTCCGGTGTCCATCTGCTGGGCTGCGCCGCGCTGAACGACGAGGGCATCCCCCGCTACTCGGTGCCGGTGGCCGGGCAACTCGTCGACGCCGGTATGCCGGTGGCCGCCCTCAGCCCCCTGTCACTCGCCCGCTGGGTGGGCGAACGCGTCCGTGGAGCGACCCGATGAGCCCTTCCCTCCCCCTCCCGCCGGCCGCGCCGGAGGTGGTCGCCTCCGCGGTGGAGAGCCTGACCACGCGCCTTCGGGGCCGACTGGAGGCGGCCGTCGAGGCACTGGCCGGCACGCCGGTCACCACCGGCGCCGGAACGCTCCGCGTCCGCTGCGGCGAGGACACCTGGGTGACCCTGACCCCCGCCGCGTCCGGCACCCTCACGGAGGCCGGACAGGTCCACTGCACCTGCCTGCTGGCCCCCCGCTGCCTGCACCGGGCAGCAATCCTCACGGCCTGCCCGACACCGCCCGCCCCGAACCACGCCCCACCCCCGACCCACCAGCCACCCGCCACCCCGGCCCACCCACCGGGCCGAGACTGCCCGCCGAACGTGGACCACCCGCCGGACGTGGACCGCCTGTCGGCCGGGGACGGTCGCCCGGCCCCGGACCACCTGCCGCCCACCAGCCCGAACCGCTCGTCGGGTCGAGGCCGCCTGTCGGACCGGGGCGGCCTGTCGGCCGGGGACGGTCACCCGTCCCCGGCCCACCTGCCGCCCACCGTCCCGGAGCAGCCGCCGGGCCGAGACCGCCTGTCGGACGGAGCCGGCCACCCGCCCCACCAGCCGCTCACCACCCCGGCCCGCCCACCGGGCCGAGACTGCCCGCCGGACGTGGACCGCCTGTCGGACGTGGACCGCCTGTCGGACGTGGACCGCCTGTCGGCCGGGGACGGTTGCCCGGCCCCGGACCACCTGCCGCCCACCAGCCCGAACCGCTCGTCGGGTCGAGGCCGCCTGTCGGACCGGGGCGGCCTGTCGGCCGGGGACGGTCACCCGTCCCCGGCCCACCTGCCGCCCACCGTCCCGGAGCAGCCGCCGGGCCGAGACCGCCTGCCGGACGGGGACGGTCACCCGCCCCACCAGCCGCTCACCACCCCGGCCCGCCCACCGGGCCGAGACTGCCCGCCGGACGTGGACCGCCTGTCGGACGGGGGCGGCCACCCGGCCCCGGAACACCTGCCGCCCACCGTCCCGGAGCAGCCGCCGGGCCGAGACCGCCTAACGGACCGGGGCCGCCTGTCGGACCGGGGCCGCCTGTCGGACGGGGACGGGTGCCCGGACCCGGATCATCAGCCGCCCACCGCCCCGGAGCCCCCGTCGGGCCGGGGCCGTTCGGTGGGCCAGGAGCGTTCGTCAGCTGAGGGGCATCCGTCGGGCCGGGGTCGTGCCACCGGTCCCGGCGAGGTATCCGCCCGTGCCCCGGTCGCCGCGTCCGTCGGTCCCTGCGGCGAGCAGGTCCGTGCCGCCTCCGCGGTCTGGGCGGCCGGTGCGGCCGTGCTGTCCGCCGGGGCCGGCGGTGCGGGGGCGGTGGTCCAGGCGGAGTTGCTCCGCGCCGCCCACACCGCTCGCCTCGCGGGCCTCCACCGTGCGGAAGCCGCCGCGCTGGACGTCGTACGCCGTCTGCGGGACGAGCGCGACCCGCACCGTCCGCGTGCCCTCACCGCGTTGGTGGCCTCGCTCACCGAACTCCTCCTCGTCGCCCATCGGTTGAAGTCCGCCGACGCCGAGCCCGCACTGATCGGCACCGTCCGTCGGCACCTCCGCCCCGACGGGCCGCTGCGGCTGTACGGCGTCTGCCGGGAACCGGTCATCGGCCCCGACGGCCTCGGCGGGGTGGTCACCCACCTCACCGACGACGACGGCCGCTGGTACATGCTCCCCGACGTCAAGCCCGGCGGCCCCGTCCGGGCCCGCCGCGCCGGCGGCGCCCATGTCGCCATCCGGTCCTTCCTGACCGACCACTTCCGGCTCTCCCGCGGCGGCCTGGTCCTCTCCGGAGCGGTCGTCGCCCCGGACGGCCGCCTGCTCCCGGAACCCGGCGTCCGCGCCGCCTCCGCCGCCGGACGGCCCTGGACCGTCACCTCCCGCACGACGGGGACCGACGACGGTTTCCCGGCGGCCTCCTACGGTCCCGGACAGGCCGGCCCGCTGACCGTGTGCGATGTGGAGGTGCTCGCCACGGACGGCGAGGACCTGCTGGTCCGGGTACTGCCCGAGCAGGGTGCCGCACCCGTCCGGCTGGCCCCCGCCCACCGCCACCCCGGCCTGGCCCACACCGCCAACCTCCGCCGGCTGGGCGCCCACCCCGGGCTGCGGATCCGGGTCGCCGGCCGCCCCGACCCCGGCCGCCCGTCGTCACTCCGCCCGCTCGCCGTCGCCCCGGTACCCGGCACCGGGGCGACCCTGCGCCTCCCGCCCGACCGGCGGGGCCGCGCCGATCTCGGCTACGACCACCTGGAGGACGAGCACTTCCCACCCGACCTGCCCGCCCCGTCCGCGCCCGCCGCCTCCGCCGGCGACCCCCCGCTGTGGCGGATACGCCGGCTGGTCGAGCTGGCCGTCGCGGGCGGACGCCGGGCCGCCGCGGAACCCGCGCGTGACGACGAGCACCGCGGTCATGTGGCCGCGCTGCGCCGCGACGGCTTCACCACCGGCGCGGAACTCGCCGCCGCGCTCGCCGCGGTCGCCGCGCACCGCACCCGCGACGCCTTCGGCCGGTTCGAGGACGGCGGCCCGGACCGGTACGCGGCCCAGTGGCTCGCCACGGCCGTCTACCTCGCCGGCACCGAGGCGGCCCTGCGCCGCGAAACCTGGCGGGGATGAGAGGCGCGCCCCGCCCGGAACGCGGGAACGCGGGAACGCGGGAACCCCGGAGGGCCGGCGCGCCGGACAGCGCCGCGCCCGCCCATCGAAACGATCACGTACCGATACGGTGATGTACCGATACGCTCGCGTACCGGTACAGTGGAAACCGGCGGACAGGACACATCCCGAGGGACGAGGAGCAGGAGACGATGACGTCGCAGGACACGGACCGGCCCGCGCCGGCCGGTGCCTCGCGCCGCTCCAAGATCACCCCGGAGCGCGAGCGGGAGTTCTTCGACGCCGTGCTGGACCAGATCCGTGAGTGCGGCTACGACGCCGTCACCATGGAGGGCGTCGCCGCCAGCACACGGTGCAGCAAGTCGACCCTCTACCGGCAGTGGGGGACCAAGCCCCGGTTCGTCGCCGCGGCCCTGCGGTCCAGCGGTCAGGCACGGTTCGCCCGGATCGACACCGGCACCCTCGCCGGGGACCTGCGGGAGGTGGCGCGCCGCGCGGGGGAGTGGTCCCCGAAGGACACCGCCCTGCTCCAGGCGCTCGGGCACGCGGTCACCCAGGACCAGGAACTGGCGCAGGCGCTGCGCGAGGCGCTGGTGGACCCGGAGCTCGCCGCGCTGGCGCGGATCCTGCGGCGCGGGGCCGAGCGCGGCGAGGTCGACGCCGGCCATCCCGCGCTGGAGTACGTCCCGGCGCAGATCTTCGGAGTCCTGCGCGTGCGGCCCCTGCTGGACGGACGCAACGCGGACGCGGACTACCTGATCCGGTTCGTGGAGGCCGCCGTACTGCCGGCACTCGGCCTCGAATGAGACCCGGGCCGCCGTCACCGGCACGACCGGACGACGGCCCGCCCGCGCCGCACCGTGGGGACGGGGGCGGCGCGCACCCCGGCCGGGTGGGACGCCCCTTGAGCGGAGGGGCGCCCCGCCCGGCCGTCGACCCACGGCGCGTCAGACGTCCTGGCCGTTGCCGCCGCCGCCCGACGCCGCCTCGATGCCCTCGGTGATCTCGTCGAGGACGGCCTGCGTCTGGTCGGTGTCCACCCCGAAACGCACCACGACCAGCTGCTTCGGCTGCGCGGGGGAGGGGAAGGCGAGCGACTGGACGAACCCGTCCGAGCCCTTGCTGGTCACCGCCTTCCAGCGCACCAGGTAGCCCTTCTGCCCGGCCACGGTCACCGCCTTGGAGGCGAGGACGTCGTGCGAGGTGATCTTCCCGTAGGCGTCCCCGCCGTAGCTCTCCTCGGCGTTCTCGGCGATGTCCGCCTTGGCGACCTCCTCGGCGGTGGAGCCGCGACTGCCGAACACCAGGGCCGGCGCCGAGTACGCACCGCCCTTGGTGCAGCTCTTGGAGGTGTTGCCGGGGCAGTCGTAGGAGTCCTCCGACGTCACCGAGGCGCCCACCTGGAGCTCCTGGCCGTACCAGCCGTCGGGAATGGGCAGACTGATGCCGCTCAGCGCGTCCGTCACCGAACCGCTCTCCACCCGGGGCGGCTCGGAGGCGTCCGGTCCGGACTCCTCGCCCCCGCCGCCGTCCGGGCCGCCGTCCGGCCGGCCGTCCCGTCCGTCCGGGCCGCCCCGGGACTGCGAGGCCGTGGCGTCCCCGCCCCCGCCGTCGTCCGTCAGCGCGTACACGCCCACCCCGATGCTCGCCAGGACGGCGACGGCCACCGCGACGGCTATGCCGTTGCGCACCTTGTGGCTCCGTCCGGGCGGCGGCGGAGCGGGATACACCGGGTAGGCCGGATACGCCGGCCCGGCCGCGGCGTCCGGCGCGGGCGGACCCCATGCGGCGGCCGACCCCGCCGGCCGGACCCGATCCGTCCAGGCCGCGCCGTCCCACCAGCGTTCGGTGGCCGGTCCGTCATTCGTCTGCCCGGGGTCGGGGTACCACCCGGGAGGAGTCACCTGCGTCATGCCCCCACCGTATTCGGCGACGGTGAAAGCCGGATGAGAGAGCCCCCGCCCCACCCGTCCCGGGGTTTCGGTACCCCGCCCTCGACCGCTGTCGACCGTCAGGACCCCTGGTGGGGGGCGACTTGCGTCGACTCGTCGTGTTCCGTGTCACCCGTCACGGCAACACGTGCGCCGAGCGGGCACCGCTCGAGCGGACGGAGGACTACGCTCGGGACCGGTACGTCATTCGGGCGACTCGGGGAGGTAGCGGGATGACGGAGGTACGGCCCCCGGCCGCTCCCTCGGCTTCCCTGTGGGAGCGCGACGAGGAAGTCGCCGCCATCGCGGAGGCCGTCGACATCCTGTGCGCCGACCGTTCCTCGCCGGGCAGCCTGCTGGTGCTCCGGGGCGAGGCGGGACTCGGCAAGACCGCCCTGCTGGCGGAGACCCGCCGCATCGCCGAACGGCGCGGCTGCACCGTCTGGTCCGCCCGCGGCGGCGAGACCCTGCGCTCCGTCCCCTTCAACGTCGTACGCCAACTCCTGCAGCCCGCCCTGGTGTCGATGCTGCCGGAGGAGGCCCGCGAATACCTCGGCGACTGGTACGACATCGCCGGCCCCGCCCTCGGCATCGCCGACCCCGGCGACCGGCACGCGGACCCGCAGGGCGTGTGCGAGGGACTCGTGGCCGCCGTGCGCCGGCTGGCCCGCCGGGACTGGCCGCTGGTGCTGCTCATCGACGACGCCCACTGGGCCGACCAGGAAACCCTGTACTGGCTGGCCGCGTTCGCCGGACGCCTCGCCGACCTGTCCGTCCTCGTCGTCGTGGCCCGCCGCCCCGGCGACATCTCCGGCACGAGCGCCCGGCACCTGGACGCCGTCGCCGCCGCGGCCGACCGCCCCGTCACCACCCTCAGCGCCCTCACCCCGGACGCCGCGGCCGGACTCACCCGCGCCACACTCGGCGAGAACGCCGACGCGGCGTTCTGCCGCGAGGTGTGGGCCGTCACCGCCGGCAACCCCTACGAGACCGTCGAACTCCTCGCCAAGGTCCAGGACAGCGAACTCGACCCCGTCGAGGCCCACGCCGGTGAACTGCGCGACCTCAACCGCTCCGCCCGCGGCGGCGGACTCGTCGCCCGCCTGGAAGAACTCGGCGTGGACGCCACCCGGTTCGCCTGGGCCGCCGCCATCCTCGGCACCGGCATCACCGTCGACCTGGTCGCCCGGCTCGCCACCCTCAGCCCCGACGCCGCCGCCCGCTGCGCCGAACTCCTGCGCAGCGCCCGCATCCTCACCGCCCCCGACCCCGCGGCGACGGGCGGCACGGGACCGGCGGACCTCGAGTTCGTCCACCCCCTGATCGCCACCGCCGTCTACAACTCCATCCCCGACGCCCTGCGCCGCGCCATGCACGGTATAGCCGCCCGGATCGTCACCGACTCCGGCCGCGGCGCCGCGGCGGCCGCCCGCCACCTCCTCGAAGTGCACCCGGACGACGACGAGGAACTCGTCTGGCAACTGCGCGAGGCGGCCCGCGAACACCTCGCCGTCGGCGCCCCGGACGCCGCCCGCCGCTGCCTGGAACGCGCGCTGGAGGAACCACCCCGCCCCGAGGTCCACGCGCACGTCCTGTACGAACTGGGCAGCGCCACCTTCCTCACCGCGCCCGCCCGCACCATCGGCCATCTGCGCACCGCGCTCGGCATGCCCGGCCTCGACGGCGGCCGGCGCGTGGACGCCGTGATCCGCCTCTCCCAGGCCCTGCTCCACAACGACCAGATGGAAGAGGCCGTCCGCACGGTCGAGGCGGAGGCCGCCCGGCTGGAACCCGGCCCCGCCCGCATGCGGCTCCAGGCGGTGCAGTTCATGTGGGAGGGCATCCACGCGGGCCAGACCGTCACACCCGACCGCTCCGAGCGCCTCGCAGGCCTCGCCGCCACCTGCACCGGCCGCGACAACGCCGAACGGGCGCTGCTGATCCTGCGCGGCTTCGACGCCATGATGCGCGGCGAGAACGCCGAGGAGATCGTCGAGGTCTGCGACCGGGCCCTGGTCAACGGCCGCCTCGCACCCGGGCTCGGCTGGACCGACTCCGAGTGGGGTGTCGAACTCCTGCTGATGCTGGCGAGTTCCTACGCCTACACCGACCGTCTCGACCGCGCCGAAAGCCTCTACAGCGAGGCCCTGCACGCCTACGACACGGCGGGCTGGAGCGGCGGCCACCTCGCCCTGGCGCACGCCTACGTCGGTCTGGCACACCGCAGGCGGGGCCGGCTGGAGGCGGCGGAGGAGTCACTGCGCGAGTCCCTGCGCCTCGCCGAGCGCGTCGGCCGCGGACTGCCCCTGTACTGGACGGCCATCTGCAATCTCGTCGACACCCTGCTCGCCCGCGGTCATGTCGACGAGGCCTGGGCGATGGCGGAACGGCACGGCTTCACCCCGCCCTACCCGTCCACCATCGTGCTGCCCGACCCGCGCTCCGTACGGGGCCGGCTGCTGCTCGCCGTCGGCCGCACCAAGGACGGCATCAACGAACTGGAGGCCGCGGAGAAGGCGGCGGCCGCCCGGGGTCACCACCACCCCGTGCACGTCTTCGGCGCCGCCGACCTCGCCCGCGCCCTCGCCACCGAGGACCCCGCCCGTGCCGCCCGGCTCGCCGTCGACGTCCGCCGACACGCCGAACGCCTCGGCACGGACACCGCGATAGGGGAGGCGCTGCGCCTCGCCGCCGCCCTGGAGACCGGACAGCGCGCGGTCCGCCTCGCCGCCCAGGCGGTCACCTACCTGGAGTCCTCGCCCTGCCAGTACGAACACGCCGTGGCCCGCGTCGAGTACGGCACCCTCGCCCGCTCCGCCCCCGACCTCGAACGCGGCCTGGCACTGGCCCGCTCCTGCGGCGCCGATGCACTGGCGGAGCGGGCCCGGGCGGAACTGGCCACGGGCGCCGGTCTCCGGTAGGCCCCACACCGGCCGTCCGGCTAGGCGTCCTCCTCCGCCAGCGCCCGCTGCGCCGTCGCGAACGCCGAGTTGGCGGCCGGGACCCCGCAGTAGACGGCCGTCTGCAGCAGCACCGCGCCGATCTCCTCGGGGGTGAGACCGCCTCGCCGGGCCGCGCGGACATGCATCGCCAGTTCGTCGTGGTGGCCGTGCGCCACCAGCGCGGTGAGCGTGATCATGCTGCGTTCGCGGCGGCTGAGCGTCGGGTCGGTCCAGATCTCGCCCCAGGCGTAGCGCGAGATGAAGTCCTGGAAGCGGGCGGTGAACGGGGTCTGGCGTGCCTGCGCGCGGTCCACATGGGCGTCCCCCAGCACCTCCCGCCGTACCGCCGTCCCGCGTGCGGGCACCCCGTCGAAGTGCGTGCGCAGCGCGGTCAGCACCGCCTCCGGGCGCTGCGCGGGCGCCAGATGGGAGGCGCCGGGGATCTCCACGAGGGCGGCGCCCGGTACCGCGTCCGCGATCTGCCGCAGATGCTCCGGGGGCGTCGCCGGGTCCTCCCGGCCGGCCACCGCCAGCGTGGGCACGGAGATCTCCGCGAGCCGTTCCCGCAGATCGAACGCGGCCAGCGCGTCGCAGCAGGCGGCGTACGCCCCCGGGTCGGCCTCCCGGTGGTCCCGGACCAGCTCGGGCACGGTGAACCCGGGCGTGAACCAGCGGGCGCCGGCACCCTCCGCGAGCCCGGTGAGGCCCTCGCGCCGCACCAGCGCCGCCCGCTCCCGCCAGGGCCCGGGCCCGTCGAAGTGCGCGGAGGAACAGAGCACGGCCAGCGACGACACCCGCTGCGGATGGTGCACGGCGAGATGCAGCCCGACCGCACCGCCCAGCGAGACACCGGCGTAGGCGAACCGCTCGATGCCGAGCGCGTCGGCCAGCGCGAGCACCAGCCCCGCGAGATCACCGACGGTGGCACCGGCACCGATCAGCCCCGCCGCCGAACCCCCGTGCCCCGGCAGGTCCCAGCGCACCACCCGGTGCGCGGTGGACAGCTCGGGCGCCACCTTGTCCCACAGGGCGTACGAGGTGCCGAGCGAGGGTCCGAGCAGCAGCGGGGGAGCGGAAGCGGGGCCCTCCGCACGGTGGTTGAGGAGAGTGTCGGTCACGGTCGCTCCAGGGCACGGTCGGTGAGGACTCCGGCGGAGCCGGTGTACCGGGCGGGGTCGATCAGCGGGGAAAGGTCGATGCCCGTCAATTCCGGCTGCTCGGCCAGCAGTTCACCGAGCTCCCGTCCCTCTTCGTAGGCCCGCCGGGCGAGTTCGGTAAGCAGCTCCTTCGCCCGGGCGCGGCCGAGGGAGGGCGTCAGCTCGGCGGAGAGCCGCTCGGAGACGAGCAACCCGTGGGTGAGACCGAGGTGTCGGCGCATCGTGTCCGGGTGCACCCGCAGTCCCTCGGCGAGTTCGGCGGCGTCCCGGGCCGCGCCGCCGACCAGGCGGAGCAGGTCCCTGAGCGGTTCCCACTCGGCGTGCCAGGCACCGGCCGGGCGTTCGTCCTCGGCCACCAGTGAGCCGTAGAGCGTGGCGGCGAGCTGCGGTGCGCGCCTGGCCGCCGCCGCGACCAGGGTGGAACGTACCGGATTGGCCTTGTGCGGCATGGCCGAGGAGCCGCCGCCGCCGTTCTCGGAGACCTCCGCGATCTCGGTACGGGAGAGGGTGAGGACGTCGGCCGCGAGTTTGCCGAGCGCCCCGGCCGTCAGCGCCAGGCACCCGGCGAGGTCGGCGACGGGCGTGCGCAGGGTGTGCCAGGGCAACAGGGGTTCGCGCAGGCCCAGTTCACGGGCGTACACGGCCGGCAGCCGGGTCGCGTCCGCGGCCCCGTACGCGGTGAAGGCGGCCAGGGTGCCGGCGGCTCCCCCGAGCTGGGCGGGGAGGGAGTCCCGTACGGCGGTCACCCGGTCCCGGGCGTCCAGCACCAGTGACCGCCACCCGGCGGCCTTCAGCCCGAACGTCGTCGGCACGGCGTGCTGGGTCAGGGTCCGGCCCGGCAGCACGGTGTCCCGGTGCGCGGCGGCCAGTGCGGCCAGGGCCCGCTGCACCCGGTCGAGGTCGGAGAGGACCGGCCCCAGTGCGCGGTGGGCGACCAGCATCGCCGCCGAGTCCATGATGTCCTGGCTGGTCGCCCCCCGGTGGACGAAGGGGCCGTACTCCGCACCGGCCGCCCGGGTCAGCTCCGCGGCCAGCGGGATCACCGGGTTTCCGCCCTCCCGGGCCCGCGCGGCGAGCGCGGCGATGTCGAAGCGCGCCGGATCGGCCGCCTCCGTCACCGCCCGGGCGGCCTCCGGCGGGGCGAGCCCCAGCGCGGCCTGCGCCCGGGTGAGCGCGGACTCCGCGTCGAGCAGCGCCCGCAGGAACGCCGCGTCCGCCGTCTCGGCGGCGGCCGGCGAACCGGCCCGCCCCGGGGCGAGCAGACCGGTGCCGTCGTCGGCTGATGTCACTGGAACTCCAGGAAGACCGTCTCGCCTTCGCCCTGAAGGCGGATGTCGAAACGGTACGTGCCGGCGCCCTCGGCGTCCGCGACCAGCGTGTCGCGGCGCTCCGCCTCGAGCCGGCACAGCAGCGGGTCCGCGGCCGGCGCGGCCTCGTCGCCCGGCAGGTAGATCCGGGTGAACAGGTGCACCAGCAGTCCCCGCGCGAAGACGCACACACTGAGGTACGGCGCGTTCCGGCCACGGGCTCCCGGGCGCAGGGTACGGGCGTACCAGTGGCCGTTCGCGTCGGTCTGGATCCGTCCGAATCCGGTGAACTCCACGCCGTTGCGGCCCAGGAAGCCCCCGCTCGCCGGGTCCCGCCGCATCGAGCCGTCCACCGTCGGGAGAACGCCGTCCGGGTCCGGTCCCCACAGTTCCAGCAGCGCGTCCGGCAGGGGCAGGCCCGCACCGTCGTACACGTATCCGTGCACGGTGACCGTGTCCGGGTGCCCGGTGGGCGCGATGTCCTCGCCGCCGGGGAAGGGCAGCGCGTAGCCGTAGAAGGGGCCGACGGTGTGCGAGGGGGTGGGCAGCACGTTCTCCGGGTCGCCGGTGCCGATCGTCGTCATGGTGGTGTCAGCGCCCCTCTTCGATCCAGGTGGCCCGGGGCCCGTCCAGCACGATGTCCCAGTGGTAGCCGAGGGAGAACTCCGGCACCGACAGGCCGTGGTCGTAGGTCGCGACCAGCCGCTGCCGTGCCGCGTCGTCGGTCACGGACCGCAGGATCGGGTCGTACGGGAAGAGCGGGTCGCCCGGGAAGTACATCTGCGTCACCAGCCGCTGGGTGAACGCCGGGCCGAACACGGAGAAGTGGATGTGCGCCGGACGCCAGGCGTTCAGGTGGTTGCGCCACGGATACGGGCCCGGCCGGACGGTGGTGAAGCGGTAGCACCCGTCCGCGTCGGTGAGGGCGCGGCCGGCTCCGGTGAAGTTCGGGTCCAGTGGGGCGTCGTGCTGCTCGCGCCGATGGGCGTACCGCCCGGCCGAGTTGGCCTGCCAGATCTCCACCAGCTGGCCGCGCACCGGCCGGCCGTCGCGGTCCAGCAGCCGGCCCGAGACGGTGATGCGCTCACCGACCGGCTCACCGGTGTGCTGCCGGGTGAGATCGTTGTCGGTCCCGGTGACGTCCCGCTCCCCGAACACCGGGGCGGACAGCTCCACCAGCTCCGGGTCCTCGGAGGTGTCGATGACGACCGGGGGCCGCTTCGGGTGGCGCAGCACCGAGGAGCGGTACGGCGCGTAGTCGCGGCGCGGATGGTGCTCGGCGGGCCCGCCGTCGGCGAGCCGCTTCTCGTACGCGGCCTGCTCGGCGGCGATCTCCCGGTCGATGCCGGCCTGAGTCGGTGCGTCGGTCATGACAGCCCCTCCCCGAGGGTGGGTTCGGCGCCGGTCCTGGCGATGACCTCCCGGGTGCTCACTCCGGGAGCGGTCTCGGTGAGGACGAGCGCGCCGTCGGTGACGTCGAGGACGCCCAGGTCGGTGATGATCCGGTCCACGCACGCCTTGCCGGTCAGCGGCAGCGAGCACTCGGGCACGATCTTCGGTGAGCCGTCCTTCGCGGTGTGGGTCGTCACCACGATCACCGTGCGTGCCCCGTGGACCAGGTCCATCGCGCCGCCGATACCGGTGACGAGCTTGCCGGGTATCGCCCAGTTGGCGAGGTCGCCGCGGCCGGACACCTGCATCGCGCCGAGGACGGCGACGTCGATGTGCCCGCCCCGGATCATCGCGAACGACAGCGCCGAGTCGAAGAAGGAGGCTCCGGGCAGGACGGTGACGGTCTCCTTGCCGGCGTTGATCAGATCCGGGTCGACGGCGTCCTCGGCGGGGTAGGGGCCGGTGCCCAGGATGCCGTTCTCGCTTTCCAGCACCACCTCGACGCCCGGCGGGAGGTGGCCCGGGATCAGCGTGGGCAGACCGATACCGAGATTGACGTACTGCCCGTCCCTCAGCTCCCGTGCCGCCCGCGCGGCCATCTCGTCCCGCGTCCAGGCCATCAGCCGCTCACCGTCCGCCGCTCGATCCGCTTGTCCGCCGCCTGCTCCGGGGTGAGCGCGACCACGCGCTGGACGAACACGCCCGGCAGATGCACCGCGTCCGGGTCGATGGCGCCGGGTTCGACCAGCTCCTCCACCTCCGCGACCGTCACCCGGCCCGCCGTCGCGGCAAGGGGGTTGAAGTTGCGGGCGGACCTGCCGAACACCAGGTTCCCGTGCCGGTCGCCCTTCGCCGCCCGCACCAGCGCGTAGTCGGTGCGGATACCGCGCTCCAGCACGTACCGCGCGCCGTCGAACTCCCGCACCTCCTTCGCGGGCGAGGCGAGCGCCACCCCGCCGGAGCCGTCGTACCGCCAGGGCAGCCCGCCCTCGGCGACCAGGGTGTCCACCCCGGCCGGCGTGTAGAACGCGGGGATCCCGGCGCCCCCGGCGCGCAGCCGCTCCGCGAGCGTGCCCTGCGGGATCAGCTCGACCTCCAGCTCACCGGCCAGGTACTGCCGCGCGAACTCCTTGTTCGCCCCGATGTAGGAGCCGGTCACCCGGGCGATGCGGCCCGCCGCGAGCAGGACCGCGAGCCCGGACTCCATCGCCCCGCAGTTGTTCGAGACGACCGCCAGATGGCCCACCCCCCGTTCGTACAGCGCCTGGATCAGCACGGCCGGCACACCGCTGAGGCCGAAGCCGCCCACCGCCAGCGACGCACCGTCCGGCACGTCGGCCACCGCCTCCGCCGCCGAGGCGACCACCTTGTCCATCCGAGGAACCCCATCCCCTCCGGGCGACCCCACCGTCATTCAAGTCAGTGCACTGAGTATTTGCACGAGGTTGCCGTCCTGTCCAGTACTCTTCGGGGACCTGCAAAAATCAGTCCACTGAGGAAATCCGGGGAGCGCGCATGGCCGCCGTGGATCTCACCACCCATCCCGGGCACCTGGCCCGGCGGCTCCAGCAGGCGCACCACCTGCTGTGGAACGCGATGGTCTCCGAGGAGATCACCTCACCGCAGTTCGCCGTCCTCAACGCGCTCGTCGCCGAACCCGGTCTCGACCAGCGCACCGTGGGGGAGCGGGTCGGCCTCGACCGGTCCACCATCGCCGAGGTGATCGCCCGGCTCATCCGGCGCGGGCTGCTGGACAAGGTCCGTGATCCGCGGGACGGCCGCCGCTTCCAGCTCCGCCTCACCGACGACGGGGCGCGCACCCACCGCGGACTGACGGTGCGCACCGCGCGGATGAACCAGGTCCTCCTGGCCCCGCTGGACGCCGGTGAGCAGGCGGTCTTCATCGACCTGATCCGGCGGGTGGCGGACGCGGCCGAGAGCCTGCGCGCCCCCGCCCCACCCCTGGCCGCCCGCCCCTGACCGGGGCCGGCCCGGCTAGGGCCTCTCCGCGTACACCACCCACACCTGGCCGCGCGCGAAGTTCATCGCCTCGCCCGAGTCGGTGGTGAACGAGGTGCCGTCCTCGGCGGCCGGACGCTTCCAGTTCGCCTCGTAGGCGCGTCCGTCGCGCAGCACGGTGGCCTCCCCGGACCCCACCGTCTCGGTGTACGGGGTGTTGTTGCCGAGGAAGTCCCGGAAGCCGGAAGCGCGCACGGTCACGTACTGCACGACGACCGTCGCGGGCGCCAGCCGTTCGCCGTCCGTGGTGAGCGCCGGGGTGCCGTCCATCGACACCAGCCAGCGGTCCTGGGCGCCCGACCAGGTGAAGGTGAAGCGGGCCGCCGGGTAGCGGATCGTGAACTCGTTCTCGGGCTCGCCGTCCGCCGGGGGCTCGCCGAAGCGGAATCCGGTGGTCAGGGCGGCCTCGCCGGGCGGTTCGTCCATGAGCCGCTCGGGCCGCAGATACAGGTTGTGGGGCGCGGCGCGACCGGGGTCCCGGGTGTAGGCCCCGGGCTCCGACTCGGGTGTCACCGCCTCCAGCGGCGCCCGCTCGATCAGCGGAACCAGCTTGCTCTGCGCCCCGGAGAAGGCCAGCAACGGCCGGTCGAACTGGCGCAGCAGCTCCAGGTCCGACTCCCGGGCGCTGCGCACCGGACCGACGGACCCGGGCAGCTCGGTGGCGTACACGGCGATCAGCCTGCTGCTCCCGCCCTCGACCTGTTCGGTGTACACCACGTCGGCGGCGTCCAGGCCGGTCTGGGGCCGGGCGGCGGGCGCGTTGTCGATCTTCACCGCGAGCGGGGGCGGACTGTCCCCGGCCGGCCGGGTCTCCGACTCGCCGGGCGGGTTCCGCCCGTCGTCGCGCGGACCGTCCGACGTCGTGCAGCCCGCGGCCAGACCGGCCGCCAGCGCGGCGGCGAGCAGCATCCCCGTCCCCGTACCGCGCCGTCGGCGCGCTCCTCGTTCCGTGCCCACCGTCGTCACCGCGCCTGCCTCATATCATCCGTTGTCTCGATTGTGCGCTTTTCGGATCGTCTATGGCCATAGCGGACCGGTGGTGCTCCCGCGCGGTGGCGTCCGCCGATCGGCCCAGCGCCCCGCGGTTCGGCGCGCGGCCACTCGGGTACCCGGTCGCCCACCCCAGGAGCGACACACCGGCCACGACGGAGGGAGCGGGCGGCGATGAGGGCACTGACCTGGCAGGGAAAGCGGGACGTACGAGTGGACGACGTGCCCGACCCACGGATCGAGGAGCCGACGGACGCGGTCATCCGCGTCACCTCCAGCGGACTGTGCGGATCCGATCTGCATCTGTACGAGGTGCTCACCCCGTTCATGACACCGGGCGACATCCTCGGTCACGAGCCGATGGGGATCGTCGAGGAGGTCGGAGCGGCGGTGCCCGACCTCCAGGCGGGCGACCGGGTGGTGGTCCCGTTCCAGATCGCCTGCGGCAACTGCTGGATGTGCCTGACCGGACTGCCCACCCAGTGCGAGACCACCCAGGTCAGCGCCGAGGGCATGGGCGCGGCCCTGTTCGGCTACACCCGGCTGTACGGCGCGGTACCGGGCGCCCAGGCCGAGTACCTGCGCGTCCCGCAGGCCCAGTACGGCCCCATCAAGGTCCCCGAGGGGCCCTCCGACGACCGGTTCCTCTACCTCTCCGACGTCCTGCCCACCGCCTGGCAGGCGGTCGCCTACGCCGGTGTCCCGCAGGGCGGCAGCGTCGCCGTGCTCGGACTCGGGCCCATCGGCGACATGGCCTGCCGGATCGCCCAGGTCCAGGGCGCCGGACGGGTCTTCGGCGTGGATCTCGTCCCCGAGCGGCTGCGCCGGCTGAAGGAGCGGGGCGTGGAGACCTTCGACCTGAGCTCCTTCGACGACGAGAAGGAACTGGTCGCCGCGATCCGCGACCAGACCGACGGCCGCGGCCCGGACGCCGTGATCGACGCCGTCGGCACCGAGGCACACGGCAGCGCGGCGGCCCGCATGGTGCAGAACGCCTCGGCCCTGCTGCCCCGCAAACTGGGCGCACCGATGGCGGAACGCTTCGGCATCGACCGGCTCGCCGCCCTCTACACGGCCATCGACCTGGTGCGCCGCGGCGGCACCATCTCCATCAGCGGTGTCTACGGCGGCATGGCCGACCCGATGCCCATGCTGACCCTGTTCGACAAGCAGATCCAGATGCGCATGGGCCAGGCGAACGTACGCCGCTGGAGCGACGAGATCATCCCCTACCTCACCGACGAGGACCCCCTCGGCGTGGAC
The DNA here is from genome assembly GCF_055571535.1 of Streptomyces sp. NPDC030893. Classification (NCBI taxonomy): domain Bacteria; kingdom Bacillati; phylum Actinomycetota; class Actinomycetes; order Kitasatosporales; family Streptomycetaceae; genus Streptomyces; species Streptomyces sp. NPDC030893. The sequence continues at coordinate 48,019 of NZ_JBVIFC010000003.1, read as the reverse complement.
GGCTTCGCCACCCACCACATGCCGCTCGAGGAGGCCCCGCACGCCTACGACATGTTCCAGAAGAAGCAGGACGGCGCGGTCAAGGTGGTGCTCCGGCCCTGATCCGGGGCCCGGACCCGGCGCCCCGGCCGCTCAGGGGCCGCCGAGGATCTCGGCCAGGTCGTAGCGGACCGGCTCCTCCAGCTGCGCGTAGGTGCAGCTCCCGGGGGCCCGGTCCGGGCGCCAGCGGCGGAAGCGGGCGGTGTGCCGGAAACGCCGCCCGTTCTCCATGTGGTCGTAGGCCACCTCCGCCACCCGCTCCGGCCGCAGCGGCACCCAGGACAGGTCCTTCTTCCCCGACCAGCGGCTCGGCGCGCCCGGCAGCCGTGCCGTCCCGTGCGCCGCCTCGTCCGCCCACGCCGCCCAGGGGTGGCCCGACACGTCGTCCATCCGCAGCGGCGCCAGCTCCTCGACCAGTTCCGCGCGCCGCTTCATGGAGAAGGCCGCGCAGACACCCACGTGCTGGAGAACGCCGCCCTCGTCGTACAGGCCCAGCAGCAGCGAACCCACGACCGGGCCGCTCTTGTGGAGCCGGTACCCGGCGACCACCACATCGGCCGTGCGCTCGTGCTTGATCTTGAACATGGCCCGTTCGTCCTGCCGGTAGCGCAGACCGAGAGGCTTGGCGATCACCCCGTCCAGGCCCGCCCCCTCGTACTGCTCGAACCAGCCTCGCGCCACCTCGACATCCCGCGTCGCCGGTGCCACGTGAACCGGCGGTGCGACCCCCTCCAGCGCCCCGACCAGCGCCTCCCGCCGCTCGGACAGCGGCACCTCCAGCAGCGACTCGTCGCCCAGCGCCAGCACGTCGAAGGCCACGAAGGACGCCGGGGTCCGCTCGGCGAGCGTCCGCACCCGCGAGTCGGCCGGGTGGATCCGCTCGGTCAGCGCGTCGAAGTCGAGGTGCCCCTCCCGGGCGACGACGATCTCCCCGTCCAGCACGCACCGCTTCGGCAACCGCTCCCGCACCGCCGCCGCCACTTCGGGAAAGTACCTGGTCAGCGTCTTGCCCGTCCGGCTGCCCAGCTCCACCTCGTCCCCGTCACGGAAGACGATGGCCCGGAAACCGTCCCACTTCGCCTCGTACTGCATGTCCGGCGGGATCTTCGCCACCGGCTTGGCGAGCATCGGCTTCACGGGCGGCATGACGGGAAGATCCATGCTCCGATTCTGCGCGAAAGCGCCCGTTGCCGCCCGTTGCCGCCCGGTGTGCGAGGTATGTGCGCTACGCCTACCGTGGCTCGCATGGGTGACGCGGTGGAACTCGAGGTGGGCGGCCGGACGGTACGGCTGTCCAGTCCGGACAAGGTCTTCTTCCCGGACCACGGCTACACCAAGCTGGACGTCGCCCGTTACTACCAGGCGGTCGCCCCCGGCATCCTGCGCGCCCTGCGCGAGCGGCCCACCACCCTGCAGCGCTACCCGGACGGCATCACCGGCGAGTGGTTCTACCAGAAACGCGCGCCCAAGGGCATGCCCGACTGGATCCCCACCGCCCACATCACCTTCCCCAGCGGCCGCAGCGCCGACGAGATGTGCCCCACCGAGGAGGCGGCCGTCGTGTGGGCGGCCCAGTACGGCACCCTCGTCTTCCACCCCTGGCCGGTGCGCCGCGCCGACGTCGACCACCCCGACGAACTCCGCCTCGACCTCGACCCGCAGCCCGGCACCGACTACGACGACGCCGCCCGCGCCGCGCACGAACTACGGGCCGTCCTGGAGGAGTTCGGCGGGCTGCGCGGCTGGCCCAAGACCTCCGGCGGACGGGGCATCCATGTCTTCGTGCCCATCGAACCGCGCTGGACCTTCACCCAGGTCCGCCGCGCCGCCATCGCCGTGGGACGGGAACTGGAACGCCGGATGCCCGAGCAGGTGACCATCAAGTGGTGGAAGGAGGAGCGCGGCGAACGCATCTTCGTCGACTACAACCAGACCGCCCGCGACCGCACCATCGCCTCCGCCTACTCCGTGCGCCCCCGTCCGCACGCGCCCGTATCGGCGCCCCTGCGCTGGGAGGAGGTCGGGGTCGCGCACCCGCAGGACTTCGACATCACGACCATGCCCGCGCGCTTCGCCGAACTCGGCGACGTGCACGCGGACATGGACGATCACGCCTTCTCCCTGGAGCCGCTGCTGGAACTCGCCCGCCGCGACGAGCACGACCACGGCCTGGGCGATCTGCCGTATCCGCCCGAGTACCCGAAGATGCCGGGAGAGCCCAGCCGGGTGCAGCCGAGCCGGGCCCGGAAGCCGCGACCCCCGGCCTCCTGACCCGGCTCGTTCACACGAACCTGCCCGGAACTACAGGTCCTTGATCCGGACGTCCCGGTAGGAGACGACGTCCGAGGTGCCGTGCACCTGCAGTCCGATGTAGCCGGAGGCGAACCGCCGCCCGTCCGTGCCCGGGTCGTCCGAGCGCGGCGGGGTGAAGTCCTGGCCGCCGATGTTGTCGAACTCGTTGATCAGCACGCCGTTGCGGTAGACCGAGTAGTGCTGGTCCACCACGCGGATCTCGTAGTCGTTCCAGGTGCCCTTCTGCGTCACGCCCGCGCCGGCCAGGCCCACCCGGTCGAAGCCGTAGACCGAGCCCGTCTTGTACATGTCGCCGGTGGGCGAGTCGAACACCTGCACCTCGTGCCCGTACTTGATGGCGACCCACTCGGGCCTCGGCTCCTCCGGATGGTCGTGGAGCTGCGGGAACCGCACGAACACACCGGAGTTGGCGTTGCCGGTGCCCGGGGCGTCGTCCCGCCACTGGAGCTTCAGCGAGAAGTCGCCGTACTTGCGCTCGGGGAACCACAGCATGCCGAGCCCGCCCCGGGTGGTGCCGGAGGTGATCGACCCGTCCGGGTTGAGGGCGAACGAACCGCCGCCCACGTGCTGCCACTTGGCGAACGACTCCGCGGTGCCGTCGAGGATCTTGCGGTAGCCGTCGGTCTGGCCGGGCGTGCCGATACCGGACTGCCTGGCCGCCCGGTTGATCGCCTGCCGCTCCCGCTTGTCGATGACCCCTTCCTTCCTGAGCGCGTCCAGGACGCTCTGGACGTGCTTGAGGAACAGCGCCTGCGAGGTCCACTGCTTCTCGTCCTCGATCAGCTCGCCGATCCGGCACCGGTTGTTGGTGACCCGGTTGGGCACACCCGAGTCGACCGTGCCGACGATCACCGTCAGCCGCTCGTCGTACTCCGGGCAGTTGGGTGCGGGAACCCCGCCGTCGGCGACCACCGTGAAGCTCACCGTGAGCGGCGCGGAGGTGTTGCCGGCCTTGTCGCTCGCCCGGTAGGCCACGGTGTGCCGGCCCGCCCGGTCGACGACCACGGGCCCGGTGTACGCCAGGTACGGTCCGCCGTCGAGGGAGTACTCGATACCGGCCACACCGGAACCGCCGTGCCCGTCGTCGGCGCTGACGGTCACCGTGGCGTCCCCGACGTAGGCCCCGTCGGAGTTCCTGACGCCCCCGACGGTCACGCCGGTCACCGGCGGGGTGGTGTCCTGCGGGGGCGCGGCGACGACCGTGAACTCCACGCTCCTGACGGCCGCCGCGTTGCCCGCCTTGTCGGTGGCGCGGTAGCGCACCGTGTGGGTGCCGGCCCGGTGCACCATCACCGGGCCGGTGTACGTCTGCCAGGCGCCGTCCGCCCCGATCGCGTACTCGATGGTGTTGACGCCGGAGCCGGTGTCGGACGCGGTGACGGTGACCGTCGCCATGTCGATGTAGGCGCCGTCGTCGTTCCTCTCGCCGTCCACCGTGGCCGATGTCTCCGGCGCGGTGGTGTCGTCGGTCGGCGGCGGGACGACCGTGAACTCCGCGCTCTCGACCGCCGAGACGTTGCCCGCCCTGTCCAGGGCGCGGTAGCGCACCGTGTGGGTGCCGACCTGGTCGATCACGACCGGGGCGGTGTACGGCTGCCAGGCGCCGTCGGCCCCGATGGCGTACTCGATCCGGTCCACGCCCGAGCCCTCGTCGGTGGCCTCGACGCTGACGCTCGCCGAACCGATGTACTCGCCCTTGTCGTTCTGCGTGCCGGTCACCTCCGCCGTGGCCTCGGGCGCCGTGGTGTCCTCACCACCGCCCTCGGTCACCGTCAGGATGCCCTGCATCTCGCCGTGGCCGGGGATGGTGCAGTGGTAGAAGTACCGGCCCGGGGTGAGGACCACCTCGGCGGTGTGCCGGCCGCCCTGGGCGTCACCGGGGTTGGCCAGGATGTTGAGCTGGACGTCGTCGTTGAACTCCGGGTCGGAGGTGACGAACGTCAGGGTGTGCGGCATACCGGTGGTGTTGCCGGTGGCCGCGCTGTTCTCGAAGACGATCGTCGCCGGGCCGGCCACCGCGGTGGCCGGCGCGGACGTGTACGCGCTGATGCTGTCACCGGCGGTCCAGGTCAGCACCTGCTCCGCCGCCTCGGCGGCCGGGGCCGCGGACTCGCCGGCCGCGGACGTCGACGTCTGCAGACCGAGCGTCATCAGCAGGGCGGCCAGCAGACCGGCCCACACTCCTCGTTGCCGTATCACTGGTCTCATCCGGCCTTCCTCGCCAACTGGCCGGCGGCCGGGGTGGGCCCGCCGCCCGTGTAGGTGACCCGCCACAGCGCGGACTTGGTGTCGGAGGTGAAGAAGCCGCGGCCGTAGTCGAGGACGTACAGCGCGCCGTCCGGGCCGAACTTCCAGCCCATCAGGTTCCTGATGCCGTCGTCGCCCACCGGCACGATCTTCTTCAACGACTCCGAGTGCACCGGAAGCCCGCCGTCTCCCTGCGTCTTCGGGTCCATCAGCACCGCGTTGCGCGGCTGGTCGGCGTCGTAGAAGTCACCGACGAACCACTTTCCGTCCCAGTACGCCGGCCACTTGACCTCACTGGCGCTGCCGGCGTCGTAGCGGTAGACCGGGCCGTTCATCGCGGCCTGGCCGCCGCCCTTCAGCCACGGCAGCCGGTAGGTGGCCTCGTCCTGCTCGTACGACGGGACGCCGTTCCCGTCGCGCGGGAAGTCCGGCGCGCCGCCCTGCGGCGAGTACCAGATGTTGTTGGCGGTCACCGGCGGCAGATTCACCAGGCCGTCGTTGTTCGGCGACTCGTTCTTCGGGGCGTCGCAGTCGTACCAGCCCAGCGGCTTCGACGGGTCGGGCAGATTGCGGTCCCGGTAGGGCTGGTTGTTGCCCATGCAGTACGGCCAGCCGCGGTTGGACGCCTCGGTGATCACGGCGAACGTGTCGTACTTCGCCGGGCCCCAGGTCGTCGACGGGGAGCCGGCGTCCGGGCCGACCCAGCCCGCGTAGAGGATGTCGGTCTTCTTGTCGACGGAGATGCGCGCCGGGTTGCGCACGCCCATCACATAGATCTCGCCGCGGGTCTTCCCGCCGCCCTCGGCGGTCTCCTCACCGGTGAACAGGTTGCCCTCGGGGAGGGTGTACGTGCCGTCCGGCTCGGGGTGGATGCGCAGGATCTTGCCGTTGAGGTTGTTGGTGTTGCCGGCGGTGCGGCGCGCGTCCGCGAAGGAGACGCCCTTGAAGTTGGGCTCCGGGTTGTTGCCCGAGTAACCGCCGCTGAATCCACTGGAGTTGTTGTCACCGGTGGCGATGTACAGGTTGCCCTTGGAGTCCCAGGCCATCCCGCCGCCCGCGTGGCAGCAGCTGTGGATCTGCACCGGCCACTCCAGCAGCACCTTCTCGCTGGCCAGGTCCAGCTTGTCGGTGGCCGGGTCGAGCGTGAAGCGGGAGACCCGCCGGTCGGCCATGCGCCTGTCCCGGTCGATCTCCGAGTGGGGCGTGTAGTGCAGGTACACCCACCCGTTCTCCTCGAACCCCGGGTCGAGTTCGATGCCGAGCAGGCCCTCCTCGACCTTGCGCAGTTCGTCGCCGCCGCCCTTGTTGCCGAAGACGGTGAGCGCCCCGGCGAGGGTGACCTTCCCGGTCTCCGGGTCGTAGACGTGGATCTCGCCCTTGCCCTTGCCGATGTCGGGGTCGTTCCAGTCGGTGACGACCGGCTGCGAGGCGTCCGCGCCGCCCCGGCCGATGTAGAGGACCCGTCCGTCGGGGGCGGTGACCAGGCCGTGCGGCTCGCCGATCTGGTCGTTCCGGCCCGGCTGGTTGGGCTCGGTCAGCCGCTCCGCCTCGTAGTTGCCGGTGATGGTCGCCTTGCAGTCCGCCTGGACGAGACGGTTGGTCCACAGCAGGGCGCCGCGCAGATGCTCGCGGAAGTCGGTCTCGTCGTACGACGACACCGTGCCGCCCATCCCGGTGTAGAAGGACCGGCCGCCGTCGTAGTCACGGCACCAGCTGACCGGGTGGTCCCAGCCGTTGGCGCCCGCCCCGGGCGCGTAGGTCGACTCGCGCACCCTGGCGACCGTGTGCACGTCGCCGGAGGGGTTCTTCACCCAGTTGAGCCACTTGTCGGGCCGTTTCCACTGCATCGGCAGGCTCTTGGTCGCCGGATGCGCCCGGTCGCCGACCTCCACGGTCGCCCGCTGCACCTTGTCGGGGCTCGAAGGGGCCGGGCGTGCGCCGATCAGGCCGGTGAACCAGTCCGAGTACGGCTCCGCGCGGGCCGCGTCGTGCAGGCCGACGAAACCGCCGCCGGCCTCCATGTAGGCCTCCAGGCCCGCCTCCTGGTCCGGGTCGAGGACGTCCCCGCCGCCGGTCAGGAACACGACGGTGTTGAAACGGCCCAGCTTCCTGGCGTTGGTGAAGACCGCGGCGTTGTCGGTGGCGGTGACCGTGAACCGCTGGTTCTCCGGGCCGGACAGGCCGATCCTCTCGATCGCCGCGATGCCGGCGTTCACGAGCGGTGACTCGTCACCGCCGGCCGCCGATCCGTGGAAGAGCAGCACCCGTACGTTCGCGCCGCCCGGGGGCGACTTGACGGACATCGTTGTCGGGGACGGATCCGGGGCCGGGCGCGCGCCGGCGGCGGGACCCGACAGCAGTCCGGCGGTGACGGCTCCGGCGGTCACCGTGGCCGCCCACAGGCGTCGTCTCGTTCTCGTCCTTCGTGCGCTCGTGGCGCTCGACCTGCTCAACCCTCGTAAGCGCATGGGTTCTTGATGCGATGTGGACCGCACGCGGCCACCCACCCCTCCTCGGTCGCAGCAACAGCGTCAAGGAAGCTAGACCTCTTTGCGTCACACGCCAATACCTATGGCCGCAATGAATCAAACTTTGTCCTGAGTGTGGATAAACCAGGGGTGGGCCGCTACGGTTTCACAGGTTCATGACAGCCGACGGAGTCAACTGGGGAGTTCGGCATGGACAGACGCGGTTTCAACCGGCGGGTACTGCTGGGTGGTGCGGCCGTCGCGACATCGTTGTCCGTCGCGCCGGAGGCCGTGAGCGCGCCCGACGCCGTGGGCGCGGCCGCACCGGCGAGGACCGCGCCCGCCGGGGGCGAGGTACGGCGCGTCAAGATGTACGCCGAGCGGCTGGACGGCGGGCGGATGGGCTACGGCTTCGAGAAGGGCAAGGCGTCCGTCCCGGGCCCGCTGATCGAGCTCAACGAGGGCGACACCCTGCACGTCGAGTTCGAGAACACCATGGCCGTACCCGTGAGCCTGCACGTCCACGGCCTCGACTACGAGATCTCCAGCGACGGCACCAAGCAGAACAAGAGCCATGTGGAGCCGGGCGGCACCCGCACCTACACCTGGCGCACCCACAAGCCCGGCCGGCGCTCCGACGGCACCTGGCGGTCGGGCAGCGCCGGCTACTGGCACTACCACGACCACGTCGTCGGCACGGCGCACGGCACCGGCGGCATCCGCAACGGGCTCTACGGACCCGTGATCGTCCGCCGCAAGGGCGACATCCTGCCCGACGCGACCCACACGATCGTCTTCAACGACATGACGATCAACAACAAGCCCGCCCACACCGGCCCGGACTTCGAGGCCACCGTGGGCGACCGCGTCGAGATCGTCATGATCACGCACGGGGAGTACTACCACACCTTCCACATGCACGGTCACCGCTGGGCCGACAACCGCACCGGCATGCTCACCGGCCCCGACGACCCCAGCCAGGTCATCGACAACAAGATCTGCGGCCCCGCCGACTCCTTCGGCTTCCAGATCATCGCGGGGGAGGGCGTCGGCGCGGGCGCCTGGATGTACCACTGCCACGTCCAGAGCCACTCCGACATGGGCATGGTCGGCCTGTTCCTGGTGAAGAAGCCGGACGGCACCATCCCCGGGTACGACCCGCACGAGCACGAGCACGCCCATGAGCCCGCCGCCGGGGAGGAGCCGACACACGGGCACTGACCGCGCCGGACATGATCCGAGAGCGCTCTCGCCGCTGGGCGGGCCGGGGCTATCCTTTCCCGCAGCCGCAGGTGAGGAGCGCCCAAGTGACCGAGACAGTGCCGCGCCCCACGCTGGAGGCGGTGGCCGCACGGGCCGGGGTCTCCCGGGCCACGGTCTCCCGCGTGGTCAACGGCTCCGACGGGGTGCGCGAACCCCTCGCCGAACGGGTGAGGCGGGCGGTGGAGGAACTCGGGTACGTCCCCAACCAGGCGGCCCGCAGCCTGGTGACCAGGCGGCACGACGCCGTCGCCGTCATCGTCGCCGAACCGGAGACCCGCGTCTTCGCCGACCCCTTCTTCGCCCGCCAGCTGCGCGGCATCAGCAAGGAGCTGACGGCCCACGACAACCAGCTCGTCCTGCTGCTCACCGAGGACCGCGACGACCACGCCCGCGTCGGCCGCTACCTCGCCGGCGGCCATGTCGACGGCGCGCTGGTGATCTCGCTCCACATCGACGACCCGCTGCCCGAACTGATCCGGCGCGCGGGCGTCCCGGCCGTGTTCGGGGGCCGGCCCGACTTCACCGGCGGGCGCGGCGGCGTCGTCTACGTCGACTGCGACAACCGGGGCGGTGCCCGGGAGGCCGTACGGCATCTCCTCGGCCTCGGCCGCGGCCGCATCGCCCACATCACCGGCGCCCTCGACCAGACCTCGGCCGTGGACCGGCTCGACGGCTACCGCGACGTCATGGCCGGCGCGGATCCCCGGCTGGTCGTGGAGGGCGACTTCACCTCCGCGAGCGGCGAGCGGGCGATGCGGGAACTCCTCGACCGCCACCCCGGCCTGGACGCCGTGTTCGCCGGCAACGACCTCATGGCGGCGGGGGCCCTGCGGGTGCTGCGGGAGCGGGGGCGGCGGGTGCCGGACGACGTGGCGGTCGTCGGTTTCGACGACATGCTGCCGATCGCCGAGGAGACCGAGCCGCCGCTGACCACGGTCCGCCAGGACATCGAGGGGATGGGGCGTCTGATGGCCCGCGTGCTGCTGCGCGCGCTCGACGGCATCGATACCCGGGAGGAGCCCGCGGGCTCCGGCCTGATCCTCCCCACGACACTGATCCGCCGCACCTCCGCGTGATCCGCCCCCCTTTCAGCCCCTCCGGCGTTTGAGGGGCGGGGTCCGGGGCGGAGCCCCAGGACGGGACGGGAAGGGGCGGCGGGGGCGTGGAATACCGCGCCCATCGGCGGGTCGCCCCGGCGGTGATCGCCGCGCTGCGGCGCGCCGCCGTGCGTACCGGGCTCCCCGGCGCCATCATCATCCGCACCGGCCGCCACCCGCGCCCCCGCGTTGATGCCGCGTTGATCGAACGTTTTTCGCCGTCCGGCACGCTTCCGGCCATGCACACCGACACATTCCCGATGCCCGACCTCGCCTGGCAGGAAGAGGCGTTGTGCGCGCAGACGGGAGGAGACTTCTTCTTCCCCGAGCCCGGCAGTTCGGTCCGCGAGGCCAAGCGGATCTGCGGTCTCTGCCCGATCCGCGCCACCTGCCTCGAGTACGCCCTCTCCCACGACATGCGCTTCGGTGTCTGGGGCGGCATGTCGGAGAAGGAACGCCTCGCACTGCGGCGCGCGGGACGGTAGAAGCAACCGCCCCGCCCCGCGGTTCCTCAGCGGCCGGCCCGCGCCGCCATCCGGGCCTTGCGGGCCGCCAACTTCTCGTCGAACTTCGCGGCCTCCGCGTCCAGTCCGCCCATGAACACGCCGAGTTCGTCCTGGGCCTTGAGGCCCTCGGGGCCCAGCCCGTCGATCTCCAGGACCTTCAGGAAGCGGAGCACCGGCTGCAGCACGTCGTCGTGGTGGATGCGCAGGTTGTACACCTCACCGATGGCCATCTGCGCGGCGGCCCGCTCGAACCCGGGGATGCCGTGGCCGGGCATCCGGAAGTTCACCACGACATCGCGCACCGCCTGCATCGTGAGGTCAGGGGCGAGTTCGAAGGCCGACTTGAGCAGGTTGCGGTAGAAGACCATGTGCAGGTTCTCGTCGGTCGCGATGCGGGCCAGCATCCGGTCGCAGACCGGGTCCCCCGACTGGTGGCCGGTGTTGCGGTGCGAGATCCGGGTGGCCAGTTCCTGGAAGGCGACGTAGGCGATCGAGTGGAGCATCGAGTGCCGGTTGTCCGACTCGAAGCCCTCGCTCATGTGCGCCATCCGGAACTCTTCCAGCTTGTCCGGGTCCACCGCCCGCGAGGCGAGCAGGTAGTCCCGCATCACGATGCCGTGCCGGCCCTCCTCGGCCGTCCAGCGGTGCACCCAGGTGCCCCAGGCGCCCTCCCGGCCGAACAGGGTGGCGATCTCGTGGTGGTAGCTGGGGAGGTTGTCCTCGGTCAGCAGGTTCACCACCAGGGCGATCCGGCCCACCTCGGTGACCTTCGACTGCTCCTTGTCCCAGGCCTCGCCGTCCTCGAAGAAGCCGGGGAAGTTGCGGGCGTCGCTGAACGGCACGTACTCGTGCGGCATCCAGTCCTTGGCGACCTTCAGATGCCGGTTGAGCTCCTTCTCGACCACTTCCTCCAGTGCGTACAACAGCCGGGCGTCGGTCCAGACCGAAGGGCTGCCCAGGTGGGGAGAAGTGAGCGACACGGGTGACTCCAGGGGACGGTGACAAGCGGAGATCCGGCGAGCGGTGCCGGGAACCTACGGAATCGTAGGCTACGAATCCGTAGGTTACGTAGCCGTAGGTTAAGGGTGTCGTAAAGACCGCTGATCAGCAGGGTCGCTCCGGGCGGGCGTGGCGCCGCCGTACGTCCGGAGCCGCAGGTCGCTGGGCCGTACGGGTGACACGCGCCCCGTTCAGGCGTACAGCTCCCGCAGGCGCACCGAGAGGCACGTCACACAGCCCTCGAGCTTCTCGAACTCGCCGATGTCCACCAGGACCGGCTCGTAGCCGAGGTCCGCGAACAGCTCCGCGGTCTTCGGCGCGCTCGCCGCCATCAGCAGCTTGTCCCCGCCGAGCAGCACCACGTGCGCCCCGGCCTCCTCCGGCACGGGCAGAAAACGCGGGAAGACCGAGGGCGCGTCCATGTTCGGGATGTGCCCGACGACCGTCCCGTCCGGCAGCGCGGTGACCGCCGACTTCAGATGCAGCACCTTCGCGACCGGCACCGCGACCACCCGTGCCCCCAGCGGCTCGAACGCGGCCCGCACCTGCCGCACCCCGGCCGCGTTGGTGCGGCCGCCGCGGCCCACGTACACCGTGTCGCCGACCTTCAGCACATCGCCGCCGTCCAGCGTGCCCGGCTCCCAGACCCAGTTGACGGAGCAGCCCAGCGACGCCACGGCCTCCTCCACACCGAGCGTCTCGCCGCGCCGGGACTCGGCGCCGGAGCGGGCGATCAGCGCCACGTTCCGGTACATCACCACCGTGTCCTCCACGAACACCGAGTCCGGGCAGTCGTCGGCCGGGTCCACCTCGATCGTCTCCCAGCCGTGGGCACGCAGCGCCTCCGTGTACGCCTCCCACTGCTCCGTCGCGCGGTCGAAGTCGACGGCTTCCCGTTCGATGTGCGTCACCAGACCTTCGGCCAGGCGGGGAGCGGGACGGCGGACGAGGGCCTTCTTGCTGGGCACGGGTGCGCCTTTCGGACGGGGCGGGCACGGCACGGCCGGCCCGGGGGAGCCCGCGCGGCGGCCGGCCTCCCACGGGCGTCGGCGCAGCCATCATGCAGGGCGAATCCGGACACGACCACCCCTGACGCCGAGGAGAAGTACCACCGGTAACGGTCCCGGCGCACGGCCCGCCGGGGCCCCTCCGCCGGGTGGGGAGCGAACTCCCCACCCGTCCCCTACCGTTGACGTTAGGCCGGACGTTCGACGTCCTCCTGCGTGATCTCCTTCAGCTCTCCCTCCTCCATCAGCAGCCACCGGGTGATCCCGACCGACTCGAGGAACGGAAGATCGTGACTGGCCACGATCAGTGCTCCCTCGTACGACTCCAGCGCGGTGGTGAGCTGCCGGACGCTCGCCATGTCGAGGTTGTTGGTCGGCTCGTCCAGCATCAGCAGCTGCGGCGCGGGCTCCGCCAGCATCAGCGCGGCCAGCGCCGCCCGGAACCGCTCGCCGCCGGAGAGGGTCTCCGCCTTCTGGTCGGCGCGGGCGCCCCGGAACAGGAACCGGGCGAGCCGGGCCCTGACCCGGTTGTTGGTCGCGCCCGGCGCGAACCGCGCCACGTTCTCGGCGACCGTCAGCTCCGGGGCGAGGACGTCGAGACGCTGCGGCAGGAACCGCAGCGGCACATGGGTCCTCGCCTCGCCGGAGACCGGCTCCAGCTCCCCGGCGAGCGTGCGCAGCAGCGTCGTCTTGCCCGCGCCGTTGCGTCCGATCAGCGCCACCCGCTCCGGGCCGCGCAGATCGAAGCCGCCGCCCACCCGGGCGCCGTAGGCCAGTTCCAGATCCATCAGCGTGAGCACGCCCCGTCCCGGCGGTACGGCCGTGTACGGCAGGTCGACGCGGATCTCGTCGTCGTCCCGTACGGCCTCCACCGCGTCGTCGAGCCGTTCCCTGGCCTCGGAGAGCTTCTCCTCGTGCATGATGCGGTGCTTGCCCGCGGACACCTGCGCCGCGCGCTTGCGCGCACCCATGACGATCTTCGGCTCGCGCTTCTGCTCGAACATCTTCTGCCCGTACCGCTTGCGGCGGGCCAACTTGACCTGGGCGTCCACCAGTTCGCGCTTCTGCTTGCGCAGGTCCGCCTCGGCGACGCGCACCATCCGCTCGGCGGCCTCCTGTTCGACGGCCAGCGCCTCCTCGTACGCCGAGAAGTTGCCGCCGTACCAGGTGACCTCGCCCGAGCGCAGGTCCGCGATCTGGTCGACCAGTTCGAGCAGTTCACGGTCGTGGCTCACCACGATCATGACGCCCGGCCAGCCCGCCACCGCCGAGTGGAGCCGCCTGCGGGCGTACAGGTCGAGGTTGTTGGTGGGCTCGTCGAGCAGCAGGACGTCCGGGCGCCGCAGCAGCAGTGCCGCGAGCCGCAGCAGCACCGATTCGCCGCCCGACACCTCGCCGACCGTGCGGTCGAGACCGATGTGCCCGAGGCCGAGTTCACCGAGCGTGGCCAGGGCGCGCTCCTCGACGTCCCAGTCGTCGCCGACGGTCTCGAAGTGCTCCTCGGCCACGTCGCCCGCCTCGATGGCGTGCAGCGCGGCCCGCCGGGCTGCGATCCCGAGGGCCTCGTCGACCCTCAGTGTCGTGTCCAGGGTCACGTTCTGCGGCAGGTAGCCCACCTCGCCGGTGACGCGTACGGCGCCGTCGGCGGGGGTGAGCTCACCGGCGATGAGCTTCAACAGGGTTGATTTACCGGACCCGTTGATGCCGATGAGCCCGGTGCGGCCGGGGCCGAAGGCTACGTCGAGGCCCTCGAAGACGGCGGTGCCGTCGGGCCAGGTGAAGGCGAGGGAGGTACAGGTGAGGGAAGGTGACATGCGGGCCTCCGCGGTTGCTCGGGGCGATCAGGGGCAAACGCGTATCGAGACACCGCGGGACGACGACCGGCAGCCGGAGGGAAACCGTGGGCAAGAGAGAAGCCCTGTTCCGGAGGGACCGCAAGGACGGCTCGAACGCCGAGGTCGCACGCTGCGTACACACCTGACCGGTGTGACGCGGTGTCTCAGAACCTCAGACGAGCAACGTCCTTCTCCATTCGACGGCAACAGAAGCGTTTTACACCGTAGGAGCGGCCGCACCGGCTGTCAACGCATTTACGGACCACGACGTCACCGCCCCGAGGAGGCCCCGTGCCCAACGGCCCGCTCTCCCTGCCCGCCCGCCTCTGCCTCATGGCCTGGGACACCGACCCGCGACGGCCGGCCCCCCTGGTGCGGGCCGGGGCCCTCGCCGAGCTCGCACGGCGCGGTCTGCTCATCGACGACGACGGGATCGTCACACCGCTCGACCTGGACTCCCGCACCGGTGACCCGGTCCTGGACGGTCTCCTGGAGCTGGTCAGCGAGTCCTTCCCGCACCGCTGGCGCGCCTGGGTGACGCTGTACGCGCGGCACACCCTGGAGGCGGTCCGGGAGCAGCTGGTGGCCGAAGGCGTCCTGCGCGCCGAGAAGCACCGGGTCCTCGGGGTGTTCCCGTCCGTGGACCACGTCCTGGCGGACACCGCCCGCGCGGACGCCCTGCACCGGGAGGCTCGCCTCGTCCTGGACGGATCCACACCGGCCGAGGACGTGCCCGAGCCGACCGCGACCGCCCTCGCCCTGGCCACCGCGGCGGGCCTGGCGCCGCCCCCGCACGGCTCCCGCGACGACCGCCGCGCCGAGGAGCTGGCCCACCGCGCCGGGGCGTCCGCGCCCGCGTTCGCCGCCGTCCTGCGCGAACTGCGCGCCGGGCTGGCCGACACCGCACCGCAGCCCTCGCCGGCCAGGGGCCGCTGAGCCCGCGCCGGGCCCGCCGCCCTCGTTGCCCGACGAGCGGTGGGCGTTGACGCCGCGCGTCAGGCGTCGCGCATCAGTTCCGCGAGACAGTGGTCCAGGTCGAGCCGCAGGTGCTCCAGACCGGCCGGCACCAGTTCGCCCGTGGCCTCCAGGAACCGGCGCACCTCTCCCGAGCGGACGTGCACGACGGCGGTCCCCTCCGGGGCGTGGAACTCCAGCACGGTGCGGTCGTAGCCGTACGGGCGCACCCGTACGTCACCGTGCCCCTCGGGGCCCTCCAGACCCGCGGCGAGCAGCTCCCGGGCGAAGGTCCAGCAGACCTCGACGCCTTCCAGGGTGGCGGGTGCGGGGAAGGTCATACGGACGGCGAACGGGTCGTCGCGGTCGTAGTGCAGGGTGGCGGGGATGTTCGGCATCCGCGGCGCGGCGGCGACCAGGCGGGCCTCTACGGGCTGCTCGATGACGGTGGACAACGCCTTGCTCCCTCGTGACGGCTGGGCGGGCTTCCGGGCGGATCGCGTCGGCTACGGGATGAGACGACGGAATCGGCCAATCCGTGCACACGAAAAGCGAGTGACCTCTGTCACCGCCTTCATGCACCCGAGTGACACGGCTCTCCTCACACGCCCCCCACACCACCCGGAGCCCCACCGGACGACACCCGGCGACGGCCGGTCGCCGCGAGCCACCGGAGCAGGCCCCCGCCCGCCGCCCCGACCCCGCCCGCACCACACCGACGCACGTGCCACACCCTGCCGACCGCGCCCGCACCTGCCGGACCGCCGGCACCGGTCGCAGGCCTCACCCGACGGCAGGCCCGACCGCGGCTGCCGGGCCGGTGGCGGTGCGCGTGCCGCACCCGGCCGGTCGTGTCCGTGACGTCGTCCACCGCGGCGCGCGCCGCGACCGACGGCCGTACCTGGCGGGCCGTCGGCACCGGTTCGTACGCCACGGTCGGCCGCTCGCGCGACCGCGGCTGCCGGGCCGGTGGTGTGCGTGCCGCACCCGGCCGGTCGTGTCCGTGACGTCGTCCGCCGTGGCGTGCGCCGTGACCGACGGCCGTACCTGGCGGGCCGTCGGCGCCGGTTCGTACGCCACGGTCGGCCGCTCGCGCGACCGCGGCTGCCGGGCCGGTGGCGTGGCATGCTGCATCCCGCCGACCGCGCTTTCGGCCTCGCCCGCCGCCGCGCCCCCCCGGCGGACACCGGCCGCATCTGCCGGACCGTCGGCACCGGTCGCAGGCCTCACCCGCCGGCAGGCCTGACCACGGCTCGTGTCCGTGACGTCGTCCGCCGTGGCGCGTGCGCCGCGACCGACGGCCGTACCTGGCGGGCCGTCCACACCGGCTCGTATGCCACGGTCGGCCGCTCGCGGGACTACGGCTGCCGGGCCGACGGCGCACGTGCCGCACCCGGCCGGTCGCGCCCGTGACGTCGTCCGCCGTGGCGCGCGCCGTGACCGACGGCCGTACCTGGCGGGCCGTCGGCGCCGGCTCGTATGCCACGGTCGGCCGTTCGCGTGACCTCGGCTGCCGCCGCCCGGGGCGTCGATGTCGGCCGTACCTGCCGAACCGCCGGTGCCGGCGCATACCCCGCACGCACTTCCGGGGCTGCCAGGTGGCGGGCAGGGCCTCGCCCGCCCGGTGCACCGACGGGTGCGGGGACCCTTATCGCCGCCGGGGTGGGTACCCGTGCGCCGTACGCGAGAGGAAGTGAGCGGACATGCCACGCGGTTCCAGCCCCAAGCGGGAGCGTCAGTACGAGCACATCAAGGAGAGCGCGCAGGACCGGGGCGAGAGCACCGGACGCGCCAAGGAGATCGCCGCCCGGACGGTGAACAAGGAACGCGCCCGGTCCGGTGAGTCCAAGACGGCCAGCCGCACCTCGACGCAGGACATGTCCTCCGGCAAGCGCGGCGGCCAGCGGTCCGGCAAGGGCTCCCAGGGACCCACGCGCGACCAGCTGTACGAAGAGGCCAAGAAGCGGAATGTCGAGGGCCGTTCGAGCATGAACAAGAGCCAGCTCCAGCGCGCGCTCGGCAAGTGAGCCGCCCTCCGCGCGGAGGCCCCCGGCCCCGGGGACACCCTCCGCGCAGAGCACGCCCCTCCCATAGGCTCAGGGGCATCATGACGACCGCACACACACCCGCCGGCTGGCCCGTGACCGAGGACGAGGCCCGCGCGGTGCAGGACGCGCTGCGCGCGCGTGTGGTGCTCGACGAACCCGGCCCGCCACCGGGGACCGGCCGGGTCACCGGAGTGGACGTGGCGTACGACGACGAGCGGGACCTCGTCGCCGCGGCGGCCGTCGTCCTGGACGCGGCGACCCTGGACGTCGTCGCCGAGACCACGGCCGTCGGCCGGATCTCCTTCCCGTACGTCCCCGGACTGCTCGCGTTCCGCGAGATCCCCACCGTGCTCGCCGCCCTGGCGGACCTGCCGTGCCCGCCGGGCCTGGTGGTCTGCGACGGCTACGGCCTCGCCCACCCCCGCCGCTTCGGCCTGGCCAGCCACCTGGGCGTGCTCACAGGACTGCCGACGATCGGCGTCGCCAAGAACCCCTTCACCTTCACCTACGACGAACCCGCCACCCCGCGCGGCAGCACGGCCCCGCTGCTCGCCGGCCGTGAGGAGGTCGGCCGGGCCCTGCGCACCCGGGACGCCGTCAAGCCGGTCTTCGTCTCGGTCGGCCACCGCGTGAGCCTGGACAACGCCTGCGCCCACACCCTCGCCCTGGCCCCCGTCTACCGTCTCCCCGAGACCACCCGCAGGGCGGACGCCCTGTGCCGCCGGGCGTTGCGGGAGACGGTCGCTCCCGTCCTCCGAAGCCCGCACTGATCCGCCCCCAGGCCCCCACGCCCCCACGCCCCGCGCCTGAGTACGCACTGAGTACGCGCACGGATGTCCGCCCACCGTCCCGCGGGCAGGCTGATGCGCATGACAACCCACCGTGCGTCCAAGCCAGTTGCCGCCGAAGCCCGCCCCGCCGGCCGGCGGGGCGTGGCCATGGGACTCTCCCTCGCCGTTCTGGCCGCGCTGGGCTGGACCATCGGGATGATCCACACACTGGCCCGGTGGGCGCTCTGACGCCCCCCGCCCGCGCCGTCAGCGCGTCGCGACGACGCGGAAGCGGAGGCCCGCCCTCCGCAGGCGGTCGATCAGCGCGTCGCCCATCGCCACCGCCGTCGTGACCTGCCCCGCCGTGGGCGGGAGGTCGTCGAGGGCCAGGCTGAGGGCGCCCTCGGCCAGCATCTTCGCCGTCTCGTCGTAGCCGGGGTCGCCGCCCGCCACCTCCGTGTACACCCGCCGGCCGCCGCCCTCGCCGACGAAACGGACGGTGAACCGGCTGCGGGCGCGCTTCTCCGGGCTCGGCCCGTCGCCGGGCTTGAGGCGGTCGGAGAGCCGCCGCCGCAGCGACGGCAGTTGGGCGGCCGTGACCAGCGCGCCCACGGCCGCCACCCCGCCCACCGCCACCGGCAGACGGCGCACGGCCGCGTAGTGCCGGTAGCGGAAGTCGGGGCCGTACCGGTCGAGTGCCTTCGCCGAGCGGCGCACGATCTGCCCGTCGATCGTCGGCAGCGGCAGCGCCCAGGCGCCGACCTCCGGCGCGTAGCGCGGCGCGCCCAGGGGTGCCGAGGCCCGGCGGTCCACCAGCCGCGGTTCGTGGTGCCTGCGCTCGCGGGCCGCCGCGCGGAGACCGCGATGCCGGGCGAACTGGTTCAGCGCCGAGGCGAACGTCCCGCCCGAGAAGGCCGCGTCGGCGGTGACGAAGCCGTCCACGGTCAGCGGCACCCCCTCCGGCAACTGCCGCACGGTGAAGTACGCGCCCAGGTCGTGCGGCACCGAGTCGAAGCCGCACGCGTGCACCAGCCGCGCGCCCGTCTCCCGCGCGCGTGCGTCATGACGGACGTACATCAGGTCCACGAACTCCGGCTCACCCGTGAGGTCGACGTAGTCCGTCCCCGCGTCCGCGCAGGCGGCGACGAGTTCCTCGCCGTACTCCACATACGGGCCCACCGTCGTGGCGACCACGCGCGCCCGCTCGGCGAGGGCCCGCAGGGAGGCCGGGTCGGACACGTCCGCCCGCAGCAGCCCGACCTCCGCGCCGCCGGGCAGCCGCTCCCGCAGCCGTTCCAGCTTGCCGGTGCCGCGGCCGGCGATCGCCCAGCGCAGCCCGTCGGGGGCATGGGCGGCGAGGTACTCCGCGGTCAGTGTCCCGACGAAGCCGGTCGCTCCGAAGAGCACGATGTCGTACGGACGGTCCGTCCTGTTCAGCCTGCTCATGACACCCCTTGGTCGTGCAGCCGCGCCGCTGTCGGTGGCCGAGGCTAGCGTGAGGGGTGCGGAGCCCGACGACGAGCCCGGAGGAAAGCGATGACCGTGTCCTCGAACGCCCTGAAGAAGTGGGAAAAAGCTCGCGCCGAGAAGTGGGAGAAAGCCCGCGCCGGCCACGGCCCCGGGAGGGCGGACGTACGCCGGCCGGCCGTGCGGTGCCGCCGCCCCCTACTGTGGCCAAGCGCTTGCTCGCCCGGTCTTGTGCCGGGTGGAACGTGTTCTTAACATCACAGGTGTTACACCAGTAGTGTCACATCCGATGGGGGCTCGATGACGGAGGCGAGGACGCCGGGACACGGCCCGCTCACCGGTGTGCGCGTGGTCGAGCTGGCAGGGATCGGGCCGGGCCCGTTCGCCGCCATGCTCCTGGCCGACCTGGGCGCCGACGTCGTCCGCGTGGACCGTCCGGACGGCCCCGGCCTCGGCATCGACCCGGCCCGCGACATCACCAACCGCAACAAGCGGTCCGTGATCGTCGACCTCAAGGCCCCCGACGGCCCCGGCCGCGTCCTGGACCTCGCCGAACGCGCCGACGTCCTCGTGGAGGGATACCGTCCCGGCGTCGCCGAGCGGCTCGGCGTCGGCCCCGCCGACTGCCACGCCCGCAACCCGCGCCTGGTCTACGGCCGGATGACCGGCTGGGGCCAGCAGGGCCCCCTCGCCGACCGCGCGGGACACGACATCGCCTACATCGCCCTCACCGGCACCCTCGGCATGATCGGCGACCCGGACCGGCCCCCGGCCGTCCCCGCCAACCTGCTCGGCGACTACGCGGGCGGCTCCCTCTACCTCGTCGTCGGCGTCCTCGCCGCACTGCACCACGCGCGCGCGACCGGCACCGGACAGGTCGTCGACGCCGCCATCGTGGACGGCGCCGCCCACCTCTCCGCGATGATCCACGGCATGCTCGCCGCCGGCGTCTGGCAGGACCGGCGCGGCGCCAACCTCCTCGACGGCGGCTGCCCCTACTACGGCACCTACGAGACGGCCGACGGCGGGCACATGGCGGTCGGCGCCCTGGAGCCGCGGTTCTACGCGGAGTTCCTGCGTCTGCTCGGCCTCGACGACCTCGCCGGGGCCCATATGGACGTCACCCGCTGGCCGGAACTGCGCGAGCGGGCCGCCGCCCGGTTCAAGGCCCGTACCCGCGACGCGTGGACGGCCGTCTTCGAAGGCACCGACGCGTGCGTGGCACCCGTGCTGTCCCTCGGCGAGGCCCCGCACCACCCGCATCTCGCCGCCCGCGGCACCTTCACCGAACACGCCGGCATCACCCAGCCCGCGCCGGCCCCGCGGTTCTCCGCCACCCCGGCCGGCATCCGCACCGGCCCCGCCCTGCCGGGCGCCCACACCGACGACGTGGCCCGCGACTGGGACCTGCCCCGCGACGGGGACCCGCGCCGGCCCGCGGCCCCGGCACCCCCGCACTCCTCCACGCCCTCGAACCCTCGGCGAAAGGCCTCCTCGTGAGCACCGAAGCGTATGTGTACGACGCGATCCGCACCCCGCGCGGGCGCGGCAAGGCGAACGGCGCCCTGCACGGGACCAAGCCCATCGATCTGGTCGTCGGGCTGATCCACGAGCTCCGTGACCGTTTCCCGGACCTGGATCCGGCGGCCGTGGACGACATCGTGCTCGGTGTCGTCGGCCCGGTCGGCGACCAGGGCTCCGACATCGCCCGTGTCGCCGCCATCGCGGCCGGGCTGCCCGACACCGTGGCCGGCGTCCAGGAGAACCGCTTCTGCGCCTCCGGTCTCGAGGCCGTCAACCTCGCCGCCGCCAAGGTCCGCTCCGGCTGGGAGGACCTCGTCCTCGCGGGCGGCGTGGAGTCCATGTCCCGCGTCCCCATGGCCTCCGACGGCGGCGCCTGGTTCAACGACCCGATGACCAACCTGGCCGTCAACTTCGTCCCGCAGGGCATCGGTGCGGACCTCATCGCGACCATCGAGGGGTTCTCCCGGCGGGACGTGGACGAGTACGCGGCCCTGTCGCAGGAGCGGGCGGCGACCGCCTGGAAGGAGAACCGCTTCGAGCGGTCGGTCGTCCCGGTGCGGGACCGCAGCGGTCTGGTCGTCCTGGACCACGACGAGCACTTGCGCCCCGGCACCACCGCCGACTCGCTGGGCAAACTGAAGCCGTCCTTCGCGGACATCGGCGAACTCGGCGGTTTCGACGCCGTGGCGCTGCAGAAGTACCACTGGGTGGAGAGGATCGACCACGTCCACCACGCGGGCAACTCCTCCGGCATCGTGGACGGCGCCGCCCTGGTCGCCATCGGCTCCCAGGAAGCCGGAGAGCGGGGCGGACTGACGCCGCGTGCGCGGATCGTCTCCGCGGCCGTGTCCGGTTCCGAGCCGACCATCATGCTCACCGGCCCGGCCCCGGCGGCCCGCAAGGCGCTCGCGAAGGCGGGGCTGACCATCGACGACATCGACCTGGTCGAGATCAACGAGGCGTTCGCGGCGGTCGTGCTGCGTTTCGTGAAGGACATGGGTCTGTCGCTGGACAAGGTCAACGTCAACGGCGGAGCGATCGCGCTGGGGCACCCGCTGGGTGCGACCGGCGCGATGATCCTGGGCACGCTCGTCGACGAACTCGAACGCCAGGACAAGCGCTACGGCCTGGCCACGCTGTGCGTCGGCGGTGGCATGGGCATCGCCACCATCGTCGAACGCCTCTGACCGCCCCCAGCGACCCGCCACCTCTAACGGAGACTCCCTCATGACCGAGAGCACCACCATCCGCTGGGAACAGGACCGCACCGGCGTCGTCACCCTCGTCATCGACGACCCGAACCAGTCCGCCAACACCATGAACGCGGCGTTCCGCGACTCCCTCGCCGTGATCACCGACCGCCTGGAGGCCGAGAAGGACACCATCCGCGGCGTCATCATCACCTCCGCGAAGAAGACCTTCTTCGCCGGCGGCGACCTGCGCGACCTGATCCGCGTGACGCCCGAGACGGCGCAGGACCTGTTCGACGGCGGCATGGCGCTCAAGCGCCAGATGCGCCGCATCGAGACCCTCGGCAAGCCCGTCGTCGCCGCGATCAACGGCGCGGCCCTCGGCGGCGGCTACGAACTCGCCCTGGCCTGCCACCACCGGATCGCCCTCGACGCCCCCGGCTCCAAGATCGGCTGCCCCGAGGTCACCCTCGGCCTGCTCCCCGGCGGCGGCGGTGTCGTCCGCACCGTGCGCATGCTCGGCATCACCGACGCGCTGCTGAAGGTGCTCCTCCAGGGCACCCAGTACAACCCGCGCCGTGCCCTGGAGAACGGCCTGGTCGACGAGATCGCCGACACGCGCGAGGACATGCTCGCCAAGGCCCGCGCCTTCATCGACGCCCACCCCGAGTCCGCCCAGCCCTGGGACCGGCCCGGATACCGCATCCCCGGCGGCACCCCCGCCCACCCCAAGTTCGCCGCCAACCTCCCCGCCTTCCCCGCCAACCTGCGCAAGCAGACCGGCGGCGCCCCCTACCCGGCCCCGCGCAACATCATGGCCGCCGCCGTCGAGGGCGCCCAGGTCGACTTCGAGACCGCCCAGGTCATCGAGGCGCGCTACTTCGTGGAACTGGCCGCCGGACAGACGTCGAAGAACATGATCCAGGCGTTCTTCTTCGACCTCCAGGCCGTCAACTCCGGCGCGAACCGCCCCCAGGGCATCGAGCCCCGCAAGGTCACCAGGGTCGCCGTCCTCGGCGCCGGGATGATGGGCGCGGGCATCGCCTACTCGTGCGCCCGCGCGGGGATCGACGTCGTCCTCAAGGACGTCTCCCTCGAAGCCGCCGTCAAGGGCAAGGGCTACTCCGAGAAGCTCTGCGCCAAGGCCGTCGCCAAGGGCCGCACCAGCCAGGAGAAGGCCGACGCGCTCCTCGCGCGGATCACGCCCACCGCCGAGGCCGCCGACCTCGCCGGCTGCGACGCGGTCATCGAGGCCGTCTTCGAGGACACCTCCCTCAAGCACAAGGTGTTCCAGGAGATCCAGGACGTCGTCGCCCCCGACGCGCTGCTCTGCTCCAACACCTCCACCCTGCCCATCACCGCCCTCGCGGAGGGCGTCGAACGCCAGGGCGACTTCATCGGGCTGCACTTCTTCTCGCCCGTCGACAAGATGCCGCTGGTCGAGATCATCAAGGGCGAGCGCACCGGCGACGAGGCGCTGGCCCGCGCCTTCGACCTGGTCCGGCAGATCAGCAAGACCCCGATCGTCGTCAACGACTCGCGCGGCTTCTTCACCTCCCGCGTCATCGGGCACTTCATCAACGAGGGCGTCGCCATGGTCGGCGAGGGCATCGAGCCCGCCTCCGTGGAGCAGGCCGCCGCCCAGGCGGGCTACCCGGCCAAGGTGCTCTCCCTGATGGACGAGCTGACCCTCACCCTGCCGCGCAGGATCCGCAACGAGACGAAGCGGGCCGTCGAGGAGGCCGGCGGCACCTGGACCGCACACCCCGCCGAGGCCGTCGTCGACCGCATGATCGACGAGTTCGGCCGCCCGGGCCGCAGCGGAGGCGCCGGCTTCTACGAGTACGGCGAGGACGGCAGGCGGGGCAGCCTCTGGCCGGGACTGCGCGAGCACTTCACCCGGCCGGGCCACCGGATCCCCTTCCGTGACATGCAGGAACGCATGCTGTTCTCCGAGGCGCTGGACACCGTCCGGCTGGTGGAGGAGGGCGTGCTGACGTCCGTCGCCGACGCCAACATCGGTTCCCTCCTCGGCATCGGCTTCCCCGGCTGGACCGGCGGCGTCCTGCAGTACATCAACGGCTACGACGGCGGCCTGCCCGGATTCGTCGCACGCGCGCGTGAACTCGCCGAACGCTACGGCGAGCGCTTCGCCCCGCCGGCCCTGCTGGTGGAGAAGGCGGAGAAGGGAGAGGTGTTCCAGGACGCCCGCTGACCCCGGCCGGCGGGCCTCACCCCTCCTCGTCGAGCCACTCCCGCAGCTCCTCCTTCAGCGACCGCTGGAAGGTGGTGAGCAGCGCCTGCACCACGAGCGGATGCATCCGGGCGGACAGGGACCGCACATCCCGCGCGTCCTTGTCCGCCACCGCGTCGCGCAGCAGCCGCGACAGCTCGCGGGCGGCCGCGCGGGAGTGCTCGGTGAGCGCGGCACGGGCGGCGAGGACCGTCTCGTGCGACAGCGGTACGTCCAGCAGTTCGACGCCGAGCCGCAGCAGACCTGCGTCGACCCGGAAGACCTCGCCGTCCGGGTCGCCGCCGGTCCGCTCCACGACGTCCATCGCCGCCAGCCGCTTCAGGTCCTCCTCGCCCAGCGCACGCCCCGCGCGGCGCTCCAGCTCCCCGCGCGACACCGCCTCCACGGTGCCCGGGGCCCACGACGCCACCACCGCGCGCTGAATGGCCAGGTCCCGCACACTCAGGTCCGGCGGCAGCTGCCCCAGATACCGTTCGATCGCCGCCAGCGTCATGCCCAGGCTCTGCAGCTCCTCGATGAGCTCCAGCCGGGCCAGATGCTCCCTGCCGTACCGGCCGACCCGCCGGGGGCCGATCACCGGCGGCGGCAGCAGCCCCTTCGTGCCGTAGAAGCGCACCGTGCGCACGGTGACCCCGGCCCGGGCCGCCAGCTCGTCGATCGTCAGGGCCTCGGTCTCGGTCGTCATGTGCAGCAGTATCGCTGTACCACCACTGCTGTGACACCTCCGCTGTCACTCGGGGCCGTCCCGTTGTCAGTGCCGGCCCCTACGGTGGCGGCATGTCGGGGATCACATACGTCCGGGGTGACGCCACCGTTCCGTCGGCGAAGGGCGTCAAGATCATCGGGATACCGGTGACGGTGTACGACCACGGGGACCGACACACCGGCCACGCGCCTGATTCCGGCCAACCCGCGCTCCACGACCCGTCAGACGCGCTCTTCTGCACGGGTGTTCACCGATGTACCGTCCGCGCATGCCGAAACGCACGCGCTTCACGACCTGGAGAACGCTCGCGACGGCGGCCACCGCCGCCCTGACGGCCACCCTGCTCACGCCCGCCGCGGCACAGTCCGCGCCGCGCGAGAGCCGGCCCGTCCACTCCTACGACGACGCCATCCGCGAGGCCGTCTGGGTGGACACCGGCCTCGACGAGGACCGGGACGGAGCGACCGACCGGGTCGCCGTCGACATCGTCCGGCCCCGCGAACCCGACCGGCGGGGCCGCAAGGTGCCCGTCATCATGGACGCCAGCCCGTACTACTCCTGCTGCGGGCGCGGCAACGAGAGCCAGAAGAAGACGTACGACGCGAACGGCGACGTCGTCCAAATGCCGTTGTTCTACGACAACTACTTCGTCCCGCGCGGCTACGCCGTCGTCGGCGTCGACCTGGCCGGCACCAACCGCTCCGACGGCTGCGTGGACGTGGGAGGCCGCTCCGACATCCGCTCCGCCAAGGCCGTCGTCGACTGGCTCAACGGCCGCGGCAAGGCCTACACCAGCCGCAACGGCACCGAACGGGCGAAGGCCGACTGGACCAACGGCCGCACCGGCATGATCGGAAAGAGCTGGGACGGCACCATCGCCAATGGCGTCGCCGCCACCGGAGTCGAGGGCCTGGAGACCATCGTCCCGATCGCCGCCATCTCCTCCTGGTACGACTACTACTTCGACCAGGGCGCCCCGCTCTACGACTCCGGCCCCGACTGGCTCTCCCAGTACGTCGAGACCCCCGAGGCCCGCGCCGCGTGCGGCGCGGTCCAGCGCGAACTCGTCGAGGGCGCCCCGCGCACCGGCGACCTGACCCCGCTGTGGACCGCACGCGACTACACGCGCGCCGCGAAGAAGGTGCGGGCGAGCGTCTTCCTGGTGCACGGCATGCAGGACCTCAACGTGCGGATGCAGCACGTCGGCCCCTGGTGGGACGCCCTCGCCGAGAACGGCGTGCAACGCAAGATCTGGCTCTCGCAGACGGGCCATGTCGACCCCTTCGACTTCCGCCGCGCCGAGTGGGTCCGCACCCTGCACCGCTGGTTCGACCACGAACTCCTCGGCTACGACAACGGCATCGACCGCGAACCCATGGCCGACATCGAACGCCGTCCCGACCAGTGGGTCACCTCGGCGACCTGGCCGCCACGCGGCACGCACGCCACGATCCTGCGCCCCGCCGAGGGCGACGAGGCCGGCGTCGGCACCCTGGGCCTGCGCCGGGGCAGGGGCACCGAGTCCTTCACCGACGACCCCCGGCTGAGCGAGACCGACTGGGCCGCCCGCGTCGACACCCCGACCCCCGACAAGGCGGGCTTCGTCACCGGCCCGCTCACCCGCGACCTGCGCCTGTCCGGCGCCTCCGAGGTCACCGTCACCGCCACCCCCAGCACCCCGACGGCCCACCTCTCCGCCGTCCTCGTGGACCTCGGCCCCGACACCGTCCGCGACTACACCGACCGCGGAGAAGGCGTCACCACCCTTCCCGAGCGCACCTGCTGGGGCCCGAGCACCGAGGGCGACAGCTCCTGCTTCAAGGAGACCCGCGCCACCACCACCGACGTCGAGTACACGATCGTCAGCCGCGGCTGGGCCGATCTCGGCCACCACGCCGACGACGGCAGGGGCGAGCCGCTCACTCCCGGAAAGCGGTACACGATCAGCCTCGACCTCGCCGCCACCGACCACGTCGTCCCCGAGGGCCACCGCCTGGCACTGATCGTCGCCGGCACCGACCGCGGCCTGATCGACCCTCCCGCCGACACCCCCACCCTCACCCTCGACCTGGCCCGCACCTCCGCCCGGGTCCCGTTCACCGGCGGAACCGCCGCGTTCGCCCGCGCCACGGCCGGCACGCACACCACCGCCCCGCACACCGCCCCGCACACCGTCCTGGACGGTGTCGGACGGCCCGACGCCACCGCCCACCGCGTCCCCGGGGAGGCCCGGTGAAACGCGCCCTGATCCTCGCCGCCGCCGCCCTCGCCGGCTCCCTCGTCACCGCGTCGGCCGCCGAGGCCGCCGACGCCCCGCCGCGCACCGGATTCGAGCGGAGCGACGGCGCCCGCTGGACCACCCAGAGCGAGGAACAGCGGTTCCTCACCGCCGTCGACCGGGCGAGCGGCCGCGTCTCCGTCAGCCGCATCGGCACCACCGGACAAGGCCGCCCGCTCCGGCTCGTCCGCATCGGCACCGGCCGCACCCCCCACACGATGCTGCTCGTGTGCAGCCAGCACGGCGACGAACCCTCCGGCCGCGAGGCCTGCCTCAGCACCGTCCGCGACCTGGCGTACGCCGAGGACCGGGGCACCCGCCGCTTCCTGGAACGCACCACCGTGCTCGTCGTCCCCACCGCCAACCCCGACGGCCGGGCCGCCGACACCCGCGGCAACGGCGACGGCGTCGACATCAACCGTGACCACCTCGCCCTGAGGACCGCCGAGGGCCGCGCCCTGGCCGCCGTCATCCGCGACCGGCGCCCCGACATCGTCTACGACCTGCACGAGTACGGCGCCACACCCCCGTACTACGACAAGGACCTGTTCGACCTGTGGCCCCGCAACCTCAACACCCACCCCGCGGTCCACGACGCCGCACGGACCCTGTCCCACGACTACGTGCGGCCCGCCGCGGGCGCCGCCGGACACTCGACCGGCACCTACGGCATCTGGACCGACCCCGTCACCGGCGAACCGATCCGCCAGACCGCCGGCGACGGACAGGAACGCATCCTGCGCAACATGTCCGGAATCAAACACGGCGTCGGACTGCTCATCGAGAGCCGCGTCGACCCCCTCACCGACGCCGAACGGGCCGACGAGGCGCTCAACAACCGGCGCAGGGTGGACTCCCAGCTCGCCGCGGTGAAGGGCCTCGTCCGCTTCGCCGGGGAACGCCGGGGCGAGGTCGGGGCGGCCACCGCCCGCGCCCGTGGTGCCGGATACGCCGACACCGGCCCCGTCCACCTGGGCGGCGCCGACAACGACCCGCCCGAACCGTCCGAGGTGATCACCGACCCGCCGTGCGGCTACCGTCTCACGCCCGGTCAGTACGCCGACGTCGGGGACGAGCTGGCCCTGCACGGCGTACACGTCCGCGAGGACGCCGACGGCGTCCTCGTACCGCTGCGGCAGTCGCTGCGCGCCCTCGTGCCGCTGCTCCTGGACGGGCGGGCCACCTACCACCTGGCGGAAGGAGAGGCCGTCCCGTCCTGCTGAACAGGTGAGTTCCGCGCCAAAGGTGGTAAGGGGCTATCGGGAGGAGTGCTCTTCGCCCAACGGCTCTGACGAAAGGTGCCGCCCGTGACGCAGGACCAGCACAACGACAGGGACCATACGGCAGGCCCGCTGCCGGGCTCCGAAGCGGGCCTGCCGGGCCGGGGGCACCCGCGGACCGACCGGGTGGTGTTCGGCGTCACCGCCGTACTCACCCTCGCGTTCGTGCTCTGGGGCGCCGTCTGGACGGACTCCCTCCAGGACACCTCCAGCAGCATGCTCGGCGGGCTGATGCACAACGGCGGCTGGGGGTTCATGCTGGCCGCCTCCGGTTTCGTGGTCTTCGCCCTCTGGCTCGCGGCCAGCCGCTACGGCCGGATCCACCTCGGCGCCGAGGGCGAGGAGCCCGAGTTCCGCACGGTCTCCTGGATCGCCATGATGTTCAGCGCCGGCATGGGCATCGGCCTGATGTTCTGGGGCGTGAGCGAGCCGCTGGCGCACTACACGACACCCCCGCCCGGCACCGGCCCGGCCGACTCCGGCGACCGCATGGAGACGGCCATGGCCACCACCCTGTTCCACTGGACGCTCCACCCGTGGGCCATCTACGCGGTGGTCGGCCTCGCCATCGCCTACAGCACCTTCCGCCGGCGCCGGCGCCAGACCATCAGCGCCGTCTTCACCCCGCTCATCGGTGAGAAGAACGCCGGTGGCCTCGGCGGCCGGGTCATCGACATGCTCGCCATCATCGCGACGATCTTCGGGTCCGCGGCCTCGCTGGGCCTCGGCGCCCTGCAGATCGGCTCCGGGGTGGAGAAGCTCGACTGGATGGACAAGGTCAGCACCGGGCTGCTGGTCGGCATCATCGCGGTGCTGACCGTGGCGTTCGTGGCCTCCGCGGTCTCCGGCGTGGAGAAGGGCATCCAGTGGCTGTCCAACACCAACATGGTGCTGGCGCTGGTCCTCGCCCTGTTCGTGTTCGTCGCGGGCCCGACCATCCTCATCCTCGACCTGCTGCCGACGTCGGTCTTCGCCTACCTCGGCGACCTGCCCGACCTCGCCGGCCGCACCGAGATCAGCGGAGGGGAGGGCGTCGCCGACTGGCTGGGCAGCTGGACCGTCTTCTACTGGGCGTGGTGGATCTCCTGGACGCCCTTCGTCGGCATGTTCATCGCACGCATCAGCCGGGGCCGCACCATCCGCCAGTTCATCGGCGGGGTCATCCTCGTCCCCAGCACGGTCAGCCTGGTCTGGTTCGCGATCTTCGGCGGCTCGGCGATGCGGCTCCAGGAGCAGAACCGGCTCGGCGACGAGACGACCCCCGAGGGCCGGCTCTTCGCCGTGCTCCAGGAGTACCCCATCGCCACCGCCACCAGCCTGCTGGTGATGATCCTCGTCGGCATCTTCTTCGTCTCCGGCGCCGACGCGGCCTCCGTCGTGATGGGCACCCTCTCGCAGAAGGGAGTGCTCGAACCCAGCCGCTGGGTCGTCGTGTTCTGGGGTGTGGTCACCGGCGCCGTGGCGGCGATCATGCTGATGGTGGGCAGCGGCCAGGGCGACGCGCTGACCGGTCTGCAGAACCTCACGATCCTCGCGGCGGCCCCGTTCGTCCTCGTGATGCTCTTCATGTGTGCGGCGCTCATGCGCGACCTGCGGCGCGACCCGCTCATCGTGCGCGACGAGATGGCCACCGAGGCGGTGCAACTCGCGGTCATCGAGGGCCACACGAAGTACGACGGCGAGTTCGAACTCCGTGTCGGCCCGGGCCGCGGCACCGACGTGGAGGGCGACCCCATCGGCAAACACTGACCGCCGCGAGCCGGCCCCTCCCGCACCGCCCCGACCCCGCCCGCGGGCCGGGGCGGCACCGCTTCACCCGGCGGCCAGCGCCGCCGCCTCCTCCGCGCACCCCCAGGCCACGGTGACGCCCGCGCCGCCGTGACCGTAGTTGTGCACCAGGACCCGGCCGCCGGGCAGCGGGGCGCGTTCCAGGCGGACGGTGCCGCGTGCCGGGCGCAGACCCACCCGGTGCTCCAGGACCCGGGCGCCGGCGATCTCCGGACGCAGCGCCGCACACCGCCGCACGATCGCCTCGGCCACCGCCGGGTCCGGCTCCGCGGACCAGACGTCCTCCTCCGCCGTACCCCCCAGCACCAGCCGCCCCGGCTGCGGGAAGAAGTACGCCATCGCGCCGTCCGGCCCGGTGGAGACCGTCCACGTACGGATCCCCGGGTTCTCCACGACGACCAACTGCCCCCGCACCGGCCGCACGGAGGGGTCCGGCACCAGCTCCCGCGCCCCCAGCCCCGTGCAGTTGACCACGACCGGCGCGTCCGTCTCCGTCAGGTCCGTCACCGTACGCGCCTCGACCGCACCGCCCGCCGCCAGCAACCGCTCCCGCAGCCACGGCAGATGGGCCGGCATGTCGATGAGCGGCAGCCGGGCCCACACCCCCGGCCCCGCCGGATACTCCCGCGCCGTCGCGAGCCGCAGGCCCGGCAGCCGCGCCGCCGCCCACGCGTCGACCTCGTCCAGGGCCGTTTCGCCCAGTACTCCTTCGACCATCCGTACGCCGGTGACGTCCGGCCGCTCGGCCAGCTCCTCGTACACGTCCAGCGACCGCAGCGCCCACGCCCGCGCCGACGCGAGCGGCTCGATCCGGTACGGCCACCACAGCGCCCCCGCAACCGCCGAGGTGGTCCGCCCGACCGGGTCCCGCGCCCACAGCCGTACCCGTGCACCGCGCTCGGCGAGCACCACGGCCGTGGTCAGCCCGATGACACCACCGCCGATCACCAGGACATCGCCGTCCAGTTCGGTCTCCATCGGCCGGACGTTAGCGGAATGTGCCATGCCGTGCGCGGGTGCGGCCCGCGGGGGGAATACTCACAGCATGTCTGCCGAGTACGCGACCTTCGGCCTGGCACCGGCGACGAGAGCCGGTGGACTCCTCGCAGGCGGTGACTACCAGGTCCACCGGGACTTCGTCGACTTCGTCGTCGACGGATGCCCGCTGCTCTTCCGTCTCTCCGACCTGGACGCCGTCTCCCCGCTCGCCTCCGACGTCCCGCCCTCCCTCTTCACCGCCCAGGTCCGCAGCCTGCTGCTGGAGACCGAGGCGCCTCTGCCCGCCGGCCGGTTCATCGTCTACGGCTGCCCCGAGTGCGAGGACCTCGCCTGCGGCGCGGTCACCGCCGTCATCGAGCACGACGGCGAGGACGTCATCTGGCGCGACTTCGCCTGGCAGACCGACACGCACGCCGATCTGGAACTCAACGGCTACCACGGCATGGGGCCGTTCCGCTTCCGCGGCACCGAGTACCGTGCGGCCCTCGCCGCCCTCCTGAACGGCGACACCCCCGGCGCCCGCCGCCGGGTCCTGCTCATCGGCGCCCGCGCCGCCCCGCTCGCCCGGCTCGCCGCCGCCCTGCGCACCATCGGCATCGGCGCCGACATCGCCCAGGACGCCGACGGCGTCCCCGCCGACGAACTGCGGACCTACGGCGCCGTCGTCTTCGGCCGCTCCGTCGGCGCCGGACAGCGCGACACCGTGCGCCGCGCCTTCACCACCGCCGGCCTCGACGTCCCCTGCGTCGACGGACTCGCGCCCGTGGTGCCGCTGCTCGTGGCCCAGACCGAACAGGCCCTGGACGCCGGTCCGCCGCAGCGGCGCCGGCTGACGGAGCTCACCGCCCGCCCCGGCGCCGCGGAGCTCGAGGTCACCTCGTCCTGCCGGGTGCGGCTCACCGCGTACCGCGTCGACCGTCTCTCCCGCGCCCACGCGCAGGACCTCTTCGACGGCGTCCTGGAACCCGGCCGGCACCGCGTCCTCCTGGACGCCAAGGCGGTGCGGGGCGAGGCGTACGTCGTGGCACGCGCCGGCGGGACGGTGCTGGTGACGGCCGTCGGACGGTGAGGGCCGCGGCCCGGCCGTCCGGGCGCGGGCACTAGGATCGGCGGTCTGATGACTGCCACCCTCGTCGCCAAGAACCTCGCCGCCGGGCACGGCGACCGCTCGCTCTTCACCGGTCTCGATCTCGTCGTCGCCCCCGGTGACGTGATCGGCCTGGTCGGCGCCAACGGCGCGGGCAAGTCCACGCTGCTGCGCCTGCTCGCCGGGCTCGCCGCACCGGAACAGGGCGAGCTGCGCCTCTCCCCGCCCACCGCGACCGTCGGGCACCTCCCGCAGGAACCGGAGCGCCGGCCCGGCGAGACCGTGCGGGAGTTCCTGGCCCGCCGCACCGGTGTCGCCGAGGCCCAGCGGGCGATGGACGAGGCGACCCAGGCCCTGGTCGACGGAGCGCCCGGCGCGGACGACGCGTACGCCACGAGCCTGGAGCGCTGGCTGTCCCTGGGCGGCGCCGACCTCGACGAGCGCGCCGAGGAAGTCGCCGGCGCGCTCGGTCTCGCCGTCGGCCTCGACCAGCCGATGACCTCGCTCTCCGGCGGCCAGGCCGCCCGCGCCGGACTCGCCTCCCTGCTCCTGTCCCGCTACGACGTCTTCCTCCTCGACGAGCCGACCAACGACCTCGACCTGGACGGCCTGGAGCGCCTCGAACGCTTCGTGGCCGGACTGCGGGCCGGCACGGTCGTCGTCAGCCACGACCGCGAGTTCCTCACCCGCACCGTCACCAAGGTCCTCGAACTCGACCTCGCCCAGCGGCAGATCAACCTCTACGGCGGTGGCTACCAGGCCTATCTGGAGGAACGGGAGGTGGCCCGCCGGCACGCCCGGGACGAGTACGAGGAGTACGCCGACAAGCGGGCCGCGCTCCAGGACCGGGCCCAGATGCAGCGCACCTGGATGGACAAGGGCGTCAAGAACGCCCGCCGCAAGGCCGGCGGCGACAACGACAAGATCGGCCGCAAGTTCCGCAGCGAGGCCAGCGAGAAGCAGGCCGCCAAGGCGCGGCAGACCCAGCGCATGATCGAGCGCCTGGAGGTGGTCGAGGAGCCGCGCAAGGAGTGGGATCTGCGCATGGAGATCGCGTCGGCCCCCCGCTCGGGCGCGGTCGTCGCCACCCTCCGGAACGCCGAGGTCCGCCGCGGCGGCTTCACCCTCGGCCCGGTCTCCCTGCAGATCGACTGGGCCGACCGCGTCGCGGTGACGGGCGCGAACGGCGCCGGCAAGTCCACCCTGCTCGGCGCCCTCCTGGGCCGGGTTCCGCTGGACGCCGGGCACGCCGCCCTGGGTTCGGGCGTCCTGCTCGGCGAGGTCGACCAGGCCCGGGCACTGTTCCACGGTCCGCAGACACTGCTCGACGCCTTCCGCCCGGCGGTGCCGGACCTGGAACCGTCCGACATCCGCACGCTCCTGGCCAAGTTCGGCCTCAAGGCGGACCACGTGACGCGCCCGGCGGCCGGACTCTCCCCGGGCGAACGCACCCGGGCGGCCCTGGCCCTCCTCCAGGGCCGGGGCGTCAACCTCCTGGTCCTCGACGAGCCGACCAACCACCTGGACCTGCCGGCCATCGAACAGCTCGAATCCGCCCTCGACGCCTACCAGGGCACGCTCCTGCTGATCACCCACGACCGCCGCATGCTCGACGCGGTCCACGTCACCCGCCGTCTGGAGGTCGCCGACGGCAAGGTGACCGAGCGTTGAGGCGTCCCCAGCCGCCGCGCCGGCCGGGAGCAGTCGACGACGCGGCCGTCCTCGCCGAACTCCGGATCGCTGCTGAGGTCTGACGCGTAGCGAACGAACTCCCGCTCGCCCGGCCCGCGGAGCAGCCCGTGCCGCGGCACCGGCACGGTGTCGGTCAGCGGGCACAGACCCGGGCCGCCGCCCGGAGCGGGGAGCCGCTCACCGTCGGCGCTCCAGCCGCCCCGGCCGTCGTGGCGCAGGTCGAGGGAGCGGCTTCCGGAGGCGTCCTCGGCGGTCAGCGCCGGCCGCCGGGCCACGAAGCCGCCCGCCGTCTCGAGCCCGTACGTGATCCAGTACGGCTCCGGAAGGGGCCCGACGCCCCGGCCGCGGGCCCGTAGCGCGTCCCGGCCGAGCCCGGCCCGGGCGGTCTCGCACGCCTCGCTCGCCGTGACCGCCCACGTGACGACCCGTGCCACCGACAGGCCGACCACGTCAATGCGCCGGGCCCGTCTCGCGCGGCGGAGGGAGACGGGCCCGGCGAGAGGTCAGCGCCTGCCGCTCTTCGGGTCGACGAGACCCGCCCGGCGCAGGGCGTCGGCCATCGCGCTGTTCGCCGGCGCGGGCGCCTGACGCGCGCCGCCACCGCCGCCACCGCCGCCCCCGCGGCCCTGGCGCTGCTGCGGCGGCCGTCCGCCACGCTGCCGCCGCTCACCGCCGGACGCCTGCCCCTGCGGCGCGGCCTCGTCCTCCAGCCGCAGCGTCAGCGAGATCCGCTTGCGCGGGATGTCCACGTCGAGGACCTTCACCTTGACGATGTCACCCGGCTTCACCACGTCCCGCGGGTCCTTCACGAACGTCTTCGACATCGCGGAGACGTGCACCAGCCCGTCCTGGTGGACACCGACGTCGACGAACGCCCCGAACGCGGCGACGTTCGTGACGACACCCTCCAGCACCATCCCGGAGGCCAGGTCGGAGATCTTCTCCACGCCCTCCTTGAAGACGGCCGTCCTGAACGCGGGCCGCGGGTCGCGCCCCGGCTTCTCCAGTTCCTTCAGGATGTCGCTCACCGTCGGCAGACCGAACGTCTCGTCCACGAACTCCTGCGGCCTCAGCGACCGGAGCACCGCCGTGTTCCCGATCAGCGCGGCGACCTGCTCACCGGACGTCTTCACCATGCGCCGCACGACCGGGTAGGCCTCCGGGTGCACGCTGGAGGCGTCCAACGGGTCGTCGCCGCCGCGGATCCGCAGGAAGCCCGCGCACTGCTCGTACGCCTTCGGACCGAGCCGCGTCACCTTCTTCAGCTCACCGCGCGAGCGGAACGGCCCGTTGGAGTCCCGGTGCGCCACGATGTTCTCGGCCAGCCCCGAGGTGATGCCGGAGACCCGGGCCAGCAGCGGCGCCGACGCGGTGTTGACGTCCACCCCCACGCCGTTCACACAGTCCTCCACCACCGCGTCCAGCGAACGCGACAGCTTCACCTCGGACAGGTCGTGCTGGTACTGGCCGACCCCGATCGACTTCGGGTCGATTTTCACCAGCTCGGCCAGCGGGTCCTGGAGCCGGCGCGCGATCGACACCGCGCCGCGCAGCGACACGTCCATGTCCGGCAGCTCCTGCGAGGCGAACGCGGAGGCCGAGTACACGGAGGCGCCCGCCTCCGACACCATCACCTTGGTCAGGTTCAGCTCCGGGTGCTTCGCGATCAGCTCACCGGCGAGCTTGTCGGTCTCGCGGGACGCCGTGCCGTTGCCGATCGCGATCAGCTCGACCGCGTGCTCCTTCGCCAGCCGCGCCAGCTTGGCGACCGCCTCGTCCCACCGGTTCGCCGGGACGTGCGGGTGGATCACGTCGGTGGCCACGACCTTGCCGGTGGCGTCCACCACGGCGACCTTCACACCCGTACGGAAACCCGGGTCGAGGCCCAGCGTCGCGCGCGTGCCGGCCGGGGCGGCGAGCAGCAGGTCGCGCAGGTTCGCCGCGAAGACCCGCACCGCCTCGTCCTCCGCCGCCGTGCGCAGCCGCAGCCTCAGGTCGATGCCGAGGTGCACCAGGATGCGGGTGCGCCAGGCCCAGCGGACCGTGTCGCCCAGCCACTTGTCGGCGGGGCGGCCCCTGTCGGCGATCCCGAACCGGTGCGCGACGATCCCCTCGTACGACGACGGCCCGTCGGTGGGCTCCTCCGGCTCCAGGACGAGGTCGAGGACCTCCTCCTTCTCGCCGCGCAGCATCGCCAGGATCCGGTGCGAGGGCAGCTCGGTGAACGGCTCGGCGAAGTCGAAGTAGTCGGAGAACTTCGCGCCCGCCTCCTCCTTGCCCTCGCGCACCTTCGCGGCCAGCCGTCCGCGCACCCACATCCGCTCGCGCAGCTCGCCGATCAGGTCGGCGTCCTCCGAGAACCGCTCGGTGAGGATCGCCCGCGCGCCGTCCAGCGCGGCCTGCGGACCGTCGACACCCTTGCCGGCGTCCACGAACGCGGCGGCCGCGGCGAGGGGGTCGACCCCCGGATCACCGAGCAGCCCCTCCGCCAGCGGCTCCAGGCCCGCCTCGCGCGCGATCTGCGCCTTGGTGCGCCGCTTCGGCTTGAACGGCAGGTAGATGTCCTCCAGGCGCGCCTTGGTCTCCGCGCCCCGGATCCGGGACTCGAGCTCGTCGGTGAGCTTGCCCTGCTCGCGTACCGACTCCAGGATCGCCGTACGACGCTCCTCCAGCTCCCGCAGATAGCGCAGCCGCTCCTCGAGCGTGCGCAGCTGCGCGTCGTCGAGCATCTCGGTCGCTTCCTTGCGGTAGCGGGCGATGAAGGGCACCGTCGAACCGCCGTCGAGCAGTTCGACGGCGGCCCTGACCTGCCGCTCCCGTACGCCGAGCTCCTCGGCGATCCTGCCTTCGATGGACCCTGCGAGGGGTGTCGTCACGTTCCCGTACCGCCTTCTCCACTGAGGTTGCGCGGCAATTGTGGCAGGTGACGCCGACAATCGGGGATCAGGGCGGCGACTCGCCCGGACATCGCACGGGCGGGCTCAGGCGCGACGGCCACGCGTGGCGGAGGAGGCCCCGCCGAACAGCCGGGCGAGCGCCCGGAACGGCAGCGTCACCACGGTGGCGACGGCCCCGCCGATCTGACGCAGGACATCCGCGATGGCACGGAACACGATTCTCCCCTTTCGTCCCCCGGCCGCTCCGGCCGGAAGATCCCGGGTACCTCGTCCACGCTTCAACATGCACGGCGCGAGAAGGCGCCCGCGCACCCCGTCGCGGAGGTCAGGTCGCGGAGCCGCTCCGTTCCGACGTGGACACGCTCCAGGTGAAGTGCGGGGTCCGGCGCTCCAGGAACGCGGCGACGCCCTCCGCGGTGTCGCCGCTCTCCCGCGCCCGGTCGCTCCAGTACGGGTCCCGGTCGGTGCGGCCGTCGGCGAACTCCTTCGCCGCGGCCTGCGTGAGCTGTGAGCGGGAGGCCAGGATCGCCGTGAACCGCGCGACACGCTCGTCCAGTTCGCCCCCGGGCAGCACCTCGTCCACCAGACCCGTGCGCAGCGCCCGCCCGGCGTCGATCAACTCGCCCGAGAACAGCAGGTACTTGGCGGTCGCCGGGCCCACCAGCGAGACCAGCCGCCGGGTGGCCGAAGCCGGATAGACCACGCCCAGCTTCGCCGGGGTCACCCCGAACAGGGCCCCCTCCTCGGCGAACCGCAGGTCGCAGGCCGCCGCCAGCTGCGCCCCGCCGCCCACACAGTGACCGCGGACCGCGGCCAGCGTCGGCTTGGGGAAGGCGGCGAGCGCCTCCTCCGCCGCCACGGCCAGCCGCTGCGCCTCCAGCGGCGACCCCTGGAGCGTGGAGATGTCCGCCCCGGCGCAGAACGTGCCGCCCGCACCGGTGAGGACCAGCGCCCGCACCCCCGGGTCGGCGGCCAGCGTTTCCAGCAGCGGCGGCAGGGAACCCCACATCGCGGCCGTCATGGCGTTGCGCTTCTCCGGGTGGCGGATGACGACCGTGGCGACCGAGTCGGTGACGGTGTGCAGCAGCTGCGGCTCCATGCGCCGGATGCTAGCCGCCCCGGTCGGCGCGCCGGACGGCAGGATCCCGGTCGTCCGGCGGGGGAGGGACGGACGGCGGAGACTGGGGGAGGGGACAGGAGCGAGGAGGCACTCATGGCCAAGACCGCCAACACCGCCGGGCCCCGGGGCGAGGCCGCGAAGCTGAGCCGCGGTTTCAGCTGGCTCGCCGTGCTCGGGGTGATCCTGGTCGTCGCCGGGCTGGTCGGCCTGGTGTACACGGGTGTCGCCACCCTGACCTCGATGCTGCTGTTCGGCTGGCTGCTGCTGATCGGCGGTGTGATCGGGCTGCTGCACGCCGTCCAGGCGCGGCACACCAACTTCTTCTGGCTCGGCGTGGTCGTCGCCGCCCTGAACATCGCGGCCGGTGTGGTGGTGCTGAAGACGCCGGAGGCGGCGGCCGAGGCGCTGACCATGTTCGCCGCGCTGCTGTTCCTCACCGGCGGGCTGTTCCGCCTGGTCGGCAGCCTGGTGGTGCGCGGGCCGCAGTTCGGCTGGACGCTGGTCCAGGGAGCCTTCGGTCTGCTGCTGGGCATCCTGGTGCTGGGCACCTGGCCGAGCAGCAGCCAGTACGTCATCGGGACGTTCTTCTCCCTCTCCCTGCTCTTCGACGGGCTCGGCCTGATCGCCACCGGGTACGGAGGGCGCCGCATCGTCGGCATGGTCTCCGACCGGCTGGCCGGTGAGGAGGCGCGGCGGACGGAGGACGGGCCCACCGCCAAACCCGTACAACCCGAATAGTTTCCCGGGACGGCACAAGGCGGACGGGAACGGTCCCGCAATCGACCGTGTCATACGCCAACGGTCGGAATCGCTCGATATTCGCTGACTTCTGTTCAGTGTCGAAGGGTCGAGCCGATCGGTATCAACACTCGACGTGTGGTCACAATCGAGCGTGAAGGTGGCGATCCGCTGCCGTACGAAGGTGTCTGGCGGTTCACCGCCCCGGCCGTGGACGCCTCGGTCCCGCAGGCCCGGCACGCCGTGCGTGACCTGCTGCTGCGGCAGGGGGTTCCGGTCGCGGACGACGTGGTCCAGGGACTGCTGCTGATCGTCTCGGAACTGGTGACCAACGCCGTACGGCACGCGGCGCTGCTGTCACCGGTGCTCGGCGTGGAGGTCGCCGTCGGCGCCGAGTGGATCCGGGTCGCCGTGGAGGACAACCACCCCTACCGGCCCACCGCCCTGGAGGCCGACCACGCCCGCACCGGGGGCCGGGGACTGCTCCTGGTGCGCGAGATCACCCGGGAGGCGGGTGGTGCCTGCGAGGTCGAGCACACCGCGACCGGCGGCAAGGTGATCTGGGCCGCCCTGCCGCTCAAACCCGCGCAGATCGTCTAAAACCCTGCCGCCGGACTCCCGTCAGCCGTGGGGCGCGCCGGGTCCGCCCGGCGTCACCAGCCCGCCGACGGTCCCGTCAGTTCCCGCACCGCCGGGCGGGCCGCGTCCAGGACGGTCATGAACCAGGCCGAGTAGACGTCCTTCGCGTGCCGCTCGGCCAGCTCGGCCGGGGTCACGAACGCGGTGGACGCCACCTCCTCCGGGTCCGGCCGCAGGGGCGACTGCACCATGCCGACGAAGAGGTGGTTGTACTCCTGCTCCACCAGGCCCGAGGCCGGGTCCGGGTGGTTGTAGCGGACCGTGCCGGCCTCCGCCAGCAGCGAGGGCGACACCCCCAGCTCCTCGAAGGTCCGCCGGGCCGCCGCGGCGAACGGCGCCTCACCGGGGTAGGGGTGACCGCAGCAGGTGTTGGACCACACACCGGGCGAGTGGTACTTGCCCAGCGCCCGCTGCTGGAGCAGCAGCCGTCCGCGCTCGTCGAACAGGAACACCGAGAACGCCCGGTGCAGCCGCCCCGGCGGCTGATGGGCGGCGAGCTTCTCGGAGGTGCCGATCGTCACGCCGTCCTCGTCGACCAGTTCCAGCAAAATCGGCTCGGCGGTGCCGTTCGACGGGCTGTTCGTCGCGGTGGCAGGTGTGATCGGCATACCCATCCTTCACTCGGTCTTCGCGCCCCAGTCTGCCGCACGAATCCGGCACTCCCGGCACTCCGGTCCTCACCCGCATGTCCCGCGCCCGGCGCGGAGGGCGGTCGCACCGGCCGGGGCGGGGGACCGGGCCCGCAGCTGATCGTGCCCCCGGCGGCCCGGGACATGCGCCCGCCGCGGAGCGGCGCGGGGAAAGCGGCGCCACCGCGGGGGCGGACGGCTGCGTTCCCCGGCGCACGGGCACGCCCGCGCGCCTCCCGGACCCCCGCGCGCCTCCCTGACGGCAGGCGGCAGGCCCTAGTGGCAGAGACGGGCCTCGTGTTCGGCGTGCCCGCTGGGCTCGAGCTGGAAGGTGCAGTGCTCCACGTCGAAGTGATCGCCCAGGCAGCCCTGCAGCTCGTGCAGCATCTTCTCGTGCCCGATGGCGCTCAGCGTGTCGGTGCTCACGACCACGTGCGCGGAGAGGACGGGCATCCCCGAGGTGATCGTCCAGGCGTGCAGGTCGTGCACGTCCTCGACCCCCGGGGTGGCCAGGATGTGCGCCCGCACCTGGGCCATGTCGACGCCCTTGGGCGCCGCCTCCAGCAGGACGTCCAGGGTCTCGCGCAGCAGCTTCACGGTGCGCGGCACGATCATCAGCGCGATCACCAGGGAGGCGATCGGGTCCGCGGCCGTCCAGCCGGTGGTGACGATCACCAGGGCGGCCAGGATCACCGCGACCGAGCCGAGCGCGTCCGCCGCCACCTCCAGGAAGGCGCCCCGCACGTTGAGGCTCTCCTTCTGCCCCCGCATCAGCAGGCTCAGCGACACCAGGTTGGCGGCCAGACCGATGGCGCCGAACACCATCGCGAGGCCGCCCTGGGTGTCGGCCGGGGTGATGAACCGCTGGACCGCCTCGTACAGCACGTAGCCGCCGACGCCGAGCAGCAGCAGACAGTTGGCCAGGGCGGCGAGTATCTCCGCGCGGGCCAGCCCGAAGGTGCGGCGCTCGCTCGGCGGGCGGTTCGCGAAGTGGATCGCGAGCAGCGCCATGCCCAGGCCCACGGCGTCCGTCGCCATGTGGGCCGCGTCCGCGACCAGGGCCAGCGAGTCGGCCAGCGCGCCGCCGACGATCTGGACCACCATGACACCGAGCGTGATCGCCAGCGCCACCCGCAGTCTGCCGCGGTACGCCGCACTGGCGGTTCCGCCGGCGAGCGCTCCGTGCGCGTGCCCGTGATCGTGCCCAGCCCCCATGTGCGCCGCCTTTCCGTGACCGACTGCCGAGTGACAGTGAACTACGGGTGGGGGGTATGGGGCAACGCGGCACTGAACACCGTTGTCATCTGCCCTGACCTGCGGAAACGATCCGCAGGTCAGGGCAGCCTCACTGCCCCTGGGCGGGGGCGTGGCGGAGCTGCCAGCCCTGCCAGGCCGAGTCGACCATCTCGTCCACCGAACGGCGGGCGCTCCAGCCGAGCAGCTCGCTCGCGCGGGCGGCGGACGCCACCGCGCGGGGGGCGTCGCCGGGCCGGCGGGCCTCGACGACCGGGGCCCGGGTGTCGCCGGTGATCTTGCCGATGGCCGTGATCAGCTCGCGCACGGAGACGCCCTCGCCGCGGCCGATGTTCAGCGTCAGATCTCCGGCCGGGCCCCCGTCCGACAGCACGCGGGCCGCCGCCAGGTGCGCCTCGGCCAGATCGGCCACGTGGATGTAGTCGCGGACACACGTACCGTCCGGTGTCGGGTAGTCGTCGCCGAAGATGCGCGGGGCCTCGTCGCGGGTGAGCCGGTCGAAGACCATCGGCACGATGTTGAAGACCCCGGTGTCGGCCAGCTCCGGCGCCGCCGCCCCCGCGACGTTGAAGTAGCGCAGGCAGGCCGTGGAGATGCCGTGGGCGCGGCCGGCCGCCCGCACCAGCCACTCCCCGGCGAGCTTGGTCTCGCCGTAGGGGTTCACCGGGGCGCAGGGCGTGTCCTCCGTGATGAGGTCCACCCGGGGGTCGCCGTACACGGCCGCGGACGAGGAGAAGACGAAGCGGCGGACCCCGGCCTCCGCCACGGCCTCCAGCAGCGTCGCGAGACCGCCCACGTTCTCCCGGTAGTACCGGACCGGCTGGGCCACGGACTCGGCGACCTGCTTGCGCGCGGCGAGGTGCAGCACGCCCGTCACCCGGTGCTCCGCGAGCACCCGCTTCAGCAGCTCGCCGTCCAGCGACGACCCCCTGACCAGCGGTACGCCGGCCGGAAGCCGCCCCGGTACGCCGGACGAGAGGTCGTCCAGGGCGACGACCTCCTCCCCGGCGTCCGCCATGGCCCGCACCACATGTGCCCCGATGTAACCGGCTCCGCCGGTGATCAGCCAAGTCATGGTCGTCCACCCTATGCCGAGCCCCGCCGACCGGACGGGCATGCGGATATGTCCCGAATCGACGGTCTTCGGCCCGCGGTGAACGGTCTTCCCACGGGCGCGGTTTGTGGGCGCGGCCCCGGATCCCCGATGATGATCGCGGCAGCGACGCGGGCGAACCACGTCGATCCAACCGCCGAACGGGTGGTGAACGTGGGCTTCCGGGGATCCGATAGCCTCTGCCGACATGCTGCCCGGAGGCCCCCGCGCGGGCGCCTCACCATGTACATGGCCGACGTGGACGCGTCGGCACCCAGGGAGTGAGATTCGGTTGTCGACCGCCATCCTCACCGGCCTGCCGGTCCCCGGTTCGTCGCTCGAGGGGGACCTGCGCTCCCTCGGCTTCGACGTACGGATCGCGTCCGGCGCCGCCGAGGCAGAGACCCTGCTCGCCGCGGTCCCCGCGGGGCAGCGGGTCGCCGTGGTCGACGCCCGCTTCGTGGGCCATGTGCACGCGCTGCGCCTCGGCCTCACCGACCCCCGCTTCCCGGTCGCCGCGATCCCCGGCGCCGTCACCGCCCAGCAGACCGGCCGGCAGGCCCTGGCCCGCGCCCTGGCCCGCGAGAACTCCTCCGGTGAGGCGCCCGGCGGCGACACCCTGGTCGACAGCCTCGCCGACCGCGTGGTCACCGCCCTCGACACCGACGGCGCCGACGTGCACCGTCCCGAGCTCGGCAGCCTCGTCGCCACCGTCCCCGCCGACCCCCAGGCCCGCAACGAGGCCCGGCAGGCCGTCGCCTCCGTCGACGACGAGGCCATACGCCTGAAGTCCGCGGTCAAGGCCCGCGACGGGTTCTTCACCACCCACTTCATCAGCCCCTACTCCCGCTACGTCGCCCGCTGGTGCGCCCGCCGCGGACTGACCCCCAACCAGGTCACCACCGCCTCCCTGCTCACCGCGCTGATAGCCGCCGCCTGCGCCGCCACCGGCACCCGCCCCGGCTTCGTCGCCGCCGGCGTCCTGCTCATCGCCTCGTTCGTCCTCGACTGCGCCGACGGCCAGCTCGCCCGCTACTCCCTGCAGTACTCCACCCTCGGCGCCTGGCTCGACGCCACCTTCGACCGCGCCAAGGAGTACGCGTACTACGCCGGCCTCGCCCTGGGGGCGGCCCGGGGCGGCGACGACGTATGGGCCCTCGCCCTCGGCGCGATGGTGCTCCAGACCTGCCGGCACGTGGTCGACTTCTCCTTCAACGAGGCCAACCACGACGCCACCGGCAACACCAGCCCCACCGCGGCCCTCTCCGACAGACTCGACAGCGTCGGCTGGACCGTCTGGCTGCGCCGCATGATCGTCCTGCCGATCGGCGAACGCTGGGCGATGATCGCCGTCCTCACGGCCGTCACCACCCCCCGGATCACCTTCTACGCGCTGCTCATCGGCTGCGCCTTCGCCGCCGCGTACACCACGGCGGGCCGGGTGCTGCGCTCGCTCACCCGCAAGGCCAGGCGCACCGACCGGGCCGCCCGGGCGCTGGCGGACCTCGCCGACTCCGGGCCGCTCGCCGAGCCCCTGGGCGGGCTGCTGAAGGCCCCCGCGCGCCGCCTCCCCGGCTTCGCCGCCCCCGCCGTCGCGCTGCTCGGCGGCCTCGCCGTCGTCGCCACGGCCGCGCTCACCGGCTTCGGTGCCCCATGGACCGTCCTCGCCGCCTGCGTCCACGTCCTGACCTCCGCCGTCGCCGTCGCCCGCCCCCTCAAGGGCCCCCTCGACTGGCTCGTCCCCCCCTTCCTCCGCGCCGCCGAATACGGCACCGTGCTGGCCCTGGCGGCCCACGCGGACGTGAACGGAGCCCTTCCCGCGGCCTACGGACTGGTGGCCGCGGTCGCCTACCATCACTACGACACGGTCTACCGCATCCGCGGCAACGCGGGCGCGCCGCCGCACTGGCTGGTGCGGGCGATCGGGGGGCACGAGGGCCGCGTCCTGGCGGTCGCCGTCCTCGCGGCGCTGCTCACCGTCCCGCAGTTCACGGTCGCGCTCACGGTGCTCGCCGTGGCCGTGGCCCTGCTGGTGCTCGCCGAGAGCATCCGCTTCTGGGCGTCCGCAGGGGCGCCCGCCGTACACGATGAAGGAGAACCCGCATGATCGGCCTCGTGCTGGCGGCCGGCGCCGGACGGCGTCTGCGCCCCTACACCGACAGCCTTCCCAAGGCGCTGGTGCCGGTGGGGCCCGCGGGCATAGAGGGCGAACCGACGGTCCTCGACCTCACCCTCGCCAACTTCGCCGAGGTCGGCCTCACCGAGGCCGCGA
Organism: Streptomyces sp. NPDC030893; assembly: GCF_055571535.1. NCBI lineage: Bacteria > Bacillati > Actinomycetota > Actinomycetes > Kitasatosporales > Streptomycetaceae > Streptomyces > Streptomyces sp. NPDC030893. The sequence goes on along the minus strand of NZ_JBVIFC010000003.1, from coordinate 3,566 downwards.
TCATCGTCGGCTACCGCAAGGAAGCCGTCTACGAGCGCCGGGCGGACCTGGAGCGCACGTACGGCCTCAAGCTCACCCTGATCGACAACGACAAGGCCGAGGAGTGGAACAACGCCTACTCCCTGTGGTGCGGCCGTGACGCCCTCAAGGACGGCGTGATCCTCGCCAACGGCGACACCGTGCACCCGGTCTCCGTCGAGCGCACCCTGCTCGCCGCCCGGGGCGGGGACAGGAAGATCATCCTCGCCCTCGACGACGTGAAGTCGCTGGCCGACGAGGAGATGAAGGTCGTCGCCGACCCCGCCAGGGGAATGACGAAGATCACCAAGCTGATGGACCCGGCCGAGGCGACCGGCGAGTACATCGGCGTCACCCTGATCGAGGGCGACGCCGCCCCCGAGCTCGCCGACGCGCTGAAGACCGTCTGGGAGACCGACCCGCAGCAGTTCTACGAGCACGGCTACCAGGAGCTCGTCAACCGCGGCTTCCGCATCGACGTGGCGCCGATCGGCGACGTCAAGTGGGTGGAGATCGACAACCACGACGACCTCGCCCGCGGACGGGAGATCGCGTGCCAGTACTGACCCGGCTCATCCCCTCCCCGCTCGTCGTCGACATCCGCCCCGGCGCCCTCGACGACCTGGGCTGTGTCCTCGCCGACGAGCGCATCTCGCAGTCCGGCCGGCTCGCCGTCGCCGTCAGCGGCGGCTCCGGGGCGCGGCTGCGCGAGCGGATCGCCCCCTCACTGCCCGGCGCGAGCTGGTACGAGGTCGGCGGCGGCACCCTCGACGACGCGGTCCGGCTGGCCGGCGCCATAAAGGCCGGCCACTACGACGCCGTGGTCGGACTCGGCGGCGGAAAGATCATCGACTGCGCCAAGTTCGCGGCGGCGCGCGTGGGCCTGCCCCTGGTCGCCGTACCGACGAACCTCGCGCACGACGGACTGTGCTCGCCGGTCGCCACCCTCGACAACGACGCGGGCCGCGGCTCCTACGGCGTGCCCAACCCGATCGCCGTCGTCATCGACCTCGACGTCATCCGCGAGGCCCCGGTGCGCTACGTGCGCGCCGGGATCGGGGACGCGGTCTCCAACGTGTCCGCCATCGCGGACTGGGAACTGGCGTGCAAGGTCAAGGGCGAGCGGATCGACGGGCTCGCCGCGGCCATGGCCCGGCAGGCCGGCGAGTCCGTGCTGCGCCACCCGGGCGGCATCGGCGACAACGACTTCCTCCAGGTGCTCGCCGAGGCACTGGTGCTCAGCGGCATCGCCATGTCGGTGTCGGGCGACTCGCGGCCGTCCTCCGGGGCCTGCCACGAGATCAACCACGCCTTCGACCTGCTCTACCCCAAGCGGGCCGCCGCCCACGGCGAGCAGTGCGGACTGGGCGCGGCCTTCGCGATGTACCTGCGGGGAGCGCACGAGGAGTCGGCGCACATGGCCGGCGTGCTGCGCCGCCACGGTCTGCCGGTACTGCCGGAGGAGATCGGCTTCACGGCGGACGAGTTCGTCCGGGCCGTCGAATTCGCCCCGGAGACCCGCCCGGGCCGCTTCACCATCCTCGAACATCTCGACCTGAAGACCGAACAGATCAAGGACGTCTACGCCGACTATGTCAAGGCCATCGGTAGCTGAACTCCGTCCGGTCGTGCACCCCGCGGGGGTCAAGGACCGGCGCAGCGGTGAGCACTGGATGGGACGCCTCTACATGCGCGAGGTGTCCCTGCGGGTGGACCGCTACCTGGTGAACACCAGGGTCACGCCCAACCAGCTCACGTACCTGATGACCGTCTGCGGTGTCCTCGCGGCCCCGGCCCTGCTGGTGCCGGGGATCGCGGGGGCCGTCCTCGGCGTGGTGATGGTGCAGCTGTACCTGCTGCTGGACTGCGTCGACGGCGAGATCGCGCGCTGGAAGAAGCAGTACTCGCTCGGCGGGGTCTACCTCGACCGGGTCGGCGCCTACCTGTGCGACGCCGCCGTCCTGGTCGGACTCGGTCTGCGCGCCGCCGACCTGTGGGGCTCCGGGCGCATCGACTGGCTGTGGGCCTTCCTCGGCACCCTGGCCGCGCTCGGCGCGATCCTGGTCAAGGCCGAGACCGACCTGGTCGGCGTCGCCCGCCACCAGGGCGGACTGCCCCCGGTGCAGGAGGCCGCCTCCGAACCGCGCTCCTCCGGCATGGCCCTGGCCCGCAGGGCCGCCGCCGCGCTCAAGTTCCACCGGCTCATCCTCGGCATCGAGGCGTCCCTGCTGATCCTGCTCCTGGCGATCCTCGACGCCACCCGGGGCGACCTGTTCTTCACCCGGCTGGGCACCGCCGTACTCGCCGGCATCGCACTGCTGCAGACCGTGCTGCACCTCGTCTCCGTCCTCGCCTCCAGCAGGCTGAAGTGAGTGCCGGTATGAAGGTCGGCGCGGTGATCATCACCATGGGCAACCGACCCGACGAACTGCGCGCCCTGCTGGACTCGGTCGCGAAGCAGGAGGGCGACCGGATCCAGGCCGTGGTCGTCGGCAACGGCTCGCCCGTCCCCGACGTCCCCGAGGGCGTGCGCACCGTGGAGCTGCCGGAGAACCTCGGCATCCCCGGCGGCCGCAACATCGGCATCGAGGCCTTCGGCCCCGGCGGCCGGGACGTCGACATCCTGCTGTTCCTCGACGACGACGGCCTGCTCGCCGGCCACGACACCGCCGAGCTGTGCCGCGAGGCGTTCACGGCCGACCCGGCGCTCGGCATCATCAGCTTCCGCATCGCCGATCCGGAGACCGGGGTCACCCAGCGCCGCCACGTGCCCCGGCTGCGCGCCTCCGACCCGATGCGCTCCTCCCGGGTCACCACCTTCCTCGGCGGCGCCAACGCCGTACGCACCAAGGTCTTCGCGGAGGTCGGCGGGCTGCCGGACGAGTTCTTCTACGCCCATGAGGAGACCGACCTGGCCTGGCGGGCCCTCGACGCCGGCTGGATGATCGACTACCGGTCCGACATGGTGCTGTACCACCCGACGACCGCGCCCTCGCGGCACGCGGTCTACCACCGCATGGTCGCCCGCAACCGGGTCTGGCTCGCCCGCCGCAACCTCCCCGCCCTCCTCGCCCCGGTGTACCTGGGCGTCTGGATGCTGCTGACGCTCCTGCGCCGGCCCTCGCGCCCGGCGCTGAAGGCCTGGTTCGGCGGATTCCGCGAGGGTCTGACCACCCCCTGCGGTCCCCGGCGGCCCATGAAGTGGCGTACGGTGTGGCGGCTGACCAGACTGGGCCGGCCCCCCGTCATCTGACAAGCTCGTGTCCGGGAACATCGGGGCCGCACCCAGGCTCCCCGGCTCATGCCAGGCCCGCCGGGCCGCGCATCTCGAGGACGAAAGTTTGACCACCAGTGAGTGAGACAACGCACGACGGCACAGTCGCGGTCAGCGCGCCCGTGTCGCCCGACGAGGGCCTCACGGCGGCAGAGCTGGCCGCCAAGTACGGGCTGTCCGTCAGCGGCGCACGGCCGTCCCTCGTCGAGTACGTCCGTCAGCTCTGGGGCCGGCGGCACTTCATCCTCGCCTTCTCCCGGGCCAAGCTCACCGC
>NZ_JBVIFC010000002.1:647485-650787 GCF_055571535.1 Streptomyces sp. NPDC030893 | reverse complement strand
AAACGCCCGGTTACATTCCGAACCCGGAAGCTAAGCCTTACAGCGCCGATGGTACTGCAGGGGGGACCCTGTGGGAGAGTAGGACGCCGCCGAACAAATAGTGGGAAAACCCCGCACCGATACGGTGCGGGGTTTTCTGCGTTTAGGGTCGAGGCATGCGCTATGACCTCGTCATCTTCGACAACGACGGTGTGCTCGTCGACAGTGAGCCGATCTCCAATCGTCTTCTGGCCGCCTACCTCACCGAACTCGGCCACCCGACCTCGTACGAGGACTCCATCCGGGACTACATGGGATCCGCCATGCACCGGGTGCACGACCTCGTCGAGGAGCGGACCGGACAGCGGTTGCCCGAGGACTTCGACGACGTGTTCCACGCTCGGGTCTTCGCCGCGTTCGAACGGGAGCTGAAGCCGGTCGTCGGCGCCATGGACGTACTCGAGAAACTGACCGCCGACGGGACGCCGTACTGCGTGGCCTCGTCCGGGAGCCATGAGCGGATCCGGGTCGGGCACCGGACCACAGGGCTCGACCGGTGGTTCGACGACGAGCGGATCTTCAGCTCGCAGGATGTGGGGCGGGGGAAGCCGGCGCCGGATCTGTTCCTGCACGCGGCCGAGCGGATGGGCGTGGCGCCCGGGCGGTGCGTGGTCGTCGAGGACAGTCCGCTGGGGGTCCAGGCGGCGGTCGCGGCTGGGATGGATGTGTACGGGTTCACCGCCATGACGCCGGCCGGGAAGCTCTCCGCTGCCACGAGACTCTTCGAGGACATGCGGGAGTTGGCAGAACTGCTCGACGGGGACCCGGGCCGAAACTGAGGACAACTCATCTTTGACCGGATCTACCCACCGGTACCCCCGAGCCCTACGCTCGCCGCCATGACTGATGTGCTGCGGCGCGGCAGGGCCTCGCTGGCGTTCAGCTTCCTCGTGCAGGGGGTCGCGTTCGCTCTGCTCGTGACGCGGATTCCGGCCATCCAGGACCGGTACGGGGTCTCCGACGCGCTGCTGCCCGTCTTCCTCGCCGCCGTACCGATCCTCGCCGGCATCGGCAGCGTGACGACCGAACGGCTGGTGCGGCGAATACCGCCGAGCCGTGTGCTGCGGTGGTCGCAGCCCGTGGTGCTGCTGGCGCTGCTGGGGGTCGGCGCGGGTGAGCACATGGCCGGGCTGGGTGTGGCGCTGGCCGTGTTCGGGCTGGCCGTGGGGGCGCTGGACGCGTCGATGAACATGCTCGGCGTCAGTCTGCAGCAGGCGTACGGACGCAGCATCATGCTCGGTTTCCATGCTGCCTACAGTCTGGGCGGAATCCTCGGCGCGTCACTGGCGTGGGTGGGGGCGCACTGGGACCTGGCGCTGTGGGTGTCGTATCTGCCGCTGGTGCTGGTGCTGATGCCGGCCGCGTTGGCCGGGAGCCGCTGGTACGTCGACCGGGGCGAGGAGGCGCCCGCGGCGAAGACGCGGGCTGAGGGCGCGGCCGTCGGGCTGACCTGGATGCTGCCGCTGTGTCTGGTGATGACCGTGGCGTACATCGGGGACTCGACGGTCTCCAACTGGAGTGCGAAGTACCTCCAGGACGTGCTGGGGAGTTCGGAGCAGCTGGCGACCGTGCCCTACAACGTCTATATGGTCACCACGCTGCTGGGGCGGACGATCGGGGATGTCGGGGTCCGGCGGTTCGGGGCCGTGGCGGTCGTGCGGTCCGGCGCGCTGGTGGCCGCGGCGGGGTTCGCCGTGGTGGCCGGGGCGCCCGGTGCATGGGCGGGGATGCTGGGATTCACCCTGCTGGGGCTCGGACTGTGTGTGCTGGTGCCGCAGACCTTCGCGGCTGCCGGGCGGCGAGCTGCCGAGCGGGGCGGCCCGGGCGCGTCGGACGCGGCCGTCGCACGCCTGAACGTCTTCAACTATGTGGGCTTCCTGATCGGCTCCCCTCTGGTCGGGGCGCTGGGTGACGCGTGGAGCTATCGGGGGGCGATGCTGGTGCCGATGGTGTTGGTACTGGTGACACTGGTGTCCGCCCGGTCGTTCGCGCCTCAACCGGACCGATACGGTGGCGGGCATGAGCGGCCGCACACAGCTGATGTGGGACGAGGCAGTAACGGGCTATGACTTCGGCCGGGACCATCCGATGGACCCGGTCCGGCTGGCGCTGACCCGAAGTCTGGTCGGTGCCCTCGGGCTGGACCGTGAGGTGGAGGTGGTCGCCGCGAAGGCGGCCGGGGAGTCGACGCTGCGGCTCGTCCACCGGGAGGACTACATCGAGGCGGTGCGGGCCGCGTCGGCGGATCCCGCCGTGGCGGACCAGTCGTACGGGCTCGGCACGGTCGACGATCCCGCCTTCGCCGGGATGCACGAGGTGTCGGCGCTGATCGCCGGGCAGTCGGTGGGCGCGGCGGAGGCCGTGTGGCGCGGTGAGGCGCTGCACGCGGTGAACTTCGCGGGCGGGCTGCACCACGCCATGCCGGGTGCCGCGTCCGGCTTCTGTGTGTACAACGACGCCTCGCTCGCCATCGCCCGGTTGCTGGAGCTGGGAGCGGAGCGGGTCGCTTACGTCGATGTCGACGTGCATCACGGGGACGGGGTGCAGGCGGCGTTCTGGGAGGACCCGCGCGTGCTGACGGTCTCGCTGCACGAGCATCCGCGGACCCTGTTCCCGCAGACCGGGTGGCCGGAGGAGACGGGAGCGAGCAGTGCGGAGGGCAGTGCGGTCAACGTCGCCCTGCCGGCCGGTACCGGGGACGCCGGCTGGCTGCGCGCGTTCCACTCCGTCGTGCCGGAGCTGATCGCGGACTTCCGGCCGCAGGTGCTGGTGACGCAGCACGGGGCCGATACGCATTTCGAGGATCCGCTGGCGCACCTGGCGGTGTCGCTGGACGCCCAGCGGGCGGTGCAGGTCGCGTGCCACGAGCTGGCGCACGCGTACGCCGACGGGCGGTGGGTGGCCCTCGGCGGCGGGGGATACGCGGTGGTGGAGGTGGTGCCGAGGTCGTGGACCCACCTGGTGGGCATCGCGGCCGGGCGGCCCGTGGAGCCCACGACGACGATCCCGGAGGGCTGGCGGCAGGAGGTCTACGCCCGGACCCGGGAGCCGGCGCCGCGGCGGATGACGGACGGGCGGTGGCCGGTCTCCTGGGCGGCCTGGGACGAGGGGTACGACCCGGCGGACCGGCTGGACCAGGCGATCCTGGCGGCCCGCCGCGCGGTGTTCCCACTGCGCGGGCTGCTGCCGTAGCGGGCTGCTGGCCTGGCGGACCGCTTCCCTTCAGCGGCTCGCCAGGACGCGGAGACCTGCTCGGCCCGCGG
>NZ_JBVIFC010000002.1:607158-647387 GCF_055571535.1 Streptomyces sp. NPDC030893 | reverse complement strand
GGACCTGCTGATCCCGCGCGGACCTGCTGATCCCGCGCGGACCTGCTGATCCCGCGCGGACCTGCTGATCCCGCGCGGACCTGCTGATCCCGCGCGGACCTGCTGATCCCGCGCGGGCCCGCTCAGCGCCCCGCGACAGGCCCGCTCCACCCCGGGTCGCCCCGCTCCACCCCGGGCGGCCCGCCCCTGGCGGCTCCGCTCCACCTCCGGCCGTTACGCCAACCGTGCGGTGTTGTCTCCGTTCCGGCCGCGCGGTGCCTCCGTGTCGCGCACCATCGCTTGCGTGCCACTGACCGCCGACGGCCTGCGAGCGCACCTTCTGACCGCCCGGATCGCCGGGGTGGTGGGCACCACCCGGGAGGAGAGCCTGCGCAGTTACCGGCTCTTCGCGGCCCGGGACCCGCGCCTGCTGATCGGGCTGGACCCCGAACGGGCCTGGAGCCAACGGGACCTGGTCGCGTTGATGGCGGACAGGTGCGGGAATCCGGCCGAACCAGGGCACGTTCTGGGCCATGATGTGATCGATCCCGAACGCACCCTGGCCGGACTGGACGCCTGTGCGGAACGGCTCGCGGCGGCCGCGCGGCGTGGTGTGCCGGTGCTGCTCGGTACCGGTCACCCCCACCGGCTGCTCGGTTTCTACGCCGCTCTGGCAGACGGTTTGTCGGCGGCGGGATGTGCCGTCCTCACCCCGGCGCAGGGTCGCCGTGTCGACATAACGACCCGGTTCGGTCTACGTACGCACAACCTCGACTACGTACGGGGAGTCGGGCTCGTCCGGAGCGCGACCACTGGGCGCCCCGGTTGTGAGCCGGGCGCACACACGCACTCCCCGCTGCCGGTTCGGACCGCGCTCGCCGCGGCGGCCGACGCCGGCGGGCCGCTTCCGGAGCTGGTGATCGGCGATCACGGCTGGGTCTGCGGGGCAGGTCAGCTGGGGTTCGAGGCCGTCGGGCCGGCCGATGTGAACGACCCGGCGCCGTTCGTCGGGGAGGCGGAAGGGGTCGTCTCCGTGGTCGTTCCACTTGATGACGGTGTGCGGTCCGATTACTACCTGCCGCTGGCCCGCTACGTACTCAATCGAGCGTGTCTGTCACAGTAGGCCGCCGATGGGTGCACCTCTTCCCCACTCGCATCACCCGCCCCTACATTGGGGAGTGAGCACGCAGCGACGAAGAGTCACCGGAAGGGGAAGCCGGTGGCCGTCGAGTGCGGAAGGTTCAGGTGTGTCATGGCTGCAGCTGGCGAGAGGCCTCTGAACGAGGTTCAGTTCCTTACCGTGGCGGAAGTCGCCTCGGTGATGCGAGTGTCGAAGATGACCGTGTACCGCCTGGTGCACAGCGGTCATCTGCCCGCGATCCGGGTGGGGCGGTCGTTCCGCGTCCCGGAGCAAGCGGTTCACGAGTACCTCCGCGAGAGCTATGTGGGGGTGGAAACCGCCTGACGGCGTGCCGGGGAGACCCGTACAAGGCACTCATGGGCCTCCCCGGTCACCTCGATTACGACCTCAGCGCTCGGGCGGGTAGGCTGGCCCCTCGTAGGTCGTGTGGGCCCATGGCGCCCAAACACCGAGTGATGAGAAGTGAGCGAGGGTAGTCGTGGGCTCTGTTATCAAGAAGCGGCGCAAGCGGATGGCCAAGAAGAAGCACCGCAAGCTGCTCAAGCGCACGCGCGTTCAGCGTCGCAACAAGAAGTAAGCGACAGCGCGACAGCGTGTCCAGTGGCCCCCCACCGTGGTTCGGTGGGGGGCCACTGCCGTGTGTGGGGGGTGGGTACGGGTGTGGGGGTCGCGTGGATCCGTGGTGGCCCCGTCCCCGCGCCGGGGCACCCGTCCCTGCACCGGGCACCCGTCCCCGTGCCGGTCCCGGCATGCGTACGTTCGGGGCCGTCGTCACTTCAAGCATTCGGTCGGTACCACAGAGCGACGGTGACCCTATAGGTTGGCCGTCGGGAGCAGGGCGAGAGGAAGGCGCGGATCTTGGGAAAGGTCGTGCTCGTGACCGGGGTGGCCCGGCAGCTGGGGGGCCGTTTCGTGCGGCGGATCCAGCGGGATCCGGAGGTGGACCGGGTCGTCGGCGTGGACGCGGTCCCGCCCGAGCATCACCTGGGCGGCGCCGACTTCGTCCAGGCGGACATCCGGCAGCCCACCATCGCGCGGGTGCTCGCCGAGTCGGGCGCCGACACGGTCGTCCACCTCGATGTGACGGGGACGCCGTTCGGCAGCGGCGGCCGGACCGCGCTCAAGGAGACCAACGTCATCGGCACCATGCAGCTGCTGGGTGCCTGCCAGAAGTCGCCGAGCATCAAGCGGCTGGTCGTGAAGTCCAGTACGAACGTCTACGGTTCGGCGCCCCGGGATCCGGCGGTCTTCACGGAGACGACCCCGCCCAAGTCGCTGCCCAGCGGCGGCTTCGCGAAGGACACGGTGGAGGTCGAGGGGTATGTGCGCGGGTTCGCGCGCCGTCGTCCCGATGTCGCCGTGTGCGTGCTGCGGTTCGCCAACATCCTGGGGCCGGCCGCGGACAGCCCGCTCGCCTCGTACTTCTCGCTGCCGGTGCTGCCGACGGTGTTCGGCTACGACCCCCGGCTGCAGTTCGTGCACGAGGACGACGTCGTCGAGGTGCTGCGGATCGGCTCGCACGAACCGAGGCGGGGCACCCTTAACAGCGGCACCTTCAACATCGCCGGTGACGGTGTGCTGCTGCTGTCGCAGTGTTCGCGGCGGCTGGGCAGGCCCACGGTGCCGCTGCTGCTTCCCGCGGTCACCTGGGCGGGCTCGCTGGTGCGTACGCTGGGGATGACGGACTTCTCGCCCGAGCAGATCCGGCTGCTCACACATGGGCGGGTGGTGGCGACGGATCAGATGCGGGAGACCCTGGGCTTCACCCCGAAGTACTCGACTGCTGAAACGTTTGCGGACTTCGTGCGCAGTCGTGGTCCCGGGCTGCTTCCGCCCCGGGCCCTCGCGGGGGCCGTCGACCGGATCGCCGCGCTGCCCCTGCCGGGCAGCGGTCACTCCCCTACGCAGAGCGCCAACTGAGGAGCGCAGCAACGATGGCGGACGCCAAGGTCATTCCGTTCGACGACGACCACCGCTCCCGTGGGGGCGGCGCGCAGCGCCCGTCGCGCCGCCGAAGCGCGGGGGGCCGGCGCCAGGGGGGCGGGCCGCCCTCGGCGGTCGGGGAGGTCCAGCCACTGCCGGGTATGGCGTCCGTGCAGGATGATGATCCGGTGAGCGGTGAGGACGAGCAGCCCCGGGAGGCCGCCGCCGCGGGGGGTGCGGGCGACGGCGACGGCGGCCTGGAGCGGCGGGTGGCGAGCGGTCTGGCGTTCCTGCGCCGCCGGCTCACGGGGGACTACGAGGTCGACGACTTCGGCTACGACGAGGAGCTCACCGACCAGGTTCTGATGTCGCTGCTGCGTCCGGTGTACGAGAAGTACTTCCGGGTCGAGGTGAAGGGCGTCGAGAACATCCCGTCGGAGGGCGGCGCGCTGATCGTCGCCAACCATTCCGGGACGGTGCCGGTGGACGGGCTGATGATGCAGGTCGCGGTGCACGACCATCATCCGGCCGACCGTCATCTGCGGCTGCTCGCGGCGGACCTGGTGTTCATGCTGCCGGTGGTGAACGAGCTCGCCCGCAAGCTCGGGCACACGCTGGCCTGTGCGGAGGACGCCGAGCGGCTGCTCGCGCAGGGGGAGCTGGTGGGGGTGATGCCGGAGGGGTTCAAGGGCATCGGGAAGCCGTTCGGCGAGCGGTACAAGCTGCAGCGGTTCGGGCGGGGCGGGTTCGTCTCGACCGCGCTGCGGCAGGGGGCGCCGATCATTCCGTGCTCGATCGTCGGGGCGGAGGAGATCTACCCGATGATCGGCAACGCGAAGACGCTGGCCCGGCTGCTGGGCTTTCCGTACTTCCCGCTGACGCCGACGTTTCCGTGGCTCGGGCCGCTGGGGGCCGTTCCGCTGCCGACGAAGTGGACGATCCAGTTCGGTGAGCCGATTCCGACGGACGGTTATCCGCCGGAGGCGGCGGAGGATCCGATGCTGATGTTCAACCTGACGGACCAGGTCCGGGAGCAGATCCAGCACACGCTCTACAAGCTGCTGGTGCAGCGGCGGTCGGTCTTCTTCTAGGCGACCAGCCAGGCGATCTTCTGGGCGGCGGCGATTCCGTACGTTCCTGGGGGCGCCCCTCGTTGCCGAGGGGCGCCCCCAGGCACTACTCCGCGTCCTCGGCGTCGATGCCCAGGCCCGGCAGGAGACCGGGCAGGAGAGGTGGAAGGGTGACGTCGGGGGCGGGAGGCCGGGTGGCGGAGCCCGTGGGCGGCGGCGAGGTGTGGGGGCCGCTCTCCTTGGGCGGGTCGAGGAGGCCGCCGGTGTTGCCGCCGAGCAGTCCGTCGCTCTCGCGGTCGGGGTCGGCGGAGCCGGAGGGGTCGGCGGTGCGGGAGTCGCTCTCGCCGGTGTCGCCGTCGCTGGGGGACGGGGAGGGGCCGGCTTCCGGCGTGTTCCCGGGGGTGGCCTCGGCGTCGCTGGGCCGGGTGCCGTCGCGGGTGTTGTCGCTCGGGGGCTGGGGCAGCAGGGACTCCAGCGGGGCGACGTCCTGGTCTATGGCGTCGAACACCGACGAGACCTGTTCACTGACGTCTCCCAGCTGCACCGGAAGCCTGTCGCGCAGGGTGCCCCAGGTGGCACGGTGTGTCTGCGAGAAGGAGGAGAGCGCCTGCATGGGGCCCAGGGAGTCGGGGTCCCGCTCGTAGGCCTCGCGCAGCAGCCGGTGGCCCTCGGAGGCGTCGTGCCGCATGCCGGAGAGGGCGCGGCGGATCTCGCCGAGTGACTCGTGGTCGAGGGGGCCGCCGCGGTCGCGTTCCATGAGCCGGCGGGCTTCGCCGAGCCGGGTGGAGGCGTGGTCGAGGTAGACCCGGCCGCGCTCGTCGCTGCCGTCGGCGAGGCCGAGTTTCACGTCCTCGATGCCGCGTTTGAGCCCGTAGAGGGAGTCGCCGGGCAGGGCGTCGGAGCTGGCGACGGCGACTCCGCCGAACGCGCCGGCGGCGACGCTCACGGTGAGCCCGCCCGCGGTGAGTCCCTTGGCCAGCCGCGAGCGGGGCCGCAGTTTGCCCAGGGGATTCGCCCGGTGTGCGCCCCGGGCCCGGCGCGAACGCTGTTCGGGTACGGCCTGATCCGTCGCCTCGCCCGCCGCGGTGCCCTCCTGGAGCATGGCCTCGAACGCGGCCACCAGCTGGGCCCGCTGGACGACCTTGACCTCGGGGTCCAGTTCCGGCTTGGGCAGCGCGCCGAGGCCGGAGGTCAGCGCGATCAGCCGCGCCTGCTCGCTGCCCCCGGCGGCCGGGGCCGATGCCGGTCCTTCGGACCGCTCGGCCGCCGCGCCCCGGTCGGACTGCTCCTCCAGGGCCTGGGCGAAGGCGTTCGCCCGCCGGTGCGCCGATACGTTCGCGATCACTGGCGGCACCTCCTCTCGTCATGACGGTCGACTCCCCAGGGGGTCCTGAAGGTTCCCACCCCGGCCAAGGCCACCCGATCGGGTGATCAAAGTCGGTCAGGGGGTGACCACAGGGAGCCTGTATCCCGCACAACGAGCGGCGCGGCACTTGGGTTACGGACGGGGCGCGGCCGAATGAGGAAGCCAACCGGGTTTCACATACCGTGAGTTGGCTGTCGCGGAGCGTGTCGCGCTCAGCGGGCGTCGTCGGGGAGGAGCCGGGCGAGGGTGCGGACGGCCCGGTACTGGAGGGTCTTGATGGCGCCCTCGTTCTTGCCCATCACGCGCGCGGTCTCGGCGACGGACAGACCTTGGAGGAACCGGAGCGTGACGCACTCCCGCTGTTGGGGGTTGAGCCGTCGTACGGCATCGAGGAGGGCGGCGTTGGACAGGGACTCGAGAACGGAATCCTCGGGGGAGCGCTCGACCTCGTTGGCGTCGAGCATCTCCCCGGTGGTGACCTCGAGGCGGAAGCGGCTGGACTTGAAGTGGTCGGCGACGAGGTTGCGGGCGATGGTCACCAGCCAGGCGCCGAAGTCGCGGCCCTGCCAGGTGAAGGTGCCGATGCGGCGCAGCGCCCGCAGAAAGGTCTCGCTGGTGAGGTCCTCGGCGGTCGCCTTGCCGCCGACCCGGTAGTAGATGTACCGGTACACGGTGTCGCTGTACTGGTCGTAGAGCCGCCCGAAGGCCTCGGCCTCGCCGGCCTGGGCGCGCTCCACGAGGTCCATCATCCGCGCGCTGTCGCTGTCGGCGGCGGGGCGGCGGGTGGTGGTCCCCCTCCCTCTTCTGCCGACGGCGGCGGTGCCCTCGGCGAGGGCGTAGCACGGGCCGGCGGGGGCGGTGGCGAATGCCGGGACGGCGAGCGCGGTGGGGACGGCGGCGCGCAGTATGTCTCGGGCTGTCGCGACGGTTGCGCGCAGCGTAGCCAGGCCCGAGGCGTCAACCCCGACGTGTGGGTACACGGGACTCCCAGAGGCAGAGCTTTCGATCACGTGCAGTACATGCAGTGCGGGGCCGTTCACCCGTCGTAGCGACGGGTTGGTCCCGGATTGCGTCTGAGGAGAATAACGCTTTGTACAGGCTCTGCTACACCGAGTTGCTCAAATCATCGATTACGTCGCTTCTGTATCCGGTTGACGTTCGTTCAAGCGGTGGGTGATGACCGGTTGTTGACCGGAAGGTTTCGTATTCGGGGTGGGAGCGGGGCGAGTTGTGGCCGTGTGCAGCCAACGCGACTGAACAGGGGGGTTGCGGGGTACGGGAGTTGGATTCGGGGCGTTTATGGGTGGGGCGGGGGATTTGGTCGCGGTCGGTCGCGGGGCTGGCTGTACGGGGGGTGGGGTGCGCGGGGTTGACCGGTGACCGGGGTGGTTGCTGGGCGGGGGGTGGTGCGCAGCCCGGCGATTGCGGGGTGCCGCTGCGCCCACCCGCGCCGGCCCGGGGGTACCCCCTCCGGGGAGGCACGACTGCCCGCGGTCACGTGCGAGGCTGCTTGCGGTCAGCGGCGTTTGCGGTGGAGGGCGATGGCGGCCGCGGTGCCGCCGGCCACCGCGCCGACGCCCGCCGCCGCGGGGATGCCGACCTTGGCCGCCTTGCGGCCGGTGCGGTAGTCGCGCAGCCGCCAGTCCATGCGCCGGGCGTGCTTGCGGAGCTTGGAGTCCGGGTTGATCGCGTAGGGGTGGCCCACCAGCGACAGCATCGGGATGTCGTTGTGCGAGTCGCTGTACGCGGCGCAGCGGCCGAGGTCCAGCTCCTCCGCCAGCGCCAGGGCGCGTACCGCCTCCGCCTTGGCGGGGCCGTGCAGCGGCTCGCCCACCAGTTTGCCCGTGTACACGCCGTCGACCGACTCGGCGACCGTGCCCAGCGCGCCGGTCAGCCCCAGCCGGCGGGCGATCACCTGTGCGATCTCCACCGGGGCCGCCGTGACCAGCCACACCCGCTGTCCGGCGTCCAGGTGCGCCTGGGCCAGCGCCCGGGTGCCCGGCCAGATCCGCTCGGCCATGTACTCGTCGTAGATCTCCTCGCCGATGGACTGCAGCTCGGCGACGCGGTGGCCCTGGACGATGGAGAGCGCCGAGTCGCGGGCCTCCTGCATGTGCTCGGGGTCCTCGACCCCGGCGAGCCGGAACCACGCCTGCTGCCAGGCGAACCGCGCGAGCTCGCGGGTCTCGAAGAACTTCCGCTTGTACAGCCCGCGCCCGAAGTGGAACAGGGCCGCGCCCTGCATCACCGTGTTGTCCAGGTCGAAGAACGCGGCGGCCCGTTCGTCGCCGGGGACCGGGAACTCGGGTTCGCGTTCGGAAACTTCCTGGGTGGACTTGCGTGCGGCCTCCGCCGAGGCCTCGCCTGCCAACACGCTCCGCGCCGTGGCGGAGCGCCTACGGGGGGTGAGCCATCCGAGAGCGGCCATGGCGTGAGCATAGCCAGTCGGTGGGGATGTTCCGGAGCCGAGAGGTTGGAGCGTCGTGAACTCTGCGGGTCCCCGCCGTTACGGCGCGCGCGACAATGACCCGTATGAGCCCTCTTTTCCGCCGCAACACCCCGGCCGCTCCGCGGGACCGGCTCGTCACCCTCGTCCGCAAGCCCGGCTGCCATCTGTGCGACGACGCGCAGGTGGTGGTGGAGAAGGTGTGCGGAGAGCTCGGCGTTCCGTGGGAGGGGAAGGACATCACCGAGGACAGGGAGTTGTACGACATGTACTGGGAGCAGATCCCGGTCGTGCTCGTCGACGGGGAGCAGCACACCTTCTGGCGGGTGAACGAGGATCGTCTCCGCAAGGCACTCAGTGACTGACCGGCCAGTCCAAACTGGCGGAAAGTCGCTTAGGATCGATGGCGGCATGGTCTCGGGGGCGGGATTCACAGAGGAGAGTGTGAGGTTTTGCCCTCGAAAGAAAAGGAACAGTGGTGCTCAGGCGCCGGTTCCGTGCGAGTGCGCCGGGGTTGCGTGACCCCCGTCACGTTGGCCGGGCAAATCGGACACAATCTTTGTGCACGCGTTCACAAAGACATAGCCTGCATCCGACGGGGCGGTCCGGGGACGTATGACCTGACGTATGACCGCCTGAAGCCCCGCTCTACCCGCAGGAGCACCGTGGCAACTGGCCGAACTCACCGACCGGCGACCCGTAGCCGAGGGATTCCCGAGGCCACCGTCGCCCGGCTTCCGCTGTACCTCCGAGCCCTCACCGCGCTTTCCGAGCGTTCGGTGCCGACGGTCTCCTCGGAGGAGCTGGCGGCCGCCGCGGGCGTCAACTCCGCGAAGCTGCGCAAGGACTTCTCCTACCTGGGCTCGTACGGGACCAGGGGTGTCGGCTACGACGTCGAGTATCTCGTGTACCAGATCTCCCGTGAACTCGGCCTGACCCAGGACTGGCCGGTTGTGATCGTCGGCATCGGTAACCTCGGCGCCGCGCTCGCCAACTACGGCGGGTTCGCCTCCCGTGGTTTCCGGGTGGCCGCGCTGATCGACGCCGACCCGGCGATGGCAGGGAAGCCCGTCGCCGGCATCCCGGTGCAGCACAGCGACGAGCTGGAGTCGATCATCCGGGACAACGGCGTGTCGATCGGCGTGATCGCCACCCCCGCCGGTGCCGCCCAGCCGGTCTGCGACCGGCTCGTGGCCGCCGGCGTCACCTCCATCCTGAACTTCGCGCCGACCGTGCTGTCCGTGCCGGACGGCGTCGACGTGCGCAAGGTGGACCTCTCCATCGAGCTGCAGATCCTCGCCTTCC
Source organism: Streptomyces sp. NPDC030893 (assembly GCF_055571535.1). Classification (NCBI taxonomy): domain Bacteria; kingdom Bacillati; phylum Actinomycetota; class Actinomycetes; order Kitasatosporales; family Streptomycetaceae; genus Streptomyces; species Streptomyces sp. NPDC030893. The sequence goes on along the minus strand of NZ_JBVIFC010000002.1, from coordinate 638,157 downwards.
ACGAGCAGCGCAAGGCCGGTGAGGAGGCCGCGGCCGACACCGCCGCCCCGGCCGCCGCCGCCCGCAAGGACTCCGCCACCGACCAGGGACCCGACGGGGACGTACCCGCCGTGATGCCGGCATGAGTCTCCTCGTCGTCGGACTGAGCCACCGCAGCGCGCCCGTCAGCGTGCTGGAGCGGGCCTCGCTGAGCGTGGACGCGCAGACCAAGCTGCTGCAGGACACGGTCGCCACGGAGCCCGCCACCGAGGGCGCGGTCCTCGCCACCTGCAACCGCATCGAGCTCTACGCCGACGTGGACAAGTTCCACGCCGGTGTCGCCGAGCTGTCCACGCTGCTCGCCCAGCACAGCGGGGTCGGCCTGGAGGAGCTCACTCCTTATCTCTATGTGCACTACGAGGACCGGGCCGTCCACCACCTGTTCTCGGTGGCCTGCGGGCTGGACTCGATGGTCGTGGGCGAGGGGCAGATCCTCGGCCAGATCAAGGACTCGCTCGCCCGGGCGCAGGAGCTGCACACCGCCGGACGGCTGCTGAACGACCTGTTCCAGCAGGCGCTGCGGGTCGGCAAGCGCGCCCACTCCGAGACCGGGATCGACCGTGCCGGGCAGTCCCTGGTCACCTTCGGCCTGGAGCAGCTCGCCCTCGGCGCGCCCGTGGAAACCTGGGCCGAAGGCAGGAAGGCCCTGGTCATCGGCGCCGGTTCGATGTCCTCGCTGGCCGCCGCCACGCTCGCGCGGGCCGGTGTCGCCGAGGTCGTCGTCGCCAACCGCACGCCCGAGCGTGCCGAGCGGCTCGCCCAGATCCTCACCGAGGGCGACGACACGAACGTGCTGGCCCGCGCGGTACCGATGGCGTCGGTGCCGGCCGAGCTGACACGTGCAGACGTCGTCGTCTCCTGCACCGGCGCGACCGGACTGGTCCTCACGGCCGAGGCGGTCGCGACGGGGGTCGAGGGCCGTATCGGCGAGCGGCGCGTCGTCGTCGACCTCGACGAGGAGGCCGCACAGGCGCCCGCCGCGCGGGCCTCGGCCGCACAGCCCTCCGCCGCGCAGACCGCCCTGCCGCCCACCTCCGTCGGCGCCGAGGAGAACTGCCCGCTCGACCTGTCCGCCGTACCGCCCGGCTTCTCCGTGATGGGTGAGGCCGCCGTGGCCGGTATGGACGCGGCGACGCTGGAGCAGCACGCCGCGTGGGCCGCGGGGACGACCGTCGACCGCCGCCCGGGCGGCCGGAGCGGCCCGGAGGCCGACGCCGAACTCATCGGCGCGCTCGCCGCGACCGCGTCCACGGTCGGCCGGATCCCCGAGCGGCGCCGCCCCGAGCCGGTGGCCGAGCCGCCGCGCCCGGAGCCGGTGCTGTTCCTGCTGGACCTCGCGATGCCGCGCGACATCGACGCGGCCGCGCACCGGCTGGCCGGCGTCCGGCTGGTCGACATCGAATCGCTCGCGGAAGCCTCCGCGGACGCTCCGATGGCTGCCGATGTGGACCAGGTGCGGCGTATCGTCTCCGACGAGGTCGCCGCGTTCGGGGCGGCACAGCGGGCGGCGCGCATCACGCCGACCGTCGTCGCCCTGCGCACCATGGCGGCCGATGTGGTGGCCGGAGAGATCGCCCGTCTGGAGGGGCGGCTGCCCGGTCTGGACGACAAGCACCGCGCGGAGATCACACAGACCGTGCGGCGGGTGGTCGACAAGCTGCTGCACGCACCGACGGTACGGGTCAAGCAGCTCGCGGCAGAGCCCGGCGGCGCCGGGTACGCCGACGCGCTGCGCACCCTGTTCGACCTCGACCCGGAGACGGTGGCCTCCGTCTCCCGCGCCGGGGAAAGCACCGAGAAGCGAAACGCAAGAAACCGAGGGCCGGGATGACTGAGAAGGCACTGAGGCTGGGGACGCGGCGGAGCAAGCTCGCCATGGCCCAGTCCGGGCAGGTGGCGGATGCCGTGAGCCAGGTGACCGGACGGCCCGTCGAGCTCGTCGAGATCACCACGTACGGCGACGTCTCGCGCGAGCACCTCGCGCAGATCGGCGGCACGGGGGTGTTCGTGGCCGCGCTGCGGGAGGCGCTGGCGCGCGGCGAGGTGGACTTCGCGGTGCACTCGCTGAAGGACATCCCGACCACGCAGCCCGACGAACTGGTCGTGGCGGCCATCCCGGTGCGCGAGGACCCGCGCGACGTGATGGTCACGCGCGACGCGCTGAAGCTCACCGACCTGCCGCGCGGCGCCCGCATCGGCACCGGTTCGCCGCGCCGCATGGCGCAGCTGAACGCGTACGCGCGCAGCCACGGCGTGGACTTCGAGACCGTCCCGATCCGGGGCAACGTCGACACCCGCATCGGGTACGTCCGTAAGGGCGAACTGGACGCCGTGGTGCTGGCCGCCGCCGGGCTGAACCGGGTCGGATACAGCGACCAGGTGACGGATTTCCTGTCGGTCGACACGATTCTGCCCGCCCCCGGCCAGGGGGCACTGGCGATCGAGACCACCGCGGACAACGCGGAACTCATCGCCGCGCTCGCCGAGCTCGACGACCCGTTCACGCGGGCCGCCGTGACGGTCGAGCGGTCACTGCTCGCCGCCCTGGAGGCCGGTTGCAGCGCACCCGTGGGGGCGCTGGCCGACCTCTTGACCGACGGGCAGTCTGTCAAGGAAATGCGCCTGCGCGGCGTCGTCGGCTCGACCGACGGTGCCACGCTGGTGCAGCTGTCCACCACCGGTCCCGTGCCCGAGACGCACGAGGCGGCGATGGCGTTCGGTCGCGAACTCGCCACCGAGATGCTGGCGCAGGGCGCGGCCGGTCTGATGGGGGAGCGAGCACATTGAGCCCCACCACCCTTCCCGCCCCTCCCGAACACGGGCACGTCACCTTCCTCGGTGCCGGACCCGGGGATCCGGGACTGCTGACTCTGCGCGCCGTGGAGGCGCTGGCGAACGCGGACGTCCTCGTCGCCGAGCACGATGTCCTCGACGTCGTACGCCGGCACGCGAGGGAGGGCGTCGCCGAGGTGCACACGGAGGCCGATCCGTCGGTTCCGGGCACGGGCACGCCCCAGCTGACGGTCGTCGACGGCGCGTCAACACCCGCCAGCCTCCCCGCGATGAGGGATGCCGCACATCTTGTCATGGAGGCCGCGCGGGGCGGCAGGCGGGTCGTGCGTGCGGTGTCCGGTGATCCCGGGCTCGACTCGCACGCCGCCGAGGAGATGCTGGCGTGCGCCTCGGCCGGGGTGCCGTTCGAGGTCGTCCCCGGTATCGCGACGGCGGTCGGCGTACCCGCGTACGCCGGTGTGCCGCTGCGGGACGCCGAGGGCGCGGACGTGCGGTTCGTCGACGCGAGCACGGCGTCCGACCGGTGCTGGACGGAGGTCGGGGCGTCGGACGGCACGGTGGTCGTCTCCACCACGCTGGACTCCGTGGCCGCCACCGCCGGCGAACTGGTGTCCGCCGGACGTAAGCCCGATACGCCGATGACGGTGACGGTCGCCGGTACGACGACCCGGCAGCGCTCCTGGACGGCGACGCTCGGCACGATCGCGCAGACGCTGAAGCAGGCGAAGGTGCTGCCCTCCCCGGAGGGCGGCCGGCCGGTGATAGCCGTGGTCGGTGAGCGTTCCGCCGCCGCCCGGCGCGACCAGCTGTCGTGGTTCGAGTCCAAGCCGCTGTTCGGCTGGAAGGTGCTCGTGCCGCGTACGAAGGAGCAGGCGGCGTCGCTCTCCGACCAGCTCAGGTCCTACGGCGCGGTGCCGCACGAGGTACCGACCATCGCCGTCGAACCCCCGCGCACCCCGCAGCAGATGGAGCGGGCGGTCAAGGGCCTGGTGACGGGCCGCTACGAGTGGATCGCGTTCACGTCGGTCAACGCCGTCAAGGCGGTGCGGGAGAAGTTCGAGGAGTACGGGCTCGACGCGCGTGCCTTCGCGGGGATCAAGGTCGCTGCGGTCGGCGACCAGACGGCCGCCGCGCTGATCGACTTCGGCGTACGCCCCGACCTGGTCCCGAGCGGCGAGCAGTCCGCCCGCGGACTGGTGGAGGACTGGCCCCCCTACGACCCGGTCTTCGACCCGATCGACCGCGTCTTCCTGCCGCGCGCCGACATCGCCACGGAGACCCTGGTCGCCGGGCTGATCGAGCTGGGCTGGGAGGTCGACGACGTCACGGCCTACCGCACGGTGCGCGCCTCGCCGCCGCCGGCGGAGACCCGTGAGGCGATCAAGGGCGGCGGCTTCGACGCGGTGATGTTCACGTCGTCGTCGACGGTCCGCAACCTCGTCGGCATCGCCGGCAAGCCGCACAACGTGACGGTGATCGCCTGTATCGGCCCGGCGACGGCGAAGACGGCCGAGGAACACGGCCTGCGCGTCGACGTGATGGCTCCCGAGCCGTCGGTCCACAAGCTGGCGGAGGCCCTCGCCGACTTCGGCGCGCGACGCCGGCTGGCGGCGATCGAGGCGGGCGACCCGGTGACGAGGCCGAGCGAGCGGCGCCCGGGGGCGCGGAGACGCCGGTCGACGACCTGATCGCGACGAGCAGCGGGGCGGGCACAGCGTGCGTACGCTGTGCCCGCCCCGTTCGCGTCAGCGGTCGGAGGCGTACGGGAGGAAGGCCGCCCAGGTGGTGGGGGTGAGGGTGAGGCGGGGGCCGTTCGGGTTCTTGGAGTCGCGGACGAGGATGTGGTCGGGGACGGCCGCCACCTCGACGCAGTCGGGGCCGCTGGACGTGCTGTAGCTGCTCTTTATCCACTCCAGCTTCATGTCTCTCCAAGCGCTTTCTCGATGAAGGCCATCGACTCCCGTGGGCTGAGAGCCTGTGCCCGGATGATTCCATACTGGATGTCCAGGAGCTGTACTTCTTTCGGCTCCGCGATCACACGGCTGATGTGCGCCACCTCAACATGACCGACCGTGCCGCCGTCCCTGAGCCTGAGCAACCTGAACGAGCCGTCGAGCCCCGAGTTCTCCTCGCGGTTCAGGGGCAGCACCTGAAGGTCTACGTTGCGGAACCCCGCGACTTCCAACAGTCGTTCGAGTTGCCTGCGCATCACCATCTTGCCTCCGATGGGCCGACGAAGCGTCGACTCGCATTGGACAAAATTGAAGACGGCCCGGGCTGTCGTGTCGCTGACGATCTCCTGTCGTGCCACGCGGGCCGACACCTGTTGCTCCAACTGGTCGGCGGTGAAGGGCGGGCGGCGGGCGCTGAGCACCGCCCGTGCATACTCTTCGGTCTGCAGCAGGCCATGGATGACGGAGTTGTTGTAGGCGCACAGCTCGGTGGCCTCCGCCTCCAGGTTCTTCAAGTCCCGTACCTTCTTGGGGTATCGGAGCTCCGCCACGTCCTTCTTCATCGCAGCGATCTTGCCGCCCGCGCCCAGGACTTCGTCCGCCGCGTCCAGGTACTCCGGCCGGGGGATCCGCCGCCCCCGCTCCACGCAGGAGACCGTCTCCTCCCCGTACTTGATCGCCGCCCCGAACTCCGCCTGGGTAAGGCCGGCCGCCTCGCGCCACAGCTTCAGCTGCCGTGTGACCGTACGCATCACGGCCCCGGTCTCCTCGTCCTCCAGCGCCGCTTCCCACCCGCTCATGTTCGCCGCCCTCCCGTCGCGCCCTTCCCCGGATCAACCCCGGCCGTCCGCTTCCGGTCACCCCGGGCAGCCCGGACGGAAACCGGACATCTCACGGACAGCCACGGGTCGCACGGGACGTCCGTCTTCACAGGCTACGCACGCGCGAACACCCTGAGTGATGTGAATCAGGAAATCGCCGCACCGCGGACCCCGCTCCACCAGTTCACCGTGCCGCTCTCCGCCAGCCGCCGGGGCGCCCGTCTCGCTCGGCTGCTGGCCGCCGAGCAACTGCGCTCCTGGGAACTGCCACTGGACCCGGCCCGGCTGATCGTCGCCGAACTCGCGGCGAACGCCGCCCTGCACGGCCGTGTCCCGGGTCGGAGTTTCCGGCTCACGCTCACCGTCTCCGGGAGCGGGGTGCTGCGTGTCGAGGTGGTCGACCCCAGGGGTGAGGGCGTGCCCGTGGCCGGTGAGGTTCCGCCGGAGCCTGCCGAGTCGGGCTACGGGCTGTTGCTGGTCGGGGAGCTGGCCGACCGCTGGGGTGTGCTGCCGGGGCCGTTTCCGTGCAAGACCGTGTGGGCCGAGATGGAGCTCGGCCGCTTGCGGTGAACTCCGTGGCGGAGGGTGTCGATGTTCTCGGCGAGGTGAGTCCGTGCCTGCCCGGGGGGCTGGTCAGCCGCCCTGGCCGGCGCTTCCGAGGGGGCCGACCTTGACCGGGGTGCCGGAGCCGTCCGTGACGGGCAGGGTGGCGGTGCCGGGCCAGTCGAGGGTCACCGACTTCGTTTCGTTCGGCGGGGTCACCACCAGGCCCGTGACGCGGACGCCGGAGCCGCCGGAGTCGTTGACCGGGTAGGTGACGGAGAAGGCCACCGACTCACCGTCCTTGAGGGTGACCGAGACGGGGTCCTCACCGGTGCGCTCCGCGGACAGCGACCCCGCGGCGGTCTTCAGGTCGACACCCGCGTAGCCCGAGAGCGTGCAGTCGCGGCCGCCACCGTTGGTGAACTCCACCGCGATCAGGCCCTCCGGGTCGCCCTCGACGGTGTGGTCCACCGCGTTGACCTCCAACTCGTCGGTGCGGCACTGGCCGATCTTGCCGTCCTCGTTGGTGCCGGTGCCGGCGACCGAGCCCTCCGCCTCCTTCGGGGACTTCCCGGCGCCCTGGTCCGAGCCGCCGTTCGACGGGGCGGAAGCGGCGGGCGTGTCGTTCTGTCCGGCGGCCTCGTCGTCGTTCTGGCAGGCGGTGAGCGAGAGACCCGCGACGACGGCCAGGGCAGCGATGGTCATCTTGTTCAGGCGCATGGTGTCTTCCTCGGTGCTGGTCGGGGTGCCGGCCCCGCGGTGGGGGCGAGCGCTTTCTGATCAACAAGAGGCGCCCGGCTCGCCAGCCGTTTCGTTCAACCGCCGCCTAAGACACGCCTGTTACAGAGGGAGACGGACGCGGGGAAAGACCGGCGGCGGGGCGCACCCCACGCCCGTGCGCGGTCGCCGTGCGCTGGGACAGACCCGTGACCCGGGGGACTTGACCGTGGCCGACAACGGTGTCAGGTCAGTTCGCGCAGCGCCCGGCCGAGCAGGGTCACGCCCTCGGTGATCGCTCCGGGCGGGTCGGCCGCGTAGCCCAGCACCAGCCCGGGCGGGCCGGGGAGTTGGCGGTGCCAGGAGAGGGGGTGGCACTTCACGCCGTGGGTGAGGGCGACGGCGGCGAGTTCGGTGTCGGGGACGTCCGGGGCGTACGTGACCGTCAGGTGGAGGCCGGCGGCGGCGCCGTGGACGACCGCGCCCGGGAGGTGTTCCCGTACGGCGTCGATCATCGCGTCGCGGCGGCGGATGTGGCGGGCGCGGAGCAGGCGTTGGTGCCCTTCCAGCCGGCCCGACTCCATCAGCAGGGCGAGGACCAGTTGCGGCAGCACGGCGTTGCCGAGGTCGGTGAAGCGTTTCGCGTCGGTGAGCGCTTTCAGGTGGCGGGGCGGCGGGAGGAGCCAGCCGATGCGCAGCGCGGGGGCGAGGAGTTTGGAGACGCTGCCCATGTAGTACAGGCGGTCGGTGAGCAGCGAGCGCAGTGCGGGCACGGGCGGGCGGTCGTAGCGGTGCTCGGCGTCGTAGTCGTCCTCCAGGATCAGACCGCCGTCCGCGGCCCAGCGCAGCAGTTCGCGGCGGCGCTCGCCGCTTGTCACGACCCCCGTCGGGAACTGGTGGGCGGGGGTGAGGAGTACGGCGGGGGCGCCGGTGGAGCGCAGGGCGTCGACGCGTACGCCGTGGTCGTCGACCGGTACCGGTGGGGTGGCGAGGCCTCCGTGGGCCAGGTGCTGGCGGGTGCCCAGCGAGCCGGGGTCCTCCACGGCGACGGCGGTGATGCCGTCCGCCGACAGCACCGGGTGCAGCAGGGTGAGCGCCTGCGCGGTGCCGGCGACGATCAGGATGCCGTCCGGGTCGACGCGGATGCCGCGGCTGCGCGCCAGCCGGTCGGCCACGGCGCGGCGCAGGCGGGGGGCGCCGCGGGGGTCGCCGTATCCGAGGTCAGTGCTGGAGAGTTCGGCGAGCACGGCCCGTTCGGCGCGCAGCCAGGCGGTGCGGGGGAACGCGGAGAGGTCGGGCCGGCCGGGGGTGAGGTCGATGCGGGCCTCGGCGGTGCGCAGCGCGTCGAACACGTCGGGGCCCGGGTCGCCGGTGAAGGGGGAGTGCGGTGGTGGCTGAGCGGCGGGGGGCGCGTGGGCCGGGGGCGCGGCGACCACGACGGTGCCGCCGCGCCGGCGCCCCTCGACATGGCCGTCCTCGGCGAGCCGCCGGTACGCCTCGGTGACCACGCCCCGGGAGACGCGCAGTTCGGCGGCGAGTACCCGGGTGGCCGGCAGTCTGCTGCCCACGGTCAGGCGGCGGTCGGTGATCGCCTGCCGCAGGTGCCGGGCCAGCCAGTCCGCCTTGCCGCCCACGGGCGCGTCGTCGGGCCGCAGTTGGAGGAAGTCGGAGCCGGGTGGGGCAGGGGTGCCGGGCGTCGCCGGATCGCTCGTCGCTGCGTCCCTCGCGGTCATCACACCCATGGTGCCACGCGCCCCTACGGTGCCCGGGTGGCGGACAGTGGCTCGTCGGTGAGGGTGAACTCGCGGGCGGCGGAGGTGAGGAGGGCCGTCTGCGGGGTGGTCCGCCAGTGCGTGGTGAGCTCCCGGGCGATCGTCTCCAGGACCTCCGCGACGGTGTCCGTGGCGCCGTCGTGCAGGGCTTCCGCCACGACGAGGATCCGGCCGGTGCGGTCGCTCACCGCGGAGTGGCCGCTCTGCCGGTTGGTCCAGCGGCGGGCGTGCGCGCGCCCGGCGGAGTCGGCGTACGTCACCTCGCCGGGCGCGGGGTGTTCGAGGTCGCCGCCGAACGTCGTGTACTCCTCGTCGCCGCGGGCGTGGCGCACTTCGAGCAGCGGTCCGGTGATGCGGTCGGCGTCGAGTACGGCGACCGGGACGGCGTACGCGACGGAGATCGCGTTGCACAGGTCGACCACCGGGTGGATGCGGGGCAGGGTGCCCTCCTTGCGGAGCCGCCGCAGCAGGGACTCCGAGGCGCAGCGGTACTGGGTCGGCTTCAGCCCCATGCGGGTGAACGCCCGTCGCCAGGCCAGTACTTCGGGGAACTGTCCTTCGGGAGCGCCGGTCAGCCGGGCCCGGGCGCGGGCGGTGTACTCGGCGACGCTCGGGCCGGTGTCGGGCGCCGAGTTGATGCCGGCCGTGTGCAACACCCCCGCGACAAGGCCGGGATGGTCGGACCGGACGGCGTCGGTGTGCCGGAAACGCATCTCAAGCCACCGCCATCCGCGCGCTCAGGCCGACGAAGCAGATGGCGAACACCCGGCGGATTCCGGTCGTGAGCCGGGGGCGGGTCGCCAGACGGTCGCGCACGGCCGCGGCGAACATGCCGTAGGCGGCGAAGACGAGGAAGGTCGACGCCATGAAGACGAGACCGAGTTGGAGCATGAGGCCGGTGGATCCGGGCGTGCCGGCGGGGACGAACTGGGGGAGGAACGCGACGAAGAACATGGTCAGTTTGGGATTCAGCAGGTTGAGGAGCACCCCGGAGGCGATCACCCGGAGCGCCTGCTGCGGCTCGGCGTCCGCCTCGACGGTCAGCGCGTCCTTGTCGCGCAGCGTCGCCCACGCCATGTACAGCAGGTAGGCGACGCCGAGGTACTTCACCACCTCGTAGGCGACGGCGCTGGTGTGCAGCAGTGCCGCGAGGCCGGTGATCGTCGCCAGCAGGTGCGGCACGACGCCGAGCGTGCAGCCGAGCGCGGCGACCACGCTCGCCCGGCGGCCGTGCGACAGCCCGGCGGCGAGGGTGTACACCACACCGGTGCCGGGGGTGACCACCACGACCAGGGTGGTCAGCAGGAACGCGAGACTCAAGAGAACCCTCCGTGAGGTCGACGGTCCTCCCAGCCTGGTGCGGTCATGGTCCGATGGGCAGTGCCAAAAGGTGCCGGTCCGAGTGGTCCAAAGGCGTGGTTCGGCAAAGGACCGTGTGTGAAGGACCTGGAGGAGGATCACACGCGTCCGTCGGCCGGCTCCCTCCCCGGGGCGAGTGCTGCCGCCGTGGCCCGGGCGAAGGCTTCGGGGTTGTCCAGCATCATGTTGTGGCCGCAGTCGGGGAGCGCGGTCACCGTGACGCCCGCGGCGGTGAGTTCGGAGGAGCCGGGGAACGGGGCGTCGGCCGCGGGATGGAGGAACGTCCGGGGGACGGGGAGGGCGAGCAGGAGTTCGCGCATCGTCGGGGTCGTGCCGCGGACCAGGTGCGTGGCGCTGCGGTGCAGAGCCTCCAGGCCCGCCAGGCGCATCGTCGACCACCAGTGCGCGCCCGCCCGGTCACGGACCTCCCGCCAGCCGCCGGACACGAACTCCTCCTCCGTGTACGCGGCGATGCCGCTGCTGCCGGGCGCGCCCGGGGTGCGGGGCAGCGGGTCGAGGTTGGCGTCGGCCAGGACGAGCCGGGACACCAGTTCGGGATGGCGGGCGGCCAGTACCACGGCGACGGAGCCGCCCATGCTGTGCGCGACGACCTCGGCGCCCCTGACGCCCGCCGCGCGCAGGGCGGTCGCGAGCGTGTCGGCGTGGTCCTCCAGGGTGTAGGCGAACGAGGCGGGCCGGTCGCTGTGGCCGTGGCCGAGGAGGTCGACCAGGAGCGAACGGTGCCCGGCGAGAAGGGGGTGGACCGCGGTCGCGGTGAAGTACGCGGGCGAGGTGGCCCCCAGTCCGTGGACGTAGACGCGGACCGGGTCACGTCCCGGCAGCTCGACCCAGCGGATACGGTCGCCCTCGGCCGTCACGGCGGCGCTGTGCACGGTGTGGTCCCCCTCGGTGGTGTGATCACGACGGAGGAGAACCGTACCCACCCGGTGTGGCCATCGCCGACTCCCCGTCGGCAAAGGCACGGGCGGGGCGGGCGTAGCGTAGGTGGTATGACGACGTACGGATCCTTCCCCGGCGCGCGGCCGCGGCGTCTGCGTACCACCCCCGCCATGCGGCGCATGGTCGCCGAGACCAGGCTGCACCCCGCCGACTTCATCCTCCCCGCCTTCGTGCGCGAGGGCGCGGCCGAGCCGGTGCCGATCGCGGCGATGCCCGGTGTCGTGCAGCACACGCGGGACAGCCTGAAGAAGGCCGCCGCCGAGGCGGTGGCGGCCGGGGTCTCCGGGATCATGCTGTTCGGGGTGCCGGAGGAGTCCAAGAAGGACGCCCTCGGGACGCCGGGCACCGACCCGGACGGGATCCTCCAGGTCGCCCTGCGGGACGTGCGGGCCGAGGTCGGGGACGACCTGCTCGTCATGTCCGACCTGTGCCTCGACGAGACCACCGACCACGGGCACTGCGGGGTCCTCGACGAGCAGGGGCGGGTCGACAACGACGCCACCCTCGAACGGTACGCCGAGATGGCGCAGGTCCAGGCCGACGCGGGCGCGCACGTGGTCGGGCCGAGCGGCATGATGGACGGGCAGATCGGCGTCATCCGCGACGCCCTCGACCAGATCGGGCGGGAGGACGTGGCGATCCTGGCCTACACCGCCAAGTACGCCTCCGCCTTCTACGGGCCGTTCCGCGAGGCCGTGGCCTCCTCGCTCCAGGGCGACCGCAAGACCTACCAGCAGGACCCGGCGAACGTCCGTGAGTCGATGCGCGAGCTGGCGCTCGACCTGGAGGAGGGCGCCGACATGGTCATGGTGAAGCCGGCGGGTCCCTATCTGGACATTCTGGCGCGGGTCGCGGACTCGGTGGACGTGCCGGTGGCGGCGTACCAGATCTCCGGTGAGTACTCGATGATCGAGGCCGCCGCCGAGAAGGGCTGGATCGACCGGGACCGGGCGATCCTCGAGACGCTGACCGGCATCAAGCGGGCCGGTGCGCGCAACATCCTCACCTACTGGGCCACCGAAGCGGCCCAGAAGCTGAGCGCCGTTCAGTAGGTGAGCGCGTCGTCCATCGACTGCTGCCAGTACGTCACCGTCAGGCTGCTGTCGTAGTACACGCCCTCGGCCGGCAGGGACGGGGTCGCGGAGGGGCCCCCGTCGCTGTTCGGAGTGCTGCCCTGGAAGCCGACGGTCAGCTTGTGGCCGGTGGTGCCGCCGTCGCCGCTGCCGTCGGCGGCCGACAGGAGCACACCCGCGTACGCCGACTCGCCCGGGTCGATCCCGACCACGGCCTGCGGCTTCGACGCCTCGACGGGCTGCGGCACCCACTGCATCTCGTCGAAGCGGAGCACCGGGTAGTAGGTGAGGTCGCAGGGCTGTGAGCCGGTGTTCTTGACCGTGATCAGCATGTGGTTGAGGGGGCGGGGGACCGGCTTGGCGGTGACGGTGGTGTTGGTGCCGTTGCAGGAGACGCGGCCCTGGACGCCGTCGTCGTCCTTGCCGGCCTTGTCCGCGCCCTTGTCGGAGCCGCCCTTGTCGGAGCCACCCTTGCCGCCGCCCGCCTGGGAGGGCTCGTTGGAGGCGGCGCCGTCCGCCGGGGGATTCGCGGACGGGTCGGCGGGAGCCTTCGTCGGCTGGTCCGCGGTCGCCGACGCGGCCGGCTGGGACGCGCCCTCGTCCTGTGTGCCCGTGCCGTCCTGGCAGGCCGTCAGGGACAGGGAGGCGAGGGCGATTCCGGCGGCGGCGAGCAGGCGGAGGCGGGAGGTGCGCATGGCGAATTCCTTGTCATCAGTAAGGGTTTCGGCGTGGCCGCTCGACCGGATGCCGGGAGCGGCGTGCTTGGATGACCAGAGCTTGCGGGGTGATCCGTCCCGGCCGCCACCTCCGGCGGGGGATCCGGGACACTGGAACGCTCATACTGCTGTGACCTGGGAATACGACCGTTCCCTGGAACGGTGGAATGGGACGCGGGGGAGGGAGAAACGGTGTCGGAGGACACGCCTGCGACGGAGTTCGCCGCGCTGCTGCGGCAGCTGAAGGAGCGGTCGGGGCTGAGCTACGGGGTGCTCGCCAAACGGCTCCACATGAGTACGTCGACGCTGCACCGCTACTGCAACGGGGACGCCGTGCCGACGGACTACGCGCCGGTGGAACGGCTGGCCCGGCTGTGCAAGGCGGGCCCGGGGGAACTGGTCGAGCTGCACCGGCGGTGGGTGCTCGCGGACGCGGCGCGGGGGCGCAAGCCGGGGGTGGCCGGGCAGGCCACGCAGACCGCCGGGGCGACGGGGGTGCCGGTCGAGAAGGAGGCCGAGCCCGCCACCCCGGAGCCGGCCGCTCCGGTACCGGTCACTGCGAGGCCTGCCGCTCCGGTACCCGCCGAAAACGCGCCTGCCGCTCCGGTACCCGCCGAAAACGAGCCTGACGCTCCGGCACCCGCCGTTCCCGAGCCGGCCGCTCCCGCCGCCCCGGCGGCGGAGCACGAGGTTCCCGCGGTCGGCGGCCCCGCGGCGGAGGGTTCCGGCGCTTCCCGCCCCGGCCCCCGGCCGCGGCGCCGCACCCGTACCGCCCTCCTCGCCGGGATCGCCGTCGCCGCCCTCCTCGGCGGGGTCACGCTCGCCGCGAACCTGCCGGGCGACGACGCGGCGGGCGGAGACGACCGGCGGGCACCGGTCGGCGCCGCGGGCGTCGGCGGCAAGGACGTCAGCCCGTCACCGTCGCACTCCACCGGCCCCTCCCCCTCCGCCTCGCCGTCGGAGTCGACCGGCGCGAAGGGCAGGAACACGAACAGCCCGTCGGCCTCCGCCCCCGCCGCCCCGCCGGGCACCGAGACCGGGGAAAGCACCGGCGTGCCGCTCACCGTGCGGACCGAGCCGTACGTCTGGGAGAGCCCCTGCTCGCAGCGGTACCTGATCAACCGGCCCCCGGACGACGTGCGCCCGCCGCCGACGGAGCAGGACGCGACGGCGTGGGTGGCGGCCGCCGGTGCCGTGTCCTCGGGCCAGCAGTACGTGCAGCTGACCGTGCAGGGGACCGGGCCGGAGACGGTGGTCGTGGAGGGGCTCACCGTGCGGATCGCGGGCAAGCGGGCACCGCTCGCCTGGAACGACTACGCCATGGGCTACCCGGGCGTCGGCTGCGGCGGTGGCGTACCCACGCGTGCCTTCACCGTCGCCCTGGACGCCGCACGGCCCGCCCTGACCCCGGAGGCCGGGCACCGCGACTTCCCCTTCAAGGTGAGCGAGTCCGACCCCGAGGTCTACTACGTCACCGCCGACGCCTCCGCGTACGACGTGAGCTGGTACCTGGAGCTGAAGTGGTCCAGCGGCTCCCGCAGCGGCACCCTCACCGTGGACGACAAGGGCCGCCCCTTCCGCACCAGCGGCAACAACGGGCGCCCGGCGTACGAGTTCCCGCTGGGCGGGCAGGAGTGGGTGCCGGAGGGCACGACGACGTTCGACTAGGACCGCGGAGCCCGTCGGGCTCCGCGGTTTCCGCGGGTCAGAGGCGCTCGGGGGTCCGGATGCCCAGGAGGGCCATGCCGCGGCGGAGGGTGGCGGCCGTGATGTCGCACAGGAACAGGCGGTTGGCCACCTGGTCCGGCGAATCGGCCTTCAGCACCGGGCACTTGTCGTAGAACGACGTGTACAGCGACGCCAACTGGTACAGGTACGCGGCCACCTTGTGCGGGGCGTACTCCGCGGCCGCCTCGAAGACCGTGTCCCCGAACGCGTCCAGGTGCAGGCCCAGCGCGCGCTCCGCCTCGTGCAGCTCCAGCTCCGGGTGGGCGGCGGGGCGGACCTCGCCGGCCTTGCGGAGGATGGACTGGATACGGGCGTAGGCGTACTGGAGGTAGACGGACGTGTCGCCGTTGAGCGAGACCATCTGGTCCAGGTCGAACTTGTAGTCGCGGTTCGGCGACGTCGACAGGTCCGCGTACTTCACCGCACCGATGCCGACCTGCGCGGCCCGGTCCCGGATCTCGTCCTCGGTGAGGTCCCGCGCCTTCTCCCGCACCACCTCCGCGGCCCGCTGCACCGCCTCGTCCAGCAGGTCCTCCAGGCGTACGGTCTCGCCCTCACGCGTCTTGAAGGGCTTGCCGTCCGCGCCGAGCACCGTGCCGTAGCCCATGTTGTGCGCGGTGACGCCGTCGCTCAGCCAGCCGGCCCGGCGGGCGGTCTCGAAGACCATCTTGAAGTGCAGCGACTGGCGCACGTCGACGACGTACAGCAGCGTCGTCGCGTGCAGGTCCTGCACGCGGTTGCGGATCGCGGTCAGGTCGGAGGCCGCGTAGCCGAAGCCGCCGTCGGCCTTCTGCACGATCAGCGGCACCGGCTGGTCGTCCTTGCCGCGGATGTCGTCGAAGAACACCACGAGCGCGCCCTCGGAGCGCACCGCGACGCCCATCTCCTCCAGGAGCCGGGCGGTCTCGGGCATGCCCTCGTTGTACGCGGACTCGCCGACGATCTCCTCGTCGCGGATCTCCATGTCGAGCTTCTCGAAGACGGAGTAGAAGTAGACCTTCGACTCGTCGACGAACTGCTGCCACAGGTCGAGGGTCTCCTTGTCCCCGGACTGGAGGGCCACGACCCGCCCCCGGGCCCGCTCCTTGAAGTCCTCGTCCGCGTCGAAGAGCGCACGCGACGCCTTGTACACCCGGTTCAGGTTGCTCATGGCCTGCTCGCCGTCGACCTCGGCCGCGGGGGCCAGCTCGCCCGGGTGCTCGAACAGGTACTGGATGAGCATGCCGAACTGCGTGCCCCAGTCGCCGATGTGGTGCCGGCCGATCGTCTTCTCGCCCGTGAAGTCGAGCATGCCGCGCAGGGCGTCGCCGATGACCGCCGACCGCAGGTGACCGACGTGCATCTCCTTCGCCACGTTCGGCTGGGCGTAGTCGACGACCGTGACGCCCGCGTCCTCCTTCAGCGGCACACCGAGACGCTCGCCGTCCGCGTGCCGCGCGGCGAGGTTCCGGGTGATCGCCCGGTCGGCGACGGTGATGTTGAGGAAGCCGGGGCCGGAGACCTCGACGTCCTTGATCAGCTCGTCACCGGTGGTGATGTGCGAGACGACCTCGGTCGCCAGCTCCCGCGGGTTCGCCTTCGACTTCTTCGCCAGCGCCAGGATGCCGTTGGCCTGGAAGTCCGCCCGGTCACTACGTCGCAGCAGCGGGTCGGCACCGGCGGCCTCCGGCCGGGTGGCCGTGAGGGCGGACGCGAGCTGCTGCTGGACGGAGTCGGTGAGGGACGTGACCGAGGCCATGGAGACTGCCGTTCTGATCGGGTTCGTGGACTACTGCCGAAGCCGAGTATCCCACGCGGTGAAAAGCGGTTTTCGCGGATGCGGGCCGTACTGGGAGAATGAAGCGGCCGGCCGTACGACCGTACTGGCTGCCCGAGTGGAAAGAAGGACGTGCCGATCGTGGCTCAGAGCACCGAGACCACCGACTGGGTCTCCCGTTTCGCGGATGACGTCATCGAGGAGTCGGAGCACCGGGCCCCGGGCAAACCTGTTGTCGTCGCGTCCGGCCTCTCCCCCTCCGGCCCCATCCACCTGGGCAACCTCCGCGAGGTCATGACCCCGCACCTCGTCGCCGACGAGATCCGCCGCCGCGGCCACCAGGTCCGGCACCTGATCTCCTGGGACGACTACGACCGGTACCGCAAGGTCCCGGCCGGTGTCCCCGGCGTCGACGAGTCGTGGTCCGAGCACATCGGCAAGCCGCTCACCTCCGTCCCCGCCCCCCAGGGCTCCGCCCACCCCAACTGGGCCGAGCACTTCAAGGCCGCGATGGTCGAGTCACTGGCCGCGATGGGCGTCGAGTTCGACGGCATCAGCCAGACGGAGCAGTACACCTCCGGCGTCTACCGCGAGCAGATCCTGCACGCCATGAAGCACCGCGGCGACATCGACGCGATCCTCGCCCAGTACCGCACCAAGAAGGCCCCGGCCAAGAAGCAGCAGCAGAAGCCGGTCGACGAGGCCGAGCTGGAGGCCGCCGAGGGCTCCGGCGCCGCCGCCGAGGACGACGGCAGCTCGGGCTCGGCCGGATACTTCCCGTACAAGCCGTACTGCGGCAACTGCGAGAAGGACTTCACCACCGTCACCTCCTACGACGACGACTCCACCGAGCTGACCTACGCCTGCACGGCGTGCGGCTTCTCGGAGACCGTCCGGCTGAACGAGTTCAACCGCGGCAAGCTGGTCTGGAAGGTCGACTGGCCGATGCGCTGGGCCTACGAAGGCGTGATCTTCGAGCCCAGCGGGGTCGACCACTCCTCCCCCGGCTCGTCGTTCCAGGTCGGCGGGCAGATCGTCGGCATCTTCGGCGGCAAGCAGCCCATCGGGCCGATGTACGCCTTCGTCGGCATCAGCGGCATGGCCAAGATGTCCTCCTCCAAGGGCGGCGTGCCCACCCCGGGCGACGCGCTGAAGATCATGGAGCCGCAGCTGCTGCGCTGGCTCTACGCCCGCCGCAAGCCCAACCAGTCCTTCAAGATCGCCTTCGACCAGGAGATCCAGCGCCTCTACGACGAGTGGGACCGCCTCGACACCAAGGTCGCCGAGGGCGGCGCCCTGCCCGCCGACGCCGCCGCGCACTCCCGCGCGGTGCGGACCGCGAGCGGTGAGCTGCCGAGGACGCCCCGCCCGCTGCCGTACCGCACCCTCGCCTCGGTCGCCGACATCACCGCCGGCCACGAGGACCAGGCACTGCGGATCCTCAGCGAACTCGACCCGTCGAACCCGCTGGACTCCCTGGACGAGGCCCGGCCCCGCTACGACAAGGCCGAGGCGTGGATCAACAACCACGTCCCCGCCGACCAGCGCACCATCGTCCGCGCCGAGCCCGACGCCGAACTGCTGAAGTCGCTCGACGAGCAGGGGCGGCAGTCGCTGCGGCTGCTGCTCGACGGACTCGCCGACAACTGGTCCCTGGACGGGCTCACCCACCTCGTCTACGGCGTGCCCAAGGTCCAGGCGGGCTTCTCCGCCGACGCCACGCCCAAGGAGCTGCCGCCGGAGATCAAGACCGCCCAGCGGTCGTTCTTCGCGCTGCTGTACCACCTGCTGGTGGGGCGGGACACGGGGCCGCGACTGCCCACGCTGCTGCTGGCGGTGGGGCAGGAGCGGGTGCGGGGCCTGCTCGGGGAGTAGGCGGACGTACGACGACAGGGGGCGCCCGGTGTTGGCCGGGCGCCCCCTGTCGTCGTCGTGTCCGCGCGCCTTACGCGATGTGGTCCTCTTCCATCTCCGCCGTGTGGCGGGCCTGGAAGCGCTCGGCGAGGGCCTTCAGCTCGCTCGGGCTCAGCGTCGTGCCGTAGGTCGCCTCGATGTTGTCGCCGAGGACGCGGGGGGTGGGGTAGCTGCCGTCTATCGACTGGCGGAAGACCTGGTAGTACGCCTCCTCGTCGGGGGTGGTGACGGGGGTGCCGCCGCCGTCGCCCAGCTCACGGGTGCGGCCGGGGACCACCGGGATGGGGAAGCTGCCGGTCTCCTCCGGAGAGGGCTCCTGGAGGGGGGGTTCCTCCTGGTACTGGTCCTCGTACTGTTCGGCGTGCTGCTGTTCCGCGTACCAGCGGGCGTATTCCTCGTCGGGGTCGTAGGTGGGGTCGTAGCCGCCGTGGTACTCGACCGTACGGGGGTCGCGGGCGTGGAGCCACTGGTTCTGGTCCTGGGCGGAGTTGTCCGGGTACCCGGGGTTCTGGTTGCCCTCGAGTTGCAGTGGCTGCTCGCTGTGAGGTGCTGCTGCGCCCACCCGTGCCGCCCCAGCGGCACGACTGCCCGCAGTGGGGTGGGCACGGTCGCCCGTGGCTGGGTGGGTGCGGTCGCCCGCGGCTATCTCGGCGGGGCTGCCCGTGCCTATCTCGGCGGGGCCGCTCATGGCCGGCTGCGGGGCCGGGGGGAGGAGGGCGGGTTCTATGCCTGCTGCTGCCAGGCCAGCGGGGGCCGTGTCGGCCAGGGGGACGCCGTACTTGGCGAGGCGCAGGGGCATGAGGGACTCGACCGGGGCCTTGCGGCGCCAGGAGCGGCCGTAGCGGGAGCGCAGGCGGGCCTGGTAGACCAGCCGCTCCTGCTCCAGCTTGATCACCTGCTCGTAGGAGCGCAGCTCCCACAGCTTCATCCGCCGCCAGAGCAGGAACGTCGGGCCCGGCGAGAGGAGCCAGCGGGTCAGCCGGACGCCCTCCATGTGCTTGTCGGCGGTGATGTCGGCGATCCGCCCGATCGCGTGCCGGGCCGCCTCCACCGACACCACGAACAGCACCGGGATCACACCGTGCATGCCCACACCGAGCGGGTCGGGCCACGCCGCCGCGCCGTTGAACGCGATCGTCGCCGCCGTCAGCAGCCACGCCGTCTGCCGCAGCAGCGGGAACGGGATACGGATCCAGGTCAGCAGCAGGTCCAGCGCCAGCAGGACGCAGATACCGGCGTCGATGCCGATCGGGAAGACGTAACTGAAGTCCCCGAAGCCCTTCTTGAGGGCCAGTTCACGGACCGCCGCGTACGAACCCGCGAAGCCGATGCCGGCGATGATCACGGCACCGGCGACGACCACGCCGATGAGAATCCGGTGCGTCCGTGTCAGCTGAATGGGCGCGGCCACCCGTTCTCCCCTCCCAGTGCGTGTTGTTGCGCCGAACAGAGTGGCACATGTGTGCGGGGGACGGGTGGCCGGTGCTGATTCAGGGGGCTCAGCTCTTGTCGGAAGCCGCCTTCGAGGCCGAAGCGGACGGCTTCTGGGACGTGGACGCGGACGGCGAACTGCTCGCCCCACCGGGGCCGTTGGCGGCCGTCACCGCGGCCACCGCCTCCTTGGCCGCCTTCTGCGCGTCCTTCATCAGGTCGTCGGCGTCCGGCGTCTTGTCGCCCGCCAGACCGGCACCGTTGTAGTCGAGCGTGACGACCACGTTCTCGACGCGCGCCACGACCGTCTGCTGCTTGAAGGTGCCTTCCTTCTTCTTCAGGTCGTAACGCACCGCGGTCGCCTCGTCACCGGTCCCGGTGAGCGGCTCCGCCTTCGCGCCCTTCGCACCCTCGGTCGCCTGGGCGTCCCGCACCTGCTTGGCGTAGTACTCCTTCGCCAGCTTGTCGCCCGCGCCACGGGTGGTGTCCGAGTCGAAGCGCAGCAGCGACACGTTCAGCCAGCGGAACTGCGAACCCTTCACACCGTTGTTGTCCAGGCTGTTCCAGGAGCAGCTGGCACGGGTGGCGACATCGTCCGAGCCGCCCTCCTTGCCCGCCTTCGCCTTCGGGGCCAAATCCTCCAGCGTCTTCTTCGACAGCACCCCGCACGCCTCGGGCAGCTTCTGGTACGCCGCCGCCTGCACCGTCGGCGACGGGCTCGCGGACTTCGAGGCGGAGGCGCCGGCGCCCTTGTCCTTGCCGTCGTCGGAGCCGGAGTCCGAGGAGCAGCCGGCGGCACCCAGCATCACCGTGGCGGCAGCCGCGCAGGCAAGGACGCGGCTGAGACGCTTCACCTTCTGACCGGACTGCTGCTCTCGCTGTGCTCGTCGCTGCATGGTTCCTTCACTCATGACGCTCGTGTTCCCTGCGGTCGGATCGGGTCCGAGGGGTCACGGTACGCGTTGCGTCACCCGGGCGGCCCTTCTTCGCGCGCTCCGCCCGAGGGGGCGGAGGGTGCGTGAACGGGGTTCAGCCGCCCAGCGAATCGGCCAGCTCGTCGGCCAGTTTCCGTGCCCTGTCCTGCATTTCCTTGCTGTCGGGGACCGCGCCGACGGTCATCGGCTGCTCCGCGTACTCGACGGTCACCATCACGTTGGACGTGCGGAACGCCACAGTCACCGTGCGCTGCCGGGCGGTCGAACCGGCGCTGTCGAGCTCGTCGTCGAGGAACGCCTCGTCGCCGAGGTCCTCCAGCAGACGCGGCCGGAGGTCGGACGGGGCGGCGGAGGGCGAGGTGGAGGCGGGCGGGGACGAACCGGCGTCCGCGGACGGCCCGGTGGGGGACGCGGAGGGGGACGTGGAGGCGGAGGGCGAGTCCGCCGAGTCCGCCGAGTCCGCCGACGCCCCGGCCGGCTCGGGCAGTTGGGCCTCCGACCGCTTCGTCGCGAAGAGCTGCTCGGCCTGGGCGTCGTCGCTGACGGCGTTGTCGTAGGAGACGACCCGTTCCAGGTCCACCAGCAGGTGGTTGGTGGCCTCGGCGGACTCCACCTTCCAGCGGCAGCCCACCTTGCGGTCGGTGTCGTAGGTGAGCGTCGCCTCGCCCGCGTACGCCTTCTCGCGCTTGCCCTCGTCGGCCATCTCCCCGATGCCGGGCAGGAGTTCGTCGAGCGTCCTGCCCTCGACCGAGCCGCAGGGTTCGGGCAGCGTGGCGTACTTGCCGGGCTGGGCGGCCTGGGACGCCGTACCGGCGCTTCCCGGGTTGGAGTCGTCCGTGGGGCCGCCGTCGTCCGAGCTGCCGGTGCAGCCGGCCAGTACGGCCGCCAGGAGCGCGGCGACGCCGGGTACGTACGCCTTCCGCTGCACGGTCGGGCTCCTCTCGACGGTGGGTGCGGGCCGGTGCCCGCCGGGCCTTCCCAGTGTCCCCGCTGGTTAATCGCTTGCCGCAGGGGGGCGCCCTTCGCAGACAATGTGTATCGCACGCACTGCCGTGGACGCCGGTCCGTCATCCCTTTTCCTCGACCTTGGTGCCGGTATTGCGATTCGGGACTTCTGTTGGTTTTCCGGGGGAATGAGAGCGTTTTGCCGGACGTGTGCTGCGGCAAGGGTGCGAGGGTCGTTGCCAAGCTCAAGCAGTTCACCTGCGTGAAGGGCTGACCGGCTGGGGGCGCCTGGGTGGTGGCGCCCCGGGTCCTTACGTCAGTCGGCGGGCGCCGCGACCTGGCCGGTGCGGAGTCGCCACAGGCGCATGGAGCAACTCTGCTGGGTGCGGTCGAGAGCGAGGGCCGCGGCCGCGGGATCACCGAGCCGGAGCAGTTCGCAGTCGTCCGTCGGGGTCCACCGGCGGCGGGGCGGTGCGATTCTCATGTTCGCGGGGCGGGTCCAGGTCTGGATCGACGCGGCGTTGGCCTTTTTGTGGTCCAGGGCGAGGCTGCCGGGGTAGTAGAGGTGCTCGGCGAGCCGCTGTGCGTGCTCCTTGAAGTAGGTGAGGACGTAGACCTGGTCGCGGGTGTTGCGGCCGGGGGTGCGCTCTGCGCCCGTGACTTTCTTCGCGTAGTGGCACATGTATGCGGCGAGGTCGGTGCTGGCCGACGTCAAGGAGAGATACGGGAAGCCCTGGGCCGTCCAGCCGAGCGAACCGTCAGCGTCGATGATTCCCCGGAGGTAGTCGCGGCGGCGGAAGTCGACGCGGGGCGGCCGGATGAGCATGGACTTCTTTCCGTACGGCATGCCGAGTTCGTTGACGATGGTGCGGGCTTCGAGTGCGTACACCATCCAGATGGCTGAGCGGTGCTGTTCGCTGAAGTTGGTGACGCGGATCCGCTCCCTGATGGAACTGTGGTATGGGGTCAGCCGCTGGAACTCGTGGAGGATGTGGGCGTCCCGGGCGTTGATTTCGACCGAGAGGCGTCCCCTCTGCCTTGTGTCTTGGTGGAGGTGCCCGTCGGCCTGCAGGAAGCCGAACATGTAGGCGTACTCGGGGTCTTCGAGGTCCATGAATCGTCGGGCGGGCGCGCTAAAGTCCTGTGCAGCCATGGGAAGTTGTGCCTTCCTGATGGTGAGGCGCTCGGCCGGGGCGGGAATCCCGGCCGAGCGCCGTTCTGTTGACTTGATCGCGAGCCTAGATCGGGTGTTCCTGCCCCGGCTGGGTGATCGATGCCTTTCACCCCTATGGGTGACCGGAGTTGCTTGTCGGCAGTTCCGGGACGGTCGGTGCGGGCGCCGATGGGCAGGGAAGGCCAGGCCGCCGGGGTGGAATGGCTCGGCGGCCCGGGTCACGGCTCCCGGTGGACCTTGGTGTTGGAGGCCTGGGCTCGGGGGCGGACGATCAGGAGGTCGATGTTGACGTGGGGCGGGCGGGTCACCGCCCAGGTGATGGTGTCGGCGACGTCGTCCGCGGTGAGGGGCTCGGCGACGCCCCGGTAGACCTTCTCGGCCTTCTCCGTGTCGCCGCCGAAGCGGGTGAGGGCGAACTCCTCCGTCCTGACCATGCCGGGCGCGATCTCGATCACGCGCACCGGGCGGCCGACGATCTCCAGGCGAAGGGTCTCGGCGAGGACGTGGGCGCCGTGCTTGGCGGCGACGTAGCCCGCGCCGCCCTCGTAGGTGGCGTGGCCGGCGGTGGAGGTGACGACCACGACCGTGCCGTCGCCGCTCGCGTCCAGCTTGGGGAGCAGGGCCTGGGTGAGGTGGAGGGTGCCGAGGACGTTGGTCTCGTACATGCTGCGCCACTGGTCCGGGTCGCCGGTGGCGACCGGGTCGGCGCCGAGTGCCCCGCCGGCGTTGTTGACGAGGACGCCGATGGTCTTGAAGGCGGTGGCGAACTCGTCGACGGCGGCGCGGTCGGTGACGTCGAGGGGGTAGGCGGTGGCCTGGTGGCCGGCCGCGGTGATCTCCTCGGCGAGCGCCTCGATGCGGTCCTTGCGGCGGGCGGTGAGGACGACGCGGTAGCCGGCCTCGGCGAGCCGGCGTGCGGTGGCGGCGCCGATTCCGCTGCTCGCCCCCGTGACGACGGCGATACGGGACGCGGCGGGCGGTGCGGCGGGGGCCATGGGGCTGCTCCTCGGGCGGGTCGGGGCCGGGCCCGGTCAGCATATGCGGGGGCCGGCGGGCGGGGGTCAGCCGTTGCGCGGGGCGTACATGATCACGGCCATGCCCGCGAGGCAGACCAGCGCGCCGGTGATGTCCCAGCGGTCGGGGCGGTAGCCGTCGGCGACCACGCCCCACAGGATCGAGCCGGCGACGAAGATGCCGCCGTACGCGGCGAGGACGCGGCCGAAGTGGGCGTCGGGCTGGAAGGTGGCGACGAATCCGTAGGCGCCGAGGGCGAGGACGCCGCCGGCCGCCCACATCCAGCCGCGGTGTTCGCGGACGCCCTGCCAGACCAGCCACGCGCCGCCGATCTCGAGCAGCGCGGCGAGGACGAACAGGGCGGCGGAGCGGAGGATCAGCATGCGCGCAGCTTCGCACGGGGCCGTACGTCACCTGGTGGGGGGCGCCTGGTGGGGGCCGGGCCGGGGATACATGGGGTAGGTCGGACGCGGTGGTGAGGAGTGGGCATGCCGGTGAGCGCGCGGCCGGGGCTGATGGCGGAGCTGGCCGTGGTGTCCCGGCGGTACATGGCGTCGTACGCGCTGTTCAACCAGGCGCTCGCGGATCATCTGGGGCTGCACCCCACCGATCTGCAGTGTCTGAATCTGCTGACGCTGGAGGACGGTCCGGTGACGACCGGGCGGATCGCGGAGCTGACGGGGCTGACGACCGGGTCGGCGACGCGGCTGGTGGACCGGCTGGAGCGGGCGGGCCATGTGGTGCGGGAGCGGGACGCGGGGGACCGGAGGCTGGTGCTGGTGGCGCCGGTGCCGGAGCGGGCGGCGGAGTTCCGGCGGGTGTGGGACCGTCTCGGGGGTGGCTGGGTGGCGCTCTTCGACGACCTCGACGACTGCGAGCTGGCCCTGTTCATCGCCCATATGCGGCGGGCGACGGACTTCGGAGCGGAGCAGGCGGCGCGGCTGCGGTCGGGGACGGTCCGGGAGGCCTGAGGGGCCGGTCGGTGAGGGGGAGAGGTCCTGGTGGTCAGGGGGAGAGGTCCTGGTGGTCAGGGGCCGGCCGCCGGGTACCCGGGGTGGGGAATAGCGGGGGGCGGGGGGTCGTTCCAGGGGTATAGTTGAACCGTAAACAACCTGGAGGGTGAGCGGCCATGCAGTTCGGGATCTTCAGCGTCGGGGATGTCACCCCCGACCCGACCACGGGGCGCACGCCGACCGAGCGTGAGCGCATCAAGGCCATGGTCGCCATCGCGCTGAAGGCCGAGGAGGTCGGCCTGGACGTCTTCGCGACCGGTGAGCACCACAACCCGCCGTTCGTGCCGTCCTCGCCGACGACCATGCTCGGCTACATCGCGGCCCGCACGGAGAAGCTGGTCCTCTCCACCTCGACCACCCTGATCACCACCAACGACCCGGTGAAGATCGCCGAGGACTTCGCGATGCTCCAGCATCTGGCCGACGGCCGGATGGACCTGATGATGGGCCGCGGCAACACCGGCCCGGTCTACCCCTGGTTCGGCCAGGACATCCGCCAGGGCATCAACCTCGCGGTCGAGAACTACGCCCTCCTGCACCGGCTGTGGCGCGAGGACGTCGTCGACTGGGAGGGGAAGTTCCGCACCCCGTTGCAGGGCTTCACCTCCACGCCCCGCCCGCTGGACGGTGTACCGCCGTTCGTCTGGCACGGCTCCATCCGCTCGCCGGAGATCGCCGAGCAGGCCGCGTACTACGGCGACGGCTTCTTCCACAACAACATCTTCTGGCCCGCCGACCACACCAAGCGGATGGTCGAGCTGTACCGGGCCCGCTACGCCCACTACGGGCACGGCACGCCCGAGCAGGCGATCGTCGGCCTGGGCGGCCAGGTGTTCATGCGGAAGAACTCGCAGGACGCCGTGCGCGAGTTCCGTCCCTACTTCGACGTCGCGCCGGTCTACGGGCACGGGCCCTCGCTGGAGGAGTTCACCGAGCAGACCCCGCTGACCGTGGGCTCCCCGCAGCAGGTCATCGAGAAGACGCTGTCGTTCCGCGACTACGCCGGTGACTACCAGCGCCAGCTCTTCCTGATGGACCACGCGGGCCTGCCGCTGAAGACCGTCCTCGAGCAGCTCGACCTGCTCGGCGAGGAGGTCGTGCCGGTGCTGCGCGAGGAGTTCGCCAAGAACCGTCCGGAGGACGTGCCGGACGCGCCGACCCACAGTTCGCTGCTGGCCACCGCCCGGCAGAAGGAAGGAGCGCGGGCATGAGGCTCGTCGTCGTATCGGCCGGACTGAGCGTGCCGTCGTCCACGCGGCTGCTCGCCGACCGGCTGGCGGCGGTCGCCGCCCCGGCCGCGACCGCCCCGGAGCCCGGTCCGGCGGACATCCGGGTGATCGAGCTGCGCGACCTCGCCGTGGAGATCGCGCACACCTTTACCAACGGGTTCGCCGGCCGGGCGCTGTCCGAGGCGTTCGACGCGGTGACGGGGGCCGACGGGCTGATCGTGGTCACGCCGGTGTTCTCGGCGTCGTACAGCGGGCTGTTCAAGTCGTTCTTCGACGCGCTGAGCGTCACCGACCCCGACGCCCTCGCCGGGAAGCCGGTGCTGATCGGCGCGACCGGCGGCAGCGCCCGGCACTCGCTGGTGCTGGACCACGCCCTGCGTCCGCTCTTCTCCTACCTGCGGGCCGTCGTCGTCCCGACCGGGGTCTACGCGGCCTCCGAGGACTGGGGCGCCGAGGGGCTCGACGGGCGTATCGAGCGGGCGGCCGGGGAGCTGGCCGCGCTGATGGCGGGGCTGTCGGCCACCCGTCCGCTGCCGCGGCGGGACTCCTTCGAGGAGGTCACCCCCTTCGAGGAGCGCCTCGCGGCGCTGCGGCCCGCCGGGTGAGATACGGGTAAGAAGGGGCCCCGGTGCCGTCCACCGGGGTCCTGCCGGGTCCGGTGGTTGGCACACTTGCCCCGTGCCGCACACCGTTCTGCTCGCCGAAGACGACCGCGCCATCCGCAACGCGCTGGAACGCGCCCTGACCCTGGAGGGCTACCGGGTCACGGCGGTCGCCGACGGGGTCGAGGCGCTCGCGCAGGTCCACCGCGGCCGGCCCGACGTGCTGGTCCTCGACGTGATGATGCCCGGCATCGACGGGCTCCAGGTGTGCCGGGTGCTGCGCGCCGAGGGCGACCGCACGCCCGTGCTGATGCTGACGGCGCTGGTGGAGACCGCCGACCGGATCGCGGGACTGGACGCGGGCGCCGACGACTACGTCGTCAAGCCGTTCGACGTCGAGGAGGTCTTCGCCCGGCTGCGCGCCCTCCTGCGCCGCGCCGCCCCCGCCGCGCCGGTGCCGGCCCCCGAGCCCGCGGCGCAACCGCGGCCGGAGCCCTCCGGGCGGTTCGTCGAGGCGGCCGGGCTGCGCATGGACCCGCAGGCGCGCCGGGCCTGGCGCGGCGGGCGCGAACTGGAGCTGACCCGCACCGAGTTCGAACTGCTGGAACTGCTGATCCGCAACGCGGGCGTCGTCCTGGAACACGCCACGATCTACGACCGCATCTGGGGCTACGACTTCGGCCCCGGCTCCAAGAACCTCGCCGTCTACGTCGGCTACCTGCGCCGCAAGCTCGACGAGCCCGGCGCGCCCCAGCTGATCCACACCGTGCGCGGGGTCGGTTACGTGCTGAGGGCGGAGTGACCGCGATCAGTGCGTCCGGGCCGTCCGGGCGGTCCGGGCCGGTTCCGCGCCGGCGGCTGCGGCTGCTGTCGCTGGGGACCACGTTCGCGGTGGCGTTCGCGGCGGTCACCGCCACCGTCACCGTGCTGGTCGGCATCCTGTCGTACAACGCCGCCGCGCGGCTGGTGCGGGTGGACCAGCAGTCCGTGTTCGACGAGGTCGTGCAGGACCTGCGCGGCGAGGTCCGGGACAACCGCATGACACCGCTCGACTTCTCCTCCGCCGCGCCCGGGCACGACCTGGTACGGCCCGCCCGGACCGACGTCCAGGTGCTCGGGCCGGACGGCAGCGTCTTCGACCCGGGCGACCCCGGGCTGCCGGTCGTCGACGCCGACCGCCGGATCGCCGGCGCCGCCACGGCGGGACGGGTGGTCGTCCACGCGGGCGTCGACGTCGGCGACGACGTCTACCGGGTGGCGACCGTCTCGCTGGGCGGCGAGCGGGGCGCGGTGCAGGTGGCGCAGGAGTTCAGCGACACCGAGGACCTGCTGCGGGCGCTCCAGCGGCGCACCCTCGTCCTGATGGCGGCGGTGGTGGTCGGCGCCGGGCTCTTCGGCTGGTGGCTGGCCCGCCGCATCACCCGCCGCCTCGTCGTCCTCACCAACGCCGCCGAGGTCGTCGCCCGCACCCGGCGCCTCGGCATCCAGGTGCCCGTCACCGGCAACGACGAGGTGGGGCGCCTCGGCCGCGCCTTCGACCGGATGCTGGGCCGGCTCGCCCAGTCCGAGGAGGACCAGCGCCGGCTGGTGCAGGACGCCGGGCACGAACTGCGGACGCCGCTCACCTCCCTGCGCACCAACATCTCCCTGCTGCGCCGCATCGACGAGCTGCCGCCCGGCACGCGTGAGGAACTCGTCGCCGATCTCACCCAGGAGGCCCGCGAACTGACCGACCTCGTCAACGAGCTGGTCGAGCTGGCGGCCGGGCAGTCCGACACCGAGCCGCCCCAGCGGGTCGACCTCGCGGACATCGCCGAGGACGTGGCGGGACTGGCCCGGCGGCGCACCGGACGGGAGATCGTGGTGGGCGCGAGCGGCGACACCACGACCGACGGGCGGCCGGGGATGCTGACCCGGGCACTGTCCAACCTGGTCGAGAACGCGGTCAAGTTCGACCGGGGCGGCCGGGCGCCCGTCGAGATCCGTGTCGCGGGGCCGGCCCGCCCGGGCACGGTGCGCGTGGAGGTGCGCGACCGGGGGCCGGGCATCGCCGACGACGACCTGACCCGCGTCTTCGACCGCTTCTACCGGGCCGCCGACGCGCGTTCCCTGCCGGGGTCGGGGCTCGGCCTCTCCATCGTCCGGGAGGTCGCACTGGCCCACGGGGGAGCCCCGTACGCCTTCCGGCGGGAGGGCGGGGGGACGGTGACCGGGTTCACGGTGGGCGGCGGGGTGGGCGGCGGTGCGGGCGGCGGTGCCACGGGCGGGGGCACGACGGCCGACGCCGGCCCCGGCCCGGGCTCCGGCGCCGACGGCGGGGACGACGGGGCCGGTGAGCGGCGCGTTCGGTAGGCGTGGGGCCGTTCCGGCGAGTGGTGGGGCGGGGTGCCCTCGCGGGCGGGTGTCCGCCGGCCTGGCGTCGGCACCGGCCGACTGGGGCTCCCGCGCCGGGGTCGGTTCCGGCTCGGGTCCCCGGCGCGAACACGTCTCGCTGCGGGAGACGGTGCGGGTGGCGCGCACGCTGGTGCTGACGGTGCTGAGGGCCGTCGGGACGAAGTGAGGGGCGGATCACCGGCGGCCTGCCGCCCGGTGACCCTGTCCCCGTGGGACACTCGGGCCCGTGATCGTCGAACGTGCGTACGCACACAGGGGCTCCAGTGACGCGGGGGAGTGGCCCTGGTCGGTCCCCTGCGTACGTGAACTCCTGGACGGCGGACTGCGGTTCACCGCCCCGGTGACCTTCGTCGTCGGGGAGAACGGCTCGGGCAAGTCCACCCTGGTCGAGGCCCTCGCCGAGGGCTTCGGCCTGGACCCCTGGGGCGGCTCCCACGAGTGGCGTTACGCGAGCCACCGCACCAAGTCCGTCCTCGGTGAACGCCTCCGCTTCGACGCCGCCCCCGGGGGCCGCCGGATGCTGGCCTCCTGGTCCGCCCGCCAGGGCTTCTTCCTGCGCGCCGAGACGGCCCTCGACGCCCTCGGCCGGGAGGGCCTCGACCCCGGCGCGCGCAGTCACGGCGAGGGCTTCCTCGCCGCGTTCCGGGACAAGTTCCTGCACCCCGGTCTGTATGTGCTGGACGAGCCGGAAGCGGCCCTGTCCTTCTCCTCCTGCCTCGAACTGCTCGGGCACATCGACCAGTTGACCCGCGCCGGCGCACAGGTGATCTGCGCCACTCACTCCCCGCTGCTGACCGCGCTCCCCGGCGCGGACATCGTCGAGGTCGGCGACCACGGTATGCGCCGCACCACCTGGCAGGATCTCGCCCTGGTCGACCATTGGCGCCGCTACCTCGCCGACCCGGGGGCGTACCTGCGGCACGTGCTGGAATGACGCCCGCCCGCCCGGTCCTGGCGCTTTCCGTTATCCGGCCCGGCGCGGTGGCTCTCCTGTGGTGACAGGGCCAGGACACTACGGTCCCGGACCGAGAAGGACCGAGAAGGAGCGTGGACGAGCGTGGCAGCGAGCAGCGGACCCGGCAGGGAGACGGTCGAGGCGGCACGGCACGGCGACATGCGCGCCCAGGACGAACTCGTCGCCGCCTACCTTCCGTTGGTCTACAACATCGTGGGCCGGGCCCTGAACGGGCACCCCGACGTCGACGACGTGGTGCAGGAGACCATGCTCCGCGCCCTCGCCGGGCTGGGCTCGCTGAAGGACCCCGACGGCTTCCGGTCCTGGCTGGTCGCCATCACCATGAACCAGCTGCGTCACCACTGGCGCGATCACCGTACGGCTCCGGCCAGTTCGGCACTGCACGACGCGTACGACGTCGCCGACCCGGGGGCCGACTTCGTGGACCTGACGATCGTACGGCTCGGCCTGGAGGGCCAGCGGCGCGAGGCCGCCGAGGCCACCCGCTGGCTGGACCCCGACGACCAGGCGCTGCTGTCGCTGTGGTGGCTGGAGGCGGCGGGGGAGCTGACGCGGGCGGAGGTGGCGGCCGCGATGGAGCTGTCCGCGCAGCACACGGCGGTGCGCGTGCAGCGGATGAAGGCGCAGCTGGAGACGGCCCGGCTGGTGGTGCGGGCGCTGGCCGCGCACCCGCGCTGCGTGCTCCTGGACGATGTGGTCGCGCCCTGGGACGCCGTCCCCTCGGCGCTGTGGCGCAAGCGGGTCGCCCGCCACGTCCGGGACTGCACGGTCTGCGCGGGCTACGAGTCGGGCCTGGTCCCGGCGGAGGGCCTGCTGGTCGGCCTGGGCCTGGTCCCGGTGGGCGCGGGCCTGCTCGCGGCGTCCGCCCTGTTCACGGTTTTCGGGGGCGGGACGGCGGAGGCGACCCCGGTGTCCTTCGCCGGGGACGGGACGGGGGCGGTCCCGGACGGGGCGGCGAACGCCGTGCCCGGCGGCCTGGGCGACCCCGGGGTGGCCTCGGCGGGACAGGGTGCGATGGGGGGCGTCCCGGGGGGCGGGGCGTCGGGCTTCGACGGGGGCACGGGCTCCGGTGGGGCGTGGGCGGGCCACGGTGGCGGGCCCGCGGGCCCCACCGGGACGGGCGACCCGTGGGCCACCGCCGTG
>NZ_JBVIFC010000002.1:582975-607058 GCF_055571535.1 Streptomyces sp. NPDC030893 | reverse complement strand
CAGCCGACGCAAGGCCCGTCCGCTGTCGAGCCGACGGGAGGCCCGGCGGGCCAGGGCGGCGGCTTCCCGGGTGCGGGAGGTGCACCGGGTCAGGGCGGCGCGTACCCGGGCCACGGTGGCGGGCCCGCGGGCCCCACCGGGACGGGCGACCCGTGGGCCACCGCCGTGCAGCCGACGCAAGGCCCGTCCGCTGTCGAGCCGACGGGAGGCCCGGCGGGCCAGGGCGGCGGCTTCCCGGGTGCGGGAGGTGCACCGGGTCAGGGTGGTGCGTACCCGGGCCACGGTGGCGCGCCGGGTCAGGGTGGTGCGTACCCGGGCCACGGTGGCGCGCCGGGTCAGGGTGGTGCGTACCCCGGCTCTGGTGGCGCCCCGGGTCAGGGTGGTGCGTACCCGGGCCACGGTGGCGCGCCGGGTCAGAACGGCGCGTACCCGGGGCCCGGGCCCGCCCCGGACGACCGGGCGGCAGGTGCGTACGGGGACGGTGCCGGTCGTGAGTCGACCGTCGGGAGTGCCGACTCCGGCACGGTCGTGGGCCACCGTGCGCACCTTCGCGCGCGCAGCCGCCGGCGCAAGCGGCGCGGCAGGACCGTCGCCGCCGTGGCCGCGGCGCTGCTGGTCACCGGCGGCACGATATCCGGGATAGCCATCCTGACCCCGGACGGCGACGCCGACCGGGTGCGGGCGGCGGCCGAGAGCGCCCCGGAGTCGTCCATACCCACCCCGGGGACCGCCACCCCGTCCGCCGGGGCTTCCTCCGCGTTCCCCTCCCCGTCGTCCTCCCCCTCGGCCGGCGCGTCCGCCGAGAAGCCGAAGCCTTCCGCCACGCCCGGCCCGGACGAGTCCGAGGCGAAGTCCGCCCCCGCACGCACCTCGGCAGCCGCGAAGCCGCCCGCGAAGCCGAAGCCGAAGCCGGAGAAGCCGGCCGCGCCCCCGGCCGGGGGCCCCGCCGCGCAGGTCCTGAGCCTCACCAACACCGAGCGCGCCAAGGCGGGCTGCGGCCCCGTGAAGCTCGACGACCGGCTGGCCAGGGCGGCGCAGCTGCACAGCGAGGACATGTCGGCCAACAACTACTTCTCCCACACCGGGCAGAACGGCAGCAGCTTCGCGGACCGCGCCAAGGCCCAGGGCCATCCGAGCCCCGGCGCCGAGAACATCGCCCGGGGCCAGAGCTCCGCCGCGAGCGTGATGGACGCCTGGATGAACTCCGCGGGCCACCGCGCGAACATCCTCAACTGCTCCCTCACCGCACTCGGCGTCGGCGTGACCCAGAACGACTGGACGTGGACGCAGGTGTTCGGCTACTGATCCGGCCGCCGGCCGGGGGCTTCCCAGACGAAGCCGTCCGGGTCGGTGAACGGGCCGACGGGGCTGCCGACCGCGAGCCGGTGCGATCCCGTGCCGTCGGCGGGGACGCCGGCCACCTTGGCGAGGGCGCGGCGCTTGTACAGGGACAGCTTGACCGTGTCGGGGGCGGTGGTGAACTCGACGTACTTGCCGCCGAAGCTCTTGCCCACGGTCAGCCCTCGCTCGACGTAGAACTGTTTGGTGGCCTTGACGTCCTCGACGCCCAGCAGGAGCACGATCTCGTCGATGGCGCGGGTGGCCGGCCGGGTGTCCTTCTTCGAGGAGGTGGCGAGCTGCCAGACCGTGCCGTCCGGGGCCCGGACGACACCGCCGTAGCCCCACAGGGACTTCGCGGCGGGCTTCAGGCCGGTGGCGCCGGCGTCGAGGGCGGCGGCGTGCAGCGCGTCGACGTCGCCCGGCTGGGACACCACGAGGGAGAGCGTGAAACCCCGGAAACCGGTCGTGGGGGCCTGTGAGCCCCGCACGCGCACCCGCGCCGGGTCCAGTGCGAAGGCGTCGGAGTAGAAGCGGGCGGCGGCCTCGGGGTCGGCCACCTCGAGGGTCACGGACTCGATGGAGTTCATGCCTTCGACGGTAGGGGCGCCCCGGCCGCCGACGCTTCTCGAGAACTGACCGGTCAGTGGCTGCCGGTGAGTTCACCGCTCAGCGTCCGGTGGATCCGGGCGCTGGGCTCGTTCAGGCCGACGATCTCCACGCTTTTGCCGCGCTGGGCGTACTTCGTCTCGATGGCGTCCAGCGCGGCCACCGACGAGGCGTCCCAGATGTGCGCGGCGGACAGGTCGACGACGACCTTGTCCGGGTCGGTGGCGTAGGCGAACCGGCCGACCAGGTCGTTGGAGGAGGCGAAGAACAGCTCGCCCGTGACCCGGTAGACGACCGTGCCGCCGTCGGGGTCGGTGACGGCGGTGACCTCGGCGAGGTGCGCGACCCGCTTGGCGAAGACGACCATCGCGGTGACCGAGCCGACCACCACACCGATCGCGAGGTTGTGGGTGGCGACCACACACACGACGGTGACCACCATGACGGTGATCTCCCCGGCGGGCATCCGCCGGAGCGTCTTCGGGGCGACGGAGTGCCAGTCGAACGTGGCGGCCGACACCATGATCATGATCGCGACCAGCGCCGCCATCGGAATGTCGGAGACGACCGGTCCGAAGACGATGCACAGCACCATCAGGAACGCGCCCGCCAGGAACGTCGACAGGCGGGTACGGGCCCCGGACACCCGCACATTGATCATCGTCTGGCCGATCATCGCGCAGCCGCCCATGCCGCCGAAGAAGCCGGTGACGATGTTGGCGACACCCTGGCCGACGGACTCACGGGTCTTGGAGGAGCGGGTGTCGGTGATGTCGTCGACCAGCTTGGCCGTCATCAGCGACTCCATCAGCCCGACCAGGGCCATGGCGAGCGCGTACGGCGCGATCGTGGTGAGGGTGTCGAGGGTGAAGGGCACGTCCGGCAGTCCGGGCACCGGCAGCGACGACGGCAGCTCGCCCTTGTCGCCCACGGTCGGCACCGCGATCCCGGCCGCGATCGTGATGACGGTGAGGACCACGATGGACACCAGCGGCGCCGGGACCACGGTGGTGACCTTCGGGAAGAGGACCATCAGCGCCAGTCCCGCGGCGAGCATCGGATAGACCGGCCAGGGCACGTCCGTCAGCTCCGGGACCTGTGCCATGAAGATGAGGATGGCCAGGGAGTTCACGAAGCCGACCATCACGCTGCGCGGCACGAACCGCATCAGTTTGGCCACCCCGAGAGCGCCGAGGACGATCTGGAAGACACCGGCGAGGATCACGGCCGCGACCAGGTACCCGAAACCGTGCTCACGGTTGAGCGGCGCGATGACCAGGGCGACGGCGCCGGTGGCCGCGGAGATCATGGCCCGTCGGCCGCCGACGACGGCGATGGTCACCGCCATGGTGAACGAGGCGAACAGGCCGACCGCCGGATCGACCCCGGCGATGATCGAGAACGAGATCGCCTCGGGGATCAGCGCCAGCGCGACGACGAGACCGGCCAGCACCTCGGTGCGCAGCACCTTCGGGTCGGACAGCCAGGACGGGCGCCGCGGGCCGCGCAGCCAGGCGGACGGGGACAGTGCGGAGGTGGACAAGACGAGGGAACCTGTCGTGCTCGGGCGCGCCCGGTATCGGAGCGGGCGGGCGTGCATGGGGCTTACGGGGCGTACGTACGGGCGTGCTGGTGTTCGGGAAGCGGTTCGGGGGTGCCGGAGGGCCGTCGGCGAGGTCCGCGAGCGGCGCGGACCGGCGTGCGGCGGGCGACGGCGGGCCGACGCTCGGGGACGCCGGCGCTCTCCTCCGTGGACAATGGTTCTCGCCGGGGGCGTCGTCGGCCCCGGCACGGCCGACCCGGGAAACTCTACCCTAACGTTAGGGTAGAGATCGGATCCGGCCGACCGCAGGCCCGGTGAGAGATGAGGACGGCGTTTCGCGTGAGCAGCGCACACATGCAGATCGGCGAGGTCGCCGCACGGACCGAGCTGTCGCTGCGCACCATCCGGCACTACGAGGAGACCGGCCTCGTCATCCCGTCCGCCCGCTCCCAGGGCGGCTTCCGCCTCTACACCGAGGCCGACGTCGCCCGGCTGATGGTCATCCGCCGGATGAAGCCGCTCGGCTTCTCCCTCGACGAGATGCGTTCCCTGCTCGACGCCACCGACCGGCTCGACTCCGGTGAGCCGCTCTCCCCCGAGCTGCGGGAAACCCTGCTGGAACGCGTCCGCGGCTTCGAGCGGGCGGCCCAGGAG
Organism: Streptomyces sp. NPDC030893; assembly: GCF_055571535.1. Taxonomy (NCBI): domain Bacteria; kingdom Bacillati; phylum Actinomycetota; class Actinomycetes; order Kitasatosporales; family Streptomycetaceae; genus Streptomyces; species Streptomyces sp. NPDC030893. The sequence continues at coordinate 602,914 of NZ_JBVIFC010000002.1, read as the reverse complement.
AGGGTCGAGACCCTGCGCACCCAGCTCGCCCGCGCCGAGGAGTTCGCCGGCGACCTGGCCCGGCGCCTCGCGTCGGCGCCCGCGTCCACGCCCACGCCCACGCGCTGAGCGGCAGGGGCGCGAGGCGGGCGGAAGGCCGGCGGGGCGGCGGAAGGGCGGAATTCCGATCCTCCTGTGGTGCACCGGGCCCGGATGCGAGGATGAGGCGCCATGACGGCAGGGTGGTGCGCTCGCACGGTACGGGCCGCGGTGTTCGCGGCCGTCTGTGTGGTGCTCGCCGCCCTGGGCCACGTCCTGATGTCCGGACGTGACGTGCCGGCGTGGACGCTGGGCGCCGGAGGAATCGTGACGGGCGCCGCCGGATGGTGCCTGGCCGGCCGGGAGCGGGGCCTTCCCACGGTCGTGGCCGTCGCGGTCGCGGCCCAGACGGCGCTCCACTCGGCCTTCTCCCTCGCCCAGCCGGCCACCATGGGCGCAGCTGCTGTGGGCGCGCACGACATGGGGGCGACACACACGTCCTCCATGCCTATGGGGCACCCGACCACGCACCACCCCCTGAGCCACATGGGGCACTCCATGAGCGGCGGCGCCGGGGACACCTCGTCGTCCGGGATGCTCGCCGCCCACCTGCTCGCCGCGCTGCTGACCGGTCTGTGGCTGGCGTACGGCGAGAAGGCCGCCTTCCGTCTCCTGCGGGCGGTGGCCGGATGGCTGGCGGCGCCCCTGCGCCTGCTGCTCGCCCTCCCCGTCGCCCGGGACCGCTCCCGGACCCGCCGCCCCCGCCCCCGCTCGGACCGTGCGCCGCGCCTTCGCCTGCTCGTCCACGCGATCACCTCCCGGGGACCGCCCGTGGGGCCTGCTGCCGTCTGATCCGACGCAGCTGGTTGCCCCGGGGCCGCCCTCGCACCGCGCCCCCGGTCCCGGCCGTACGCCCGTGCAGCCGCCGTCACGCTGCCGCACCCGCGCCCACCCGCGATCGCGCCCGCGTGCCGGTCCCTCTGCCCGCCGCCGTAGGGCCGTCCCCCCTCACCGGACCGTCCGCGCCCACCCGTGCCCCGGTCCGGATCACGGATTCCGAGAAGGACACCAAGGTGATCGCATCCGCCCTGCCCCGTGCCTCCCGCACGACCGAACGGGACCCCTCGGCCGACGAGCCGATAACCGCCTGGGCGCTGGCCGCCCGCGGCGGTGACGCCGACGCCGGCGAGCGGTTCGTCCGCGCCCTCCACCGTGACGTGCTGCGCTACGTCACCCATCTGTGCGGCGACCCCCAGGCCGTCGACGACCTCGCCCAGGACACCTTCCTGCGCGCGCTCGGCAGCCTCCACCGGTTCGAGGGCCGTTCCTCGGCCCGTATCTGGCTGCTGTCCATCGCCCGCCGCGCCGTCATCGACCGCTACCGGTACGACGCCGCCCGGCCCCGCCTGTCCGACGTCCTGGACTGGCAGTCCGCCGTCGAACGGTCCCAGCCGCGCGGCCTGCCCGGCTTCGACGACGGTGTCGCCCTGCTCGACCTGCTGGCCACGCTTCCGGACGAACGGCGCGAGGCGTTCGTCCTCACCCAGATGCTGGGCCTGCCCTACGCGGAGGCGGCCCGGATCGGCGGCTGCCCGGTCGGCACGGTCCGCTCCCGCGTGGCCCGCGCCCGTACGACCCTGCTGGCCCTCCTGGACAAGACGGAACCCGCATGACCCGCCCCGCCTCGGCCACCGCCGCCGGTGCCGCTGCCCGCAGCGACCGGGGCAGGTGAGCCGGGGGAGGCGTGGGTACCCGCCTCCGCATGATGAAGCGCGCGCTGTGGCAGGGACTGGTCGCCGGTACGGCCGGGGTGCTGGTCATGACGCTGGGCGAGAAGGCCGAGCAGCGGCTCACCGGACGTCGTGACTCCCATGTGCCCGCCCGGACCCTGGAACGCCTCACCGGGATGAGGGAGTACCCGGGCCGTCAGCCCGTGCCGGTGAACCTGGCCATGCACCTCGGCCAGGGCGCCCTCCTCGGCGTTCTCAGGTCGGTGATGTCACAGGCCGGACTGCGCGGCGCATGGTCGTCGGCGCAGTTCGGCGTCGTGCGGCTCACCAGCGATCAGATCCTGGAGAACGCCACCGGCGTCGGCGCCCCGCCCGCCACCTGGCCGCGCCGCGAACTCGCCGTCGACCTGCTCCACAAGACGGTGTACGCCTTCGCCACCGGAGCCGTCGCCGACGCCCTGGCCGCCCGGTCGGGTCCGGGGCCCGGGCAGCGTCACGCCGCCGTGCGCCCCGGCCGCCACTCCGACGTGGGCCCGCCGCCCCCGGGACGCTGACCGCCACGACGCGACGGGACGGGACGGGATCACTCGCCGGTCGTCCTGTCGACCAGCCTGCCGTAGAGGAGCTGCAACGCGTCCGCGCCGGCCAGCGCGGTGAGCGCCCCCATGGTGGTGCGGGTGGCGCGCGGCCAGAGCAGCTGCCCGGCGGTGAGGGTCGACGCCACCCAGACGCTCATGCAGAACGGGCAGGTCACCAGCTCACCGACGGTGTCCGCGGCGCCCTCGGACCGTGCCTCCTCGTGCAGCTCGGCCGGCCCCTGCGGGCCCCGGTACGTGGTGAAGGGCGCCCGCAGCGGACTGGTGACCGACGCCTTGCTCAGCAGCCGGCTCAGCCGGAACGTCGCCACCGCGGTCAGTGCCACGTCCCACGGCACCGGCCGCTCCGGCAGCGGACGGCCGCGCATCCGGACCACCGTCGCCCACCCCGCCGTGTACGCGCCGAAGGCGGTCATGGCGGCCAGGTAGCCACGCAGCGGGCGCTCTTCCCCGGCCGCGTACGCCCGTCCGGTGCGTCGCAGCCGGCGCCCCACCCGGGCCGTGAAGCGGCCGTCGGCCGCGGGGTCCGTCGCCGCCGCGGGGCCCGTCGCCCCTGTCCCGTTCCGGCCCATACGGCGTCAGTCCTTGCCCATGGCCTTGCGCACGGCGTCCTTGGTGCGGTCCATGAGGGCGGCGACCGGGCCGAGGGCCATGTTGGCGGCGCCGGACTGGACACCCGGGTGCGGCCGGGTGGGTGCCATCGCCTCGGCCGCCTTGAGCGCCTTGGCCATGGTGGCGAGGCCGGTGACGTCGGCGCTGCGGCGGATGTGGGTGAACTCGTAGCGTTCCTCGGCCCGGGCGTGCGCCTGGACGTCCTTGCGCAGCTTGAGCAGCTGGGGCATGAACGTCGGGTCGTCGGTGTCCAGCTCGTCGAGGGCCGCCAGTGTTTCCTTGGCCGCCTTCTCCTCGGCGAGGCGGTCCCGCACGATCTGCTCGCCGCCGGGGAAGCCCTTCCGGGCGAAGGGGTGGACGACCTCTTCCTCGGCGGTCTCGTGCACGGCCAGCAGCCGCACCAGGCGGCGGAAGGCGTCGCGGCGCTCCTCGCCCCGGGTTGCCTCGACCTCGTCGAAGAGGTTGCGGATGTCGCCGTGCTGGCGCATCAGCAGGGCGACGACGTCGTCGTCCCTGGCGTGGTCGTCCCCGGCGTGCGGGGTGTGCAGCTCGGACATGGCGCCTCCCTCACTTCTCGCGCATGGCGGGGTCGGGGTGCTCGCCCTCGGACTGGACGCGGTACTCGCGTCCGAACATCTCGTCGTGGTCGGCCATCACCCGGTCGCTCGGCGGCGCCTCGCCGCCGTGGATGGCCTCCTGCATCTTCTCGAACCGCTCGTGCGCCTCGCGCACATAGCCCGCGCCGAGCGTGGTCAGGTCCATCTGAGTGTCGAGCAGCTCGCGCAGGTAGCCCTTGTTCGGCTCGAAAGTGAGCACCTGGGGCAGCTCCGGGGCCAGGACCGAGGCGGGGTCGCGGCCGTCGTGCCGGCGCATCAGGTCGCAGGCGGCGTGCAGGTGCTCCAGCTCCATGTTCAGGTGCAGTTCCCAAACGGCCTTCACCTTCGGGTCGCTCTCCTGCTCCATGAAGGAGTAGTACAGGTAGCACTCGTTGTACTCGTGGTTCACGAGCTGCTCCCACCACGTCTCGCCCGGGTCCACGAGGGACTCGTAGTGCGTGACGTGCTCCTCCTCGATCAGCCCGATCTCCTGGTACAGCTGACGGGCGATCGGCTCCATGTAGGTGGGGCCGGTGTTCATGTAGAAGTTCATCGTCTGCTGTTCCGCCGACATGACCGTCAGCGCGTGCAGCTTCGACAGCGGGTTGGCTCGGTCCTTGGCGTAGGGGTCGCGGACGTTGTCGTACGGGTCCCGGTGGTGGAACCTCGTGGGCCTGCCCGGCATGACCTCGGTCAGGTTGTCGACGATCGACTCGGCCTTGCGGTGCTCGATCATCTCGTACAGGTTCGCGTACCGGTACAGGTGGTCGAAGTCCTCCAGCACACCGAACTCGTACGCCTGCTTCAGGTAGGGGTCCGGCTCCATCCGCGCCACCCACGCCGTCAGGTCCACCGCCACCTGCTCGTAGGCGATCGTCGTCTCCAGCACGGACGACACCCCCGGCAGCAGCCAGTTCACCACCTTCTGCTGCTGCGCCTCGATGTAGCGGACCCGCGCCAGCTGCCGCTTGATCTCCGGGTCGACGGTGTGCCGGGCGAGCTGATGGCTGAACAGGATCGCCTCCACCTCGATGCCGTTCATCGTGATGACGCGGCAGCGGGTGTACGGGTCGCAGTGGTCCGGGTCGATGGGGTCCACGTTGAGCTCACGCCAGCTGCGTACCTGGCGGTCCAGCGGGATACCCCGCTGCTCCAGCGGATTGAACGTCATGGGGGCCTCCGGGGGACGAGGGGACTCGCGCGTCGCCGGGGTACCCCGTTCCGGGTGACGGGCACGGACCGGCTCCCCAGTCTGTTCACCATGGGTGCTTTTCAGCCACCGCTCACACCCGCGGGCCGCGGGGTTCCCCCTGGTGGGTCAACGGGCACCGGCGGGGTCCGTAGCCCGCCGGTGGCCGTGCGGCTCAGCCCGCGAAGACGGTGCTGGCCAGGGCCACGTGGACGGCCGTGCCGGCGACGATGCTGAGCAGGGCGTTGCGCCGCCACAGGTGTACGGCGACGGTGACGGCCAGGGCGGCCAGGGGGGCCACGGCGCGCGCCTCGCCGGCCGGCAGGTCGCGCAGGCAGTAGACGACCAGGATCACCATGACGCCGGCGGGCATCCGGCGGCTGAGGTACCGGACGGTGGCGCTGGCCCGCAGCGGGGCCAGGGCGGCGAACGGCAGGGCGCGCAGGGACCAGGTGACGGCGGCGGTGACGAGGATCGCGGTGATGGCGTACTGGGTGTCAGACACGGGCGGGCCTCCTGCCGGTGGCGAGGTGGCGGGCCAGGAGTCCGGCGGCGAACAGGGGGAACGCGGCCAGGAGCATCTGTCCGGGGAAGAGGAGGCGGGCCGCCAGCGCGCACAGCAGGGCGAGGACCGGGGTGGGCAGATCGCCGCGCAGCTCACGCACGGCGTCGAGGGCGAGCACGGTGAACAGGGCGGTCAGCGCGAAGTCCAGACCGGTGACGCCGTCGGGGACGAGGGAGCCGAGCAGGGCCCCGGCCGTCGCGCTGCCCGCCCAGTACAGGTGCAGGAAGAACTGCAGCCACAGGATGCGCCGGCCGGTCCAGGCGTCGGCCCGCTCGGTGGAGGTCAGGGCGTACGCCTCGTCGGTGAGCGCGAACGTGCTGTACGTCCTGGCCAGACGCCCCCGTACGCGGTGCAGGGGGAAGGACAGGGCGTAGAAGACGTGCCGGCCCTGCACCAGCGACGCGGCCACGGCGATGGACGCCAGCGGAGCGGCGGCGGTGACCATGCCGATGAGGAGGAACTCGAACGAGCCGCCGTAGATCAGCGCGGCGGACAGCCCCGCCCACCACCAGTCCAGTCCGGACTGGACGACGAGCGCGCCGAACGCGAGACCGAGCGGAAGCATGCCCATGCCGACGGCCGCGCAGTCCCTGAAGGCGGCCCGCGCGGCCGGCGCCTCGCGCGGCGGCGGCGGTGGTGCGGTGGCGGGCCGGGGTCTGTCAGCGACGGCGGAGCTTGTGCGCATGCCGCAATGTTAGGAAAGATGTCACCTTATATGGTTACCGGTTGTGCCCGTACGATCGGCCTATGAGCAATGAACAGGGCCTGGACGCGGTGGACCGGGAAATTCTGTTCCACCTGAGGCGGGACGGCCGTCTGTCCAACGTCGAGCTGGCGAAGCGGGTGGGCCTGACCCCGCCGCCCTGCCTCCGCAGGGTCAAGCGCCTGGAGGACGCCGGCGTCATCACCGGCTACCGGGCCGTCATCGACCCCGGGTCGCTGGGGCGCGGGCTGGAGGTCCTCATCGACGTCGAGATCTACGCCCACGACCGCAGGACCATCGAGGCGTTCGAAGAGACCGTGGCCGCCTACGACGAAGTCATCGAGTTCCGCCGCATGTACGGACGCCCCGACTACGTCGTCCGCGTCGCCGTCGCCGACCACGACGCCTACGAGGCCTTCCTCACCCGGAAGCTCAGCGGCCTGCCCGCCGTGCAGCGCCTCACGTCCCACCTCACCATGAAGACGATCAAGGTGAACGACTGACTCAGTCGCCGAGGTCGAGCAGGGCGGCCATGGCCGCCACCACGGACGGCGCGACCTGGTAGTAGACCCAGGTGCCGCGCCGCTCGGAGGTCAGCAGGCCGGCCTCGCGCAGCTTCTTCAAGTGGTGGGAGACGGTCGGCTGGGAGACGCCGACGTCGGCGATGTCGCACACGCAGGCCTCGCCGCCCGGGTGCGAGGCGACCTTGGAGAACAGCCGCAGCCGCACCGGGTCCGACAGCGCCTTGAACATGGCGGCCATCTTCTCCGCGTCCGCCCGGGACAGTTCCCCGGCGGTGATCGGCGGGCAGCAGGGCGCGGCATCGCAGTCCTGCACGACGGGAAGCGCCACTGCCTCTGAATTCGACATACGTCTATGTTGACACTCGTCGATGCCGGTGCCAAGCTCCTTTGTATCGACAGACATCGAATCAGTCGTCGAGTCGTCGAGTCGTCCAGTCGTGCAGTCGAGCAGTCGTTCAGTTTCGAAGCAGTCGAACCAGGAGTCGCGCGCCGTCTCCGTTCGCCCACCGAGGAGACCGAGCATCATGAGCACCCAGCAGCTCCCCGTCGTCGTCATCGGAGCCGGTCCCGTCGGCCTGGCCGCCGCCGCCCACCTCCGCGAGCGCGGCATCGAGCCCCTCGTCCTGGAAGCGGGCGACAGCGCCGGAGCGGCCGTGCGCGAGTGGAGCCACGTACGGCTGTTCTCCACGTGGGGCGAGGTGGTCGACCCGGCCGCCGAGAAGCTCCTCGCGTCCACCGGCTGGACGCGCCCCGAGCCGACGGCGTACCCGACCGGCGGTGACTGGGCGCGGCAGTATCTCCAGCCGCTCGCCGACGCCCTCGGCGACACGGTCCGCACCGGCGCCGAGGTCACCGGCGTCTCCCGGGCCGGCCGCGACCGCGTCGTCGACGCCGACCGCGCGGCCCAGCCCTTCGTCGTCCACGTCGCGTACACGGACGGCCGCGAGGAGCGTGTCCTCGCCCGCGCGGTGATCGACGCGTCCGGCACCTGGACCACCCCGTCGCCGGCCGGCGGCAGCGGCCTGCCGGCCCTCGGCGAGAAGGCGGCGGCCGACCGGGTCACGTACCGCGTCCCGGACCTGACGGACCCGGCGGTCCGCGCCCGTCACGCGGGCAGGCGCACCGCCGTCATCGGCTCCGGCGCCTCCGCCTTCACCGCGCTCGCGTACCTCGCCGACCTGGCCAGGTCCGAGCACGGCACCGGGACGCAGGCGGTGTGGATCCTGCGCCGCGGCATCTCCGGCTCCACCTTCGGCGGCGGCACCGCCGACCAGCTCCCCGCCCGCGGCGCCCTCGGCCTCGCCGCGAAGGCCGCCGTCGACGAGGGGCACGCGGACGCGGTGACCGGCTTCCGCACCGAGGCGATCGAACGCGACGGCGACGGACGCCTGATCCTGGTGGGCGAGGACGGCCGGCGTCTGGAGCCCGTGGACGAGGTCGTCGTGCTGACCGGCTTCCGCCCGGACCTCTCCTTCCTCTCCGAGGTCCGCCTCCGCCTCGACGAGCGCCTGGAGGCCCCGGTCGACCTCGCGCCGCTGATCGACCCCAACCAGCACTCCTGCGGCACGGTGTACCCGCACGGCCACCGCGAGCTCTCCCACCCCGAACAGGGCATCCACCTGGTCGGCATGAAGTCCTACGGCCGCGCCCCGACGTTCCTCGCCATGACCGGGTACGAGCAGGTCCGCTCCGTCGTCGCGGCGATCGCCGGCGACCTGGAATCCGCCGACCGCGTCGAACTCACCCTCCCCGAGACCGGAGTCTGCGGCGGCGCGGGTCTGTTCGACACCCCCGACGCCGAACAGGCCGACGGCGGCTGCTGCGCCGCGCCGGAGCCGCAGCCGGTGCTGCTCGGCACGCCCACGACGGCGGGCGCGGCCACCGGGGAGGCCCCGGCGGGCGGCTGCTGCGGCGCGTGACCGCCGCCCACCCCTGACAGCGGGGCCGCGACCGGCACGGGGGACCGGCCGCGCCCCCGCACCCGCCCACCACGGAAACCGCCCCGCCCCAGCCCACCCGCGCGTCCCGCCCGACACCGGTCACCGCGGCGCACGCCCCCCGCCACGGCCGCGCTCCGCCCCGCCCACGCGTCCCGCGGACGGTGCGCCGAGCCCGCCTGGCCGGCCGCATGCTCGTACGCCCTGGTGCGGGCCGACGTGTCCCGCGCCGTCATCGGCCGCCGGGGTGCACGCCTCCCGCCACGGTCGCTGTTCCGGTCCGCTCGCGCGTCCCGCCGACGGTGCGTCGGGCCGACTGCGTTCCGCGCCGTCATCGGCCGTCGGGGTGCATGCCTCCCGCCGCGGTCGCTGTTCCGGTTCGCTCGTGCGTCCCGCCGATGGAGCGTCAGGCCCGCCTGGCTGGGCCGCATGCTCGTATGTGCCGGTCCGGGCCGACTGCGTCCCGCCCCCGTCACCGGTCGCCGGGGCGCACGCCTCACGTCACGGTCGCCGTTCCGGTCTGCCCCGCGCGTCCCGCCGACGGTGCGTCGGGTCCGTCTGGGCGGCCGTATCCGTGTGCGTCCCGGTTCGGGTGTCGTGGCAACCCGTCTGCGGTTTCGGTGGCGTCGGCGGCCCCTGCCGATGCGTCAGCATCCCGTCAACATCGTCCGGATCATCGTCAGCGTCCCGTCAAGGGCCCCCCGGCCGGCCGGGGCCCCGGGCATAGCGTCGATGACGTGCCCCGGCGCGCCTCCCCGCGACCGGGGCCTCGGACCACCCATCCACGCTCCTGCGCACCGCCGCAGGCCTCGGGAGGAACCCATGGCAGACCCGCTGTACGGCGAGGACCCCGAGCCCTCCGAACGGTTCCCGGCCGGACCCCTGTACGTCCCGGTCCGGCCGGGCCCCTCCGGATGCACGACCCGGCTCTTCCGCACACCACTGGGCCGGCGCACCGCCGTCGGCTTCACCTCGGAGCGGGCGCTCGTCACCACCCTCGGCGCCGGCCAGCCGTGGATCCGTCTCGCCGAGCCCGCCCTGCGGGCGCTGACCGCACCGCTGGGGGTCACCACCGTCACGGTGGACCCGCAGTTCACCGCCCCGCCGGCCGCTCCGGCCGGGGCCGTGCCCGCCGCACCGGCGCCCGTTCCCGCACTGCGGGCCGGCTGAGAGGGGACGTACCGCATGACCACCGTCCACGTACCCGCACCCCGGGCCGCCGCCGCCGACCTGTCGGTGTGGCCCGCGTCCACCACGGAGCCCGCGCCCGGCGACCTCGCCGTGGGGGGCGTGCCCCTCGGCGAGATCGCCGACCGCTTCGGCACCCCCGTCTACGTCCTCGACGAGGCGGAGGTGCGCGAACGCTGCCGCACCTACCGGCACGCCTTTCCCGACGCGGAGATCCTCTACGCCGCCAAGGCGTTCCTGTGCCGGGCCATGATCCACTGGATCGACGAGGAGGGCCTCGGCCTCGACGTCTGCTCCGCCGGCGAACTCGAACTCGCCGTCACCACCGGCTTCCCGCCGGAACGCATCGTGCTGCACGGCAACGCCAAGTCCCCGCGCGATCTCGGCACCGCCCTGCGGCTGGGCGTGGGCCGCATCGTCATCGACAGCCCCTCCGAGATCGCACGGCTGGCCGCAGCCGTGGGCCCGGGCGGGCACCAGAAGGTGATGGCCCGGGTGGTGCCCGGCATCAGCGCCGGCGGCCACGAGAAGATCCGCACCGGCACGGAGGGCCAGAAGTTCGGCCTGTCGATCGCCGACGGTTACGCCCAGCACGCCATCGCCCGCATCCTCGAACAGCCCCAGCTGCGACTGACCGGCCTCCACTGCCACCTGGGCTCCCAGATCACCGGCGTCAAGCCGTACCTCGTCGCCGTGCGCCGCATGGTCGGCCTGATGGTCAGCCTGCACCGGCAGCACGGCCTGGTCCTGCCCGAACTCGACCTCGGCGGCGGGCACGGCATCGCCTACCGCCCCGGCGAACCGGCCCTCGACGTGACGGCACTGGCCCGCAGGATCCGCACGGAACTGGCCGACGCGTGCGCCACGGCCGGACTGCCGGAGCCCCGTCTGATCATCGAACCGGGACGGGCCATCGCCGGCCCGGCGGGCATCGCCCTCTACCGCGTGCTGGCCGTCAAACGCACGGGCGATCAGGTGTTCGTGGCCGTCGACGGCGGCATGAGCGACAACCCGCGCCCCGCCCTGTACGGCGTACGGTACGCACCCCGCCTCGTCGGCCGGCGGGCCACCGCCGACCCGGCGAGGGTGACCGTGGTGGGACGGCACTGCGAGGCCGGCGACGTCCTGGCGTCCGACGTGGACCTGCCCGGTGACGTGCGCCCCGGGGACCTGATCGCGCTGCCCGTGTCCGGCGCGTACCACCTGTCCATGGCCTCCGGCTACAACCTGGTCGGCCGTCCGCCCGTGACCGCCGTCCGCGACGGCCGCGCCCGCCTCCTGATCCGGCGCGAGTCCCTGGCCGACATCCGCGACCGCGACGTCGGCCTGTAGCGCCCGCGGGCCGGGGGCGCGCCGGCCGCGGGGAACCGGCGCCGGTCTCCCGCCCGTGACCCGGCGTGCTAGCCGTGCCGCGCGATCAGTGCCGCCACTCCGTCGAGTACGACCCCGAGCCCGAACTCGAAGTCCGCGTCCGGCTCCTCCGTCCCGTCCAGGACGGCGGAGCCGAGCAGGCGCGTGACCGCCGGGTGCCGTTCGGGGTCGGTGAGGGTGGCGAGGGTGCGCCGGTAGCGGCGCATGACCTCGTCGGGGGTGTGGCCACTCGCCGTGATCGCCGCGTCCAGGTCGGACATCAGCATCGCCTCGTTGCGCACATAGCCGCCGACCACCATGAGCACGCCGAGTTTGGCGCTCTCGTCGAGCCCGGTGCCGTCCAGCGCCGCGAGGCCGTGCTCCATCCAGGCCACCGACCTCGGGCTGGCGGGCGGCCCGGAGACCGGGATCCGCAGGAACCACAGGTGCTCGTGGAAGACCGCGCGCTGCGCCTCCGCCCACCGCGTCAGCCCGGCGCGCCACCCGGCCCCGGCGGGCAGCGGTTCGGGAGGCGCCGGCATGACGGCCTCCTGCATCAATACGTAGAGCTCGTCCTTCGCTCCGACGTACCGGTAGAGCGACATCGGCGAGGCGCCCAGCTCCTTGGCGACGCGGCCCATCGACACCGCCCCGATACCCTCGGCTGCCGCGACCCCCACCGCCGCGGCCACGATGCGTTCCAGGCTGAGCCCCGGCTTCGGCCCCTTGGAGGGGCGTTCCCGCAGCCCCCAGGCCGTGGCGAGGCTCGCGGGCAGGCCGGTGTCCTCGTCCTCCGCCGCCATGCGCGTCGCCTCCCTCCGCGTGCCGGGACCGGTTCTCCGGTCACCGGCTTGACGCACATCCTAGTTCTGCGTAACCCTTACGCTATACCGCGTATGGATTACGCAGTAAACCGACAGGGAGAGGCGAGGCCATGTCCGACGCACCCGCAATCGAGGCCACCGGCCTCCGCAAGACCTACGGAAAGGTCGACGTCCTGCGCGGCCTCGACCTCGCGGTGCCACGCGGCACCGTGTACGCCCTGCTCGGCCCGAACGGCGCGGGCAAGACCACCACCGTGCGCATCCTGGCCACGCTCACCGAGGCAGACGCGGGCACCGCCAGGGTCGCCGGGCACGACCTGCGCACCGACCGGGCCCGGGCCCGCCGCGCCATCAGCCTCACCGGCCAGTTCACCGCGGTCGACGAGATGCAGACCGGCGCCGAGAACCTGCGGATGATGGCCCGGCTCGCCCGCGGCTCACGCGCCGCCGCGCGCACCCGGGCCGCCGAACTCCTCGACCGCTTCGACCTCACCCACGCCGCCGACCGCCTGGTCAGGACGTACTCGGGAGGCATGCGGCGACGCCTCGACCTGGCCGCGTCCCTGGTCGGCGACCCCGACGTCATCTTCCTGGACGAGCCGACGACGGGCCTCGACCCGCGCAGCCGCCAGGAGCTGTGGAGCGTGGTGCGAGACCTGTCGGCGCGGGGCACGACGGTCTTCCTGACCACCCAGTACCTCGAGGAGGCCGACCGGCTCGCGGACCGCATCGCCGTGCTGCACGGCGGGGAACTGGTCGCCGAGGGCACCTCCGAGGAGCTGAAGCGGCGCATCGCGGGCCACCGCCTCGACGTCGTCCTGACCGACCGGGCCGCCTACCTGCGCCTGGCCTCCCGGGCGGTGCACCACGAGCCCGGGACCCGCACCCTGGGCTTCCCCACCGACGGCGACGCGCGCCGGGTGCGGGCACTGCTCGACGAGCTGGACCCCGACCGCACGGCCATCCAGCGGTTCACGCTGCACACGGCCACCCTCGACGACGTCTTCCTGACCCTCACCAAGCCCCCGCACCAGGAGCCCAGCCATGTCTGACGCCCTCATCATGACCGGCCGCTCCCTCCGGCTCAGCCGCCGCAACGTCGACGCCCTGATCGTGGCCATGGCGCTCCCGGTGATGCTGCTCCTGATCTTCGTGTACTTCTTCGGCGGAGCCATCAACACCGGGACGCAGTACGTCACGTACGTCGTCCCCGGCGTCCTGCTGCTGTGCGCCGGCTTCGGCTCCGCCAGCACCGCCGTGGCCGTCACCGAGGACCTCAAGGGCGGCATCATCGACCGCTTCCGCTCCCTCGACATCGGCGGCACGCCGATCCTCGCGGGTCACGTCCTCGCCTCCACGGCCCGGAACCTCGTCGCCACCGCCCTGGTCTTCGCACTCGCCTTCGCGATCGGCTTCCGCCCCTCGGCCGGCCCCGGCGGCTGGCTCGCCGCGATCGGCCTCCTGGTCGTCTACATCGCCGCGCTCTCCTGGCTGTCCGCCGCGGTGGGCCTGCTGGTCAAGTCGCCTGAAGCGGCAGGGGGGTTCACCTTCTTCGTCAGCTTCCTGCCCTACCCGAGCAGCGCCTTCGTGCCGACCGACACCATGCCGTCCTGGCTCCAGGGTTTCGCCACTCACCAGCCCCTCACCCACGTCATCGAGGCGCTGCGCGGACTGCTGCTCGGGCAGCCGGTGGGCTCGACGGGATGGGTGGCACTCGCCTGGTGCGCGGGCATCCTCACCGCCTCGGCGGCGGCCTCGGGCCTCCTGTTCACCCGGCGCACGGCCTAGAACCGCCCGGCCACTCCCGGCGGCCGACCGCCCCGCCGGCCCCGCAGGCAGTGCCGAAGGGGACTCGATGTTTGCCCTCCATACCCCTAGGGGGTATACATAGTGATGACGGCGGTACCCCCCAGGGGTACGCGATATCATCTAGGAGGAAGCATGTCCTGCTGCACCCCCGACGGAAGCTGCTCCACCGGCACCGGCACGGCGACGGCCACCGCGGGCACCGCCACCGTCTACAACGTCTCCGGGATGACCTGCGGGCACTGCAAAGCCACGCTCACCAAGGAGATCGGCGCCCTGGACGGGGTCCTGGCGGTCGACGTCGACCTCGAGGCCGGCCAGGTCACCGTCACCACGGCGGACGAGCCCGACGACGCGCTGCTGGCCAAGGTCGTCGACGACGCCGGTTACGAGCTCACCGGCCGCGCGGCCTGAAGCGCCCGCGCACCGGCCGGGCCCGCCCATGGGCCCGGCCCCCCTTTACCCTGTGCCCTGATCAGCCCGAGGAGTAGTGATGACCACCAGTACGACCGGCGCACCGACCGAGGTGGAACTCGCGATCGGCGGCATGACCTGCGCCTCGTGCGCCGCCCGGATCGAGAAGAAGCTCAACCGGATGGACGGGGTCACCGCGACCGTCAACTACGCGACGGAGAAGGCCAAGGTCAGCTACGGCGCCGACGTGTCCGTGCCGGACCTGATCGCCACCGTCGAGGCGACCGGCTACACCGCCCGCGAGCCCGAGCCGGTGCGTGCCGAGCCGGAGTCCGGCCCGGAGCGCGCCGAGGCCGCCGACGAACTGCGGCCGCTGAAGGAGCGGCTGGTCACCGCCGTGGTGCTGGCCGTCCCGGTCATCGCGATGGCGATGGTGCCGGCACTGCAGTTCGAGTACTGGCAGTGGCTGTCGCTGACGCTGGCGGCGCCCGTGGTGACGTACGCGGCCTGGCCCTTCCACAAGGCCGCGTTCACCAACGCCCGGCACGGTGCGGCGACCATGGACACGCTGATCTCGGTGGGGACGTCGGCGGCGTTCCTGTGGTCGCTGTGGGCGCTGTTCTTCGGGACCGCGGGCACGCCGGGCATGACACACCCCTTCGAGCTGACCATCGCCCGCAGCGACGGCGCCGGGAACATCTACCTGGAGGCCGCCGCCGGGGTGACCGCGTTCATCCTGGCGGGCCGCTACTTCGAGGCCCGCTCCAAGCGCAAGGCGGGGGCCGCGCTGAAGGCCCTGCTGGAGCTCGGCGCCAAGGACGTGACCGTACTGCGGGGCGGAGCCGAGGAGCAGATCCCGGTCGCCGAGCTGAGGACCGGGGACCGTTTCCTGGTCCGTCCCGGCGAGAAGGTCGCGACCGACGGCACGGTCGTCGAGGGCACCTCGGCGGTCGACGCGTCGATGCTCACCGGTGAGTCGGTGCCGGTCGAGGTCGGCGTGGGCGACGCGGTCACCGGAGCGACCGTGAACGCGGGCGGCCGGCTGGTGGTCGAGGCGACGCGGGTCGGCGCCGACACGCAGCTGGCGCGGATGGCGAAACTGGTGGAGGACGCGCAGAACGGAAAGGCCGCCGCCCAGCGGCTCGCCGACCGCATCTCCGGCGTCTTCGTGCCCGTCGTCATCGCCCTCTCGCTGGCCACCCTCGGCTTCTGGATCGGCAACGGCTCCGGGCTGACGGCCGCGTTCACCGCCGCCGTGGCGGTCCTGATCATCGCCTGCCCCTGCGCCCTGGGCCTGGCCACGCCGACCGCGCTGATGGTCGGCACCGGGCGCGGCGCCCAGCTCGGCATCCTCATCAAGGGCCCCGAGGTGCTGGAGTCCACCCGCAAGGTCGACACCATCGTCCTCGACAAGACCGGCACCGTCACCACCGGCCGCATGACCCTGCTCGCCGTACACACCGCCGACGGCACCGACGAGGGTGACGTGCTCCGGCTGGCGGGCGCCCTGGAGCACGCCTCCGAGCACCCGATCGCGCGGGCGGTGGCCGCGGGCGCCGCCGAACGGGTCGGCACCCTGCCCGCCCCGGAGGACTTCGCCAACGTCCCCGGTCTCGGTGTTCAGGGCGTCGTCGAGGGCCACGCCGTCCTCGTGGGCCGCGAGAAGCTGCTCGCCGAGTGGGCCATGGAGCTGCCCGCCGGTCTGGCACGGGCCAAGGCCGAGGCGGAGGCCGCCGGGCGTACGGCCATCGCGGTCGCCTGGGACGGCGAGGCCAGGGCGGTCCTGGAGGTCGCCGACGCGGTCAAGGCCACCAGCGCAGAAGCCATCGGCCGGCTGCGTTCCCTGGGCCTGACCCCGATCCTCCTCACCGGCGACAACCGGGCCGTCGCCGAGTCGGTGGCCGCGGAGGTCGGCATCGCTCCCGAGCACGTCATCGCCGAGGTCATGCCCGAGGACAAGGTCGACGTCGTCAAGCGCCTCCAGGGCGAGGGCCATTCGGTGGCGATGGTCGGCGACGGTGTCAACGACGCCGCCGCGCTCGCCCAGGCCGACCTGGGGCTCGCCATGGGCACCGGTACCGACGCCGCCATCGAGGCCGGCGACCTCACCCTCGTCCGCGGCGACCTGCGCGCGGCCGCCGACGCGATACGGCTGGCCCGCAAGACACTGGGCACCATCAAGTCCAACCTGTTCTGGGCCTTCGCCTACAACGTCGCCGCCCTGCCGCTCGCCGCGGCCGGGCTGCTCAACCCGATGATCGCCGGAGCGGCCATGGCCTTCTCCTCCGTCTTCGTCGTCGGCAACAGCCTGCGACTGCGGGGCTTCAGGCCGACGAGCTGACAACCGCGGCGAGCTGACAACCGCTTTTCCTCCGCAGAGCGCACGAGGGGCGGGCCACCGGGCCCGCCCCTCGTCGTCCGTCACGGTGCTCTAGGAGTGATCGGCCCCCGATGCCGGGCGATGCAGGGACATCCAGGTCCGTCCGCCGTCGACGGACTCGTGGATGACGTCCGCGCTGTCCGCCGCCAGAAGGTGCTGCGCGGTCACCGCGGTCAGTACCCTGCCCTCTCCGCCCGCGGGCAAGCGGCCCTGCTCCGCCCATGTCCGCCCGTCGCGGCCGGCGAGGATCCGGCCGTCGGGCGTGAGCGCCAGCAGCTCGCCCGGCTCCGGCTCCTCCACCGCGACCAGGCCGGGCGCCGAGGGGACGGGGTGGAAGGTCCGTGCGCCGTCGTCACTGCGGGACAGGCCCGTGCCGGTGGCCGCCCACACGGTGGCCGCGCTGTCGGGGTGGGAGGCGAGGTCGAGCACCGGGCCCTTCGCCCGCTTGCTCCAGGTGCGGCCCCCGTCGGTACTGGCCCACACCCTTTCGCTCTGACTGTCGAACCCGTACAGCGCGTCACCGGCCTGCTCCAGGGCGTGGAAGTCGGCCTCACCCTCGGCGGAGAGGGCCTGCCAGGTGAGCCCGGCGTCCGTGCTGCGGATCAGGCCCAGATGAGCGGGCCGGGTGTCGGTGTCCGCGGGGCCGGGATGACCGCTGGCCAGGAACGTGGACGGGCCGGTCACGGCGAAGCCCATGGTGTCCTGGTAGCGGTCGGCGACCCGGGTCGCGGTCCCGTCCTCCAGGCGGAAGACGCCGTGGTGGCCGGCGGCGTAGACCGTGCCGTCGGCCGGATCGACGCCCAGGCCGTGCAGGTGTCCGGTGCCGGGATCGGGCGCCTTTCCCTCCGTGCCGGATTCGGTGGTGGTGTCGGTGGCGGAACACGAGGTGAGGAGCAGGCCGACGGCCGCGAGCAAAATCAGGGCACGCGGACGGGGCAGCGGTATGCGAGTCATGGTGTGAGGTCCAAGCAGTGAGGAGGGAGACGAGGGGAGGGAGGCCGGTGCCGGGCGGGCGCCCTCGGCGCCCGCCCCGCACCGGCGTGCCGCGGTCAGCCCTTGCCGAGCAGTTCGTTCATCTGCTCGATCTCCGCGCTCTGCGAGTCGATGATCTCTCCGGCCATCTTCTTGGCCGGTCCGTGGGCGCCGTCGGCCTGCTCGGTCCTCGCCATGTCGACCGCGCCTTCGTGATGCTTGATCATCAACTCCATGAAGGCGGTGTCGAACGCCTTGCCCGAGGCGTTCTCGAGCCCGGTCATCTCCTCGGCCGTCATCATGCCGCCCATGTCGTGCACGGAGTGGTCCATGGCGCCGTCGGCGGGCACTTTCTCGCCCCAGGAGGTCAGCCAGCCGGAGAGTGTCCTGATCTCCGGGTCCTGGGCCTTCCTGATGGCGGCGGCGAGCTTCTTCACTTCGGCCGACTGCGCACGGCCGGGCGCGAGGTCGGCCATCTCGACGGCCTGACGGTGGTGGGGGATCATCCCCTTCGCGAAGGCGACGTCAGCAGCGTTGTGCTGCCCCTGCGACGCCGGGGCGGACGGGAAAGCGGTGGCGGCGTGGCCGCCGTGCCCGGCCGGGCCGTCGCCGTCGCCGCCACAGGCGGCCAGGACCAGTGCTGCCGCCCCCGCGGCGGCCACGGCGGCGGTACGGCGCATGAGGGAACGCTTGCGGATCATGGTGGTACGACTCCTTGACGCGCGTCGCTGTGCGGCACGCGGTGGAAACGGATGCAGAACGTGCGCCGGCACGGCCCCCGTCACCGGCGAGCGCCGGACGCACGGGAGCCGAGCGGGTCGCTCTATATCCGCAGGAGCTGAAGTTCGGAGAGGTCGGGCGGGGCTCGTCCGTCGTGCGGCGACCCCGGGAACGCCGCACCGGGCGAGGGAGCCGCGGGCATGCTCAGCACGGCGCCCGTCAGCGCGGGCGGCGTGTAGGCCGAACCGATGCCGGCGGCCGCACACGTCCCATCGGCATGCTCGAGGTGCCCCGAACCGCCATCCGTGTGCGTACATCCGCCGGCCGCCTGCGGAACGCCGTCCGCCGCGGCCACCACCATCTCGTGGCCGGCACCCGTATGCACCGCCGGTGTCACACCGGGGGCGAGGCCGTGCATCCCCAGCACACCGGTCAGCACCGCCATCACCAGCAGCACGAACAGCCGCCCGGCGGGGCGGCTGCTCGATCGGGTGCTCCTGGTCACGCAGTCATCGTACGAGCCCCTCGCGGAAGCGGGGACATGACGTCGTCGCCCCGGCACGCGGTGGGGTGCCTGATCGTGCGGACGGAGGCGCCCCTCGCCTCCGCCCGACGCGCGGACTCACCCGCGCGGCACCGATGGACCCGGTCGCCTCGCGCGGTGTGCGGGCGTCGGGCACCGTGGCCGTAGCACTCGACGCCGGGTGGTTGAGCGTGCCGACCGCCGTTTCTCCACGCCACGTGCGACTCGTGCCCTTCGGGACTGCGTATGCCTCCGGGGGGTACCCAGGCGCTTCCGGCACCGTGGGAACGGAGCGACAGATGGGTTCGACGCGGAGCGCGGGCGGGAGAGCGCCCGCCAGGGGACGTCTCGATGTACGCGTCACGGGGCGTGGGACGTACCTCCTGGGTGGTGGCATCCGGTGAGCGGCTTCACCGCGGCGCTGTCCTTGCTGGGCCTGGCCCTGCTGGCGGTGGCCGGGGCGTACGGGGCGGCCCGCGCGGTTCGGATCCCGTCCGGTCCGCCGTCGCCCGCGCAGCCGTTCGGATCCGGACTGGAGCCGGCGGAACACGCGGTCAGCCGCTTCCACATGCGCTGGTACACGGTGACGATGCTCTTCCTCGCCTTCGACATGGAGATGGTCTTCATGTACCCGTGGACGCTGGTCGTCTCCGTGATGGGGCCCGGTGCGGTGATCGAGATGTTCGTCTTCCTCGCCGTCCTGCTCGCCGGTGTGGTGTACGCGTGGCGGGAAGGAGCGCTGCGGTGGGCCTGACCGCCGTCCTGGCCCGCGCGGCGGCCGCCCGGCCCCGCGTCCTGCTGGTGACCACGCCGGGCGGTACCGCGGTGCGGCTGGCCGCCGAGCGGGAACTGCGGTCGCGCGACTGGCCGTCGGCGTCGACCCCGGCGGGAGCCGACGTGATGCTGGTGGCAGGCCGTGACTGCTCGCGGCTGGGGCCGGCGCTGGATCGGTTGTGGCGGGACATGCCCCGGCCGCGTGTGCGCGTACGGGCCGTGACGGCCGGAGAGGTGCCGTCGGTTCTCGAAGCCGGCCGCGCTCGGCTGAACGCGCTGGAGGACGACCGGGGCGAGACCGACCGCACCGCGGGGACGAACGGGCACGGAGGACACGGCACGGAACCGGTGGCTACCGACCAGGAGGAGACCGATCGCGGCTTCGAAGGCGGCGCACACACACGGCACCACGCCGAGGGCCCGGAGGCCGGCCACCACGGCAACGGACACACCGGCCATGACGGGACCGGTCACGGCGGCACCGGTCGCGGTGGCACCGGCCATGACGGGACCGGTCA
>NZ_JBVIFC010000002.1:243747-582877 GCF_055571535.1 Streptomyces sp. NPDC030893 | reverse complement strand
CACGGTGGCACCGGCCATGACGGGGCCGGCCATGACGGGACCGGCCACGGCAGGACCGGCCATGACGGGACCGGCCATGACGGGACCGGTCACGGTGGCACCGGCCATGACGGGGCCGGCCATGACGGGACCGGCCATGACGGGACCGGTCACGGTGGCACCGGCCATGACGGGGCCGGCCATGACGGGACCGGCCACGGCAGGACCGGCCATGACGGGACCGGCCATGACGGGACCGGTCACGGGGGCACCGGCCATGGTGGCACCGGCCACCGCGGCACCGGTCACGGCGGCGGCGATGACGACCACGCCGGTCACGGTCACGGTCACGGCGGCATGGGGACACCGGGCGGACTGGCCATGGCCGGGCCGGGCGAGGATCGCGACGGTCTGACGCTGGACCGCCTGCATCTGCCGCTGGGCCCGTTCCTGGCCGACTGGCCCGCCGGTCTGACCCTCCGTGTGGTGGTGCAGGGAGACGTCGTCCAGCGGGCCGACCTGGACGAGCCGCCCGTCGGCAGGGCGGCCGATCCCTTCTGGAGCCGACCGTGGATCCGGGCCGCCGCGGGCGAGCCGGTGGGCGTCGGGGAGGCCGCCCGACGGCGGGCGGCGGCGCACCTGGACAGCCTGGGCCGACTGCTGTCGGTGGCAGGCTGGCCCGCCGAGGCGGTGGCGGCCCGGCGACTGCGCGACGACCTGCTGGAGGAGGCGCCCGCCTCGGCGGTCCTGCCCCGGGCGGAGCGCTTCGCCCGGCGGGTCGGCCGGTCACGCACCCTGTACTGGCTGACGCGGGGCATGGGCGTGCTGAGCGCCGCCGACGCCCGGGCCGCCGGCGTCACCGGTCCCGCCGTACGGGCGCCCGGCGGGGACGTACCGGCCCGCTATCGCCAGTGGCTCACCGACGTCATGGACGACGTACGGCAGTTGGACGCGACCGCCCCCCTCGATCCGGTGGCGCAGGAGAGCCCGCGCGGACGGTGGGACGCCGAGCGCCCGCCGTCGGCCGCCCTGGCGGGGCTGCTTCCCCGCCTGCTGGCGGGGGCCGAGCTGGGCGCGGCCCGTCTCGTCGTCGCCAGCCTCGACCCGGACCCGGACGAACTGTCCGCGCACCCGCTGGAGGCCGCCCGTGGCTGAGGCGGGGACGTGGTGGGCGCTGCCGGCCGCCCCGGCGATGCTGCTCGGCTTCGCGGTGCTGGCGGTGGCGGCCGACGCGGTACTGGACGCCCGTGACGCGGGTCGCCGGATCACCGTCGGCACCGCCGTACGGCCGCTACTCGCCGTGCCGCGGGCGCTGCTGGCGCAGCCGCGGCGGTTGCCCGCGGCGGACCGGCTGCTGTGGCGGGCGGGCGTGATCACCGTGCCGGTGGCTGCCGTACTGTCCACGCTGGTCATCCCGTTCGGCGGCCGCGTCGTCGCCGATCTGTCGGTTGCAGTGGTGTGGTTCAACGCCATGGAGGTGCTGACCTGGGCCGGGCTGTGGATGGCAGGCTGGGGCCCGAACGCCGCGTTCTCCCTGGTCGGCGGCTACCGTTTCCTCGCCCAGGGCCTCGCCTACGAGCTGCCGCTGATGTTCGCGCTGATCTCGGCCGCCACGGGCGCCCAGTCGCTGCGGGTGACCGACATCGCCGACGCCCAGCACGGCCTGTGGTACGCGGTGTGGATGCCGTTCGCCTTCGTCGTCTACCTCGCGGGCGTACTGGCCTTCAGCTTCCTGGGTCCCTTCGCGTATCCGGCCGGACCCGACGTCGCCGACGGTGTTCTGGGGGAGACGTCCGGGGTGGACCGGCTGCTGTTGCAGGCCGGGCGGTGGCTGTGGCTGGCGGCCGGGGCCGCGATGGCGGTGCCGCTGTTCCTGGGCGGTGGCGCCGGGCCGGGTCTGCCGCCCTGGGCGTGGTCGCTGGTCAAGACCCTGCTGGTGCTCGCGGTGCTGGTGTGGGTGCTGCGGCGGCTGCCCGTCGTCCGCGCCGACCGCTACGTGGAACTGGCCTGGGTGGTGCTCCTGCCGCTGTCCGTCCTCCAGGTGCTGGTTCCGGCCCTGGTCGATCTCGACCTCTAGAAGGGATCACGTCATGGGCACGACGGACACCGTGCTGCTGTGGGTACTGGGCGTGCTCGCCCTGACCGGTGCGGTCCTGGTGTTCACCCTGAACTCCATGGCCCGGGTCACCTTCGCGCTCCTGACCTCCCTGGTGTGCGTGGGCGGCGTGGTGACCGTGCTGCGGCTGCCGTATCTCGGTGTGGTGATCGTGCTGATGATGGTCATGGAGATGGTGATCATGGCGGTGTTCATGGTCGCGTACATGATGAATCCGGCCGGTCTGATGCCGATGTCGATGCTGCACAACAAGCGCGGCTCACTGGTCATCAGCGGTCTCGTGTTCGCCGCCCTGACCGCAGGGGTCTTCCTGGTTCCGTGGCCCGACCGCACGGGAGCGCGTCCCGGGGACAGCACCTTCCAGGTCGGGATGTCGTTGATGGAGGACCAGATGCTGACCATGGTCACGCTCGGATTCGTACTCCTGGCCACCATGGTGGGCGCCACCGTCCTCGCCACCCACCGCGGACGGTACGACCGCTTCGGGGACGACCTCGATCAGCGGCCCGCGAAGGACCCCGCCGGCGGGGGAGTGGGCCGATGACGTTCGAACTCCTGCTGGTCCTCGCGGCCGGGCTCTTCTGCACCGGCCTGTACGGTGCCCTCTCCCAGCAGTCCATCGTAATGATCATGATGGGGATCGAGCTGATGATCGGCGGGGTCATCGTCGCCGCCGCCGACTTCTGGTACTTCCTGGCTCCGGCGGCCGGCAGCGGCCAGGTCGTGATCGTGGCCGCCGTGGTGGCCATGGCCGTGGAGATGGCCATGGGCTTCGCCGTCACCACCGCCGTCTACCGCGCCCGCCAGGTCGACATGACCGACATGGCCGACGACCTGAAGGGGTGAGCGCGGTGCTCTGGCTGCTCATCGCCCTCCCCCTGGGCGGGGGAACGGTGCTCGCCCTCACCGGACCCCGCATGGGGCGGCAGGTCCCCGTCATCGCCGTGGCCGTCGCCCTGGCCACGCTCGGTGCGGCGGTCGCCGCCGCGCTGACCCGGCCGGAAGCGAGCGCACCGCTGTTCGCGGGGACCGAGGCGGGGCTGGCGGTGGACGGCCTGTCCGCGGTGATGGTGGTCACCGTCGCCGCGGTGACCACCGCCGTACTGGTCTTCGCTGCGGGAGAGTTCACCGCCCACGAGAACAGGGGCCGCTTCTTCGGGCTCATGCTGCTCTTCGCCGGCGCCATGCTCGTCACCGTCACGGCGACCACCCTGCCGCCGCTGCTCATGGCCTGGGAGGTGATGGGCGCCACCAGCTGGGCACTGATCGGCTACCGGTGGCGGCAGCCGGGACGGGCGGAGGCCGCCGACGTCGCGTTCCTCACTACCCGCGCCGCCGACCTCGGGCTGTACCTGGCGGCCGGCGCCGCCGTGGCCGGGGGCGTCGGCTCGCTGCGTCTGGACGCTCTGCCGCACGCGGATGCGCCCTGGCTGCACGTGGTCACCGCGGGCATCGTCGTGGCCGCCCTCGGCAAGTCCGCGCAACTGCCGTTCTCCTTCTGGCTGTCGCGCGCCATGCAGGGGCCCAGCTCCGTCTCCGCGCTGCTGCACTCGGCGACCATGGTCGCCGCGGGCGCGTACCTGCTGCTGCGACTCGTCCCGCTGCTGGACGCCACGGACTGGGCAGGGCCCCTGCTCGCCTGGACCGGCGCGGCCACCGCCCTGGCCCTGGGGCTGGTCGCGGTGGCCCAGAGGGACCTCAAGCAGCTTCTCGCGGCCTCCACCTCGGCGCAGATCGGCTTCATGGTGCTGGCCGCGGGCAGCGGCGGCGTCGCCGCGGGCACCACGCAGCTCGTCGCCCACGCCGCCACCAAGGCAGGTCTGTTCCTCGCCGCGGGGGCCTGGCTGACCGCGCTGGGCACCAAGCGGCTGACCGCGCTGCGCGGGGCGGCCCGCGCCCACCCACTGGTCGGCGTGGCCTTCACGGTGGGCGCGTTCACCCTGGCCGGGCTGCCGCCCCTGTCCCTGTGGGCGGCCAAGGACGAGGTCCTCGCCGCCGCCCGCACCGAGGGAACCGCGCTGTACGCGCTGGGCCTCGCGGCGGCCGCCGTCGCCACCGTGTACAGCGTCAAAGCCGTCCGGTACGTCACCCGTCCCCTCCCGGACGACGCGGAGGCCGGATACGACACCGAGACACACGGCACCCGGCGCGTCGCCCGGACGACACCGGCTCCGCTCCTCGCCCTCACCCTCGCGGCGGCGGTCCTGGGGGTGCTGGCCCTGCCGGGACCGGCGTCCTGGCTGAAGCGGCTGGTCGGCTCCGGGGCCGAACCGTCCCCCGAGCCGTGGGAGCTCGGCCTGTCCGCGGGCGTGGCGCTCGCCGCCGCCGGCCTGGCCTGGCGGTGGGCGTCCCGCCCGCCGCCCGCACCACGCGCCGCCGTCCGGGGGGCCCGCGAGTGGCTGCACCTGGAGCGGGCCGCGCGGCTCGTCGTGGTCCGGCCGGTGCTGGGCCTCGCGCGGACGCTGGCCGCCGTCGACGACCGGGTCGTGGACGGCGCCGTACGGCAGACCGCCCGTGGCGGCCTCGCGGCGGCCCGGCTCGCGCGCCGTCTGGACGACGGCGGCATCGACGGATCCGTCCGTGCCGTCGCCGCCGGCACGCGGAGCCTCGGCCGATGGGCGCGCCGCCCGCAGACCGGACTGCTGCACCAGTACTACGCCCAGGCCGCCGTCGGCTTCGCCGTACTGGTCCTGATCATCCTGTTGGTGAGGTAACCCCTGTGCTGAGCGTCGTCACGTTCCTGCCGCTGCTGGTGTGCGCCGCACTGGTGCTCCTGCCGCGCACCTTCCCCGAGCGGGTGTACGTGTGGGTGTGGATCGCCACCGCCGCCGTGGACCTGGCCCTGGTCATCGGCCTGTGGGCCGGCTACGACACCGGCGGCGGGATGCAGTACGAGCAGCGGGCGCGCTGGATCCCCAGCGCCGGAGTCGGCTACCACGTGGGCGTCGACGGCCTGTCCCTCCCCCTGGTCGCCCTCACCTGCCTCCTGTTCCTGGCCGTCGCCGTCCACTCCCTGCGCGAGACGCGGCGCGTACGCTCCTACGTCTGCCTCTTCCTGTTCCTGCAGACCGTCAGCACCGGTCTGTTCGTCGCCCTCGACCTCATCCTGTTCTTCGTCTTCTTCGACCTCTCCATCGTCGGCATGTTCTTCGTCATCGCCGGGTGGGGACACGGCGAACGGGCCCGGGCCGCGGCGCTGAAGTTCTTCCTGTACACCTTCGTCGGCTCCCTCGCCCTCCTGCTCGGCTTCATCGGCCTCTACCTGGCGGCCGACCCGCACACCTTCGACATCGTCGACCTCACCCGCGCGAACCCGCTGGCCGGACGCGGCCCGTACGCGGGCCTGGTGCTGCTGGCCATCGGCGTCGGCCTGGCGGTCAAGACCCCTGCCGTGCCCTTCCACACCTGGCTGCCGCCCGCCCACACCGAAGCCCCCGCCACCGGTTCGGCGATCCTCGCCGGAGTCCTGCTGAAGATGGGCACCTACGGTTTCGTCCGCATCGCCATGCCGCTGCTGCCCGGCAGTTGGCGCCACTACGCGCTCGTCATCGTGATCGTCGGCGTCGTGTCCGTCGTCTACGGGGCCCTGGTCGCGCTGGCGCAGACGGACTTCAAACGCATGATCGCCTACACGTCGGTCAACCACATGGGCTACGTCCTCCTGGCCGTCGGCGCCGCCGGGACACTCGCCGGCAGCGACGCCCAGGCGCGCACCCTGGCGGTGACCGGAGCGGTCACCCAGATGGTCAGCCACGGACTGATCACCGCCGCTCTGTTCCTGCTCGCCGGAGTGCTCTACGACCGCGGACGCACCTACACGATGGACTCGTACTCCGGACTCGCCGCGCACGCCCCGCGCTTCGCGGCGGTCACCGCCGTCGCCGCGTTCGCCGCCCTCGGTATCCCCGGCTTCTCCGGCTTCATCGCCGAGTTCCAGATCTTCACCGGCAGCCTGGCCTCCCACGCCGTCGCCACCGCCGTCGCCGTGACCGGCATCCTGATCACCGCCGCCCTGTTCCTGACCGCGCTGCGGCGCATGTTCCTCGGCACCCCGCGCCTGCCCGACACCATCCCCACCGGCGGTATCCGGGACCTGAGAACGGCCGAGGCGCTGTCCACGGTGCCGCTGCTCGCGATGGCCCTGGTGATCGGCGTCGCACCGCGCTGGCTGCTGGACGTCATCGAACCCGCGAGCCGCACCCTGACGGGCCTGGTCGCGCGGTGAACGAGAACCTGGCCGCCCTCGTCCCCGAGACCGCCCTCCTGGGCGCCGCCGTCATCGGCCTCCTGGCCGGCTCCTGGCTGCCCCGCCGGCGCCAGTGGCTCGTGGCCGTACTCGGGGCCACCGCCTGCGCGGCCGGCCTGGCGGCCACCGCCGTCACCATGACCACCGGCCGCGAACAGACCGTCTTCGCCGGCGCGTTCGCCGTCGACACCGCCACCGACACCGGCCGGCTCGTCGTGCTCGCCGCCCTGCTGCTGATCATCGGCATGTCGGTGGAGACCGTGAGGGGCCACAAACGCGAAGCCGAGTACTGGGTACTGCTCCTGATGACCGGTGGCGGCACCCTCGCCCTCCTCGGCGCGAACGACCTGCTGATGCTCTTCGCCGCCTACCTGCTCGCCAGTGTCCCCGCCTACGCACTCGCCGGCTTCGCCAAGGACGCCCACGGCACCGAAGCCGCCCTGAAGTACTACCTGATGGGCGCCCTCCTGGGCATCACCATGCTCGCCGGCACCGCGCTCCTCTACAGCGCCGGCCACACCACCCACTACGGCGAACTCGCCAGGACCCTGCCCTCCGCCCCCTACGGCCTCGTCGCCGTCGGACTCGTCGGCGTCCTCGCCGGCCTGCTCTTCAAGGCCGGTGCCGTACCGGCCCACTTCTGGGTGCCCGACGTCACCGACGGCGCTCCGGCACCCGTCGCCGCGTACATCACCACCGTGCCCAAAGTCGGCGCCCTGATCGCCGGTTACCGACTGCTGCACCAGGCACTCGCCGACAGCGACGTCAACTGGTCGCTGCTCCTCGCGATCCTGGCCGCGGCCACCATGACCCTGGGCAACCTCGCGGCGTTCTTCCAGACCTCCGTCAAACGCCTGCTCGCCTACTCCACGATCAGCCAGGTCGGCTACCTCCTCATGGCCCTGGCCGTCACCACCCGCAGCGACACCGCCCAACGGAGCCTGCTGCTCTACCTGGCCGCCTACGCCGTCACCAACCTCGGCGCCTTCGCCGTCGTCACGGCACTTCCCCGGGCCCGCTCTCTCGCCGACTACCGGGGCCTCGCCCGCCGCCGCCCCGGCCTCGCGGCCGTGCTCGTCGTCTGCCTCCTGGGCCTGGTCGGCACGCCGCCCACCGGCGTCTTCCTCGGCAAGCTGGAGATCTTCAGCGCGACCATCGACGGCGGCTACACCTGGCTCGCCGCCCTCGCGGTCGCCAACACCGTCGCATCGCTCTTCTACTACCTGCGCTGGATCGGCCCCCTGTTCCCCACCACCGACACGCCACCCGCCGGCACGCACGCGGTCTCGGGCCGCTGGCCCACCATGACGGCCCACCTGGCAGCCGCCCTGTCCCTCTTGCTCGGCATGGCCGGACAGGCCGTCCTCGAAGTAGCCGAGGGACCACTGCTGCGATGAGACGGACACGTCGCACCCACCGGACGACGTCCGGCAGGTCGGGGCCGCCTGCTACAGGTGGGAAGAAAACACCGGAGCCACTTGCCGCAGGGCTACCCGTGCGGCCCTGTTCGACGCCGCCGTCCAAAGCGACGGCTCAGGGCCACACCAGGCAGTACGGCTGATGCCCCGCCTCATGCAGCCGGTGGCTGAAGTCCTGCCACTCGTGCAGCGATTGAACGCGGCGGCGCGCTGACCTGGTGCTTCTCGGCGAAGCGTGCGTTGACCTGCGGAAACTGCTTTCGGTAGTTCTCACGGGTCAACGCCGTTTCCCAGGCTCATGTGCCCTGGATGTGCCCTCGCGAGCACATGCCTGCCGAGTGCTTGTGGCAGTGGCGGCTCACCAGAGGGCGCCCTGTTCAGCGATCGGAGCAGCCTTGGATCCACTTTGTGCCATGGTCACGCGCGTCTTGAGGTTGATGACATGGGGATGCGTCGTCACGGTGCCTTCATCACGCAGTTGACGTACTGCCTTGATCACTTCTGCCGGTCGGTAAACGGTCTCCAGAAGGGTGTACCTCTTGAGTTCCGGCACTGTCCGCCCCGTGGGCGAGTCGGCTATGAAATCTCGCAGGATCCTTCGCAGGGGAGCTGTGTTCGGCTCGAACTCGAGATCGAGCATTTGCTGCTGCGTGTCCCTGGGGTCGCGGTAGCGGACGCCATGGGAAGGGTCGACCTTCCACATGGCGTCTTTCATCTTCTCCAGCCCCTTCTCGTGCTGGGTGCCGAAGATCAGGTAGAGCTTCCTGCTGCCCTCGTCGACCATCTCGAAGTACAACGTGTGGGAGAAGCCGGCATCGCGCAGGGTCCTCCGGTACTGCTCGCGGAGAAATGTGAACTTCTGCTCGGAAGGCTGCTCGAAGACGGCGCGCCAGTCCTGGGAGCCGAACGCTTCGTCGCCGCGTTGACGGTGGCCGTTGTCATTCTTGGCGAACCGCGTGAGGAAGCCGGGCCCGAAGGTCACCATCACTTCAGTGCTGCGACAGAGCCCCAGTTCACGCAGTAGCGAGTACGGGATGTCCGGTCCGCCGAAGCTGTCCAGGAGGACGAAGAGGGGATGCCTCAGCGCACCTACGGTCCTCAGCTTCTGCAAGAGGACGGGGTGGAAGTCGGCATGCTGTATGTCTATTTGTAGCCGCTTGGCGATGTCGTCCGTGTGCTTCGTGCGGACGAGTGCCATCTGGCGCCTCAGTTCCTCGACACGCCGGGGATCCTCTTCCGTGAGAATCAACCGCATGCGTTTCGGCATTCTCTCAAGTGCCTCGGCGAAGACGTCGTAGGCGATTACCGGTGAACCGGGTTCGCCCTCCTGGTAGACGCCCGCTCCCGCGAAGCCCTCGGCGTACGTGATCACGTCGTTTCGGGACAGGAGGATCGGCGCCCATGCCTCCAGGTACTGCTTGAGTAAGTCGTGTTTGGCTGCCGTATGTGGATCGCGTTCCCAGACGGCGTCCTTCGGCACGGCCATGATGGCTCCCCCCGGTCCCAAATAGCCCGCTGAGAAGAGGGTCACACACAGTTGCCGTGTGTCACCAGAGCGCGTACGGCGTCTGTTGAAGATTGGCCATTACTACGCTGTCACGGCCAGCCGGGGAGGCATCTCGTCCCACGTCGCTCCGGCAAGCTCGCGGCCTCCGGCTTTAGGCGAGCGGCCGCCCCATTGCTTGAAGAAGAAGGGCACGCCGGCCTCGGTGCAGGCATCGCGGATGTCGACCAGCCACGGCTCCTGTACGGGCCGATGTTGGGGCCCAGACTCGCCACCCGCGATGACCCATCCAATGCCGTCCAACCGCAATCCGGTCAAGGGACCCAGGAGTGGCTCGCAGGAGAGGAAGCGCACCGCGGCCGGCACCAGTCGCAGGTCATCGATGCGATCCAGATGCTCTTCATTCTCGACGGAGACTCCCATCCATAGGTTGGGCGGCCATTCGAGCGCGCCGGCCACCCGCCGGAGCCTGCGGGCCCTCTTGGTCAAGAGCTGGTAGGTGTGTTGTGGCGTCTCGGCGATCACCTGGAAAACCTGCCGTACGAAGTCCAGGGGCACCTTGGCATGGAACAGATCGCTCATGGAGTTGACGAAGACCATGCGAGGGGCCTTCCAGTGACGCGGGATATCCAACGCGTCCGGGTGCAAGGTGAGGCCGAAACCCGGGCCGGAGGTCCTGGGATCACCGTCCACCTGATACTTCGCAACGCCCATGGCCTTCAGGCGTTTTGATAAGACCAGCGCATAGCAGTTGTCGCACCCGGAGGAGACGCGGTCGCATCCTGTGGTGGGATTCCAGGTCGCCTCGGTCCACTCGATCGTGCTGCGATCGCCCATCGGTCCCCTCCCGTCGCGGGGTGGACAAGGACCATCAGCGCTTGCCCGTGCCCACTCGCGCTTCGACTGCGCTGCCTAACGAGCGGCGTGCCGAACTGACACGCGATCTATCACTCCATCCTTCACGTCGAACGTACGTTCTGTGAAGAGGGCGTTGGGGCCGAACCTGAGTTGCTCAGTGCCGTGTGGGGGGCAGGGCTGGCCCTGCGCTGGGAGCCGTCCTGAGCCAGCGCACGTCAGGCCCTGGCAGCGACCGAGGTCGGTTCCTTGCGGCCGTCGGCGAGTGCGGCAAGATGCCGCTCCGCGTCCAGCGCGGCCTGGCAGCCGCTCGCAGCGGCGGTGATCGCCTGGCGGTACGTGTGGTCGACGACGTCGCCGGCGGCGAACACGCCCGGGATGTTCGTGCGGGTGGAGGGCGAGATGACATCGATGTAGCCGTTGCTGTCCAAGTCCAGCTGGCCCTTGAACAGCTCCGTGCGCGGATCGTGGCCGATGGCGATGAACAGGCCGGTCGCCTCCAGGTCACGGGTGGCGCCGCTGAAGACGTCGCGCAGTACGAGCCCGGCCAGCATGGCGTTGCTCTCCTTGATCTCGGCAACCTCGGTGTCGAAGGCGAAGGAGATCTTGTCGTCGGCGAAGGCCCGGTTCTGCATGACCTGTGAGGCGCGCAGTGTCGAGCGGCGGTGGACGACGGTCACCGAGCGGGCGAAGCGGGTGAGGAAGGTGGCTTCCTCCATGGCGGTGTCGCCGCCACCGACCACGACGATGTCCCGGTCCCGGAAGAAGAACCCGTCGCAGGTTGCGCACCAGGACACGCCGCGGCCGGACAGTTCCTCTTCCTTGGGCAAGCCGAGCTTGCGGTAGCCGGAGCCGGTCGCGATGACCACCGTCTTCGCGCGGTGGACGGTGCCGGCCGTGTCGGTCAGGAGCTTGACGTCGCCGGTCAGGTCGACGGAGACGATGTCGTCGTCGACCATCTCGGCGCCGAACTTCTCGGCCTGGGCCCGCATGTTCTCCATCAGGAGGGGGCCGTCGACGCCGTCGGGGAAGCCGGGGAAGTTCTCCACCTCGGTGGTGGTCGTGAGGGATCCGCCGACGAAGATGCTGCTGCCGAAGAGCAGGGGCTTGAGCTGGGCGCGGGCGGTGTAGAGGGCGGCGGTGTATCCGGCGGGGCCGGAGCCGATGATGACGACGTCGCGTATCTCGCTCACGCCGTCGCCTCCGGCTTCGCCGGGGCGATCTCGGCGATCAGGCCCTCGACCAGAGTCTTGATCTCGTCGCGGATCGGGCGCACGGCCTCGACGCCCTGGCCGGCCGGGTCGTCCAGCTTCCAGTCCAGGTAGCGCTTGCCGGGGAAGACGGGGCAGGTGTCGCCGCAGCCCATCGTGATGCAGACGTCCGACTCGCGGACCGCGTCGACGGTGAGGATCTTCGGCGTCTCCTTGGAGATGTCGATGCCGACCTCGGCCATCGCGGCGACGGCGGCCGGGTTGACCTGCTCGCCTGGGTTGGAGCCGGCGGAGCGGACCTCGACGCGGTCACCAGCGAGGTGGGTCAGCCATGCTGCGGCCATCTGGGAGCGGCCGGCGTTGTGGACGCAGACGAACAGGACGGACGGCTTGTCGGCCATGGTGATCGTTCTCTCTCGTCGCAGGGCGGAACCCGGCCGCCGATGACTTCAGCCCCCGCTGGTATCAGCGGGCAGTGATGTGACAGTATCAGTGCATGCTGACTTCAGTCGATCCTGATGTGATCCGGGTGCTGGGCGATCCGCTCCGCCTTCGGATCGTGACCCTGCTGGCGCGCGAGACGCTGTGCACGACGCACCTGGTCGAGGAGACCGGAGCCAAGCAGACCAACCTGTCCAACCACATGAAGGTGCTGCGCGAGGCCGGGATCGTGGAGACCGAGCCCTGCGGCCGCTTCACCTACTACAAGCTCAAGCCCGAGGTCCTGGCCGGCCTGTCCGAGCAGTTCGCCGAACTCGCCGCCTCCGCCCGTACCGCCGCCGAGAACAAGAGGGCCTGCCCGTGACCTCCACCGAGCCCACCACCGCCTCCGCTCCGACTGGGGGTGGCGCCGACTCGATCGTCAAGAAGCTCTCCACCCTCGACCGCTACCTGGCGGTGTGGATCCTCATCGCCATGGCCGTCGGCCTCGGGCTCGGACGGGCCATTCCAGGGCTGAACGACGCGCTGGCGAAGGTGGAGGTCGGCGGTATCTCCCTGCCGATCGCGCTCGGCCTGCTGATCATGATGTATCCGGTCCTGGCTAAGGTCCGCTATGACAGGCTTGACGCCGTCACCGGCGACCGGAAGCTGATGATCTCCTCCCTGGTCATCAACTGGATCCTCGGACCCGCGGTGATGTTCGCCCTGGCGTGGATCTTCCTGCCGGACCTGCCCGAGTACCGCACCGGCCTGATCATCGTCGGCCTGGCCCGCTGCATCGCCATGGTGATCATCTGGAACGACCTCGCCTGCGGCGACCGCGAGGCCGCGGCCGTGCTCGTCGCGCTGAACTCGGTCTTCCAGGTCCTGGCGTTCGGCCTGCTCGGCTGGTTCTACCTCGACCTGCTGCCCGGCTGGCTCGGCCTCGGCGACGGAGAGCACCTGGACATCTCGATGTGGGAGATCGCCCTGAACGTGGTCATCTTCCTCGGAGTCCCGCTGCTGGCCGGCTTCCTGACCCGCCGGATCGGTGAGCAGAAGATGGGCCGCGAGGGCTACGAACAGCGCTTCCTGCCGAAGATCGGGCCGTGGGCGCTGTACGGGCTGCTGTTCACGATCGTCATCCTCTTCGCCCTGCAGGGCAAGACCATCACCTCCCAGCCCCTGGACGTCGCCCGGATCGCCCTGCCGCTGCTCGTCTACTTCGCGGTCATGTTCTTCGGCACCTTCCTGCTCGGCAAGGGCCTGGGGCTCGCCTACGACCGCACCACCACGCTGGCGTTCACCGCGGCGGGCAACAACTTCGAGCTGGCCATCGCGGTCGCCATCGCGACCTTCGGTGTCACCTCCGGCCAGGCACTGTCCGGCGTCGTCGGCCCGCTCATCGAAGTCCCGGTGCTGATCGGTCTGGTCTACGTCGCGCTCGCCTGGCGAAGGAAGTTCACCGCCGGCACGGTGACGACGGCGCCGTGACGCAGCACACGGATGTGGTGGTGGTCGGCGGCGGCCAGGCTGGGCTCGCTGCCGGCTACCACCTGCGCCGCCAGGGCCTCGACCACGTGATCCTGGACGCCGACGCGGCACCGGGCGGGTCCTGGCAGCACATGTGGGACTCGCTGCACCTCTTCTCGCCGGCGGACCACTCCTCCTTGCCTGGCCGCCTCATGCCCGCCCAGCCCGGTGAGACCTACCCGGACGCCGGGCACGTGGTCGACTACCTCACCGACTACGAGAAGCGGTACGACCTGCCCGTCCAACACGGCACCCAGGTCGACGCCGTGCACCGTGACGGCGACCGGCTCCTGGTCGAGACCGACTCCGGCACCTGGCGGGCCCGGACAGTCATCAGCGCCACCGGTACCTGGTCATGGCCTTTCGTCCCCGCCGTGCCGGGCAGCACCGATTTCACCGGTCGGCAACTGCACACCGTGAACTACCACCGTCCAGGCGATTTCGCCGGTCAACGCGTCCTCGTAGTCGGTGGAGGGAACTCCGGCGCCCAGATCGCAGCCGACCTCGCACTGGATGACAACGTCGAGACGACCTGGGTGACCCAGCGCCCGCCCCGTTTCCTCCCCGACGACGTCGACGGCCGCGTTCTGTTCGACGTCGCCACCGCACGCCGCCGCGCCCTCGACGAAGGACGCAGCGACATCGGTGGGGTCGCCTCGCTCGGCGACGTCGTCGCCGTTCCCCCTGTCCGCGCCGCCCGTGATGCCGGACTCCTGCGAGCCCGGCCGATGTTCACCCGGCTCACTGCCACCGGCGTCCAGTGGGCTGACGGCAGCCGGTCGGACGCCGACGTGATCATCTGGTGCACCGGCTTCCGGCCCGCCCTGGCTCACCTCGCCCCGCTCGGACTGCGCGGCCCGCGCGGCCACGTCGCGACCTCCGGGACTCTCGCCGTTGGTGAGCCCCGTCTGCACCTACTCGGTTACGGCGACTGGACCGGACCTGCCTCCGCCACCCTTATCGGTGTGGGTCGCCCTGCCCGCGAGGCCGCCCAACAGATCGCGCGTCAGCTGAATATCTGACTTCGCGACTCGGCCTGCACGATTACCAGAGTTCAGATGCTGGGCATGCTGCCGCCGTCAGCGGAGCCGTGGTAATTCGCCGTACCAGCTATGCCGCGCGGCGTCTAATGGGTGCCATGACCGACACGGCTTCCTCCACTACTCAGTTGTGGCGCTACGTCCAGGATGACGACCCCAGCGCGTTCACCCTTATCGTGGAGACGCCCAACGGGCCGTACATGCGACGAATACCTCCGGCGCTGCCGTTGCCGTCCGGCGTTGAGCACGGCCCGGGCGCTGAGACTGCCGCTCACACTGCAGCGGCCACCTGGGGAATGCCCGACTTCGTCTTTCAACAGGCCGAACATGCGACCAAGGGATCGGGCCTACGGGAACTGGGCGATCGATTGCTGCTGGCCGGCCGCCGAGGCGCAGTCGTGCAGGTGAAGGCCCGCACGATCAAGCCTAAGCCGGACGCTCAGGAGACCGCCTGGATCCAGAAGGTGGCGACCAAGGCGATGAACCAGGCCAAGGGCACTGTGCGGCAGTTGCGCATGCTGCCCGCCGAAATGATCAACGGCCGGGGGCGGGCACTGCAGGTCGACGGCAACGCGTACGAGTGGGTCGCGGTGTTCCTGCTGGACCATCCCCAGGTCCCGGAAGAAACTCAGGTGAGCTTGAAGCCGATCGGCATACCCGCCATCGCGCTGACCCGCCGCGACTGGGATTTCCTGTTCGACCAGTTGCGCTCCACCACCGCCGTACTCGATTACCTCTTCCGCGCAGCCGACGAAGAGCCCGTTCCGCTGGGCGAGGAGCCGGTCCGCTTCTACGAGCTGGCCGCCGCCGATGCCGCCGCGCCGGCCAAGGACATCGACACAGAGCTGGTCGGTCCGGGTGGCACGCTGTTCTCCACACCGCGGCTGCCGCAGGCTCCGGCGGGGGCCGACGGTACCCATGCCCACCTCATGATCCGCATCATGCTGGAAGACGTTGCCACCAGCTTCCTGCGCGATTCGGTGGCTGAGGCAGACCGCTTCACGGTGCTGTCCGACTTCGACCGGCTGCCGGTGCCGGCCCGGGCTGAATGGGGTCACCTGCTGTTGGACATGCTCCGTGACGTGCCGGAGGTACCGGATGAGCACTGCAAGTGGCGCTTCCGGCGTCTTCTCGAAGAGGACGGAGCCCGTCAGCTGATCGTGGGCGCGGCCACCCGCTTCGATCCCATCGTCCAGGCTTCCTTCTCCGCGTACGTGCAACTGCGCCACCATGAGGTCACAGCGCGCACTGGCATGGCAGAGGAATCTTCCACGCTCGGAGTCCTGCTCACTCCACGCCACGACGGCGTGCGCCCGTGGGATACCAACGTGGTGCGCGTCCACGGCGACCTGGACCTGTCCGATGAAGAGATCCAGGTCTACAGCGAGGCATGGAACCGTGCGGCCGAGGACGCTGAGTCAGCGTGAGCGACTGAGCCGGGACAGCACGTGCGCGGCATCGCGGCCCACGCCGCGCAAGGTGTTGGAAGAGAAGCTGCGCTGGAACTCGATGCCGACGAACCCGAGCCCGGGAACGGTGGCGATGCCGCCGTGGTGGCGGGGCCGGCCATCGGTGCCCAGGACACCGCTTCCGTTCAGGTAGGGATAGGTGAGGCGGTACCCGGTGGCCCAGATGACCGTACCGACAGGTTCCTTGGCACCGTCGGCCCACACGACACCGTCCGGTGTGAGACGAGCGAACATCTCGCGCCGCTCGATGCCGTGGGTGTCGAGAGCCCTGCGGTAGCGCCCGTCGTCGAGGACGGACACTGGCACCCTCTCCAGCATCCGGCTCAGCGGGGCGATGTCGAACCCGGTGCGCCGGAGCCACCAGTGAATGTCCCGGCCCAGCGGACGCTGCTTCACCCAGCCGATCGGCCGGCGGCTGGCCAGCGTGGTCTCGGCGACCACGCCGAGTTCGGCGGCAATCTGGACGGCCGAGTTGCCGCCGCCCACGACCACGACGCGCCGGCCGGTGAACGGCTCGGAGGTGCGGTAGTCGGCGGCGTGGAGCGACTGCCCGGCGAACTCCTCACAGCCGGGCACGACCGGCGTGTAGGGACTGCGGAAGGCGCCGGTCGCGGCCACGACCGCTCGCGCCGTGAACTCGGCGCCGTCCTCCGTGCACACCATCCAGGCACCATCGCGCGGCTGCACCGAGGTGACGGTGGTGGAGGTGCGGATGTCGGCGTCGAGCCGGCGGGCGTAGGCGCGCAGGTAGTCGACCACTTCGTCCCTGGTCGGGTAGCGGTCGCCGTCACCGGGGAAGCGCATGCCGGGCAGCGACGAGTACCGGGCGGGGGAGAACAGGGTGAGGCTGTCGTAGTAGCGGGGCCATGACCCGCCCACCTGGTCGGCCGACTCCAAGACGAGCGCACGGGCGAAACCGTGGCGGGGCGCGAGTGCGGCGGTGGCCAGACCGGACTGGCCGGCGCCGAGAACGATGAGGTCGGCGTGGTGCTCCATGAGAACCTTCTCCTGTAAGCGTCGTCGTTTCGGGAAGTGACGAAATATGAGTCGCGGATCAGCCGAGGAAGTGGCGGGTGGCGGTGCGGGCGAGGGGGTCGACCCGGCGACGGCCGACTTCCTCAAGGCCCTGGCGAGCGAGACCCGCCAACTGGTCATGCAGCAGTTCGCGGGCAGTCGCGAACTGACTGTCGGAGAGATCGCCGAGCGGTGCGGCCTCAAGCCGTCAACGGCCTCCGAGCACCTGAGCCTCCTGCGCCGCGGCGGCCTGGTCCTCTCCCGCAAGGAGGGCAAGCAGGTCTTCTACCGCGCCGACGGCGCCACCATGGCTCACCACCTGGACGCCCTCAAGGCATACCTGCTTCGCTGCTGTCCGCTCGGCTGCGGCGCCTGACCGCAGCCCGGCTCGGGCAGCGGTCAGCCGCGCAGATCGAGCATCGCGGCCATGGCCGCCACCACGGACGGGGCGACCTGGTAGTAGACCCAGGTGCCACGCCGCTCGGAGGTCAGCAGGCCGGCCTCGCGCAGCTTCTTCAGGTGGTGGGAGACGGTCGGCTGGGATACGCCGACGTCGGCGATGTCGCACACGCACGCCTCCCCGCCCGGATGCGAGGCGATCTTGGAGAACAGGCGCAGGCGCACCGGGTCCGACAGCGCCTTGAACATGGCGGCCATCTTCTCCGCGTCCGCCGGGGACAGCTCACCGGCGGTGATCGGCGGGCAGCACGGCACGACGTCACTGTCCGGCAGGACGGGAAGTTCCGCGACCTCTGATTTCGACATACGTCTATGTTGACACTCGTCGATACGGGTGGCAAGCTCCGAGGCGTAGACACGCATCGACAGACATCGAAACAAGGAGTCGTCGTGGCCACCACCCTCCGTACTGCGCTCACCGCGGCCCGAGCCCGTCGCACCGCCCGCCACCTGGCCGGCGTCAGCTTCTGCGACAGCTGCGCTCAGGTCAGCGACAGCGCCACCCGGGCGGCCGAACGCCGGCAGCACACTCAGCTGACCGCCCTCACGCACGCGCGCTGACCCCCTTCGCCCTTCAAGGAGACCGAGCATCATGAGCACCCAGCAGCTCCCTGTCGTCGTCATCGGAGCCGGCCCCGTCGGGCTCGCCGCCGCCACCCACCTTGTCGAGCGCGGCATCGAGCCCCTCGTCCTGGAAGCAGGCAGCCGTGCCGGTGCGGCCGTCCGTGAGTGGAGCCACGTGCGCCTGTTCTCCACGTGGGGTGAGGTCGTCGACCCGGCCGCCGAGAAGCTCCTTGCCCCCACGGGCTGGACGCGCCCCGACCCGGCGACGTACCCGTCCGGCGGAGACTGGGCCGAGCAGTACCTGCAGCCCCTCGCGGACGCACTCGGCGACAAGGTCCGCACCGGGGCCACCGTCACCGGTGTCTCCAGGGCCGGCCGCGACCGGATCGTCGACGCCGACCGGGAGCGGCAGCCGTTCGTGGTGCACGTCGAGTACGCCGGCGGCCGCGAGGAGCGGCTCCTCGCCCGCGCGGTGATCGACGCCTCCGGTACGTGGGCCACGGCCGGTCCGGCCGGCGGCAGCGGCCTGCCCGCGCTCGGCGAGAAGGCGGCGGCCGACCGGATCACCTACCGCGTACCGGATCTGAAGGACCCGTCCGTACGCGCCCGTTACGCGGGCAGGCGCACGGCCGTCATCGGCTCGGGCGCCTCCGCCTTCACCGCGCTCGCGTACCTCGCCGAGCTGGCCGAGTCCGAGGACGGTACCGGCACGCACGCGGTGTGGATCCTGCGCCGCGGCATCTCCGGCTCCACCTTCGGCGGCGGCGCCGCCGACCAGCTGCCCGCCCGCGGCGCCCTCGGCCTCGCCGCGAAGGCCGCCGTCGACAAGGGGCACGCGGACGCGGTCACGGGCTTCCGCACCGAGGCGTTCGAACGCGACGCCGACGGCCGCCTGGTCCTGGTGGGCGAGGACGGGCGTCGCCTCGACCCGGTGGACGAGGTGATCGTGCTGACCGGCTTCCGCCCCGACCTCTCCTTCCTGGACGAACTGCGCCTGGGCCTGGACGAGCGCCTTCAGGCTCCGGTGGAACTGGCCCCGCTGATCGACCCGAACCAGCACTCCTGCGGCACCGTCTACCCGCACGGTCACCGCGAGCTCTCCCACCCCGAGCAGGGCGTCTACCTGGTCGGCATGAAGTCCTACGGCCGCGCGCCCACCTTCCTGGCCATGACCGGCTACGAGCAGGTCCGCTCCGTCGCCGCCGCGATCGCCGGCGACACCGAGTCCGCCGACCGCGTGGAACTCACCCTCCCCGAGACCGGGGTCTGCGGCGGTGCGGGCCTGTTCGACACCCCCGACACCCAGCAGACCGAAGGTGGCGGATGCTGCGCTGCCCCGGAACCGCAGCTCGTGACGCTCGCAGCGCCCGCGGCGGTGGGCACGGCTGCCGAAGAAGCACCGGCGGGCGGCTGCTGCGGCTCGTGACCGGCCTGAACACCCGCGACAGCGGGGCCGCGACCGGAACAGGGGACCGGTCGCGGCCCCGCGCCGCCCTACCTGCCCTCTGCCTGACGCAGATCGTGAGCTGGGGCATCGTCTACTACGCCTTCCCCGTCCTCAACCCCCAGATCACCGCCGCGACCGGCTGGACGGCCGGAGCGACTACGGCGGCATTCTCGCTCGGCCTCGTCGTCTCCGCGCTCGCCGGAATCCGTGTCGGGCCCATCCTCGACCGGCATGGCCCGCGCGCCCTCATGACGATCGGTTCGGTCCTCGGCGTCACCAGCCTGCTGGTGGTCGCCACAGCTCCCAACCTGCCCATCTTCTTCGTCGGCTGGGGACTCGCCGGATTCGCAATGGCGGCGACCTTCTACCAGCCCGCCTTCGCCGCCCTCACCCGCTGGTGGGCCCCCGACCACATCCGGGCCCTGACCGTCGTCACCCTCGCCGGCGGCCTGGCCTCAACCGTCTTCGCACCGCTGACCGCCCTACTCGCCGACCACCTCTCCTGGCGCCACACCTACCTCGTACTGGCCGCCATCCTCGCCACCGTCACCATCCCCGCCCACGCTCTGGCGCTGCGTGCCCCGTGGCCCGCCGTCCCACCCACAACCGCGCATGCGGACACCGGCGAGTCCAGAACCGAGCGCAGCAGACCGTTCCTGCTGCTCGCAGCAGCCTTCACCCTGTCGGCGTTCACGATGTACGCCGTCGTCGTGGCCCTCGTCCCGCTTCTCATGGAACGCGGCTACACGACCAACCAGGCCGCCTGGGCGCTTGGACTCGGCGGGGCCGGACAAACCCTCGGCCGCACCCTGTACGCCGCACTGGCCCGTCGCACCACCGTGACGGCCCGCACAACGATCCTGATCGCTCTCGGCGGCCTCACCACGGCCGCTTTCGCCGCCGTCTCGGGCCCCTATGCCTTGCTGGTCGCCGTGTCCATCGCGGCCGGCATGGTCCGAGGCAATCTCACCCTGCTCCAGGCCACCGCCGTCACCGACCGGTGGGGCACCACCCACTACGGTCGGCTCTCCGGACTCCTCGCGGCACCGGCAACCACTGCGGCCGCTATGGCCCCCTTCGCCGGAGCGGCGCTCGCCGCACCACTAGGTGGGTACAGCCACCTTTTTGTGTTCCTGGCCGCCATCTCCATGATCGCCGCTTCGACTGCGGCCTGGACCAGTCCTGACACCGACAAACCAGGCTAAGAGCGAGTAGAGGACCCGCCTGGCTCCCGAGCCGTCATTAGCGCTCCGAGCGGGAGATGGCGTCGCTGGCCTCCTTCGGGCCGCGGCTTTCCCGCTCTACTTGTTGCCGGGCGCGGCATGCAGGTGGGTATGGAAGGCGACCGCGTGGCCAGCCATCGAAGCCTTCCAGGGCGCGGCCTCGGCGCGGGCGATCTCTTGCCACGCCGCAGCGTTGGCGGCGGCGAACGCCTTCTTGGCCTCCGCTGGTGCGGTGCGCCAGGAGGAGAAACGGCAGGCGAAGGCGTCCGCCTCGACGAGCGTGTGTCCGGCTTCGAGGAGCCGCAGGATGAGGATGGCGGGATCGATCCAGGCTGCACCGCGTGTGGGCCAGGCCCAGTCGATGATGTGGGCACGGTCGTCCACGAGCACGTTGTGCGGGGCGAGGTCGGTGTGCAGGAGGGTGTCACCGGCGAAGTGAGCGGCGGTTCCGGGTGGAGCGTATGCGGCCCAGCGCTGTTCGGCGGCCTTGATGGGGATGTTCGCCGGGGCCGTGGTCCCCTGAAGTTCAGCGATCGCCGAGGCGACGAGGGGGAGGTCGGGGGAGCCCGGGGTGTAGTCGGCGTGCCGTCCCGGAAGGACTTCGTATCCGAGGAGGTCCCAGCCGGCCGTCTCGATGTGCCAGTACAGGCGGGGGCAGGCACGGGGGAGGTGCGGGTTGATCGCGGCCTCTCGACGCTGGGCCGGGGCCTGTGGGTGGTCGGTGGGGATGCCCTTGACGAAGACCGGGCCGTGATCAGTGTCGAGGAACGCGGCGATGCCTGAGTTCAGCCCTCCGTCGGCGGTGCGGGTGGCGTGGACGGGGCCCGCCTTGTCGGCGATGGCCTGGCGTGCCTCCACGGGAAGGTCGTGGAAGTGGCGGCGGATCATGGACACGGCGCGCTTCCTCGGAGAGAGCGATGGGCTGCCCCGGCCAGCGTACGGCCGGGGCAGCGCGCCGGAGCGTACCCCGGTCTAGTAGGGCTGGTCGTCGCCGGCCGAGCAGCTGCACCCGGCGGACTCAGCGACGTCGACGTCCAGGTCGTCGATGAGCTGGAACGTGCCCTCGGGGATCGGGGTCGTGGAGACGGGCACAGGCAGGGTGCCGGTGGCCTCTGTGGGCGGACGCTGGCCGATGGTGACAGGGACCGGTGCCGGCCGGGTCAGGGTGGTGCTGGTGGGAGTCATGCTCCGTAACCTCCGTGTTGGCAGTAGAGCGATCGGTTGTCCCCCGCCTCCTGGTGGAGCTTGGCCAGCGGTCGGCATGTCCTGCAGGTGCCGACCTTCGAGCAGCCGGAGCATCCACCGGTGCGGAGCTCGAGGGACTCGGCGATGCCGCCGAGTCGGGGGAGGGCGGTCAGGCCCTCCGTCATGAGGTTCACGCTGGGGTCGCGGCCGATCTTGCAGACCGAGGCGATGCCGTGCGGGTCGACGTGGAAGAAGGTGTGGCCGGCGTTGCAGCCGGTGAAGATACGGCGGGCGCGGACGTACTTCTGGGCCTGTAAGGCGAGCGGTTTCGCCTCTCCGTCGATCGTCGGGGACATGTTCGTGAAGACCTGGTACGGGAAGCCCCAGCGGTCTTCCACCAGGCGGACCATGTCGTCCACCTCGTGGGCGTTCTCCTCGGCGACGATGATGTTGATGCGCACGGGCAGTCCCGCCGTGCGGGAGGAGTCCAGGCCGCGGGTGAACCGGTCGAAGGCGCCGCGGTTGCGGGTGACGGCGTCGTAGGTCTCTCCGGTCGCTCCGTAGAGGCTCACCGTCAGTCGGTAGGGCCGCAGGCGGGCGAACAGCTCCTGCATCCTCGCTTTGTGGAGCTGACTGCCGTTCGTCGAGATCTGGATCATCATTCCGAGGCCGGTGGCGTACTCGTACGCAGCGGCGAACTGCGGGTCGATCAGGGCCTCGCCGCCGGTGATCTGGAGCCATAGGACGCCGGCATCGCGCAGCATGGTGAGCAGGCGCGTCTTGTCGTCCCAGTCCAGGTCCTCGAACCGCTTCTCGCCGAGGTAGCAGAAGCCGCAGTCGTGGTCACAGCCGAGGTTGATCTCCCATGACGCCTTCGCATACCCGTAAGTGGAGCGTCCACGGACGAGGAGGGTGTCCCGCAGTGGCCCGGTGGGCAGGGGAAACTGCCATGCGGCCGTGGTCGCCTCGGCGAGCCAGGCCGGGGCCGACCGGTCCTCGGTGACCACCGTGCGCAGTTCCTCGAAGCGGGACTCGGGGATGGCCACTCCCTTGGCGTGACCGGGCCGGAGGAGGAGGTACTGGCCCAGGAACGGACTCGCGATTAATTGGTGCACGTTGCCTCCATGTCGTCTGGCAGGGGGTGGGGCGGGTCCGTGCAGAGGTGGAGTCGGGGGAACTCCTCGGACCCGCCCCGCTCACCGGCCCCCTGTCCTTCGGCTGGCCGGCCGGTGAGGCTGGAGGGCCCCGACGCGGGGAGCTACCAGGCAGTGGCCAGCTCGTCGAGCAGCTCGTCGAGGCCGACGACGCGGA
This sequence comes from Streptomyces sp. NPDC030893, assembly GCF_055571535.1. Classification (NCBI taxonomy): domain Bacteria; kingdom Bacillati; phylum Actinomycetota; class Actinomycetes; order Kitasatosporales; family Streptomycetaceae; genus Streptomyces; species Streptomyces sp. NPDC030893. Next base: position 559,883 of record NZ_JBVIFC010000002.1, on the reverse strand, counting down.
ACGAGTGGAGGCGGCGAACCAACTGCGAGGCGAGGAACGTCCCGAGGTTCGGATGGCCGTACGGCAAGGGCGCATCCGGCTGCGCGACGACCTTCACACCGCCCGCGTCCCGGCCGTACAGAGTGCCGTGCACGCCGTACAGGGGTGCGCTCCTGGCCAGGAACACCGTCGGGTCGTCCTCCAGGTGCGGACAAAGCCTCGCGGCAGCACGGGTGTGCCTGCGGCACACCGGAGGCTGATTGGTGAGGATGCTCGGCCGACTTGGATCGTGATCCCGGGGGCCGGCGAGAAAGATGAAGCCGAGGGGCGTGCGGGCGGGACCTGCGCAGACCTGGCAGGTGAGCGTCTGCATGCACACCATCTGCCGGTGGGGGTGCATCAGCTTCCACTGCGGCTCACCGGTGATCCGGCCTTCGGCGTCGGCGGGGTTCCATCCGCATCGGGCCCAGAGCACGCCCCGGGGGTCTCGGTCCCGGGGGTCCTCGTCCGCGTAGTACAGCCGCGGGCCGGCGGAGTGCTGCGTGATGACGAGGTTGTCCGGCGCCGCGTCCTCCCCGTCCCTCTGGGTGATGTACGGGACCAGGGGGAGGTTCTTGCCTCTTGGCTCGACGGCCTGCGGGTTGTACGTGAGGCGGAGAGGCGGGAAGGTCACGGCGCCTCCGTAAGGCACTGGTGGGCCACCAAGCGTTCGAGGAGTTCGTGGAGCGTCCACGCCATGCGCCGGAGGTGTCCGACGGCCCGGCGGTGGTCGGTGGGTACTTCCTCGGTCCCGATGGTTCGCCCGCGCTCGATGAGGTCGGCCACCTGCCCGTCCTGCTCGGCCACCTTGGAGACCACGGCGAGGTGGACGAGTCGCATAAGGTGCCCAGTGCCCACGAAGGCGCTGCGCGTGCTCGTCGACCTCGTGTTCGGTGGGCGTGTAGTCGTCCAGGACGGCTGCCACGTCATCGAGCAGCAAGCCGTCGACATACGGGGCCCAGCGCTGCACCTTCTTCAGGACCCTACTCAAGCCGGCCTCGGTGAAGGGCGGTACGGCGGCTCGCACGGGATGGGACCAACCGGGGTGGAGGGTGGTGGCCGTCATCGCCCCGACTCCTCTGGCACAGCGAGGCGGAGCCGGTGGGTAGCTCGTACGGGGGCGGGCACGGTGATCTCCTCTACGCGAAGTCGGCGATCCGGACGCCCTGGAGAGGGCCGACCATCGGCTTCGAGGCTCCCGTTGCGGTAGTGGCGTTTCCACGCCGTCGCTACGCCTTTTCCTCGCCGTCTGGACGGCGGAGAAGCGTCGGTCGGACGGCGTGGAGCCGCGCTGGAGACAAGCGGAACCTGTGGGTCACACCCGTTCGTACGACCGGAAGAGCGACCCCGATGCTGAACGACTCACGCCCGGCAGTCCACAGTTCTCCCACGCACTGGGTGGCCCTGGCCGGTCGGTGCGAGCCGCTTACCTCTGCTCGTGACCACGCTCGTACAGTGCTGGCCGGTGTCGTGCCTTGCGTGGACGACGCGGTGCTGGTCGTATCCGAGCTGGTGGGTAACGCAATGCGACACACGGCGGCCGGCCCCGACTGTCTGACTATCGAGATTGACGGGGATCAGGTCGTTGTCGCGGTTCACGACCCGGAGCCTGACGGTGGTGGTGTGCACCTGTCGGAGACGGCTGCCGATCCGCTTGCTGAGTCCGGCCGTGGGCTGTGGCTGGTGCAGACGCTGGCACGTCGTTGGTACGTGGAGACCACCGCCGTCGGCAAGGCGGTCGTTGCCGTCCTGCCGCGCGGGAAAGCGGCGGTCAGCCGAGCGGCAGGCTCTTGACGACGTCCCACCGATAGGCGCGGTCCTCGCGTCGCAGCTCCACCAACTGCACCTCACGAACGTCCAGATCAACTGGTGCAAGCCCGCGGAGCGGGGTGACGGCCTTGATGACGGGGGCAGCGGGGCGGGGCCGGTTGTTGTAGGCCAGGCTCAGGTGCGGGCGGAACAGCGCGGTCGGCTTGCGGGGAGCCAGTCCCAACGGAGCCATGGACTCGCTGAGGGCCGCGTGCAGCGCCAGTACCGGGCCCCAAGGGGCGACTGTCAGACGTACGGCTCCCCGAGAACCCGCGAGTGGGACCGCCCGCAGGCGGAAGGCCGCCGGACATAGCGGGGCCGCTGCGCTGATGACGTCATCGAGACGGCTCAGCGGCAGCGCTGCGGCCGAACCGACGCGTGTGAGCGTGATGTGCAACCCGTCGTCGGGGACCGGATCCAGACCGAGCGGCGTGAGGTGCTGCTGACAGCGAAGAGCGAGGTCGGCCAGCGCTGCGCTGCCGGGGAAGGTGAGCATCCAGTAGTACGCACGGGTCTGCGCCGTCCAGCCGGGACGGTCCCAGTGATCGACCATGGTCTCCACAGCGTCGAAGGCGGCCTGGTCGTGCACCGCGATCACTGCCGGGTCACTCAGGTCGGCCGGCGGGTGGGCAGGGAAGGCTGCGGGATCGGCGCTGAGCTGGACGTGCGGCCAAGACACCCGGCGAACTCCTTCGTGATCACCCCGCCTCGGCAGGCGGGAGCTGACGGCCCCAGGCGCGGAGCTGTTCGCCATACTCGCGCACCGCTGGCCGGGACCGCCAAGGGGCTGCTCGCTCGTACAGGTCCCGGGAACGTTGCCGCACCGAGCTGATCGGCAGCGGGCTGGCCAAAGTGATCGCCTGTTGCCCGAGGGACATGGCGTGCTCCACGTCCGGTGCTCGCTGTTGAAGCACCGCGGTGGCCACGTCGAGGCGGACCAGCGAGCGACTCCACGCGGAGTCGGAGCTCTCGACCAGGTCGTCGAGGTCCTCGGCGTCCCGCAGCACGTGCCCGGTGTCCTGCAGAGCGACACGGGCGGTCAGTGCATTGGCCAGGGTGCGGGCCCGCCCATACGGCAAGAAGGAGATGCAGGAGGTCAGGCCGGGGGGCACGTCATGCCGGTCGGAGAGCTCCAGCGCCCGCCCGATGGCCCGCTCGGCCTGGTTCCGGTCACTGAGCTTGCCGAGCGCCCGGGCCCGGCCGTTGACCAGTAGCCGGATGGCCTGCGGGTGGTTCGGCGCCCGGTCCACCGCGGCGGCGGCCCGCGCGTCGGCCTCGTCGTAACGGCCTGCGTAGTACGCCGCGAAGGACTGGGTGCCGCAGGCCCACATCTCGGTGTCGAGATCGCCGATTGCCCGGCTCAGTTCCAGCGCTTCGGCGCAGTACGCCTCAGCCAGGGGAAACGCGCCGGTGTTCACCGCCATGTAGCCGAGCAGTCCGCCGGCGCGTGCGGTGATCCGGAACAGTTCCCTGCGTGCGGACGGAGGTTGCTGACCGGCGAGCAGGGTGTGCCCCATGCTGCGCAGGCTGTTCGTCTGTCCCCACAGGCCGTCCGGTCCGTCCTTCTCGTACCGCTCGGTGATTCCCTCGATCCGGGAGGCGAGAAAGGACAGAGTGGTCTGGTCGACGTTGCCGGAGGCCAGCTGGCGGGCTCGGGCGACAATGTCCGTCGGGTCGTCGGCGGGGGCGGTCGGGCCGGGCTGGGGAGAAGGTGGAACGTCCGCAGGTAGGGGTTCCGGGGCGGACGGTGGATAGGCCGAGGGCAAAGCGAACAGGTCGCGGGCAGTCCTGCCCAGCAGCTCCTCCAGAATGCGGCACGTGTCCGGGCGGGGAAGCTGCTTCAGTTCCCCACTCATCCACCGGTCGAACTGCCGCGATGAGACCGCGACCGAGGCCAGCCGAGGGTCATCCGCCTGCTTGGCCAGGTTCTTGGCCGCGCGGGAGAATTGCACCTCGAATGCCGTGTAAGTCGTGAGGTGGCGCTCTTCGAGTAACTGCCGAAGCAGCGTGTTCCGGGGCATGGAAGACCTCCCAACACGTCGGCGGAACCATGGGCTCCTCGGCAAACGGCACGCACGCCGGACCGTGCGGCGTACGGGATGTCCTACGCAAGAGTGCCGACGCAAAGCGCAACTAGGCAATATGTCTGGCTAAGTTGGCCCGTTCGGGTTGTCCGCCAACGGGTGGATGGACAGACTGCCTTCATGGCACTGAAGAGGAAGCTGGTCCCTCAGTCGGTCTACCGACGCCAGCTCGCCACACGGCTGCGCGAGTTAAGGGAGGCGTCCGGCCTGACCCTCACCGAGGTGTCGAAACAGATCGAGGTCAACCAGGGGTCTCTCAGCCGGATCGAAACCGGCGAGCGCGGCACCACCCCGATACTGGTCCGGGCCCTCCTCGACTGCTACGCCGTCGCCGACACCGAACTGCGTGACGACATCCTCGACCTGGTGCGTGCCGACAAGGAACAGCAGAAGCCCTGGTGGCGGAAGTACTCCACGGTTCTCACCCCGACCCGCTACGACGGTTACCTCGCCCTGGAGGCAGGTGCCATCGGGCTGGCCAACTACCAGCCCCTGCTCGTTCCCGGCCTGCTTCAGACGGAGGACTACGCTCGCGCAGTCATCGCCCAGATGCGTCCCGAACTCACTTCTGTCCAGGTGGACGCCTTGGTCAAGGTACGGATGGGACGCCAGGAAAGCCGCCTGTCCGGCGAGCATTCCACCGACCTGTGGGCCGTCCTGGACGAAGCCGTCCTCCACCGGGTTATCGGCTCTCCCGCCGTGATGCGCCAGCAGTTCGCCCACCTTGTCCAGGCCGGCGAGCAGCCCAACGTCACCATCCAACTTCTCCCGTTCTCCGCCGGCGCCCACCCCGGCCTCTACGGGCCATTCGTCATCCTCACCTTCCCCCAGCCCACGGCACCGCTGGTCTGGCTGGAGAACCCCAACAACTCCGTGTACCTGGAGTCCGAGAGCGACATCCAGAACTACACGTACATCTTCGACCAGCTCAGGGCCTCGGCCCTCAGCCCCGCCGAGACCCGTACCCATCTCACCCGCACCGCCGAGGAGCTCGAACCGTGAGCACGCCCCCGCCCCGCCTCCACGCCGAGGAACTTCAGAAGGCGCGCTGGCGCAAGAGTTCCTACAGCGGCGGCGCCAACGATTGCGTCGAGATCGCCGACCTCGGTGCGTACGCAGCGGTACGCGACTCAAAAGACCTTGAACTGTCACCGGTGATTCTCAGCCGCTCCGCCCTGGATGATCTGCTGGGCCTTTACACGGACGGCGAACTTGCGTCGGCTGAAACCCTGACCAATCCGCACGTGCACCGTGTCAGCAGCCACTTGGGAGTGCCCGCGTGAGTGACCAGCACGACAAGCCGTTCCTGCAGATCGTGGTCTGCGCGGCCTGGGTCGCCGCCGATGTCGGCCGACTGATCACGGCAGCCCAGGAGCGGCACTGGGACGTCGGCGTCGTGGCCACCCCGCAAGGGCTCGGCTTCCTTGACGCGGCGGCGGTTGAAGCCCAGACCGGCCGCCCCATCCGCTCGGCCTGGCGGTCACCGGGGGAGCCGCGCCCGAGCCGTACTGCTGATGCCATCGCGGTCGCCCCGGCCACGTTCAACACGGTCAACAAGTGGGCCGCCGGGATCTCCGACAACCTCGCGCTGGCGATCCTGTGCGAGGCACCCGCCATGGGTGTTCCCGTCACCGTGCTGCCGTACCTGAACTCCGCCCAGGCTGCCCATCCGGCATACCGCCGGAGCCTGGACGTGTTGCGCGAGATGGGTGTCCTGATCGGCTCCTACGAGCCTCACCGGCCGAAGGCTGGCGGCGGGCCCGACCGCTACCGCTGGGAGGAAGTGCTGGAACTGCTCGCTCCCAGGCTGTCCACGCGGTCGTGATCAGCGCCTTCGTGCCTGCGGCGGTCGCGGGGGTGCGACCGCAGATGCTTCGTGGGCCGACGGGTTGGGTCGTGGTGACCTTTCGGCCTGCACTGTGCTGCGGCCCTGTACTGCACGGTCGCTGGGCGCGGGTCGTGCGATAAGGCGCTGCGCTCTCCAGGTCAAGGTCCTGGCGGGGGAGCGGGCGTCGTTCAGGGCTCGTTGGTCGACCGCCTGCTTGAGGAGTCGCTCCGGGTCGTGGCCGAGTGCTTCCGCTTCGGCGAGCGCGGCGGTGAGGGCGTCGACAGCGGGGTCTGACAGGACCTGTTCCGCGTGCTCGGGCAGGGCCCGGCGGATGTAGCGCATGTACCGGTTCACCGCCTGTTGGGGCGGTCGATGCTGGACAAGAGCGGTCAGGGGCGCGCCTGCTGCCTCGTCGTAGGCGGCTTGGAGGTGGAGCAGGGCCTGCTGCGCGGCGGTGACCTGCTGGTCGTGGTGGCGGAGCTGGTGCCAGCGAGTGGCCGCGACGGTGACGAGGATCGCGACGTCGAGGAGCATCGCCAGAGCCGTGCCGTCCCCGGGGGCGGGCTCGCGGAGCATCGCCCGTGCGGCGCTTCGCAGGGCGCGGGCGTGATGGTGTTCGGCCTGGACGCGGGATCGGGTGGCGCGCTCGAAAGCGGAAGCTGCCTCGCGGAGCTGGGCGCGGAGGGGTGCGGGAGCGAGGAGGGGCAGGGCGTCGAGAGCTTCACCGAAGGCGGCGAGGTGGGCCTGGGAGGCTCGGTCGTCGTATCCGCTGAGGTGGTGGGGGATGCGTTCGGCGGCTGCGGTTGCCCGGTGCCAAGGGTTGGGCCTGCGCCTCCCCGGCCCGTCGGCGGGCTGCGGGTCGGTGGCCTCCAGGCGTGCTCGGATCTTGGGGAAGGACAGGTCCGGCGCGAGTTCGGAGCCGGAGAACCAGATCGGTTGCCTGCCTGCCGTGGTGGTGTCTTCGCTGGCGACCTTGTAGCCACGCACATCGCCAGAAGGGAAGTACACGACTTCGACCAGCACGCCCTCGGTGTGGCTGAGCAGGCCGATGAACTCGTCGGTGCTGGTGGTGGCGGCCACGGCGGTGCGGACGATGGTGCGCAGGCGTTCGCGAGCCGGCTTCTCCTGGCCCTGGCGGTGTGCCCTTTCCTGTTCGGCGCGGGTGGGGCGCTTGGCGGCGGTGCGGTCTCCGCGGGCGACTTGGAAGAGGCCGTATTCCTTTTCGATGGCGGCGAGTTCACGGTCGGCGGTGAGGTAGTCGTTCCAGTAGCGTGCGGTGCTCAGGTCGCCGCGGACCTTGGTGGCGGCGATGTGGATGTGGTCGGGGGCGTGACGGACGGCGACCCAGCGGCAGCCGTCCGGGTCGTTTTGTGGCGCGATGCCAGTGGCGGCCAGGACGCGGCGGGCTATGTCGGCCCACTCCTCATCGCTGAGGTGGCGGTCGGTCGTGGCTGTGCGGAGGGAGCAGTGCCAGACGTGGCGCTCGGGTGCGCGGCCGAGGCGGCGGGCTTGCTTGACGCGCAGGTCGAGGTCGGCCACCAGCAGCCTCTTCGTGGCGGTGAAGTCGTCCGTGCGGCCGGGGTCGGGAGCGAAGCCGTCCCAGGAAGCGACGAGGTGTGGGTCGGTGTGGTCTTTGGCCTTCTTGGCGTCGAACAGGTAGCGGATCAGGCCGGCCGTGTCCTTGCCGCTACTGATCTTGGCGATCACCTGGCTGCCTTCCTGGTGACCGTCTGGTTCGCCGCTGCCGCGATCTCGCTGATGGCAGCACGGACCGCGTTCAGGGTGCGTTCGGTCTGGGCGAGGGTGGCGGTATCCCCAGGGTGTGGATGGCCGCCGGAGTTGAGTCTCCGGGCGATCTGGTTGGCGTTGTTGCCGATCTTGGCGATCTGCTCGCGCAGGGCGGTCAGCTCGTCGATGTAGTCGTCCAGCGGGGTGCGCTGGCCGGGCAGGGCGAGGTCGCCGTGGATGTGGGCCATAACGACGGCGCCGACGTAGTGGGCGCCGGCGATGTTGAGCGACCGGGCCTTGGCGAGGATGGCGCTCTTCTCTTCGACGCTGTAGCGCACGTCGACGCGCTCCTTGCGCTGGGTGTCTTTGCGCCTGCGGCGGCGGGCGATGCGGTGCAGGGCGGCGGTTTCGGCGGCACGAGGCAGAACGACGGGGGTGGCCTGGACGCGTTGTCCTTCCTCGGGTGCCCCCTGGCGCCCGTGGGTCTCCGCCACCCCCGGGGCGGAACTCCCGTGGGACCGCCCTTTGGACGGTCCAACGGCATACCTTGCTGGCTGGGTGACGCTTGTGGTCATCTCCCGCTGTCCGGCGGGCAGCTCACGTCGGGCTTCGTGCATCGGGGCAGTCCTTACTAGGAGTCGGCGGACGGGATGTGCCTGGGGTGGTCGGCTCCGCTCCTTGTCCACTCGCTGAGCAGCGCGATGACGGGCGGTACCGACCGGTCAGCGCGCTAAGAGACGTGCTCGGGCGTACGGTCGAGTTCGGCCTGCAGACGGCGTGTGATCTCGGTGAGGCGGTCTTTGCCGACGGGGTGGCCCTGGGCTCGGATCGCCGCTTCGACGTGGCGGCGGGAGACACGTCCTTGGCGGCCCAGGGGCGCGGCGCGGCCGAGAGCCAGGAGCGTTTCCGTGGAAGCGCTGGGCTGCCGACCCTTGATCGGGCTGTGGGGCTGACGCACATCCGCCACTTCGGCCGGGGGGTCCGCCACGTCCGCGATGTCCTCCGCCACAACTTCGGGCCGTGCTTGTGCCGCATCCTTTGAGGCATCGGCCGTGTCGCTGTCCGGAGAGGACCGCAGCAAGTCCTCGACGTGAGTGTGGCGCTGAGCACTGACCGGTTCAGTCGAGTGCCGTCCAGTGGGGTGGCGGCGGATGACGAGATCCAGGTGGACGGCTCCGGCGAGCGCGAGCGGGGCGATGGCCGACAAGGCGCCGACGGTGACGTCGTCCAGGTGGAGCCCGGCGGCGTCGCTCTCCTGGTTGAGACGGACGGCGTGCAGGGCGTTCGCCCAGATGCTCGTGATGGTGGCGACGCCGACGAGGGCCCAGACGTAGAGGCGGGAGCGCCAGGGGGCGGCGCGCAGGATGAGCAGGGCCGCGACGCCGATGGCGATGAACCCGTCGATCACGAGCGGGAAGGCGTACGTCAGCACCCCGCGGATGTGGATCGCCACTGCCATCTGTCGCAGGGCGTCGTACGAGAGAGCGAAGCCGATCGTGCCGACCAGAGCGACTCCCAGGCGGATCGCGGCGGTCATCAACGGCACGGGGGCCGTGGTGGTGCGTGCAGGCAAGCGGGTGCTCCAAGCAGGGAGGGCTGGTGGGCAGCGAGGTGGCGGACCCGTCGCACCCGTCGCACGGCTGGTCAGAGCAGGTACGGGTGATCGTCGTGGTACGAGACGACTCGTCGCAGCGACGACACCCGTCACGGGGTTGACCTGCGATGCGACGGGTGCGACGAGTCTTTACGGGTGCGGGTCCGGGCCTGTCGGGGCGCTCTCGTCACCGTTCTCGGAGGCGGACTCCTCCGGGCAGTACCGCGCCCAGGCGTCGGTGAAGCGGAGCCGGGCGAAGCCCTTGGCCTGCCTGCCGCCCTCGAAGCGGAGGGTGGCGGCCTTGATGTCGAAGTCCTTCAGAAGGAGCCCAAGATGGCGTGGGCTGAGGCCGGTGGTGCCGTACTCGGCCCACGGAGCCTCCTGGTCCTTGAGAAGCTCCTCCAGCAGGTCCCGGGTGCGCATGATGTCCGGGTCGCCGCAGCGGGCGAAGGCGCGCCGGATGTCCTGCAGCAGGCGGGTCTTGAGGTTGGACTCGTCGTCCTTGTCCGCCTCGGCGGCGCACATGGCCACACAGGCAGCGCGCGCGTCCTCGGGCCAGGTGCCGCCGGCCAGCTCCGCGACGATCACGAGCGGTTCCCAGGTGTCCGCCGCCCGGTCCTGCACCGGCATCCGCGGTACCAGGTCCGCGGCGGTGTCCATGAGCGGACGGATCCAGGCCGCCAGGCGGTCCCGCAGGGCGTGCAGGGCTGGGATGTCGCGGCGGGAGCGGAACTGCTCGACGCGCTCGCCGTCCTTGCGGCGTTGCATGCGGATAACCACCGCCCGGTCCATGACCGTGTCCGGCAGGGCGCCGATGCCGGCGAGCGCGGCCATGGCGAAGGTGGGGAACTTCCGCGTCTTGTGCTCGGGGCCGGAGATCCGCAGGGCGGGCCGGTTGCGCTGGTGGCCGGCGTTGAGCAGGCCGCGCAGCTCCTCGTTCTTCTCGGCGGCCTTGATGCTGCCGAAGATGGTGTCGGCCTCGTCCACCAGCAGAGTGGGCGGGTCGTCACCGATGGCACGGAAGACGACAGCCGGGCTGGTGTTCACGGTGATCAGCGGGTCATGCGCCGTCTCCGTGATCACGTCCAGCAGGCGGGACTTGCCGCACCGCTTCGCCGGCCCGACCACCGCCAGGCGCGGAGCGTGCTGCAGCGCGGGCTGGAGGTGCGTGGCCGCCACCCACAGCGTGACGGCGGTCAGGGCCTCGCCACTGGGCAGGATCACGTACCGGGCGATCGCTGCGCGCAGCTCGTCCAGCAGGCCGGCGCCCTCGTTGGAGCTGTCGGTCCGATCACGCTCGCTGGATGAGGGATCGGACGCCAGGCCCTGGCCGGGGATGGCCACGGGTGGCCAAGACGGGGTGACGGCGGGTGCGGTGGGGGTGTGAGAGGTCGTAGATTCGTCCACAGGCGTTCCTCCCCGGTGAGCCGGACGGGCAAGGTCCGGCTCACCAAGACAGATCGTTTTCTGGCAAGGGGCGATGGGGGAAGGGGCCGCGCGGCTCCCGGCGGTGGCTCGCCGGGAGCCGCTTCGCTTCCCGTGAAGGGTTCTCAGACCGCCAGGTCGTACGCGGCCTGGGCATTGAGCCAGGCGTCCACCTCGGTCCAGCGGTAGCGCAGGTGGCGGCCGACCTTGTGCACGTTCGGGCCGATGCCCCGGTACTTCCACTGGTAGAGCGTCTTGACCGGCACCCCGAGGTACTCGGCGACTTCCGCCGGGGTGGCCAGGGGGCCGCGTCGGGAGGCGTCGGCGGTGGCGCGGGCGGGACGGGGGGAAAGGCTCGGCATAGGGCTCCCTTTTCGGTTTCGGACAACTGCGTGGACAACACAGCCACACCCTGGGCGGAGAAGTCCAGAGTTGGTTCTAGAAGACTCCAGAAGTTCCCGTTGGTGAGCACGGGAGGCAATACCGTAAGGGCGAATTGGCGGTTGACCAAAAAGTCGGCGCCAGGGTGGCGGGTGGTTCGTACGGGCAGGTGGTGCCCCATCGGCGAAGGATGAAGTCAGCTATAGTGCGCTCGATTTCCGGCGAGCGGAGTCGGCGACGCAGCCTTTCCAGTACCGTATGGCAGGCGTTAGTCGGGGCGATTGTGGATCCGGTGGGAAGCGACTTCTGTAGGGTTTAAGAACCAACTCTTGCCAAAGGCTTCGGCTGCAAGTTACAGCTACCTGTTATGGCAACTAGACCTCTTGAAATGGGCCCCGCCGGCCTGCATACCGCCCGCGCCATCGAGCGCATGCGGCTGGCGCTCGGCCTCACCCAGCATCAACTGGCCGCCCGCTGCACCGCGATGGGCCGCCCGATGACCAACACCGCGGTCAGTCGCACGGAGCGCGCCCATCGGCGCTGCGACATCGACGATCTCGTCCTGATAGCCGCAGCCCTCGGTGTCCCGCCGGCGGATCTGCTGCCTACTGGGGCCCGGCTCGCCCATCCTCGTCACTCCGCCGCAGACGCCTGCGGCGGAGCCCGGGAGGCCCTCCTTGGCTGACGTGTACGACCGCTGGCACAAGTCCCATCCCAAGCCGGACGACACCCAGTGCAGCGAGCACAAGAGCCGCACCCGGCGGATGGTTCCGACCTCTGACCACGGGACCGGGAAGCGCTGGCAGGTCCGGTACCGGGACCTGGACGGCCACCAGCGCAAGGAGAACTTCCACACGAGGGCCGAGGCCGACAAACGGGCGGCCGAGGTCGACGTCGAGATCCGGAGCGGCAGCTACGTTGTTCCCGCCGAGACGAAGCAGACGCTCGGCGCCTACGCCCAGAGGTGGCTCGACGCGAACTCGGTCGGCCCGACCACGGCCCTCCGCTACGAGGCCACCGTCCGCAACCACATCGTGGCCCACCTCGGCCGGCGCGAGCTGCGGTCCTTGAACAAGCCCTCGGTCGTTCAGGGCTGGATCCGCACACTGCAGGACGGCGGCTTCGAGGTGTCGACGATCGAGGGCATCTTCGACGTCCTCTCCAGCATCCTCGGCATGGCCGTGGAGGACGGACTGCTGCCGAAGAACCCGTGCAAGTCGAAGTCGGTCAAGCTGCCGACCGCGACCAAGAAGAAGATCGTCCCCTGGTCCCTGGAGCGCGTGCGTGCCGTCATCGCCGGGTTGCCCGAACGCTTCCAGGCCGGCGGCAAGCTCGCCTTCGGCTGCGGCCTGCGGCAGGGAGAGATCTTCGGCTTCGCCGTCGAGGACATCGACTTCAAGGGCGGCTGGATCCACGTCAACCGCCAGGTGCGGCTCGTCGGCACGAAGCCGGTTTTCGCTCTGCCCAAGGGCAACCGGATCCGGTCAGTGCCGCTGTCGGCTCAGCTTTCCACTGCCCTCAAGGCCCACATGAGGCGATTTCCGCCCACGGCGGTCACGCTGCCCTGGGCAAAGCCCGACGGCGAGCCCAAGACCTTCCGACTGCTCTTCGTCGACGAGAAGGGCCGGGCCTACAACCGCAGCGTCTTCAACATGGGCGCCTGGAAACGAGCCCTGGTCGCCGCCGAAGTGATCCCTCCTCGCAAGCGCGGGGCGAGGTATCTCCAGGCGGCCCCGGAGGACGGCATGCACGCCCTCCGGCACGCGTACGCCTCCGTGCTCCTGGACGCGGGGGAGAGCATCAAGGCGCTCTCCGAATACCTCGGCCACTCGGACCCGGGCTTCACGCTCCGGACGTACACACACCTGCTGCCGTCCAGCGAGAGCCGGACCCGCAAGGCGATCGACGACGCCTTCACCGGCGCGGAGCCGCCGGAAACCGGAGAGCCGCAGGGCACATCACCGCCCCCAGCGAATCCAATGTGCCCTCAATGTGCCCTGGCCGCCTGACGGCCTCTCTCCGGCACGCAAAAGGGCGAGGCCCGAAGACCCCGCCCGACTCTCACGAAACCCCAGCTCAGGGCCACACCAGGCAGTACGGCTGATGCCCCGCCTCATGCAGCCGGTGGCTGAAGTCCTGCCACTCGTGCAGCAGCTGGTACACGTTGAACGCGTCCCGCGGGCCGCCCCGGTCGGGGACGGTGGACCAGATGAAGGCCGCCGCGCCGACCGCTTCCTCGCCGATGCCGCGCAGGGGGTCGACGACCGTCATGGGGAGCTTCACGACCGCGTAGTCGGGGTGCAGGACGACCAGTTCCAGGGGCGGGACCTTGTGCAGGGGGACGCCTTCGATGCCGGTGAGGACCATGGCGGCCATGGTTTCCGGCTTGATCTTGGTGAACATGCCGTTCATGCCGAGCTCGTCGCCGCCGAGTTCCTCGGGACGCATCGAGATCGGGACACGGGCCGCGGTGGCGCCGTCCGGCGCGCCGAAGTACTTGTACGTCACCCCCACCCGACCACCATTCCTGCTCCCCGCCCCGCTCAGAGGGTCGATCCGCTCCGGCTCGCCGTGGGTCCGGCGCGTCTCGTCCGTGTCCTCCGCCTCGCGCCGGTGCCTTCCCCGCCGGGCACGTCGAGGACCCAGGCCGTCAGTCCCCTCGCCCAGTCCGCCACCGCGATGCATATCTCCACCCGACTGCTTTTCTAGGACGCGTGGCCCCCGCCGCGCAACCCGATCATCGTGACAGTGACCTCCCCCACGGCCGCCCGCCGAAACGTGCGGTGAAACATCTTGTCCGGGGGATCTTCGCAGCCTCCCGCCGCCCTGGCCGTGTGAGCTGTGTGTACCAGAGGACAGTTTCGCAGATCACGGCGGATCGGGGGCCGGATGCCCGGGGCCGCGGCTGGCCTACCCTGAGACGAGTCATACGCACCCGCAGCCCGGCGAGAGGCCGGGACGTCGGAGAAGGTCGGAGAAGTCGCAGGTCATGAGCGAACTGCCATATTCGTACGAAGCCCCAGCCTCGCAGGCGCTGTTCGATCGTGCCGCCGCCGTCACCCCCGGTGGTGTGAACTCCCCGGTGCGCGCCTTCCGCGCCGTCGGCGGCACGCCCCGGTTCATGGTGTCCGGAACGGGTCCCTATCTGACCGACGCCGACGGGCGTGAGTACGTCGACCTCGTCTGCTCGTGGGGGCCGATGATCCTCGGGCACGCGCACCCCGAGGTGATCGCCGCCGTGCAGGAGGCCGTCGCGCGCGGCACGTCCTTCGGCACGCCCGGTGAGGGCGAGGTCGCGCTCGCCGAGGAGATGGTCGCGAGGATCGGGCCGCTGGAGCAGGTGCGGCTCGTCTCCAGCGGGACCGAGGCCACCATGTCGGCGATCCGGCTCGCGCGCGGGTTCACGCAGCGCACCAAGGTGATCAAGTTCGCGGGCTGCTACCACGGTCACGTCGACTCGCTGCTCGCCTCCGCCGGCTCCGGGGTGGCCACCTTCGCGCTCCCCGACACGCCCGGAGTCACCGGCGCGCAGGCCGGCGACACGATCGTGCTGCCGTACAACGACCTCGACGCCGTGCACGCCGCGTTCGCCGCGCACCCCGGTGAGATCGCCTGCGTGATCACCGAGGCGTCGCCGGGCAACATGGGCGTCGTACCGCCGCTGCCCGGGTTCAACCAGGGACTGAAGGACGCGTGCGCCGCCAACGGCGCGCTGTACATCTCCGACGAGGTGATGACGGGGTTCCGTACCAGCCGGGAGGGCTGGTACGGCGTCGACGGCGTCCGGCCCGACCTGATGACCTTCGGCAAGGTGATGGGCGGCGGCTTCCCGGCCGCGGCGTTCGGCGGGCGCGCCGACGTGATGGGCCGTCTCGCCCCCGCCGGGCCCGTCTACCAGGCCGGCACCCTCTCCGGCAACCCCGTCGCCACCGCCGCCGGGCTCGCCCAGCTGCGGCTGCTCGACGACGCCGCGTACGAGAAGGTGAACGCCGTCTCGGCGCAGATCCGGTCCCTCGTCACCGAGGCGCTGACCAAGGAGGGCGTCGCGCACACGCTGCAGAACGCCTCCAACATGTTCTCCGTCTTCTTCACCGACCGGGCGGTGCGCAACTACGACGACGCCAAGGCCCAGGAGTCGTTCCGCTTCACCGCGTTCTTCCACTCCCTCCTCGCGAGTGGCGTCTACCTGCCGCCGTCGGCCTTCGAGTCCTGGTTCGTGTCCACGGCCCATGACGAGCGGGCCGTCCAGCGCATCGCCGACGCCCTCCCGGCGGCGGCCCGCGCGGCAGCCGAGGCCACGGCATGAGCGCCCCGCGCAAGGACGACGACGTCACGGTCGTCCATCTGATGCGGCACGGCGAGGTCGAGAACCCCGACGGTGTCCTGTACGGCAGGCTGGCCGGCTACCACCTCTCCGAGCTGGGCCGGCGCATGGCCGACCGGGTCGGCGAGCACCTCGCTCCCCGTGACATCACGCATGTCGTCGCCTCCCCGCTGGAGCGGGCGCAGGAGACGGCCGAGCCCATCGCCAAGGCGCACGGCCTGGACATCGCCACCGACGAGCGGCTGATCGAGGCGGAGAACGTCTTCCAGGGCAAGACCTTCGGCATCGGCGACGGCGCGCTGCGCCGCCCGGCCAACTGGAAGCACGTCGTCAACCCGTTCAAGCCGTCCTGGGGCGAGCCGTACGTCGACCAGGTGATCCGCATGATGGGCGCGCTGAACGCGGCCAAGGACGCGGCGCGCGGGCACGAGGCGGTGCTGGTGAGCCACCAGCTGCCGATCTGGATCGTGCGGTCCTACGTGGAGAAGCGGCGGCTGTGGCACGACCCGCGCAGGCGGCAGTGCACGCTCGCCTCGCTGACCTCGTTCACCTACCGGGGGGACAGGATCGTCTCCGTCGGCTACAGCGAGCCGGCCCGCGATCTCGTCCCCGCGCATCTGCTGGCGGGCGCCAGGCCGGTGAAGGGGAAGGGCAAGGCCTTCGGGGCGTGACCCCGAGGCATTCGGTGTGCAACGGACGTAAGCCCCGGTAGGTCACGGCCTTCCGGGGTTTCGTTGCGAAACCTCCGCAATTGGCGGGAACCTCCCGCTCCATCACGTCCTCTGAGTGAGTGACCATCCAGAGGACGTGACGAAGGGGGACGCCATGCGTGCTCTCTCCCGCAGGGGAATGCTCGGGCTCGGCGCGGGTGCCGGTGCCGCCGCCGCCGTCTCGCTGGCCGGCTGCGGCGGCCACACAGGCTCGGACGGCGCGACCCCCGGCGGCGGTTCCCGCTCCGGCGAGCGGCCCGGTAAGCCGAAGCCGACGAAGACGGCCCGGCCGATCGGTGACGGTTCCACCTCCTTCACCGGCGAGCAGCCCCACCAGCCGGAGAAGCCGGTGCCGCTGGAGCCGGGTCAGACGCCCCCGCAGTTCGTCGTCTTCTCCTGGGACGGGGCCGGCGAGGTCGGCAACGGGCTCTTCCCGCGCTTCCTCGACCTCGCCAAGGAGCACGGCGCGGCCATGACCTTCTTCCTCTCGGGCGTGTACCTCCTCCCCGAGTCGAAGAAGCGGCTCTACGACCCGCCGAACAACCCGCGCGGCGCCTCCGACATCGGCTACCTCACCGACGACCACATCAAGGACACGCTGAAGAACCTCCGCCGCGCCTGGCTCGAGGGCCACGAGATCGGCACCCACTTCAACGGTCACTTCTGCGCCGGCTCCGGCAGTGTCGGCAACTGGACGCCGCGGCAGTGGCGCAGCGAGATCGAGCAGGCCAAGTCGTTCGTGAAGGAGTGGCGGACCAACTCCGGCTGGACCGACCTGGAGTCCCTGCCGTTCGACTACGACAAGGAACTGGTCGGCGGCCGTACGCCCTGCCTCCTCGGCCAGGAGAAGCTGCTGCCCACGGCCCGCGAGCTGGGCTGGCGCTACGACGCGTCCTCGCCCGGCGGGCGGCAGGTGTGGCCCGCGAAGAAGAAGGGCATATGGGACCTTCCGCTCCAGCAGATACCTTTCCCCGGACGTTCCTTCGAAGTCCTGTCGATGGACTACAACATGCTCGCCAACCAGTCCCTCAACACGACCAAGGCGCCCGCCCACAACTACCCGGGCTGGCGCGAACAGGCCGCCGGGGCCTACATATCGGGCTTCAAGCGGGCATACAAGTCGAACCGGGCGCCCTTCTTCATCGGCAACCACTTCGAGCAGTGGAACGGCGGCATCTACATGGACGCCGTGGAACAGGCGCTCAAGCACATCGCGCGGGAGAAGGAGAAGGGCGGTGACGTGAGGCTCGTCTCCTTCCGGCAGTTCACCGACTGGCTGGACGTGCAGAAGCCCGAGATCCTGGAGCGCCTGCGCACCCTGGACGTGGGGCAGGAGCCGGCGGGCGGCTGGAAGGCGTTCGCCGAGGACCCCGCCGGCACCGCCGGAACGGGGACGGGCAACGCCGCCTGATATGCGGTTTCCGTCCGGGAGGGGCGCTCGCAGGGGGGTGCGCAAGATCCCCAGAACGGGCATGCGAAACTTTTCACATGAGTGCCGCCAGCCGCGCCCCCCAGCGCTCGAACCGGGCCCCGCAGAGCTCGAACCGCGCCACCCGTGACGTCCGCGTCCGCCGCCGCACCGCCCTCGCCGCCGGCGCGGCCGCGACCGCACTGCTCGTCTCGGCGTGCACGTCGGGCGGCACCTCGGGCGGGGGAGGCAACACCAACTTCGTGGCCGGCAAGGACGGCATCTCCACGGTCGCCCAGGACAAGCGCGTCGCCGCGCCCGAGCTGTCCGGCGAGACGCTCGAGGGCGAGCAGCTCGACGTCGCCGACTACAAGGGCAAGGTCGTCGTCCTCAACGTGTGGGGCTCCTGGTGCAACCCGTGCCGCGCGGAGGCGAAGTACTTCGCCAAGGTGGCCGAGGACTACGCCGACAAGGGCGTGCAGTTCGTCGGCATCAACACACGCGACGGCAGCACCACGGCCGCCCTCGCCTTCGAGAAGGACTTCGGCATCCCCTACCCGAGCCTGTACGACCCCACGGGCAAGCTGATGCTCCGCTTCGAGAAGGGCACCCTCAACCCGCAGGCCATTCCCTCCACCCTGGTCCTGGACCGGGACGGGAGGGTCGCGGCCCGCTCGCTGACCGCGCTCGACGAGACGCGGCTGCTGAAGATGCTCGAGCCGGTCGTCGCGGAGAAGTGACGTGACGGCCCTGTACACCCTCGCCGCCGATACGGGCTACAACGGCACGGTGCTCAACGGCGCCCTGCTGCTCGCCCTGCCCCTCGCGCTGCTCGCCGGACTCGTCTCCTTCTTCTCGCCCTGCGTGCTGCCGCTGGTCCCCGGCTACCTCTCCTACGTCACCGGCGTCTCCGGAACCGACCTGGCCGAGGCCCGGCGCGGCCGGATGCTGGCCGGCGCCTCCCTGTTCGTCCTCGGCTTCACCGTCGTGTTCGTCTCGGGCGGCGCCTTCTTCGGGTACTTCGGCCAGACCCTCCAGGAGCAGTCGGGCGTCCTGTCCAAGGTGCTCGGCGTCCTCATGATCCTCATGGGCGTCTTCTTCATGGGCCTGATGCCCCGGCTCACCCAGCGCGAGTTCCGCTTCCACAAGCGGCCGGCGACCGGGCTGGCCGGCGCACCCGTCCTCGGCGCCCTGTTCGGCATCGGCTGGACCCCGTGCATCGGCCCGACGCTCGCCTCCGTCACCGCCCTGTCGTTCAACGAGGCCACCGCAGGCCGTGGCGCGCTGCTCACGGTCGCGTACTGCCTCGGCCTCGGCGTGCCCTTCGTGGTCACCGCCGTCGCCTTCCGCAAGGCGCTCGGCGCGTTCGGCTGGGTCAAGCGCCACTACGCCTGGGTGATGCGCATCGGCGGCATCATGATGATCGCGACCGGACTGCTGCTGCTGACCGGCGTGTGGGACACCCTCGTGCAGCAGATGCAGACCTGGTCCAACGGCTTCACGGTGGGGATCTGACCCGATGAGCGACACCACGACGGACAACACCCCGAAGACCGGTGACGACCCGGACCTGGGCGCCGCCGGCTCCCAGCTGTCCACCGCCCCCAAGGAGGAGGCGCCGAACCTGCCGTCCCTGGGCGTCATCGGCTGGGCCCGCTGGTTCTGGCGCCAGCTCACCTCCATGCGGGTCGCGCTGCTGCTGCTCCTGCTGCTGTCGCTGGCCGCGATCCCCGGCTCGCTGATCCCGCAGACCGGCATCGACGAGACGAGGGTCGCCGACTTCCGCGAGCAGCACGACATCCTCGCGCCCGTCTACGACAAGCTCGGGCTCTTCAACGTCTACAGCTCGGTGTGGTTCTCGGCGATCTACATCCTGCTGTTCATCTCCCTCATCGGCTGCATCATGCCCCGCACCTGGCAGTTCGTCGGCCAGCTGCGCGGCCGCCCGCCGGGCGCCCCCCGGCGGCTGACCCGGCTGCCCGCCCACACCACCTGGCGCACCGAGGCCGCTCCCGAGGAGGTCCGGGAGGCCGCGCTCGCCCTGCTGAGGAAGCGCCGCTTCCGCGCCCACATCACCGGTGACGCGGTCGCCGCCGAGAAGGGCTATCTGCGCGAGGTCGGCAACCTGCTCTTCCACATGGCGCTGATCGTGATGCTGATCGCCTTCGCCTGGGGCCAGCTGTTCAAGTCGGAGGGCAACAAGCTGATCGTCGAGGGCGACGGCTTCGCCAACACGCTCACGCAGTACGACGACTTCAAGTCCGGGAACCTGTTCACCAACGAGGACCTGGAGCCGTTCAGCTTCAACGTCGAGGAGTTCAGCGGCACCTACGAGCGCACCGGCCCCAACAAGGGCACCCCGCGCACGTACGAGACGGAGCTCACCTACACCGAGGGAGCCGACGGCGAGGAGAGGACCGCCGTCGTCAAGGTGAACAAGCCCCTCAAGGTCGGGGACGCCAAGATCTACCTCGTCAGCCACGGCTACGCGCCCGTCGTGACCGTCCGCGACGGCAAGGGCGAGATCGTCTTCCAGGACGCCGTGCCGCTGCTGCCGCTCGACGGCAATGTCACCTCCTCCGGCGTGGTCAAGGTCCTCGACGGCTACCGCAACCCGGAGGGCGAGAAGGAACAGCTCGGCTTCAACGCCTTCTTCGTGCCCACCTTCGGCGGCTCCGCCAGCGGCACGATGCTGTCCCAGTTCCCGGCGCTGGACTATCCGGTGCTCGCCCTGTCCGCCTACCACGGCGACCTGAAGGCGGACTCCGGTATTCCGCAGAGCGTGTACCAGATGGACAAGACCAAGATGAAGGAGTTCAAGGACGCCGACGGCGAGCTGTTCAAGCAGCTGCTCATGCCGGGCGAGACCATGACGCTCCCGAACGGCGCCGGCTCGGTCACCTTCGAGAAGGACATCAAGGAGTGGGCGGGCTTCCAGGTCGTCCAGGAGTCGGGTGCCGGCTGGGCGCTCGGCGGTTCCGTCGTGGCCATCGCCGGCCTCGCCGGCTCCCTGTTCATCCAGCGCCGCCGGCTGTGGGTGCGCGCGGTCGAGGGCCCCGACGGTGTGACCGTCGTCGAGATGGCCGGGCTCGGCCGCAGCGAGTCCGCGAAGGTGCCCGAGGAACTCGGCCACCTCGCCGGGCTCCTCTACGACAAGGCGCCGGGCGCAGCGGAGACCGACCCGCACGAGACCTCCCCGAAGACATCCGAACCCACCGATACCGAAGACGTACCTGCCGAAGGGGCTGAGCAGTGACTCTCGCCGCCGCGACCAACGAGAACCTCGCGGAGATCAGCAACGTGCTGATCTACTCCGCGATGGCGATCTACACCTTGGCCTTCTTCGCGTACATCGCGGAGTGGCTCCTGGGCAGCCGCAGCAAGGTGGCCCGTACGGCGGCCGCCCTGACCCCCAAGGCGGCTTCCAGGACGGGACCGGCCGTCACCGTGAAGCAGGCCGGCGGCACCGCCGTGCTGGAGCGGCCGAAGGTCGTCGTCCGCGCCACGGGCGGTACGCGCGACGTGCCCGACGGGCCCGGCGCTCACGGCGGTGACGAGAAGGGCGACCTCTACGGGCGTATCGCCATCTCCCTCACCGTCCTCGCGTTCGCCCTCGCCTTCGGGGGCGTGCTCACCCGCGCGCTGTCCGTGGAGCGGGCGCCGTGGGGCAACATGTACGAGTTCAACATCACGTTCTCCACGACCGCCGTCGGTGTGTACCTGCTGCTGCTGGCGCTGAAGAAGAACGTCCGCTGGCTGGGCCTCTTCCTGACCACCTCGGTCCTCCTCGATCTCGGTCTCGCCGTCACTGTCTTGTACACCGAGAGCGACCAGTTGGTTCCCGCCCTCCACTCGTACTGGCTCTACATCCACGTCTCCACGGCGATCCTGTGCGGCGCGGTGTTCTACGTCGGCGCCTTCGCCACGATCATGTACCTGTTCAAGGACGCGTACGAGAACAAGCTGGCGAACGGCGGCAAGCCCGGCAGCTTCGCGACCTCGTTCCTGGAGCGGCTGCCCGCCTCCTCCTCGCTGGACAAGTTCGCCTACCGCGTCAACGCGGCCGTGTTCCCGCTGTGGACGTTCACGATCATCGCGGGCGCCATCTGGGCCGGTGACGCGTGGGGCCGCTACTGGGGCTGGGACCCGAAGGAGACCTGGTCCTTCATCACCTGGGTCGCCTACGCCGGCTACCTGCACGCCCGCGCGACGGCCGGCTGGAAGGGCCGCAAGGCCGCGTACCTGGCCCTGGCCGCCTTCGGCTGCTGGCTGTTCAACTACTACGGCGTGAACATCTTCGTCTCCGGCAAGCACTCCTACGCCGACGTCGGGATGGGTGTGCTGCAGTCGGTCGGCTTCTGACGCACCGGGACGGAGGGGCCCCGGGGGGCGAAATCCTGCCCCCCGGGGCCCCTCTGTAGCCTGTGCCCGATCACCGCCGAACGCGGGGCAGTCGGGCCTGGGAGGAACGTCATGGGTGCTCCGGCACTGGAGGAGTTGCGGGAGGTCTGCCAGCCGCAGGCCAAGATGGAGAGCCGCAACGGCGAGCACTGGGCCGGGCGGCTCTACATGCGCAAGATATCCCTGCGCACCACCCGCCACCTGGTGCGCACCCCCGTCACGCCCGACCAGCTCACCTGGACCATGGTCGTGTGCGGAGTGGCCTCCGGCGCCGCGCTGATGATCCCCGGCCTGACCGGCGCGGTCCTCGCCGTGATCCTCATGCAGCTGTTCCTGCTCTTCGACTGCGTGGACGGCGAGGTCGCCCGCTGGAAGGGCCAGAACAGCGCGACCGGCATCTACGTCGACCGCCTCGGCGCGTACCTCGCCGACGCGGCCCTGCTGGCCGGCGCCGGCTACCGCGCCGCCGAGTCCGGCGTCGGCGGCTGGCTGTCGATCGGCATGGCCACGGCTCTCGGGGTCGTCCTGCTCAAGGCCTCCACCGACCTGGTGGACGTCGCCCGCGCCCGCCGCGGCCTGATGGTCGCCGACGACGAATCCACCCGCCCCCGCTCCCAGGGTGTCGCCACGGTCCGCCGCATCGCCGCCGCGTTCAAGATCCACCGCGTGACGAACGGCATCGAGGCCTCCCTCGTCCTCCTCGTCGCCGCCCTCGCCGACACGCTGACCGACAGCATCGACCCGACCCGCTGGGCCCTGGCCGCCCTCGCCGTGATCACCTGGGTGATGGTCCCGGCCCACCTCCTGTCGATCCTGTCGTCGTCCCGCCTGCGCTGAGCATCCGGGGCGCGCACCGGGAAAGTCCGACGCCGAGTCAAAACCATTCACCCGCCTGGGTGAATATTGCGGCTTTGTCCCCTTCCGGGGTCCCGGCCTCCTTACGTTCAGTGCACGTGCCGACGACATATGTCGGCCGCAGTCAGCGCTGAGCACCAAGGAAACCCATGGTCAAGCCGCCCCACGAGGCGATGCACCGCATCTTTCAGCACGACCCCGGACTCTTCAGTCGCGTCTCACGCTTCCTCGGAGTCGACATCCCCAGGCCCCTCAGGGCCACGCCCCTGCCGACCGACCTGACGGAGACCAGCCCCGTCGAACGCCGGGTCGATACGGTCCTGCGGTTCGAGACCGCGGAGCGGGGTGACTTCCTCCTCGCCATCGAGGCCCAGGGCAGCAGGAACCCGGACAAGCCGGCGAGCTGGGCGTACTACACCAGCTACCTGTGGACCAAGTACCGGCTGCCGACCGCGCTGCTCGTCGTCTGCCAGGACCACACCACGGCCAAATGGGCCCAGCAGGCGGTCAGCAGCGGACCGCCCGAACTGCCCACCCTCACCCTGCGCCCCGTGGTCGCCGGCCCGCACAACATGCCCGTGATCACCGACCCGGAGGAGGCCCGCGCCGACCTCGTCCTGGCCAGCCTGGCGGCCATCACACACGCCGCCGAACCAGCCGTGAATGCCATACTGAAGGCCCTCTCCACCGCATTGCGGGACGTGCCCGAAGACATCGCGGACCCCATCGTCGAATTCACCGCACAAGGCCTGGGCAAGCACCCGGCCAAGCACCTCTGGAGGAACCTGGTGGCCGTGGACCTCTCCTTCTACAAGTCGTACCTCGTCGAAGAGATCAGGGAAGAAGCCCGCGTCGAGGGCCGTATCGAGGGCCGTGTCGTAGGCCTCTCCGAAGGCGAGACACGACGTGCCGCCATGGATGTTCTGGCTGTCCTGGAGGAGCGTGGCATCGATGTGCCGGAGGACGCTCGTGAGCGGATTACGGACTGTGACGATCCCGAGATCTTGAGCCGCTGGCACCGCCGGGCCGTCACCGCCCCGACGGTCGAGGACATCTTCGAAGAGCAGTGATCCGTCCGGGTCGCGTTCGCGGCCCGGATTTCACACTCATCCCGGGTTCAGCGCATCGCACTGGATCTGGGCAGGCGCCTCTGGAGGAACCTGGTGGCCGTGGACCTCTCCTTCTACAAGTCGTACCTCGTCGAAGAGATCAGGGAAGAAGCCCGTGTCGTGGCTCTCGCTGAGGGCGAGACACGACGTGCCGCCATGGATGTTCTGGCTGTCCTGGAGGAGCGTGGCATCGATGTGCCGGAGGACGCTCGTGAGCGGGTTACGGACTGTGACGATCCCGAGATCTTGAGCCGCTGGATCCGACGGGCCGTCACCGTGCCGATGGTCGAGGACATCTTCGAAGAGCAGTGATCCGTCCGGGTCGCGTTCGCGGCCCGGATTTCACACTCATCCCGGGTTCAGCGCATCGCACTGGATCTGGGCAGGCGCCTCTGGAGGAACCTGGTGGCCGTGGACCTCTCCTTCTACAAGTCGTACCTCGTCGAAGAGATCAGGGAAGAAGCCCGTGTCGTGGCTCTCGCTGAGGGTGAGACGCGACGTGCCGCCATGGATGTTCTGGCTGTCCTGGAGGAGCGTGGCATCGATGTGCCGGAGGATGCTCGTGAGCGGATTACGGGCTGTGACGATCCCGAGATTCTGAGCCGCTGGCACCGACGGGCCGTCACCGTGTCGACGGTTGAGGAGGTCTTCGCAGAGGGGTGAGGTGTTCGGGCCCCGCGATCAGCCCGGTTACGGGCTGATCGATCGCCAGATCCGGTCCGGCAGGGTCTCCGCCGTCTCGTCGAGGTCGATGTCGCCGAGGGTCAGCCAGCGGCGGCTGGCGGCGGTGACCGGGCCGAGGACGAGGGATTCGAGGACCGGGACGGGCAGGGGGGACACCTCGCCGGAGGCGACGTGCCGGTTCGCCCATGCGGTCAGCGGGGTGAACCGGGCCTCCTGGGCGTCACGGAGCTGCTTCGCCTGGCGCATGCCGAGTTCGTCGGCGCGGGAGGAGTGCAGGAGAAGGGCCGCGTCCCGGTGGTCGCGGATGAAGGCGAGGTACGTCCGTACGAGTGATTCGATGCCGGTGCGGGCGGAGTCGGACCGCTCCAGGGCCGTGACCATCTCCGCCAGCAGCCGCTCCAGCCAGCGCAGCAGCAGGGCGGTCAGCAGGCCGTCCATGCTGCCGAAGTGGTGGTAAAGGCTGCCGGGACTGACACCGCTCGCCCCGGTCACCGCGCTGACGGTGAGGCCCTGTTCGCCCGACTCCCCGTACACGCGCAGCGCCGCGTCCAGGAGCTGTTCGGCGGTGACCTCGCCGCGGTGCTGCTTGGGGCTCATCGTGGTGTCGCTGTACCTTCCAGGTACTTCTGGAGTGAATTTCTAGAATTCCCTTCCAATTCTAGCCCGCTCTGCTTCACACTGACCCCTGCCGATGGTGCGGTCCGTCCGTCACGGGGGAACGGGCGGGCCACCACCAGCGGCGCGACGGCGGAGCGACGACAACGGGGCAGGCGTGATCGAGCTGGGCGGAAGCGGTGCCGAACCGCTGGAGGACGAGGACCCACGGCGGATCGGACCGATCCCGCTCGTCGGACGGCTCGGAGCCGGCGGCATGGGCCGGGTCTATCTCGGGGTCCACGAAGGGCGTTACGCCGCCGTCAAGCAGCTGCTGCCGTCGGTCGTCGGCGAGGACAAGGACTTCCTGCGCCGCTTCGGACACGAGCTGGACAACCTGGCCCGCTTACCCGAGCACGCCACCGCACCGCTGCTCGCGGGCGACCGCACCGCCCGGCCCCCGTGGTTCGCCACCGCCTACGTCCCCGGCCTCACCCTGCGCGAGGCTCTCGACGTCCACGAGGGTCCGCTGCCCGCGGACGCCCTGTGGCTGTTGCTGCGCGAGGCCGCCGCGGGGCTCGCCGCGGTGCACGCGCTGGACATGGTGCACCGGGACATCAAGCCGACCAACGTCATGCTCACCCTGGACGGCCTCACCCTCATCGACTTCGGTGTGGCCCGCGCCGCCGAGCAGAGCCAGCTCACCCGCACCGGCATGGTGGTGGGCACGCCCGCCTACATGTCCCCCGAACAGGCCTCGGGGGCACGCACGTCGACCGGCGCCGTCGACGTCTTCGCGCTCGGTTCCGTCCTCGCCTACGCGGCGAGCGGCCGGCCGCCGTTCGGCGACGAGTCCGGACACGGCGTGCTCTACCGGATCGTGCACGAGGAACCCGACCTCGACGCCGTACGGGACGTGGATCCCGAACTCGCCGAGGTCGTCGAGGCCTGCCTGGACAAGGACTACGAGGGCCGGCCCACCGCCGCCGAACTGGTCGAACTCGCCGACCGGCACGGCCCGTTCACCCCGCCCCTGTGGCCGGAGGCCGTCACCGCCCGGTTGACCGAACGGGCCGCCTTCGCGGCGCGGACGCCGGTCGCCCCGGTCCTGCCGGAGGAACCCGGGGAAGGCAAGGAGCCGGAAGGGCCGCCCCGGGCAGCCGAGCCCGCGGCCGACAAGCCGCGCCGCCGGACGCGAGTGATCCCCGTGGTCGTCCCCGTGGTCGTCGTGGCGACCGGCACCACCCTCGCCTTCACCCTCCTGCCCTACACCTTCGACGCCGATGCGGAGGCGGGCTCCACCCCCTCCGCGTCGGTCACCGTGTCCGCCACCGCCACGCCGCCGGGCACGCCCGGCGGGTCCGCGACGTCCTCGCCGTCACCGTCGGCCGGCGCGTCCTCCTCGAAGAAAAGCCCGGAACCCGGATCCGAGGAGTCGGCGACCGCTCCCGGACCGGCGGCGACCGACAACGGCTCCGACGACGGAGACGGGGACGGGGGCGGGGACGGGGGCGGGGGTGGAGACGCGGGCCCAGGCGCAGGCGCGGGCGAGAAGGGCGGCGGAGGCGGTGGCGACTCCTCCTCGGGCGAGGACACGGGTACGGGCACGGAGACCAAGGCCCCGGCGCCGAGCGGCGTCACCCTGCGCAACGGGTCGAGCGGGCTGTGCCTCACCTCGTCCGGAAGGGCCGGCTACGGCAACGTCTCCATGGGCGACTGTGCGGCCGGAGCGGCCGATTGGAGTCTGCGGAGCGTCTCGTCCGGCACGTACCGCATCGTCCACCGGGCGTCCGGCAACTGCCTGTCCGCCTACGGTTCGATGCACAGCGCGACCTGTGGAGCGGACAACTCCCAGGAGTGGCGTCTCGGTTCGGGCGGCGCCGTGGTCCTCCAGCGCACCGGCCAGTGCCTGGAGCACGCCCGGCCGAGCGGCATGATCATGACCCGGGCGTGCAGCGGAACGGCGGCCCAGAGCTGGGCCAGGGGCTGACGCGGGGACGGGGCCCGGTCAGCCGGCCCCGCCGCGGTCGCCGTCCCCCGGCTTGTCGTCCTTGTCCTTGTCCCTGTCCCTGTCCGTCTCCGTCTCGTCGTTCAGGGACTTCAGGAACTCGGGGTTGTCGTCCGGCGCCACCCACTGCCGTCGGCCGCCGCCCCCGCCCCAGGCGGAGCCGCCCGCGCCCGCGGGGTGGCGCTTCTTGCCGGCGATGAGCCAGGAGATCGAGCCGACCAGCGGAAACAGCAGCACGAGGATCGCCCACAACGGCTTGGGCATGTGACGGATGTCCTCGTCCTTCGTACTGATGCAGTCGATGAACGCGTACACGCTCAGTGCCAGTGGCACGAGGAACATCAGCACCCGCAACATGGGGCCTCTCCAGCGAAAGCAAGCGAAAGCGGTGGGCGGTACAGGGCCAGCGTAACCGCTCGGGGATACTTGACCGCATGGCTTACGACGATCTTCGCTCCCTGCTCAGGGCGCTGGAGCGCGAGGGCGACCTCAAGCGCATCAAGGCCGAGGTCGACCCGCACCTGGAGGTCGGTGAGATCGTCGACCGGGTGAACAAGGCCGGCGGTCCCGCCCTGCTCTTCGAGAACGTGCGCGGCTCGAGCATGCCCCTCGCCATGAACGTGTACGGCACCGACCGCCGCCTGCTGAAGGCGCTCGGGCTGAAGTCGTACACGGACATCAGCGACAAGATCGGCGGGCTGCTCAGGCCCGAGCTGCCGCAGGGCTTCATCGGTGTGCGCGAGGCCTTCGGGAAGCTCGGCTCGATGACGCACGTACCGCCGAAGAAGGTGAAGTCGCAGGACGCGCCCGTGCACGAGGTCGTGCTCACCGGCGACGACGTGGACCTCGACCGGCTGCCGGCGCTGTTCACCTGGCCCAAGGACGGCGGCTCCTTCTTCAACCTGGGGCTCACCCACACCAAGGACCCGGAGACCGGCATCCGGAACCTGGGCCTGTACCGGCTCCAGCGGCACGACAAGCGCACCATCGGCATGCACTGGCAGATCCACAAGGACAGCCGCAACCACTACCAGGTGGCCGCGCGGCGCGGTGAGCGGCTGCCGGTCGCCATCGCGTTCGGCTGCCCGCCGGCCGTGACGTACGCCTCCACCGCGCCGCTGCCCGGGGACATCGACGAGTACCTGTTCGCCGGGTTCCTCCAGGGCAAGCGGATCGAGATGGTCGACTGCAAGACCGTCCCGCTGCAGGTTCCGGCGCAGGCCGAGGTCGTCATCGAGGGCTGGCTGGAGCCGGGCGAGATGCTGCCCGAGGGGCCCTACGGCGACCACACCGGCTTCTACACCCCGCAGGAACCCTTCCCCGCGCTGAAGATCGACTGCGTGACGATGCGGAAGCGGCCGCTGCTCCAGTCGATCGTCGTCGGCCGGCCGCCGACCGAGGACGGGCCGTTGGGGCGGGCGACCGAGCGCTTCTTCCTGCCGCTGCTGAAGATCATCGTGCCGGACATCGTGGACTACCACCTCCCCGAGTCGGGCGGCTTCCACAACTGCGCGATCGTCTCGATCGACAAGAAGTACCCCAAACACGCCCAGAAGGTGATGCACGCCATCTGGGGCGCCCACATGATGTCGTTGACCAAGCTGATCGTGGTCGTCGACTCCGACTGCGACGTCCACGACCTGCACGAGGTCTCCTGGCGGGCCCTCGGCAACACCGACTACGCCCGTGACCTCACCGTCGTCGAAGGCCCGGTCGACCATCTCGACCACTCCTCGTACCAGCAGTTCTGGGGCGGCAAGGCGGGCATCGACGCGACGAAGAAGTGGCCCGAGGAGGGGTACACGCGCGACGGGGGCTGGCCCGACATGGTGGAGTCCGACCCCGAGACGGCGGCGAAGGTCGACCGCCGCTGGAAGGAGTACGGACTGTGAGTGACGTCGCCGTCGGCGGCCCGGCGCTCTTCATCGGCACCGACACCGACTACGTGGCCCTCGTCCGCCCCGAGCTGGACCCGGGCGACGAGGGGGTCCGCCGGGCCGCCGAGGAGGCGGGCGTCACGCCCGAGGAGCTGGCCGGACCGGGCGACACCTGGGCGGTGCTCTTCGAGCGGGGCGGCGACGGCGACGGCTTCGAACTGCCCGGCGTGCGCGACACGGAACCCGCCGACTTCGCGCGGCGGCTGCGCGAGGAACTCGCCGCGGCGAGCGGACCGTTCACGGTCGACGGCGGCGCGGTGCTGCGGCTGGACGCCCGCCCGTCCGGCGCCGACGCGTACGTCTTCACGGCGCACCTCACCCCGCCCGACGACGCCGGCACCCCACTGACCGTGGAGACGGGACCGCTGCCCGCCGCGGAGCTGCTGGCCGACCTCGACACGTTCCTCGGGAGCCTCGCATGATGACCACCGCCGACGGGGTCGTGGGTTCGCAGCCGGCCCCCCGTCCGGGACGCACCAGGGCGTTCCTGCGCCTCGTCATGATCGAGCACTCGGTGTTCGCGCTGCCCTTCGCCTACATCGCCGCGCTCACCGCGATGTACGAGTCGGACAAGAGCATCCACTGGGTCGAACTGCTCCTGGTCACCGTCGCCATGGTCGGGCTGCGGACCTTCGCGATGGCCGCCAACCGGATCATCGACCGCGAGATCGACGCCCGTAACCCGCGCACCGCGCACCGTGAACTGGTCACCGGGGCGGTGTCGGTCAGGCACGCCTGGACCGGCGCGCTGATCGCCCTCGTCGTCTTCCTCGGCGCGGCGGCCCTGCTCAACCCCCTCTGCCTCGCCCTCGCGCCGGTCGCCGTCATCCCGATGGTGGTGTATCCGTACGGCAAGCGGTTCACCGACTTCCCGCAGGCCATCCTCGGTCTCGCGCAGGCCATGGGTCCGGTCGGCGGCTGGCTGGCCGTCACCGGGGCGTGGTCCTGGGACGCCGTCGTCCTCGGTCTGGCGGTCGGCGTCTGGATCGGCGGCTTCGACCTGATCTACGCCTGCCAGGACGTCGACACCGACCGGGAGACCGGCGTGCGGTCCGTCCCGGCCCGCTTCGGCATCCCGGCCGCGGTGTGGGGCGCCCGTGTCTGCCACGCCGTGACGACGGCCCTCTTCGTCTGGTACGCCCTCCTCACCGACGCCGGTGCCTTCTTCTGGCTGGGGCTGCTGATCGTCGCGGGAGCCTTCGTCTACGAGCACACCATCGTCCGCCCCACCGACCTGACCCGCCTGAACCGGGCCTTCTTCAGCGTCAACGGCTTCATCGGCATCGCGTTGTTCGTCTGCGCACTGCTGGACCTGCTGGTACGGGGCCTGACGGTCTAGGCGTCCTGTCCCGGGCACGTCGGCGACACGGGTCGCCCCGCCGGGAGCGCGGCCTCCGGGCCCGCTGGGGCTGAACGACGCGATCGACGGCCGGCCGACCCGGTACGCGGTCGTGCGGGACCGGTACGACGCCGAGGGTTACGTCTGCACCCGGACGACGGCCGGAGACCCTGCGGACGTCCCGGCCTGTCCGGTGCCCGTGGACGTGGACCCGAGCAGTGCTTCGGAGTCCCGGACCGGCAGTGAGGCGCGGCCCCCGCTCCTCCCGCACGGTGGCCGGGAGGCGTCGGCTCACCGGGTGAGGGCGTCCGGCCGGTCCTGTCGGCGGCGGAAGAGGAACGCCGCCGTCACGCCCGCCGCCAGGCCGATCAGGTGGCCCTGCCAGCTGACGCCGGACTGGGTCGGGGCGAGGCCCGCGAGGATCGAGCCGCCCCAGACCGCCGCGATCAGCACGCCGGCGACCACGCCCAGCGGGCGGCGCTCGACGAAGCCGCTGACCAGCAGGAAGCCGAAGAGGCCGAAGATCAGGCCGGAGGCGCCCGCGGTGTTGGTGTGCGCCGGGGATATGAGCCACACCCCCAGACCGTCGGCCACGACGATCACGGCGCAGACGGCGAGGAACCGGCGTATCCCCCCGAGCGCCGCCAGGAAGCCCAGCACCAGCAGCGGCACGGTGTTGGCGGCCACATGGGCGAAGCCGAAGTGGAGGAAGGCGGCCGGGACGATGTCGACCAGCTCGGACGGGGTGCGCGGCACGATGCCGTAGTCGTCCAGGGCGTTCCCGGCGGCCGTGTCGATCACTTCGAGCAGCCACAGCAGCGCCACCCAGCCCACCATCAGCTTGGCCGCGGTCCTGACCCGGTCTCCCTGCGACCACTGCGAACCCGAACCCGAACCTGAACCCGACATCATCCACCCCCCGCCGTCGACCCGTTCTCTCTGAAGAACGCCCGGCCCCCTTGCCCGGTTCCCACCCTGTGACTCCCGATAGGCTCGGTGTCGTGAACCCAGTCAAGCCAGGAGAGACGCGGCGTACGCCTTGGATCGTAGGGGTCTCCGGTGCTTCCGGCACCCCGTATGCCGCCTCGGTGCTGCGCGCGCTGCTCGCCGCCGGTGAGAGCGTCGACCTCGTCGTCAGCCGGGCCTCGCGGCTCACCCTGCTCGACGAGACCGGCATCTCCTTCCGTGACGCCCACTGGCGCGACGACCTGCGGGAGTGGCTGTCGCGGGGCGCGGACGGAAAGCCGGAGGCGTTCACCGTCGACCTCGACGGCGTACGGCACTGGACCGCCGGTGACCTCGCGGCCGGGCCGTCCTCGGGGTCGTATCCGAGCAAGGGCATGCTGATCGTGCCCGCCTCCACGGCCTGTGTGGCCGGGGTGGCGCTCGGCCTGTCCAAGGACCTGTTGCAGCGGGCGGCGAGCGTGACCCTGAAAGAGGGACGCAAGCTGGTCGTGGCCGTGCGGGAGACCCCGCTGAACGGCCAGACCCTGCGGCACCTGGTGACGCTGGACGACGCGGGCGCCGCCGTGGTGCCCGCCTCGCCGGCCTTCTACGCGGGCGCGACGCACATCCAGGACCTGGTGGACTTCGTCGCCGGACGCGTACTGGACGCGGCGGGAGTGGAGCACCGGCTCTACCGCCGCTGGAAGGGCGAACTCGGCGGCGGATCCCGCACCGACTGAGCACGTCACCACGGCACAGCACGAGCACGACACGGCACGTGCCGCGAGCAGCACCCTTCTCAAGTACCACGCTTCTCAAGTACCACCCTTTTCAAGAACTTTCGTACCTCTTCAGTGGAAGGCTCGATTCGAATGGACGCGGTGGACAGGCAGCTCATCCAGGCCCTGAGGGAGAACGGCCGGGCCTCGTACGCGGAACTGGGGCGCCTCGTCGGCCTGTCGGGACCCAGCGTCACCGACCGCATCAACCGGCTGGAGGCGGCCGGTGTCATCACCGGCTACCGCGCCACCGTGGACGCCGCCTCGCTCGGCCTCGGCGTCGCCGCCCTGATCGGTGTCTCGCTCTCCGACGCCGCCGACCACGAGGACGTGGCCCAGCGGCTGAAGGAGCTGAGCGAGATCGAGGACTGCTGGTTCATCGCCGGTGACGACTCCTTCATGCTCAAGGTGCGCGCGAGCGACGTGGACGGCCTGGAGAAGATCATCCGTAGGCTGTCCGGCACCAAGGGCGTCTCCCGGACCCGTACGACGATCGTGCTCTCCACCAAGTGGGAGAACCGCGTCGGTGAGCTGCCGGAAGAGGTGCAGTAGGCGGGGCGCGGAGCGCCGTTCGGGGGTCCCCGCGCCCGGAAGGCGGGGGAGTACGGTTGACCGGGTCTGCCTGAAGAGAAAAGAGGGATCGGCATGGACGTCGGGCTCAAGCGCGAGCTGGAGCAGAAGGTCAGGGCGGGCGAACGCCTGACCCGTGAGGACGGCATCGCGCTGTACGAGTCGGACGACCTGGCCTGGCTGGGCGGGCTGGCCCACGAGGTGCGCACGCGGCTGAACGGCGACGTCGTGCACTTCAACGTCAACCGTCACCTCAACATGACCAATGTGTGCACCGCCTCCTGCGCCTACTGCTCCTTCCAGCGCAAGCCGGGGGAGAAGGACGCGTACACGATGCGCATCGAGGAGGCGGTGAAGCTCGCCAAGGAGATGGAGTCGGAGAACCTCACCGAGCTCCACATCGTCAACGGGCTGCACCCCAACCTGCCGTGGCGCTACTACCCGCGCTCGCTGCGGGAGCTGAAGGCCGCGCTGCCGGACGTCTCGCTCAAGGCGTTCACCGCCACCGAGATCCACCACTTCGAGACCATCTCCGGCATGTCCGCCTCCGAGATCCTCGACGAGCTGATCGACGCGGGTCTGGAGTCCCTCACCGGCGGCGGCGCGGAGATCTTCGACTGGGAGGTGCGGCAGCACATCGTCGACCACCGCACCCACTGGGAGGACTGGTCGCGCATCCACCGGCTGGCGCACGAGAAGGGGCTCAAGACCCCCTGCACCATGCTGTACGGGCACATCGAGGAGCCCCGCCACCGGGTGGACCACGTGCTGCGGCTGCGCGAGCTGCAGGACGAGACGGGCGGCTTCCAGGTCTTCATCCCGCTGCGCTACCAGCACGACTTCGTGGACATGAAGGACGGCAAGGTACGCAACCGGCTCCAGGCGCGGACGCAGATGGCGACCGGGGCGGAGGCGCTGAAGACGTTCGCGGTGTCGCGGCTGCTGTTCGACAACGTGCCGCACGTCAAGGTGTTCTGGGTGATGCACGGTGTGCAGACGGCGCAGCTCGCGCTGCAGCACGGTGCGGACGACATGGACGGGTCGGTCGTCGAGTACAAGATCACGCACGACGCGGACGATTTCGGTACGCCGAACAAGCTCACGCGTGAGGATCTGCTGGACCTGATCCGGGACGCCGGGTTCCGGCCGGTCGAGCGGAACACGCGGTACGAGGTGATCCGGGAGTACGACGGTGCCGACCCGGCGCGCCGGGAGTCGCCGCAGCCGATGCGGGTGTGAGGCGAAGGGGCGCCGCCCCTCCGACCGGGGTGCCTGGTCCCGCCTGTGAGGGGCGCGGGGAACTGCGCGACCGGCCCCCGCTCGGCCGCAGTGGACCTGGGTCCGAGGCTCGACGGCGGGTACCCGCCCCCCATGGCTTCCGAAGACGCCTACACGGCGGGACCCTTCGTTCCCGCGCGGGGCGGCCTCCCCGCCCTGCGCAAGGCGGCCGCCGGCTGCCGCGGCTGCCCCCTGCACCGCGACGCCACGCAGACCGTGTTCGGCGCCGGGGACGGCCACGCCCGCCTCATGCTCGTCGGGGAGCAGCCCGGTGACCAGGAGGACCGGCAGGGGAAGCCGTTCGTCGGGCCCGCGGGCAGGCTGCTGGACCGGGCGCTCGCCGAGGCCGGCATCGACCCGGCGGACGCCTATGTCACCAACGCGGTCAAGCACTTCAAGTTCACGCAGTCCGAACCCCGTAAGCGCCGTATCCACAAGGCGCCCACCCTGCGGGAGGCGGCCGCGTGCGGGCCGTGGCTCGCCGCCGAGCTCGCGGCCGTCGAGCCGGAGCTGATCGTCGTCCTCGGCGCGACCGCGGGGAAGGCGCTGCTCGGCTCCTCGTTCCGGGTCACGCAGGTGCGGGGCACGGTGCTGGAGGAGGAGGTCCACGGGCGCCTGGAGCGGCTGGTGCCCACGGTCCATCCGTCGGCGGTGCTGCGCGCGGAGGACCGTGACGCCGCGTACCGGGGGCTGCTGGCCGATCTCGAAGTGGCTGCGCACGCGCTGGGGTAATAGCTAGTATCCCCCCATGCCCCTTACCTTCACCTTCGATCCCGTCACCACCCCCGAGCTCCGCGACGGCATCCTCGACCTGTGGGCCGACGTCACCAACGCGGGCGGGGCGGT
This sequence comes from Streptomyces sp. NPDC030893, assembly GCF_055571535.1. NCBI lineage: Bacteria > Bacillati > Actinomycetota > Actinomycetes > Kitasatosporales > Streptomycetaceae > Streptomyces > Streptomyces sp. NPDC030893. The sequence goes on along the minus strand of NZ_JBVIFC010000002.1, from coordinate 525,229 downwards.
CGGCTTCGTACCGCCGGTGACGAAGGACGAGATCCGGCCCGGTCTGGTCCGGCAGCTCGTGTCCATGACCGAGGAGCGGTCCCGGCTGCTCGTCGGTCACGACGAGGACGGACGGGTGGCCGCCACGGCGTTCCTCACCTTCAACACCCACCGCCTGATGACCCACTGGATCTGGCTCTACACGGTGATGGTCCACCCCCGTCACCAGGGCCGGGGCTACGGCCGCGACCTGCTCGCCGCCGCCGAGCGGGCCGCCCGCACCCTCGACGGCGTCGAGGCGATACGGCTCGCCTGCCGCGGCGGCCTCGGACTGGAGCGCTTCTACGCCTCCTGCGGCTACAAGGAGGTCGGCCGGATCCCCGGCGCCATCCGCGTGGCCCCCGGCGACGACCGCGACGACATCGTCATGCTGCTGCCGCTCACCTGAGACGCGCCCCGGTCCGCACCCCGCTGAAAGATCCCCGGCCGCCCGTGCTTCACTGGACTCTGTCCCTTTGGGACGTTCTGACCGTACGCAGGGAAGAGTGGATGAGATGCTCCGCTACACGCTGATGCGCCTCGGGATCTTCGTGGGCTGCCTCGTGGTCGTCTGGGGCCTCGTCTACTCCGGCCTCGCCCCGCGCGGCCTCGGCGACTCCAACGGCCTGTGGATCATCCTGCTCGCGATGCTGATCTCCGCCCCCATCAGTCTCGTCGTTCTCCGCAAGGAGCGGGACCGGGCCTCGGAGCGCATCGTGCAGCGGGTGGACCGGGCCAAGGGCCGGCTGGAGGCCAACCGCAACATGGAGGACGCGGCCGACGACACCGCCCGCGCGCAGGGCCGGGCGCAGGAGCAGACCTCGTAACGTCCGTCACAGCCGCGCACCGCACCTCGGCACCCCGGGTTCCGGAATTCCCTGGAACCCGGGGTGCTTCGCGTTGTGCGGGTGCCTTCCCGGACCGCACCTGTCAAAGCAAGGCTTTGAGGATCTCAAAGCTCAGGTGTTACGGTCTTGGGGTGAAGTCAGCAGCCGTGTCCCCCTCGCCCCGGAGTGTTCCGCTCGTGGCGCGCCTGCACGTGGATCTCTGCCGGATCACTGCCGCGAACTGTCGCCCCTGACGTTCCGCCGCACCGCGTTCACGTCCCGTCCCTCACGCGTCCCCTCACCGGAGCATGTCCGTGTCCACGAACACGCAGTCCAAGCTGCCCATACGTATGCCCTTCTGGGCCCAGATACTCGCCGGTCTCGTCCTCGGCGTCCTGCTCGGCTGGCTCGCCCGCAGCCAGGACGTCTCCTGGCTGGTCACCACCCTGGAGAAGGTCGGCGGCACCTTCATCGGCCTGCTGAAGCTCGCCGTCGCCCCGCTGGTCTTCTTCGCGATCCTCGTCTCCATCACCAACCTGCGGAAGGTCAACAACGCGGCCCGGCTGGCTTCGCGGACCCTCCTGTGGTTCATGGTGACGTCGCTGATCGCGGTGGCGATCGGCCTGACCATCGGCCTGGTCACCAACCCGGGCGCCGGCACCGGCCTCACCCCGGCGGACGGCGCCGCGCCGGAGAAGGCCGGCTCCTGGATCGACTTCCTCACCGGCATCGTGCCGACCGACGTCATCACGCCGTTCACCGAGCTGAACGTCCTCCAGATCGTCTTCATGGCCGTCGTCGCCGGCATCGCCGCCCTCCAGCTCGGCGAGAAGGCCCAGCCGATCCTCACGCTGAGCGCGTCCGTCCTGGAACTCCTCCAGAAGGCCCTGTGGTGGGTCATCCGCCTCGCCCCGCTCGGCACCGTCGGCCTCATCGGCAACGCCATCGCCACCTACGGCTGGGACCTGATCGGCAAGTACGCCACCTTCACCGCCGACATCTACGTCGGCTGCCTCATCGTCCTCTTCGGCGTCTACCCGGCGCTGCTGGCGACCGTCGCCAAGGCCAGCCCCGTGCAGTTCTTCAAGGGCGCCTGGCCCGCGATCCAGCTGGCGTTCGTCTCCCGCTCCTCCGTCGGCACCATGCCGCTGACCCAGAAGGTCACCGAGCGCCTCGGCGTGCCGAAGGAGTACGCGAGCTTCGCCGTCCCGTTCGGCGCGACGACCAAGATGGACGGCTGCGCCGCGATCTACCCGGCCATCGCCGCGATCTTCGTCGCGCAGATCTTCGACATCCCGCTCGGCGTCGGCGACTACCTGCTGATCGCGTTCGTCTCGGTCGTGGGTTCCGCCGCCACCGCCGGCCTCACCGGCGCCACGGTCATGCTCACCCTCACCCTCTCCACCCTGGGCCTGCCCCTGGAGGGCGTGGGCCTGCTCCTGGCCATCGACCCGATCCTGGACATGATCCGCACCGCGACCAACGTCGCCGGCCAGGCACTCGTCCCGGTGATCGTCTCCGCCCGCGAGGGGCTGCTCGACCGCAAGGCGTACGACTCCGTGCACGCCTCCCCGGTCGACGAGACCCCCGCCGACGAGACCCCCGCCGACGAGCCGCAGCGGGTGCCCGCGGTGGCCTGACCGGTCCCCGACCCGGTGGAAAGGGGGCGCATTCCGGCAACGACCGACAGGTGACCGTTGCTGGGGCGCCCCCTTACCCCTGTTCTCCCCGTGGTGTGGAATCACACGGACCACGTGCAGCACCTGAACCTCAGGTTGATCCGGCAGGGATCAGCACCACACGCGAAGGGGGACCCCGTGGCACGTACGCGGGCGCAGAGCCTACGCAATGTCGCCGGAGCGGTCGCGTCCGGCACCGATCCGCGCGCGGCGGCCCAGGACGAACTCCGCCGCCGCGTCGGAGGCGGTGGCGGTACGGCGTCGCGGCGCTCCGGGGACGAACGGGGCGGGCCGCAGGACGGCGAGGGCGACGGGATGGACCCCGCCGACTTCCCGGCCGCCCGGGAACAGGACGGAGGCTCCGTCGACACCGTCATGCTGCAGAAGACGGTGCCGCTGGACGAGGCCGGGGAGGCGCTCGGCCGCAGCGAGCAGCTGCGCGAGGGCGGCGAGGTGGTGCACGCCATCTGCCCCATGGTGATGCCCAGGGGACGCTCCCTGCTGTCGATGCTGCCGGTGCTGTCACTGCTGGTGATCGGCGCCGTGGGCACCTCCGTGGTGTCGGCGACCGGGGGCGACGGGCTCACCCATCCGCTGTTCGGGCTGCACTACTGGGTCATCGCGCTGCTCGCCGTCGCGTTCGTGTGGTGGCGGCAGGGCCTGGTCATGGTGCCGGACGGCTGCCAGGCGATGATCACCCGGTTCGGGAAGCTGGAGAAGGTCGTCGGACCCGGCCGGGTCGTCCTGCTCAGCCCGTGGAAGCGGGTGTCGTACATCGTCAACACGACCCGCGAGTACCCGTTCAACGCGCCGGTGCGCGAGGCCCCGACCAAGGGCGGGGTGAAGGCGTCCATCGATCTGTTCATCCAGTTCCGGATCAGCGACCCGGTCGAGTTCGTGTACACGCTCGGCGCGGTGCGCGGGTTCGAGGAGAAGCTGGGCAACGCCGTCAGCGAGACCATCCGCAGCCTGATCTACGAGCAGGAGGCGGCCGGGATCTACGACATGGTCGGTGAGGACAGCGGCCGGCTGCTGGAGCAGCTCAACCAGCAGTTCCGTCCCGCGGTGGAGCTGACCAACGCCAACATCACCCACGCCGAGCCGTCCGACCGGCGCTACCGGATGGACCTGGCCGCGCCCGAGATGGTGCGCATGGCGAAGGAGGCGTACACCCACGAGTACGCGCTCCAGCTCCGCAAGGAGCAGGACGAGGGCGACCTGAGCCGGGAGCTGGCCTCCAGCCAGGAGACGCTCTCCGCGATCCAGGCGGACATCGCCCAGTACCAGGCGCAGATGGACACGGCCGTGGAGCGCGAGACCAACCGCGCGGAGGCGCTGGCCCGCCAGCGGTACGTGCAGGCCGAGTCGGAGGCCAAGGCGAACGCGGCGCTGCTGGAGGCGCAGGCGCTCGACATCCGCGCGGTGACCGCGGCACAGGCGCCGGAGATCCTGGAGTACCGCTACCAGCAGCAGGTGCTCGACACCCTGGAGCAGGTCGCCGACCACCTGCCCCGTCTGGTGCGCATTGGCGGCGCGGACGGCACCGGCGCGGCCGGGATCGACTTCCTCGAACTGGCCCGGGAGCTGGTCGGTGAGCGCGGTGCCGAACTGTTCACCGACGCGGACATGGAAGCCGTACGGGGCAGGCTGGCGGAGGTGTCCGAGCGGATCGCCGCCCGTGAGGAGGAGATCGGCGCGCTGCTGGCCGCCGAGCGGCCGACGGTCCCGCAGGTGCCGGAGGGCGCCGTGCCCGATGTCGCGTCCGAGTCCGCCGCGCCCGGCGCCGTTCCGGAGTCCGCCGCGCCCGGCGCCGTTCCCGAGTCCGCCGAGGAGGGAGAGCTGTGAGCTCCGCCCGTTTCCACCGCCGTTCGGTCATCTCCGAGGCCGTCGCCCCCTGGAGCGACATCGCCCGCCTGCTGCGCGGCGGTGAGGCCGACACCCTGATCCCCGTGATCATCCCCCGGCACCGTCAGCGGCTGTGGTGGATGCTGCCGCTGTGGCTCGGCGCGTACGCCGTGCTGACGGGCGTGATGCTGACGCTCCGGGAGGCCGATGCCGAGGGGGCCGCGGACTTCGCCTACGGCACGCTGGCCACCCTCTCCTACGTCGGCGGCGCGGTGCTGCTGCTGGTGGGCGTGCTGTGGTGGTGGCGCTCGTCGATCGTGGAGATCGAGCAGGGCACCCACGGTGTGCTGACCCGCTACGGCGCCGTCACCCGCACCCTCGACGCCGGCCGGCACTACCTGTGGCACCCCTGGTCGCGGGTGGACTTCGTGGTCGACACGGCCACCGAGATCCCGTACTCGGCGCCCGTCATGGCCTGCCCCACCCAGGAGAACGTGCCGCTGCGCTCGATCGAGTTCTTCCTGAAGTTCCGCATCACCGACGCCGTGCTGTTCGTGCGCACCATCGGCGCCGGCAACTTCGACCTGGTGCTCTCCAGTGCCGTGCAGGACGCGATCCGGCAGCGGGCCCGGCGGATGCGCACCGAGCATGCCTACGACCTGCGCGGCTCCGACGTGGCCGACATGCAGGAACTGCTCAACCGGCAGCTCTCCGGCTACGGCGTGCGGATCACCGGCTGCAACATCCCCGACGTGCAGCTGCCGGCGCAGTACCAGCAGCATCTGGCGACCCGGGAGCGGATCGCCAAGGAGCGCACCGCCTACGAGCAGGAGTGGGGGCTGACCCGCAAGCGGCGCATCGACAGCCTGGGCATGGACATCGAGCGGGCCAAGAAGGTGCGCGACGCCCGGATCGTCGAGGTGAAGGCGGCGCTGAACCGGGCCCGTGAGGAGGTCGCCCAGCTCCTGGAGCGGCAGGAGACCGAGGCGCAGCGGGTGCGGTTCGAGATCGAGACGCGTGGGCGCAGCGGGCTCATCGCCGCCGAGAACGAGGCGCGTGCCCAGCGGGCCCTGGCGAAGGCCTACCGGGACAACCGTGCGGTGCTCCAGTACGAACTGGCCCGCAGGCGCCTGGAGGTGGGCGCCGGGCTCGCGGGGAAGGCCCCGCAGCCGGTGGTGGTGCGCACCGACGGCGGTACCGACACCTCGGCGCTGTCCACGCTGTTCACCGCCCAGTTGCTGCCGCGGCTGACGGCGGGTGACCGTCCGGCCCCCGGTGACCGGATGGCGTGGGTGGACGACGGCGGCGACGACCGGCGGTAGCGGCGGACCGTACGCTGTGTCCCATGGGTGCCGTGAAGACGAAGAGGATGCCGCGTGCGGTCCGTGAACAGCAGATGCTGGACGCAGCGGTGCGGACCTTCGGACAGCGGGGGTACATGGCGGCGTCGATGGACGAGATCGCCGAACTGGCGGGCGTGTCCAAGCCGTTGGTGTACCTGTACCTGAACTCCAAGGAGGACCTGTTCACCGCCTGCATCCGGCGGGAGGCGCGGGCCCTCACCGAGGCGGTCCGCGCGGGGGCCCGGCCGGGGCTGCCGGCGGACCGGCAGCTCTGGTCGGGCCTGACGGCGTTCTTCACGCACACCGCCCGGCACCCCGACGGCTGGGCGGTGCTGCACCTCCAGGCGCGTACGCACGGTGAGGTGTTCGCCGCCGAAGTGGCCGCGATGCGCGCGGAGATCGTGGCGTTCGTGACCCAGCTCATCCTCGCCGCCGCCCGCGAGGCCCACCGGGACCCCGACTTCCCCGAGCGTGAGGTCTCCGGGCTCGCGGAGGCCCTGGTCGGTGCGGCCGAGTCGCTCGCCGACTGGGCCAACGCCACGTCCGGTGTCACGGCCCGGCAGTCGGCGGCGACCTTGATGAACTTCGCCTGGGCGGGGCTGGGCGACCTGATGACCGGCCGGCACTGGACCCCGCCCGACGACGACAACGATGCCTGAGCGGCTCAGGGGGCCGGGCGGACCTCCCCGGTGAGGTGGACGCGGTCGCCGGGGCCGAGCAGTGCGAAGCGTCCGTCGCGCGCCGCGTACGTCACCGTGCCCGGCAGCAGCACCGGCGCCCGGAAGTCCGCCCGGATCCGCGTGGCGTCCGGGGTGCCGTGCGCGGCGAGGCAGCGGGCGAGGGTCCACATGCCGTGCGCGATGGCGCGGGGGAAGCCGAAGAGGCGTGCGGTGAGCGGGTGCAGGTGGATCGGGTTGCGGTCGCCGGACGCGGCACCGTAGCGCCGGCCCAGGTCGGCGGGCAGCGGCCACCGCGCGAGGGCGGGCAGGGTCGCGGGGTCCTCGTTCGAAGGCATCGAAGGCGTCGAAGGCGTCGGGGGCCGCGGGTGGGCGGAGGTGGTGCGGTGCCGGGCCAGGTAGGTGCTCCGTGACTCCCACACGGTCTCCCCGCCGGTGCTCATCGCGGTGACCACGGTGGCCTCCGTGCCGCGCCGGTGCGGGGCCAGGCCGTCGACGTACACCGTCAGGTCGTACGCGCCGGCGGACGGTGTCGCGCGGTGCCGGGTGACGGCGGTCGACGTGTGGACGAGGCCCAGCAGCGGGAGGGGGAAGTCCCGTGCGCTCATCAGCCGCATGGCGAGCGGGAAGCCCAGCACGTGCGGATACGTTACCGGAAGCGTGTCGTCGCCGGCGGGGAAGCCGCACACCCGCCGGTAGGCGGCGAGCCGGGCGGGATCGGCGCGCAGGCCGGGCAGGACCAGCCGGGTGCGGGGGTGGCCGGCGTCGGGGCGCGGCCGTTTGAGGGGCGACAGCAGGGCGCCCCGGGTGAGGAGCGGCGCGAGCGCGGGGGGTGCGGAGAGTGCGAGCGTGGGCGCGGGGGCGGACGTCATGTGCTCACGCCCCCAGCAGGCTCTGGCCGCAGACCCGTACGACCTGCCCGTTCACGGCGCCGGAGGCGGGGTGGGCGAGCCAGGCGGTGGTCTCGGCGACGTCGGCCGGAAGGCCGCCCTGGGCGAGGGAGTTCATCCGCCGTCCCGCCTCCCGGATGAGCACCGGCACGGCGGCGGTCATCTTCGTCTCGATGAAGCCGGGCGCCACCGCGTTCACCGTCACCCCGTGCTCCGCGAGCGCGCGCGGGGCGAGGGAGCGGACCAGGCCGGTGATTCCGGCCTTGGAGGCACCGTAGTTGGTCTGTCCGGCGTTCCCGGCGATGCCCGCGATGGAGGCCGTCGCCACGATCCGGCCGTCCCGCTTCAGGGTTCCGGCGGCGAGCAGCGCGTCGGTCGTGCGCAGCACGCCGGCCAGGTTCACCTCCAGGACGGAACTCCACCGTTCGGCGGGCATGTTGACCAGGCGGCGGTCGCGGGTGACGCCCGCGTTGTGGACGAGTACGTCGATGCCGCCGGGGAGCGCCTCCGCGATCCGGGCGCCCGCGTCGGCGGCGGTGATGTCGAGGGGGAGCGCGGTGCCGCCGAGCCGTTCGGCGACGCGGCGGGCGTCCGCTTCGGCCCGGGGGACGTCGAGGACGACCACCTCGGCGCCGTCCCGGGCCAGTGTCTCGGCGACCGCCTCGCCGATGCCGCGCGCGGCGCCGGTGACCAGGGCGGTGCGGCCGGTGAGGGGGCGGTCGGTGTCGTGCGGGGCGGCGGGCCGGTGTCCGCCGGTCTCGATGACCTGGCCGCTGACGTAGGCGGACTTGGGGGAGAGCAGGAAGCGGAGCGTGGACTCGGCGGCGTCGGCGTCGGTGAGGCGGACCAGGTTCACGGTCCTGCCCCCGCCGGTCTCCTTGCCGAGGGAGCGGGTGAAGCCCTCCAACGCCTGCTGGGCGGCGGCCTGATGGTGGTCGGCGGGGTCGAGCGGGGCGCCGAGCACCACGATCCTGCCGCTCGGGGCGACCGACCGCAGGACGGGATGCAGCGCCGCGTGCACGTCGGCGAGCCCTTCGACGTCCCGCACCCCGCTGGCGTCCAGGACGACGGCGGCGGGCCGGCCGGTGGCGTCGTCGGTGCCGAGTCCGGTGCGGGCGAGCACGGGGGCGAGGCCGAGGCCGGACTTCCCGGCGGTGAGGTGGAGCAGGCCGCCGTCCAGGTCCGGCCGCTCGGGCGACCAGCGGCGCAGGGGCGCGGGCCGGGGGAGGCCCAGGCGGCGCGTCAGGAAGCGGCCGGGCGCGGTGCCGGTGAAGCTCAGATAGCGGTCGGCCATGGGGACTCCCGGTGTGCTCTCGCTGTGCTTACTCTGGAGTAAGGTTACCGGAGGTAATCCTATGTCACCGGTGAGGAGCAGGTCGAGATGAGCACCCCGAAGCGGACTGCCGTCCGGCGCGTCGCGGTCATCGGCGGCAGCCGTGTCCCGTTCGCCCGGTCCGACGGCCCCTACGCCACCGTCTCCAACCGGGAGATGCTCACCGCCGCCCTGAACGGCCTGGTCGAGCGGTACGCACTCCACGAGCCGGGCGCGGTGGGGGAGTTCGTCGCCGGAGCGGTCCTCAAGCACAGCCGTGACTTCAACCTCGCCCGGGAGACCGTCCTCGGTTCACGGCTCGACGCCCGCACCCCCGCCTACGACATCCAGCAGGCCTGCGGCACCGGACTCCAGGCCGTCGTCGCCGCCGCCAACAAGATCGCCCTCGGCCAGACCGAGGCGGCGATCGCGGGCGGTGCCGACACCGCGAGCGACGCGCCGCTCGGCGTCAACGACGCCCTGCGCAGGGTGCTGCTGGAGGCACGGCGGGCGACGTCGCTCGGCGCCCGGGTCAGGGCGCTGGCGAAGGTGCGCCCCGGGCATCTCGTCCCCGACATCCCGCGCAACGCCGAGCCGCGTACCGGCCTGTCCATGGGCGAGCACGCGGCGGTCACCGCCCGCGCCTGGGGCATCACCCGTGAGGCCCAGGACGAACTGGCGGCCGCCAGCCACCAGCGGCTGGCGGCGGCGTACGAACGCGGCCTGCTGGAGGACCTGGTGGTGCCGTTCCGGGGCCTGGCCCGCGACCAGAACCTGCGGCCCGGCTCGACGGTGGAGAAACTCGCCGCGCTGAAACCGGTGTTCGGCCTCGGCCACCCCGACGCCACGATGACGGCGGGCAATTCGACCCCGCTCACCGACGGCGCCGCGCTGGTGCTGCTGGCGAGCGAGGAGTGGGCGCGGGAGCGGGGCCTGGAACCGCTCGCGTACCTCACCGCGTACGAGACGGCCGCCGTGGACTTCGTGCACGGGGACGTCGCCGGCGGCCCGGACGGCCTGCTGATGGCGCCCGCGTACGCGGTCCCCCGCATGCTGGAGCGGGCCGGGCTGGACCTGACGGACTTCGACCTCGTCGAGGTGCACGAGGCGTTCGCCTCCCAGGTGCTGGCCACCCTGGCCGCCTGGGAGAAGCGGGGCCTGGCGCCCGTGGACCGCGCACGGCTGAACGCCGCCGGCTCCTCCCTGGCCACCGGCCACCCCTTCGCCGCCACGGGCGCCCGCATCGTGGCGACCCTGGCCGCCCTCCTCGCCGAGCGGGACGCCCCCGGCCGGGGCCTGATCTCGATCTGCGCGGCGGGCGGGCAGGGCGTGACGGCGATCCTGGAACGTCCCTGAGCCCGCGCCCCACAGGCCGACCCCCGACACTGCACACGCCCGTCCCGGGACCGCCCCCGGACCCGCACAGACCCCCCACGTCACCGCCGTACGATCCCGGCACCGACCGGTGCCGCCCCCTTCGCCGGGGCTCCGGTGAGCGCCTCGGCGTGCGGGGCACGTACGTCGTGGCACCAAGCAGTTCCGCCGCCGTCCCAGGAGCCGCCCGTGTCCGCCGCGCATTCCTCCACCGCTCTCGACGACGACGTCTACGGAGCGCCCGTCCTGGTCGAGCCCGAGATCCGGCGGCTGGACGGAGCCGTACGGGAAGCGTCCGTGCCGCCGTTCGCCAGGCCGGTGCGGCACGGATCGCTCGCCGACCTGCCCTTCGAGAACGCGAACACGGCACCCGACGCGGTGGTCCTCAGCCGGAGGACGGCCGACGGCGGCTGGCGGGACGTGACGGCGCGGGAGTTCGCCGCCGAGGTCCTGGCGGTGGCGAAGGGCCTGATCGCCGAGGGCCTGGCGCCGGGCGACCGGCTCGCCGTCATGGCCCGCACCGTCTACGAGTGGACGGTCCTCGACTTCGCCGCCTGGGCGGCCGGACTGGTCACCGTCCCCGTCTACCCCACCTCGTCCCTCTTCCAGACCCGCTGGATCCTGCACGACTCCGGCGCGGTCGCCCTGATCACGGAGACCGCTGCGCAGGCCGCCGCCCTCGCCCCGGAACTCCCGCACCTGCCCGACCTGCGCCGGGTGTGGACCATGGAGAAGGGACACGTCGACGCCCTGGCGGAGGCGGGCACCCACCTGCCGGACGCCGAGGTGGAGGTGCGCCGGGGCATGCTCGGCCCCGACACCCTCGCCACGATCGTCCACACCTCCGGCACGACCGGCCGCCCCAAGGGCTGCGCCCTCACCCACGGCAACTTCTTCGCCGAGGTCGACAACGCCATCGAGCTGCTCTACCCCGTCTTCCGCGCCCGGACCGGGGAAGAGGCGTCCGTGCTGCTCTTCCTGCCCATGTCCCACGTCTTCGGCCGGATGGTCGCCGTCGCCTGCGTACGGGCCCGGGTCCGCCTCGGACACGCGCCGAGCCTGGCCACCGAGGACCTGCTGCCGGACCTGGCGAGCTTCCGGCCCACCTGCCTGCTGACCATCCCGTACATGCTGGAGAAGGTCTTCAACGCCGCCCGCGCCAAGGCCGAGTCGGTCGGACGGGCCTCGACCTTCGACCGCGCGGAGTCGGTGGCCCGCCGCTACGGCGAGGCGCTGGAGGAGCGGCAGACCGGGGCGGGCCCCGGCCCCTCCCGCTCCCTGAAGGCCGCCCGCGCCCTCTACGACCCGCTCGTCTACCGCCGGATCCGGGGCGCCATGGGCGGCAGGGTCCGCTACGCCATCTGCGGCGGCTCCCCGCTCGGCCGCCGGCTCGGCGCCTTCTACGCCGGTGCCGGTATCGAGATCTTCGAGGGCTACGGCCTGACGGAGACCACCGGCGCCTCCACCGTGACACCCCCGCTGAAGCCCCGCCTGGGCACGGTGGGCTGGCCGCTGCCCGGCACCCGGATCCGCATCGCGGCGGACGGCGAGATCCTGCTGGGCGGCGAGCACGTCCTGCGCGGCTACTGGGACCCGCGGGCGGGCGGGGTCGTCCCCGCCGCCCCCGACGGCTGGCTCGCCACCGGCGACATCGGCGAACTGGACGACGAGGGCTACCTCACCATCACGGGCCGCAAGAAGGAGCTGATCATCACCGCCGGCGGCAAGAGCGTCGCTCCCGCCCCGCTGGAGAACTGGCTCCGCTCCCACCCGCTGATCTCCCAGGTCATGGTGGTGGGCGACAACCGCCCCTATGTCTCCGCGCTGGTCACCCTCGACCCCGACGGCATCACCCACTGGCGCCGCATGAACGGCAGGCACCCGGTCCCCGCGGAACTCCTCACCGACGACGCGGAACTGCTGGCGATCGTCCAGCGGGCCATCGACGAGGCCAACAAGATGCTCTCCCGCCCGGAGTCGATCCGCCGCTTCACCGTCCTCCCGGTGGACTTCACCGAGGAGTCGGGCCACCTCACCCCCTCGATGAAACTGCGCCGCGAGCGGATCCTGCGGGACTTCGCGGCGGAGGTGGAGGGGCTGTACGAGCGGTAGGGGCGCCGGCGCGGACACGGGGGCCCGGAACCGGGGCAGGGGTCCGTGGGGGAGCGTGGTTCAGGGGGCGGGGGTCCGTGGGGTGCGAGGGGTCCGTGGGGTGCGGGCGATCAGCAACGCCCGGGGTGTCGACTCGCCCTGGCCCGTGTCGGCGGCGCGGACCGTGTGCTGGACGAGGGTGAAACCGGCCTCCTCCAGGAGCGCGGCGACGCGTTCCGGCGCATGCGCCGGAAGTCGAGGGTGACCGCGTGGCCCCAGGGGTGCTCGTGGCGGCGGGGCTCGTCGCCGCACTGGAACGCGAGCAGCAGATGGCCCCCGGGTGCCAGGACCCGGCGGAACTCGGCGTAGACGGCGGGAAGTTCGTCCTGCGGGGTGTGGATGGTGGAGTACCAGGAGACCACGCCGTCGAGGGCGCCGCCGGGGAGGTCCAGGTTCCGCATCGACCCCTGCTCGAAGCGCAGGCCCGGATGGTCGCGGCGGGCGATCGCGAGCATCCCCTCCGACACGTCGAGGCCGGAGACGGAGAGGCCGAGGGAGGCGAGGTGCGCCGTCACCGTTCCGGGGCCGCACCCCAGGTCGGCCACCCGGCCACCCTCCCCGACCAGCTCGGCGAAGCCGGCCAGCAGCGCCCGGTCCAGCGGTCTCACCGCGAGCTGGTCACGGAACAGGGCGGCGTAGTCCTCGGCGACGGCGTCGTAGAAGGCGCGGGTCGCGGACACGTGATCGGCGGGGGAGGTCATGGCCGGGGACCCTACCCGCGCCCACCGACAATGCGGCCCCGCGCGGCCGGTACCTGAGCACCACCTGAAAGGACGAAGCCGAATGGGTGACCCGTGCCGTATCGCGGTGAGGGGCGGCAGGGGGACGAGGCGCCGCAGACCGGTATGAAAGTCGTGCCGGTTCTGTGGCACTCGGGCCGGGAATTCACCGGGAATTCAACGAGGCTCCGGAAAGGCAGGAGCCCCGTCGCCTGACGGCGCGGGGCTCCTTGGGTACTGCTAGTCGTTCCCGGATCGGAGGATCAGACCGGGGTGACGTTCTCCGCCTGCGGGCCCTTCGGACCCTGCGTGACGTCGAAGGACACCTGCTGGTTCTCCTCGAGGGACCGGAAGCCGGTCGCGTTGATCGCGGAGTAGTGGACGAAGACGTCGGGGCCGCCGCCTTCCTGGGCGATGAAACCAAAGCCCTTTTCGGCGTTGAACCACTTCACGGTTCCGGTAGCCATAAGCCCTCCTTGGGCTCAAAGGGTTGCCCTGCTCCAGAACCAGCAAGTGTGAAGACCAATTCCGCACAACTGCATCCGTCTGAGAACGACGAGAGCCCGCGGTCACATGCTCCGCAGGCTCTGTACTGCAAGGGAAACCAAACTGCAACTTGCGATGAGCCTAGCACGCGAGGGGCCCCGTGCAATAGAGGTCAAGATCACGTCACCCGAATGTTTGCAGATCCCGTCCGTCACACCCGTTAGATCGTTCAATGATGAACAAGGGGGTGGAGGTCCTTCCGCCCCGGGACGAGGGCTAGCCTCACGATGTGGACAATCCTCGCACCCGGCCGCGCGTCGGCCACATCCAGTTCCTGAACTGCCTGCCCCTGTACTGGGGGCTCGCGAGAACGGGCACGCTCCTCGACTTCGAGCTGACGAAGGACACCCCCGAGAAGCTCAGCGAGCAGCTGGTGCAGGGCGACCTCGACATCGGGCCCATCACCCTGGTCGAGTACCTCAAGCACGCGGACCGGCTCGTCGCCTTCCCCGACATCGCCGTGGGCTGCGACGGCCCCGTGATGTCCTGCGTGATCGTCTCGCAGGTCCCGCTGGACCGGCTGGACGGCGCCCGGGTCGCCCTCGGGTCGACCTCCCGCACCTCCGTGCGGCTCGCCCAGCTCCTCCTCGCCGAGCGGTACGGCGTACAGCCCGACTACTACACCTGCCCGCCCGATCTGAGCCTGATGATGCAGGAGGCCGAGGCGGCCGTCCTCATCGGGGACGCGGCCCTGCGCGCCAACATGGTCGACGGCCCCCGCTACGGCCTCGACGTGCACGACCTGGGCGCCCTGTGGAAGGAGTGGACGGGCCTGCCGTTCGTCTTCGCGGTCTGGGCGGCCCGGCGCGACTACGCGGAGCGCGAGCCGGTCATCACCCGCAAGGTGCACGAGGCCTTCCTCGCCTCCCGCAACGTCTCCCTGGAGGAGGTCGACAAGGTCGCCGAGCAGGCGGCCCGCTGGGAGGCCTTCGACGAGCGGACCCTGGCCCAGTACTTCACCACCCTCGACTTCAGCTTCGGCGCCCCGCAGCTGGCGGCCGTCGCGGAGTTCGCCCGCCGGGTGGGCCCGACCACCGGGTTCCCCGCGGACGTCACGGTGGATCTCCTGCAACCCTGAGGCCGACGCGGGCGGCGCACTACCCTGCTGGAAGGTTCCGGCGTACGGGCGTGACGGGGGAGGGGTGGCGCCATGCGGCCGCTCGATGTGGACGAACCCACGGCCGTGGGGCCCTACCGGCTGCTCGGCCGGCTCGGCTCCGGCGGCATGGGCCGGGTCTACCTGGGCCGCAGCGCCGGCGGCCGCACCGTCGCGGTGAAGATCGTGCACCCGCACTTCGCGCTGGACGAGGAGTTTCGCGCCCGGTTCCGCCGGGAGATCGACGCCGCCCGCCGGGTCGGCGGCGCCTGGACGGCATCCGTCCTCGACGCCGACCCCGAGGCCCGCGTCCCGTGGGTCGCCACCGCCTACGCGGCCGGCCCCTCCCTCGCCGCGGCGGTCACCGACGCCGGCCCGCTGCCCGCCCACACCGTACGGACCCTGGGCGCGGGGCTGGCCGAGGCCCTGACGGCCGTGCACGAGCTCGGCCTGGTGCACCGGGACGTGAAGCCGTCCAACGTCCTGCTCACCCTCGACGGCCCCCTGCTGATCGACTTCGGCATCACCCGCGCCCTTGGGGGCACCGCCTCCCTGACCTCCACCGGCGTCTCGATCGGTTCCCCCGGCTACATGTCCCCCGAGCAGATCCTCGGCAAGGGGGTCACCGGCGCGGCGGACGTCTTCTCGCTCGGCGCGGTCCTGGCGTACGCGGCGACCGGCCGGCCGCCCTTCCCCGGCGACTCCTCGGCGGCCCTGCTCTACAAGATCGTCCACGAGCCGCCGGAGCTGGGCGAGTTGCGGGGCGAGGTGCGCGAACTGGCCGAGGCCTGCCTGAACAAGGACCCCTCCGCACGCCCCGCCCCCGCCGAGGTGGCCCGGCGGCTCGCGCCCGAGGGCGGCGCGGCCCGCCTGGTGGCGGGCGGCTGGCTGCCCGGGCCCCTGGTGGAACAGGTCAGCCGGGCCGCGGTGCGGCTGCTGAACCTGGAGGCGACGGAGGGCGGGCCGGCATCGGGGCCGCTCGGATTCAGCAGGCCGTCGGTGGACGGCGCCCCGGACACCGGAAGCACCGGCCCCGGTGATCCGCCGGTCGGAGAGCTGCCGACGGTGGGGGCGGCGGGCGGGACCTTCGGGCCGCCGCCGGTGATGAGCGGGGCGGTGGTCCCCGAACCGCGCGAGGCCCCTGGCACCCGGGACGCCGGTTCCGGCGCGGGCAGCGGCCCCGACGCGAACCCGTACGCGGTCCCCCACCCCCCGACCCGGCCCGTGGGCGAAGGCTCCGGAGGTCCCCACCGCCCCGGCAGGGTCTCCGTCTCCGTGGCGGCCACGGCCGCACCCGGCACCGGCGGCCGGGGCCGGCGGGTGAGCTGCACGGTCGCCCTCGCCGTGGCGGGCGCGCTGGCCGCCGTGACCGTCGGATCCGTGGCCGTGCTCGACCTGCTGCCCGGCACGGGCAAGTCCCCCGGCGACAGCGCGGATTCGGGCGGCAGCACCCGGCCGCAGGAGCCCGCGCCCGGCACCGTCCCCGCCGCCTACCTCGGCACCTGGGAGGGACAGGCCACCTCCCGCGACACCCTCTCCATTCCGCTCGGCACGTTCCGGGTGACGCTCGGCGAGGCGAAGGTGGGCGAGCGGGTGGGCACCGTACGGCACACGGACATCTTCGGCGGCACCTGCGACGACGTACTCACCCTGAAACAGGTGACCGGGAAACGGCTCGTCACCACCTCCGCCGGAGCGAAGAACAACCGGAGCGTCTGCGACCAGGAACCCCACACGGTCCTCCTCACCCCGGTCGGCGACGACCTCGTGTACGAGTCGGACAGCACGGCCTCCGGACGTCCGAAGGCCCGGCTGTCGAAGATCGGCTAGCGGACGGGGCCGCCCTGTGCGGCCGTTCCACCCGGGTCCGGGGGGAGTGGTTCCGGAACCTGCCGCGGATCTGCACAGCCTCCACGGTCCGGCCGCCCCATCCCGCCCGTGCTTTCATCGGGTCTGCCGTCGCCGGCGGGCAGGCGGGCGCCGCCCTCGAACTCGGCGTCGGCCTCCACGCCGGGCCGGGCTCCCTCGGCGTCACCGCGGGCGCGGGCGTCTCGGCCGACGGCCACCTGCACGCCACGCCGTACTGACGGCACCGCTGCCCGCGCGGTACGAACAACCGGGCGCGCCGGGGACTATGACCGCGCGGTGACAGTCCCTAGGATCCCGGACGGAATGAACGACGGACTGTACGTCTCGCTGATCGCCGTCGCCGCGCTGTGGGGCGCGGCGGCCGGCGCGGTACTGCCCCGGGCCGCCTACCGGTTCGCCGTCCCGTCGGGGGAGGCCTGGCGGACGGCGTGCCCGGCGGGGCATCCGGTGGACGGCTGGCTCGGACCCGCCCGGTGCGGACCGTGCGCGGGACCGTCGTACGGGCCCGGCGCCGCCTCCGTCGTCGTCACCGCCCTGGTCTGCGCCGCCCTCGCCGCCGCCACCGGGACCCGGCCCGAGCTGGCGGTGTGGCTGCTGCTCGCGCCCGTCGCGGTGCTGCTCGCGGTCGTCGACTTCCGCGTGCAGCGGCTGCCCGACCCGCTCACCCTGCCGTTCGCCGCCGCCGCACTGGTCCTGCTGGGCCCGACCGCGCTGCTCCCGGAGCACGCCGGGGAGTGGACGACGGCCCTGCTGGGCGCCCTCGCCCTGGGCGCCGGCTACTTCGTGCTGTTCCTCATCAACCCGGGCGGCATGGGCTTCGGCGATGTGAAGCTCGCCCTCGGCGCGGGCGCCGTCCTCGGCTGGTACGGCTGGCCGACCGTGATGCTCGGCACCCTCGCCGGGTTCCTGTCCGGGGCGCTGTACGGAGGTGTTCTCGTCGTCGCCCGGAAGGCGGGACGCAAGACGGCCATCCCGTTCGGGCCGTTCCTGATCAGCGGCGCCTTCGTGGGGCTGCTGATGGGCGCGTACGCGGCCTGACGTCAGGCGGCGGACCCGGCTGACGTACGCTGATTCCGTCCGTCCACACCCTTATGAAAGGGACACCGGTGACCGAGAAGGCAGACCTTCAGCCCGTCCTCGACCGTGCCGCCGCCGGTGGGCGGATCACCCCCCAAGAGGCCCTCGACCTCTACCGCGACGCCCCGCTGCACGCGCTGGGCGCCGCCGCCGACGCCGTACGCAGGCGCCGGTACGCCGGTACGGAGCACATCGCGACGTACATCATCGAGCGGAACATCAACTACACCAACGTCTGCGTCACCGCCTGCCGGTTCTGCGCCTTCTACGCCGCGCCCAAGGACACCGCCAAGGGCTGGACCCGCGACCTCGACGACATCCTGCGGCGCTGCGCCGAGACCGTCGAACTCGGCGGCACGCAGATCATGTTCCAGGGCGGCCACCACCCGGACTACGGCGTCGAGTACTACGAGAAGCACTTCGCCGCCATCAAGAAGGAGTTCCCGCAGCTCGTCATCCACAGTCTGGGGGCGAGCGAGGTCGAGCACATGGCCCGGATCTCGAAGGTGTCGGTCGAGGAGGCCATCACCCGCATCCACGCGGCCGGGCTCGACTCCTTCGCCGGCGCCGGCGCCGAGCTGCTCCCGGAGCGTCCGCGCAAGGCCATCGCCCCGCTGAAGGAGTCCGGCGAGCGCTGGCTGGAGATCATGGAGATCGCGCACAACCTCGGCGTCGAGTCCACCTCCACCATGCTGATGGGCACCGGCGAGACCAACGCCGAGCGGATCGAGCACCTGCGGATGATCCGGGACGTACAGGACCGCACGGGCGGCTTCCGTGCGTTCATCCCGTACACCTACCAGCCCGAGAACAACCACCTGAAGGGCCGCACGCAGGCCACCCTCTTCGAGTACCTGCGGATGATCGCCATCGCGCGGCTGTTCATGGACAACGTCGCCCACATCCAGGGCTCCTGGCTGACCACCGGCAAGGAGGTCGGCCAGCTCTCGCTGCACTACGGCGCGGACGACCTCGGCTCGATCATGCTGGAGGAGAACGTGGTCTCCTCCGCCGGTGCCAAGCACCGCTCCAACCGGCTGGAGATCATCGACCTGATCCGCAGGGCGGGCCGGGTCCCGGCGCAGCGGTCCACGACGTACGAGCACCTCGTCGTCCACGACGACCCGGCGAACGACCCGGTCGACGACCGCGTGGTCTCCCACATCTCCTCCACCGCCATCGAGGGCGGCACGGCCCACCCGGAGCTGAAGCTCCTGGCCTCCAACTGACGCACCCGTGCTGACGATCCACACCGCCGACGCCTCGCCCGGGGCCGCCGTCCTGGTCGACGGCGCGCACATCGCCGCCCTCGGCCCGTACGAGGAGCTGGCCGCCGCTCATCCGGACGCCCGGGTGCGGCGGTGGCCCGGCATCCTGACACCCGGACTGCTCAACCCGTACGGCCCGGAACTGCTGGAGCAGGCGTACCACCCCGACCCGCGCGAGGCGGACCGGCTCGGCAGCGAGCCGGTGTTCGGCGGGCGCGCGCAGGCACTCCTCGGCGCCGACCCGTCCGCGCGGGGCGCCAGCGCACGGCGTGGAGTGCAGCGCATGCTGGCGCACGGAACGGTGGCGGTCGCCGGTGAACTGCGCAGCCGCGCGGCCCTGGACGCGGTGCGCAGGGCCGGGCTCGCCCTGGCGGGGCGCCCGGCCATGCTGCCCGGACCCGCGGCGCTCTCCCCGGTGCCGCTCGTGCTGCTGCCGGGCCTGGGCGCCGGGAAACCCGCGCGGTTCGCGGTGTTCGACGTGCCCGACCGGGACGCCCTCGTACGGGACGGCGCGTCCACGTGCGTGGTCACCGTCGTGGGCGGCCGGATGGTGTACCGGCGCGCGTAGCCGGTGCGGGCCGCGTAGCCGGTGCGGGCCGCCTGCCACAATGGCCCCGTGACCCGAGCCAGCCTGAGCAAGCAGCCGCACGAAGTCGCCTCGATGTTCGACGGAGTCGCGGAACGGTACGACCTGACCAACGACGTGCTGTCCCTCGGTCAGGACCGGCGATGGCGCAAGGAGGTCGCGCGGGCCGTCGACGCGCGGCCCGCGCAGAAGGTCCTGGACCTGGCGGCCGGCACCGGCACCTCGTCGATGCCCTTCGCCCGCACCGGCGCCTACGTCGTGCCCTGCGACTTCTCCCAGGGCATGCTGCGGGTCGGCAAGCGGAACAACGCCTGGCTGCCGTACACGGCCGGCGACGCGACCCGGCTGCCGTTCCGGGACGACGTCTTCGACGCCGTCACCATCTCCTTCGGGCTGCGCAACGTGCAGGACACGGACGCGGCGCTGCGCGAGATGCACCGGGTGACCCGGCCCGGCGGGCGGATCGTCATCTGCGAGTTCTCGCAGCCCACCTGGGCGCCGTTCCGCACCGTCTACACCGAGTACCTGATGCGCGCGCTGCCGCCGGTCGCCCGCTCGGTGTCGTCCAACCCGGACGCGTACGTCTACCTCGCCGAGTCCATCCGCGCCTGGCCCGACCAGCCCGCGCTGGCCGACCGGCTCAAGGGCGCCGGCTGGTCGCGGGTGGCGTGGCGCAACCTGACGGGCGGCGTGGTGGCGCTGCACCGGGGCTTCAAGGACGTCTGAGCGCACGCGCGTCTCAGGGGCGGCTGAGCGCCACGGCGTGGAGGCCGCCGCCGTGCGGTTCGTCCAGTTCCCGCTGGAGTCCGCCCGTGGGTGGCAGGGGTCCGCGCGGTTCGCGCACCCCGCCGCCCCCGCCGTCGCCCTCACCGAAGTCGAACCACACGTGCACCACCGAGTCCCGGGGCACCTCGGTGCCGGGCTGCGGATACTGGCGTACGACGTAGTCGACGACGGCGAGCCGGGAGTCCGGCCGGTCCGGGGCGCTCACGAACAGGCCCCGCGCGCGAGCCGATTCGCGCGCGTCCACGGCCATCAGGCCGACCAGGCGCGGCACGCGCACCTCGGGTGTCTCGGGTCCTTTGGGCGTCATACGCACGGACGTCACCCCCCAGCGGTACCGGCAGAGTAGACCGGTGCGACGCCCGCCGGAAGCATCAAGTGGCGTTCCGTGACAATCGACTACGGAGAGTGACAGGTGCGGGTCAGAGGTCCAGGCGGTAGCAGTGGACCTCGCGCCGTGAGCCGGGGGACATGAAGGTCTCGGCGAGGCGCATCCCCAGCCGTCGGGTGACCTCGGCCGAGCGGGTGTTGCGGACGTCCACCATCGCCACCACGTCCTGCACGCCCGCCGCACCCACCCGCTCCAGGGTCTCCCGGGCCGCGGCGGTGGCGTACCCCCTGCCCCAGTGCTCCCGCGCGAGCCGCCAGCCGATCTCGATCTCGCCCGTGGGACCCCAGTCGCGCTCCCACGGCTGGGCGCCGGTGAAGCCGATGACCTGCCCGGACGCGTCGAGCAGGGTCCACAGGCAGAAGCCGAGCTGGGCGTCGTGCCGACGCTGGCGGGCGGTGAGCTCCTCGTAGACCGACAGGTCCGCCGCCTTGCCGCCGAGGAACTCCATGACGTCCGGGTCGCCGAAGAGACGGTGCCAGGTGAAGGCGTCCTCATGGGTGGGAACTCGCAGCCGTACAGCGGGGAGAGCTCGGTTCACGGGGCAGCCCTTCAGCCGGGTGATCAATTCTGCTGAATAGACTGCCCCTGTCCAGTGCCGGTCGGCACGCAGATTTCGAACTTGGGGAGATCCCGCCGTGACCGAGCCCCTCTCCGACAACACCGCGGACGTCATTGTCGTAGGCGCGGGGCCGGCCGGCTCCACCACCGCCTACCACCTGGCCCGGTCCGGACTCGACGTGCTCCTGCTGGAGAAGACCGAGTTCCCGCGCGAGAAGGTGTGCGGCGACGGCCTCACACCGCGCGCCGTCAAGCAGCTGGTGTCGATGGGCATCGACATCTCCGAGGAGGCCGGCTGGCTGCGCAACAAGGGCCTGCGCATCATCGGCGGCGGCGTCCGCCTCCAGCTCGACTGGCCGGATCTCGCCTCCTTCCCCGACTACGGCCTGGTCCGCAAGCGCGACGACTTCGACGAGCAGCTCGCCCGGCAGGCCCAGAAGGCGGGCGCCCGGCTCTACGAGCGCTGCAACGTGGGCGCGCCGATCGTCGACGACCGCACCGGCCGCATCACGGGCGTGAAGGCGAAACTCGGCGAGGACAAGCGCGAAGTCACCTTCCACGCCCCGCTGGTGGTGGCCGCCGACGGCAACTCCACCCGGCTCTCCCTGGCGATGGGGCTGCACCGGCGCGAGGACCGGCCGATGGGCGTCGCGGTGCGCACGTACTTCACCTCGCCGCGCCACGACGACGACTACCTGGAGTCCTGGCTGGAGCTGTGGGACCGCCGCGGCCCGCAGGACCGGCTGCTGCCCGGCTACGGCTGGATCTTCGGCATGGGCGACGGGACCAGCAACGTCGGCCTCGGCGTGCTCAACACCTCCGACTCCTTCAAGGAGCTGGACTGGCGCGAGGTCCTCAAGGCCTGGTGCGCCTCGATGCCGGAGGACTGGGGGTACACCCCGGACAACATGACCGGCCCGATCCGCGGCGCCGCGCTCCCCATGGCCTTCAACCGCCAGCCGCACTACACGCGCGGGCTGCTGCTCGTCGGCGACGCGGGCGGCCTGGTCAACCCGTTCAACGGCGAGGGCATCGCCTACGCCATGGAGTCCGGGCAGATCGCCGCCGACGTGATCGTGCAGGCACACGCGCGGGCCACTCCGGCGCAGCGGGAGATCGCCCTCCAGCGCTATCCGCGCGTCCTGAAGGACACCTACGGCGGCTACTACACGCTCGGCCGCGCCTTCGTGAAGCTCATCGGCAACCCCAAGGTCATGCAGATCGCCGCCCAGCGCGGACTGACCCACCCGATGCTGATGCGGTTCACGCTGAAGCTGCTCGCCAACCTGACCGACCCCACGGGCGGCGACGCGATGGACCGCGTCATCAACGGCCTGAGCAGGGTGGCGCCGAAGGCGTGACGCCCCGGCGGGCGGGGTGGCCGGTGGCGTCCGGGATGCGACCGTCGTGACCGGTGAGGTATGCGTGACCGTGATCACCACGTGACGCTTTCGTGGACAACTGATCGACAACGATGGCCGTCGAACGGGACGTACCCAGTCGGGCACGTCCCGTTCGACGAAAGAGCCTTCCATGACACAGCAGGCACACCGGCGGCTCGGGCCGCTCAGAGCCCTGGGGCTGGCGGCCGCCACGAGTCTGATCGCGACCGGCGCGGCAGGCACCGCCCAGGCGGTCGACGCGCCCCTTCCCGTGAGCATCACCGGCGAGAACCGGGTCGACCTGTCGCTTCAGTCCGACAACGGAGACCCCACGGAACCGCAGGTCGACCTGCGGCTGAACGGCCCCGGCGAGCCGTTCGAGGGCGACGGCGTCATCCCGCCCGTGTTCACCGGCGACTACACGATCCGCATCGACGCGAGCGAGCTGGCCGGCGTCGCGAAGGTGAAGCTCCCGTGCGAGGCCGACGGCCTGGTCGCCGTCTGCACGGGCACCGAGCTGTACGCCGGCACGCAGTACAACAGGGTCGGCGGCATCCGGCTCGACATCGGCGACGACAGCGAGGCCGGCGACTTCGGCAGCATCACCGTCACCGGTGAGGGCGAGGGGCTGGAGTTCACCCCGCTCACCATCGACGTGCTCGTCGGCGGCCCCGAGTTCCTCAACCGCGAACTGCCGCCGCCGGGCGACCTGCGGGCGGGCGGCACCTACGAGGCGCCCGTGGGCCTGCGCAACGCCGGAAGCATGCCCGCCGAGGGCGCGGTGCTGCGGTTCCACGGCTCACGCGGGGTGTCCTTCCCCGACTCCTACGGCAACTGCTCCTACGCCGAGACCACCACCGGGCCCCTGCTGCGCCAGGGCACCGACGCCATCTGCACGTTCCCCGACCGCATCGAGGCGGGGACGGCCTACGCCCTGGCCGAGCCGCTGAAGGTGAAGACCGCCGCGTTCGCGCTGCACGACATCTTCACCTACTCCTTCACCGCGGTCGCCCCCGAGGAGGCGGCCGGGCTGCGCGCCGCCAAGGACTACCGGCCGGGCACCGGCGCCGACCTGAAGCTGACGAAGGTCTCCGGCGCGGACCCCGCGGACTACACCCGGTACGCCGACCTGGACCTGCCCACGAAGAACACCTACGACCTGGAGCTGACCGGGTCCGCGCAGGACGCCGAGGCCGGTGACACCGTCACGGCGCGGATCGGCTTCCGCAACAACGGTCCCGCGTGGATCAGCGCGCTGCGGTCCGGCGGCGAGCCCATCGGGTTCACGGTGGCCGTGCCCGAAGGGGCGACCGTCACCAAGGCCCCGGAGGGCTGCGGGAAGAACACCATCGCCGAGGGCGTCAAGGGCTACCTGTGCTGGGTGGACACCCCGCTGCTGGAGGACGCCGAGATCGACTTCCCGTTCGAACTGCGCGTCGACCGGGTCGTCGAGGGCGCCCGGGGCAAGGTCGCGCTGCCCGAGTGGGACAACCCCTTCGACTCCGACCACGGGAACAACTCCGCCTGGATCGTGCTCAACGGCCCCGACGGGTCGACGGACGGCGGCACGGGCGACGGGAGCGACGGCGGCACGGGCGACGGCGGTACGGGCGACGGCGGCACGTCGGGCGGCTCGACCCCGCCCGGGTCCGGGGACGGGGGCGACTCCGGCAACGGCTCTTCCGGTACGAACGGCACGTCCGGTGACGTCGCGGGCGACGACACCGACGGCGGCCTGGCACTCACCGGTGCCGGCGGGGTGGCGCTGATGGGCGGGGCGGCGCTGCTGGCGCTGGGCCTCGGCGCGGGCGTCGTCGTGCTGCTGCGCCGGCGCGCACGGCAGAGCGGCGGTGTCACCGCCTGACGCCGACGCCGTGAGCGGCGCTGTGGGCGGCCGGGGTCCGGGGTGCGGACTCCGGCCGTCGGCGTTCGCGCGGGGCGCCGGGAGGGCCCGTCACGGGGCTCCACGGGGCGCCCGTGAGGCATGGGGGTGCCGTCAACCCGTCGCGAGGGCGGGACGATCCGGGCAATCGGGCGATCCTGGCCCGGTGCAGTCCTGGCCCGGTGCACGGGGGAGGGCCGCTGCCCCCGAGCGGCAGCGGCCCTTCAGCCCGTGGGAGCGCGGCTCAGAGCACGCGCACGGCACCCGACGCGGGGTAGCCGGAGAGATCCTGGATGACGACGCCCTTGGACGGGTTGGCGGCGTCCAGGTACTGGCCGTTACCGATGTAGACACCCGTGTGGTACGCGGAGCCCTTGCCGCCCCAGTACAGGATGTCGCCGACCTGGACCTGCGACAGCGGGATGTCGGTGCCGACCGTCGACTGGTCCTGGGAGACGCGCGGCAGGTCCACGCCGACCTGCTTGAACGCGGCCTGCACCAGGCTCGAGCAGTCCCAGGCGTTGGGGCCGGTGGCGCCCATGACGTAGGCGTCGCCCACCTGGGCCTTGAGGAAGGCGATGACCGTCGCGACGCTGCCGCTGGCGGGCGCGGAGGCGGAGGCGGTCGACGCGGTGGTGGCCAGGGTGGTGCGCCCGGCGTCGCGCGACGCACGCTCGGCGGCGGCCTTGCGGGCCTCCTCCGCCGCCTTCTTCTTCGCCTCGGCCTTCTCCTTGGCCTCGGCGAGGTCCGCCTTGGCCTGCTTGGCGGCCTTGGCGGCGGCCGCGTCACGCTCGGCCTGCAGCTGGTAGTTCGCGGCGGCCTGCTGGGTGGCCTCCGCGGACTGGGCGACCTGGGCGGCCAGGTCGGCCGTCAGGGTGGGCAGTTCGAGGGTCTGCGTCACCGGCTCGGCGGCGTTGGCCGAACCCGACGCCCCGGCCACTGCCAGGGTGCTGAGGACGCCACCGGCAACTCCGGCCCGCATCGCCATCGTGGACGACGCGGTGCGGCGGGGTTTCCGGTGGCTGCGTATGGGAGCGGTGTGGGACATGGGAACAACCGGTACCAGGGGCTGCTTCATATCTTCAAGAAACGTGTGCTGCGCCACAGTTGTTCAATCGAGGGTCCGAATCCCGGGCGTGTCGCTCTTTATTGACGCCGTAACGGACATTGCGGGCGCCCGTGATCGGCCCGTGATCACGTACTTTCATCGTTACGCCCGAATTGCCCCGCGCTTACCACCGGTTGAACTGGTTGGCCAAGCCCTCCTCTCCTCGGGCTCTCATCGATGTGACGCACGTCACGCAACGGTGGCCGCCTTCACCGCGTCCGGCGGGTCGGCGGTCGCACCGGACGGCGGCGGACCGGGCCGTGCCGGAGGGTGACCGGATCGTGACCCCCCGACTTCGTGAACGCGTGCACACGTCCACACCTCGCACCGCGTCCCCTCCGAAGTGTGAACGCGGCTCCTACCAAGAGATCAAGTCCAGCGCCAATTTGCATGCACAAGAAGCATCTTGATATGGAGACGAGCCCTCTGAGCTGCGCTGACCAGTCAAAATGTCACGTTTGGTGATCGCGCGAACGCTTGGCGTGTGAAGATCACTGCTCATCCGACTTCATGATCGTTCGTCAGGTGGTGGAGATCACAAAGGTTGTGGAATACCCCGTGTCGCAGATCACAGACCCTCGGGCATAGGATGCGGAGCGGTTGGGCTTGTGACCTGCTTCACATGTTCTCGATCTTCGCCGGGGCGGGCG
Organism: Streptomyces sp. NPDC030893; assembly: GCF_055571535.1. Lineage (NCBI taxonomy): Bacteria > Bacillati > Actinomycetota > Actinomycetes > Kitasatosporales > Streptomycetaceae > Streptomyces > Streptomyces sp. NPDC030893. The sequence continues at coordinate 499,198 of NZ_JBVIFC010000002.1, read as the reverse complement.
TGGTTCGTGGGGCTGTTGAGGCGGGGCCGGCCCGATGCGCGACCTCCCCGGGGGACCGGATTCGTCCGCCCCGCGGGGACCCCATAGCAGTCAGTGCCGACTGAGAGGAGCGAGGAGCGGTGAACGCGTATGCGCCCATCCTCGTACTGGGAGCCCTCGGGGCAGGCTTTGCGATCTTCTCCGTGGTCATGGCCACGCTGATCGGTCCGAAGCGGTACAACCGCGCGAGGCTCGAGGCCTACGAGTGCGGTATCGAACCGACCCCCACGCCGGCCGGCGGCGGGCGCTTCCCGATCAAGTACTACCTGACGGCGATGCTCTTCATCATCTTCGATATCGAGATCGTCTTCCTCTACCCCTGGGCCGTCAGCTTCGACGCCCTGGGGCTTTTCGGGCTCGTGGAGATGCTGCTCTTCGTGCTCACCGTCTTCGTCGCGTACGCGTACGTATGGCGGCGCGGCGGCCTGGAATGGGACTGAGGGGCCACTAGTCATGGGACTCGAAGAAAAGCTGCCGAGCGGATTCCTGCTGACCACCGTCGAGCAGGCCGCGGGATGGGTGCGCAAGTCGTCCGTCTTCCCCGCCACGTTCGGCCTCGCCTGCTGTGCCATCGAGATGATGACCACCGGCGCCGGCCGCTACGACCTGGCGCGCTTCGGCATGGAGGTCTTCCGCGGCTCACCGCGGCAGGCGGACCTCATGATCGTCGCCGGACGGGTCAGCCAGAAGATGGCGCCGGTGCTGCGGCAGGTCTACGACCAGATGCCGAACCCCAAGTGGGTGATCTCCATGGGGGTCTGCGCCTCCTCGGGCGGCATGTTCAACAACTACGCGATCGTCCAGGGCGTCGACCACGTCGTCCCGGTCGACATCTACCTGCCCGGCTGTCCGCCCCGCCCCGAGATGCTGCTGGACGCGATCCTCAAGCTCCACGAGAAGATCCGGACCTCCAAGCTCGGCGTGAACGCCGAGGAGGCGGCCCGCGAGGCGGAGGAGGCGGCGCTCAAGGCCCTGCCCACGATCGAGATGAAGGGGCTGCTGCGATGAGCGACGCGAACGGCACCGCGGGTGACGGCGTGAACCCCGAGAAGGACCTCTCCGCGGAGAACCTCCCCGGCCAGCGCGGCCGGGGCGGCGAGGAGATCCGCGTCCAGCGCGGGATGTTCGGCGCCGACAACGGCGGCGACACCTCCGGTTACGGCGGACTGGTCCGCTCGATCCGGCTGCCGGGACCGGCCGCCCGCCCCTACGGCGGCTGGTTCGACGAGGTCGCCGACGAGCTGGAGGGCGCGCTGGAGGAGCAGGACCTGCTCCCCGGCAACGCCATCGAGAAGACGGTCGTCGACCGCGGCGAACTCACCTTCCACATCGAGCGCGAGCACCTGGTCCGCGTGGCGAGGACCCTGCGCGACGACCCCGCCCTGCGCTTCGAACTGTGCACCGGCGTCAGCGGAGTGCACTACCCCAACGACAAGGGCCGCGAGCTGCACGCCGTGTACCACCTGCGCTCGATCACCCACAACCGGGTGATCCGCCTCGAGGTCAGCGCCCCCGACAGCGACCCGCACATCCCGTCGCTGTTCTCGGTCTATCCGACGAACGACTGGCACGAGCGCGAGACGTACGACTTCTTCGGCATCGTCTTCGACGGTCACCCGGCCCTGACGAGGATCATGATGCCGGACGACTGGCAGGGCTTTCCGCAGCGCAAGGACTACCCCCTCGGCGGCATCCCCGTCGAGTACAAGGGCGCCCAGATCCCGGCTCCGGACCAGCGGAGGTCGTACTCGTGAGCACGTCGCACGCATCCCCTCGGGAAACCACCGAGGGCACCGTCTACACCGTCACCGGCGGCGACTGGGACGAGGTCGTCCAGTCCGCGGCCCGCGCCGACGACGAGCGCATCGTCGTCAACATGGGTCCGCAGCACCCGTCCACCCACGGAGTGCTCCGGCTCATCCTGGAGATCGACGGCGAGACGGTCACCGAGGCCCGCTGCGGCATCGGCTACCTCCACACCGGCATCGAGAAGAACCTCGAATACCGGACGTGGACCCAGGGCACCACGTTCGTGACGCGCATGGACTACCTGACGCCGTTCTTCAACGAGACGGCGTACTGCCTCGCGGTCGAGAAACTCCTCGGCATCGAGGACCAGGTGCCCGACCGCGCCTCGGTCATCCGGGTGCTCCTGATGGAGCTGAACCGGCTCTCCTCCCACCTGGTGTGCATCGCCACCGGCGGCATGGAGCTCGGCGCCACCACGATCATGATCTACGGATTCCGTGACCGTGAACTCGTCCTCGACATCTTCGAGCTCATCACGGGCCTGCGGATGAACCACGCGTACATCCGCCCCGGCGGACTCGCCCAGGACCTGCCGCCCGGCGCGGTGGACCGGATCCGCGAGTTCGTGAAGAAGATGCGCAAGAACCTCCCGGAGTACGACAAGCTCGCCACCGGGAACCCCATCTTCCGGGCCCGCATGGAGGACGTCGGCTACCTGGACCTGGCCGGCTGCATGGCCCTCGGCGCCACCGGCCCGGTGCTGCGCTCCACCGGCCTGCCGCACGACCTGCGCAAGGCACAGCCGTACTGCGGATACGAGAACTACGACTTCGACATCCCGACCGCCGACACCTGTGACTCCTACGGCCGTTTCCTGATCCGGCTCGAGGAGATGCGCCAGTCGCTGCGTATCGTCGAGCAGTGCCTGGACCGGCTCCAGCCCGGGCCGGTCATGGTCGCCGACAAGAAGATCGCCTGGCCCGCCCAGCTCGCTCTGGGACCGGACGGACTGGGCAACTCCCTCGACCACATCAAGCAGATCATGGGCACCTCCATGGAGGCCCTGATCCACCACTTCAAGCTGGTCACCGAGGGATTCCGCGTCCCGCCGGGCCAGACGTACACGGCGGTCGAGTCGCCCAAGGGCGAACTCGGGGTGCATGTCGTCTCCGACGGCGGCACCCGCCCCTACCGGGTCCACTTCCGCGACCCGTCCTTCACCAACCTGCAGGCCATGGCGGCGATGTGCGAGGGCGGCCAGGTCGCCGACGTCATCGTCGCCGTCGCGTCCATCGACCCCGTGATGGGAGGCGTCGACCGGTGACCACCTCATCTTCCGAGCGGTCCGAGCGGGGCGTCAGCCTGGGCATGCCCGAACTGCCCGCACCCGCCTACCCGGACGACGTCCGGGCCCGGCTGGAGACCGACGCGCGCGAGGTCATCGCCCGCTACCCGGACTCCCGCTCCGCCCTGCTGCCGCTGCTGCACCTCGTGCAGTCGGAGGAGGGCCACGTCACGCGCACCGGGATGCAGTTCTGCGCGGACATGCTGGAGCTGACCACGGCCGAGGTGACCGCGGTCGCCACCTTCTACACCATGTACCGGCGCCGGCCGAGCGGCGACTACCAGGTCGGGGTGTGCACCAACACCCTGTGCGCCGTCATGGGCGGCGACGCGATCTTCGAGGAGCTCCAGGAGCACCTGGGCGTCGGCAACGGCGAGACCACCGACGACGGCAAGGTCACCCTGGAGCACATCGAGTGCAACGCGGCCTGCGACTTCGCGCCCGTGGTGATGGTGAACTGGGAGTTCTTCGACAACCAGACCCCCCAGAGCGCCAAGCGCATGGTCGACGACCTGCGCGCCGGCCGCCCGGTCGCGCCCACGCGCGGGGCGCCCCTGTGCACCTTCAAGGAGACCGCCCGCATCCTGGCCGGTTTCCCCGACGGGCGCGAGGGAGCCGTCGAGGCCACCGGCAGCGCCGGACCCGCCTCCCTGATCGGCCTGAAGCTGGCCAAGGGTGAGACCGCGCCCGCGCGTGTGGTGCACCCGCGCGGTGAGGCGCCCCGGGACACCCCGCCGCACGAGCCGTCGCCCGCCGAGCACCTTAGCTCGCACGACGCGCCGCAGGACACGTCGGCCTCCGACCCGGCGCACCCCGCCGGGCCCGCCGCCGAGGAGGGGGAGTGATGACCTTGGCACCCGAACTCAAGGACATGAGCCCGGAGAAGCTGCTCGCACCCGTGCTGTCGGCCTTCTGGGACGAGGACAGGTCCTGGACGCTGGACGTCTACAAGAGGCACGAGGGGTACGAGGGGCTCCGCAAGGCGCTCGCGATGTCACCGGACGACGTCATCGCGTACGTCAAGGAGTCCGGTCTGCGCGGCCGCGGCGGCGCCGGATTCCCGACGGGAATGAAATGGCAGTTCATTCCCCAGGGTGACGGCAAGCCTCACTATCTAGTTGTCAACGCCGACGAGTCGGAACCCGGAACGTGCAAGGACATTCCGCTCCTCTTCGCGAACCCGCATAGCCTCATCGAGGGCATTGTCATCGCCTGTCATGCCATCAGGTCGTCTCATGCCTTCATTTATCTGCGTGGTGAAGTCGTCCCCGTTCTGCGGCGGTTGCACGAGGCCGTGCGCGAGGCCCGTGAGGCCGGCTTCCTCGGCGAGAACATCCTGGGCAGCGGACTCGACCTCGAACTCACCGTGCACGCGGGTGCGGGCGCGTACATCTGCGGTGAGGAGACCGCACTGCTCGACTCGCTCGAAGGCCGCCGGGGTCAACCGCGGCTCCGTCCCCCCTTTCCTGCCGTCGCGGGCCTCTATGCGTGCCCGACTGTGGTGAATAACGTCGAGTCGATCGCATCGGTTCCCGCCATCATGAACCGGGGCAAGGAATGGTTCCGCTCGATGGGCAGCGAGAAGTCTCCCGGCTTCACGCTCTATTCCCTCAGCGGCCATGTCTCCAACCCCGGACAGTACGAGGCGCCCCTCGGCATCACGCTGCGCCAGCTGCTGGAGATGAGCGGCGGGATGCGTCCGGGCCACCGGCTGAAGTTCTGGACACCGGGCGGTTCCTCGACCCCGATGTTCACCGAAGAGCACCTCGACGTCCCTCTCGACTACGAAGGAGTGGGCGCCGCGGGTTCCATGCTCGGCACGAAAGCACTCCAGTGCTTCGACGAGACGACCTGCGTCGTGCGCGCCGTCACCCGCTGGACGGAGTTCTACGCCCACGAGTCCTGCGGCAAGTGCACCCCCTGCCGGGAGGGCACGTACTGGCTGGTCCAGCTGCTGCGGGACATCGAGGCCGGCAAGGGACAGATGGCCGACCTCGACAAGCTGAACGACATCGCCGACAACATCAACGGCAAGGCCTTCTGCGCCCTCGGCGACGGCGCGGCCTCGCCGATCTTCTCCTCGCTGAAGCACTTCCGCGAGGAGTACGAGCAGCACATCACGGGCCGTGGCTGCCCCTTCGACCCGGCCAAGTCGACGGCCTGGGCCGACCGTACGGAGGTGCACGCATGACTGTGACCACCAACGCTCCCTCCGGCGGGGGAGAGGCGGCGGTCCCGCCCGAGGACCTCGTCACGCTGACGATCGACGGCGCCGAGATCAGCGTGCCCAAGGGCACCCTGGTCATCCGGGCCGCGGAGGAACTCGGCATCGAGATCCCCCGGTTCTGCGACCACCCGCTCCTCGACCCGGCCGGCGCCTGCCGCCAGTGCATCGTCGAGGTCGAGGGCCAGCGCAAGCCGATGGCCTCCTGCACCATCACCTGCACCGACGGAATGGTGGTGAAGACGCACCTCACCTCGCCGGTCGCCGAGAAGGCCCAGAAGGGTGTGATGGAGCTCCTGCTCATCAACCACCCGCTGGACTGCCCGGTCTGCGACAAGGGCGGCGAGTGCCCGCTGCAGAACCAGGCGATGTCGCACGGCAACGCCGAGTCCCGCTTCGACGGCAAGAAGCGCACCTACGAGAAGCCCGTCGCGATCTCCACGCAGGTGCTCCTCGACCGCGAGCGGTGCGTGCTGTGCGCCCGCTGCACCCGGTTCTCCAACCAGATCGCGGGCGACCCGATGATCGAGCTGCTCGAGCGGGGCGCGCTCCAGCAGGTCGGCACCGGCGAGGGCGACCCCTTCGAGTCGTACTTCTCCGGCAACACCATCCAGATCTGCCCGGTCGGCGCCCTCACCTCGGCGGCCTACCGGTTCCGCTCCCGCCCCTTCGACCTGATCTCCTCGCCGTCGGTGTGCGAGCACTGCTCCGGCGGCTGCGCCACCCGCACCGACCACCGGCGCGGCAAGGTCATGCGGCGGCTCGCCGCGAACGACCCCGAGGTCAACGAGGAGTGGATCTGCGACAAGGGACGCTTCGCGTTCCGCTACGCGCAGCTGCGCGACCGCCTCGACACCCCGCTCGTGCGCAACGCCGAGGGTGAATTGCAGCCCGCCTCCTGGCCCGACGCGCTGCAGATCGCGGCCCAGGGGCTGCTGGCCTCGCGCGGCAGCACCGGAGTACTGACCGGTGGCCGGCTCACCGTCGAGGACGCCTACGCGTACAGCAAGTTCGCGCGCGTGGCGCTCGGCACCAACGACATCGACTTCCGCGCGCGCGTGCACAGCCCCGAGGAGGCCGACTTCCTCGCCGCGCGGGTCGCGGGACGGGGCCGCGATCTCGACCGTACGGGTGTCACGTACACCTCGCTGGAGAAGGCGCCCGCGGTGCTGCTGGTCGGGTTCGAGTCGGAGGAGGAGGCGCCCGGCGTCTTCCTGCGGCTGCGCAAGGCCTGGCGGGGACACGGGCAGCAGACCTTCGCCCTGGCCACGCACGCCACGCGCGGTCTGGAGAAGGCCGGCGGCACGCTGCTTCCGGCGGCCCCCGGCACCGAGACCGAGTGGCTGGACGCGCTGTCGAGCGGTGTCGGCCTGGAGGGCGACGGGGCCGCGGCCGCGGAGGCCCTGCGGGCCGACGGCGCGGTGATCGTCGTGGGCGAGCGGCTGGCGGCCGTACGGGGCGGGCTCACCGCGGCCGTCCGGTTCGCCACCGCGACCGGCGCCCGGCTGGTGTGGATCCCGCGCCGGGCCGGGGAGCGCGGCGCGGTGGAGGCGGGCGCGCTGCCTGCGCTGCTGCCGGGCGGCCGCCCGGCGACCGATCCGCGCGCGCGCGAGGAGATCGCCGCCGCGTGGGGCGTCGCGGAACTGCCGCACCGCTACGGCCGCGACACCGGTGAGATCGTCGACGCCGCGGCGCGCGGCGAGCTCCAGGCGCTGCTGGTCGCCGGTGTGGAGGTCGCCGACCTGCCCGATCCGGCACGCGCGCGTGCCGCGCTCGCCGAGGCCGGGTTCGTGGTGTCGCTGGAGCTGCGGCCCAGCGAGGTCACCGAACTCGCCGACGTGGTCCTGCCGGTCGCCGCGGTCGCCGAGAAGGCCGGCACGTTCCTCAACTGGGAAGGCAGGGTCCGTCTCTTCGAGGCGGCGCTCAAGCCCGACCAGATGACCAGGCGCGTCGCGCCCACCGACGCGCGGGTGCTGCAGATGCTGGCCGACGCCATGGACGTCCACCTGGGCCTGCCGGACCTGCGCACGATCCGCGCGGAGCTCGACCGGCTCGGCGCCTGGGACGGCCCCCGGGCCACCGACCCGCTGGAGACCGCGGGCGCCCTGCCCCGGCCGGCAGCCGGGGAGGCCGTGCTCGCCGGGCACCGGCTGCTGCTCGACCAGGGCCTGCTGCAACTCGGCGACGAGGCGCTGGCCGGCACCCGGCACGCGGCACACGCGCGCGTGTCGGCCGCCACGGCCGCCGAGGTCGGCGTCAAGGACGGCGACCTGCTGGCCGTGACCGGCACCGCCGGGACGGTGGAACTTCCGCTGGCCGTCACCGAGATGCCCGACCGGGTGGTCTGGCTGCCGCTGAACTCCGCCGGCGGCGGAGTCGCCTCCGGCACCGGGGCACTGCCCGGCTCCCTCGTCCGAATCGGTCCGGCGACGCTCGCCGGCGAGGCCCCCCAGGAGGTGGAGGCATGAGCCCGTACCTCGCCGCTGAAGACCTCTCGATGTTCGGCCGCGATCCCTGGTGGCTGATCGTCGTCAAGGCGGTGTTCTGCTTCGCCTTCCTGATGGTGACCGTGCTGCTCTCCATCGTCATGGAGCGCAAGATCGTCGCCTGGATGCAGCTGCGCGTCGGCCCGAACCGGCACGGCCCCTGGGGCATGCTCCAGTCGCTCGCCGACGGCGTGAAGCTGATGCTCAAGGAAGACGTCGTCGTCAAGCGCGCCGACAAGGCGGTGTACATCCTCGCGCCGATCGTCGCGGCCGTCCCCGCCTTCATGGCGTTCGCGGTGATCCCCTTCGGACCGGCCGGCAACGAGGTCTCGATCTTCGGCCAGCGCACCACGATGCAGCTCACCGACCTGCCGATCGCGGCGCTCTACATCCTCGCGGTCGCCTCGATCGGCATCTACGGCATCGTCCTGGCGGGCTGGAGCTCCGGCTCCACCTACCCGCTGCTGGGCGGCCTGCGCTCCTGCGCCCAGATGATCTCGTACGAGATCGCGATGGGCGCCGCGTTCGCCTCCGTGTTCCTCTACTCGGGGTCGATGTCGACGTCGACGATCGTCGAGCAGCAGGCCGACCGCTGGTACGTCCTGCTGCTGCCGGTCTCCTTCCTGATCTACATCGTGACGATGGTCGGGGAGGTCAACCGGGCCCCGTTCGACATGCCGGAGTCCGAGGGCGACCTGGTGGGCGGCTTCAACACCGAGTACTCGTCGATCAAGTTCGCGATGTTCATGCTCGCCGAGTACATCAACATGGTGACCGTCTCGGCCGTCGCCGTGACCCTCTTCCTGGGCGGCTGGCGGGCCCCGTGGCCGATCAGCACCTTCTGGGAGGGCGCGAACCACGGCTGGTGGCCGATGCTCTGGTTCACCGGCAAGCTGCTGAGCCTGCTGTTCTGCTTCGTCTGGCTGCGCGGCACGCTCCCGCGCGTGCGCTACGACCAGCTGATGAAGCTCGGCTGGAAGGTCCTCATCCCGGTCGCCCTGGTGTGGCTGATGGCGGTCGCCACCGTGCGGGCGCTGCGCAACGAGAACTACGACTTCGCCGACATCGCGCTCTACATCGCGGGCGGTGTCCTCACCCTGCTGCTGCTCTCCTTCGTCGCCGACATGTTCCGGTCGAAGGCGAAGGAGGCCGAACAGCCCGGGGAGCCGCCCGCCTTCGACCCCATGGCGGGCGGATTCCCCGTACCGCCGCTGCCCGGACAGGAGCTGCCGCCGGTGCCGCGCCGCCGCCCGAGCCGGGAGCGGGAGCTGATTGTCAGTGGCGGGCCCGATACTCAGAGTGACGGATCTCTGGGCGGATCTACGGATGGAAAGGAGGCGTCCGATGGCTGAGGAACCCAAGGACACCAAGCCCGGTTTCCTGAACCCCGTGGCCGGCTTCGGCGTGACCTTCAAGGCCATGTTCAAGAAGCGGCTCACCGAGCAGTACCCGGAGCAGCAGAAGACCACCGCTCCGCGCTTCCACGGACGGCACCAGCTCAACCGCCATCCGGACGGCCTGGAGAAGTGCGTCGGCTGCGAACTGTGCGCCTGGGCCTGCCCCGCCGACGCGATCTACGTCGAGGGCGCGGACAACACCGACGAGGAGCGCTACTCGCCCGGCGAGCGGTACGGGCGCGTCTACCAGATCAACTACGCCCGCTGCATCCTGTGCGGCCTGTGCATCGAGGCGTGCCCCACGCGCGCGCTGACGATGACCAACGAGTTCGAACTGGCCGACTCCAGCCGCGCCAACCTCATCTACACCAAGGAGCAGCTGCTCGCCGGTCTGGAGGAGGGCATGGTCGACTCCCCGCACGCGATGTACCCGGGCACCGACGAACAGGACTACTACCGGGGCCTGGTGACCGAGGCCGCGCCCGGTACGGAGCAGCAGGTCGCCCACTCCCGGGGTGAGGTGGTGCAGGAGGCCGCCTCGACCTTCGGCCCGGAGGAACCGGCGTCCGAAGAGGTGATCAAGCGATGACCGGACAGCTCGCCGCCTACTCCACCTCCACCGGAGAGGCCGTCCAGTTCTGGATCCTCGGCACGGTCGCCGTGATCGGCGCCCTGTGCACCGTCTTCATGCGGCGGGCCGTGCACAGCGCGCTCTGTCTCGCCGGCACCATGATCATCCTGGCGGTGTTCTACCTGGCCAACGGCGCCTACTTCCTGGGCGTCGTCCAGATCGTCGTCTACACCGGCGCGGTCATGATGCTGTTCCTGTTCGTGGTGATGCTGGTCGGCGTCACCGCGGCCGACTCCCTGAAGGAGACCATCAAGGGCCAGCGCTGGCTGGCCCTGCTGTGCGGTCTCGGCTTCGGCGTCCTGCTGGTCGGCGGGATCGGCAACGCCTCGCTCAACGAGTTCAACGGCATCGGCGAGGCGAACGCGGGCGGCAACGTGGAGGGCCTCGCGGCCCTGCTCTTCACCAAGTACGTCTTCGCCTTCGAGATCACCGGCGCCCTGCTCATCACGGCCGCCGTCGGCGCCATGGTGCTCACCCACCGGGAGCGCACCGAACGCGCCAGGACCCAGCGGGAGCTGGCCGAGCAGCGCGTGCGCGAGGGCACGTACCTGCCGCCCCTCCCGGCGCCCGGTGTCTACGCCCGGCACAACGCCGTGGACATCGCGGGCCTGCTGCCCGACGGCACCCCGTCGGACCTCACGGTCAGCAAGACCCTGCGGGACCGCGGCCAGATCCGTGACGTGTCGCAGGAGGCCATCAACGACCTGCGGGCGATGGAGCAGCGCGCGGAGGAACGCCTGGAGCGCAAGGCGATCGATCCGCCGACGTTCGAGCGGGCCGAGGAGGCGTCGAAGTGAACCCCGTCAACTATCTGTACCTGGCCGCGCTGCTGTTCACGATCGGCGCCACCGGTGTGCTGATCCGGCGCAACGCGATCGTCGTGTTCATGTGCGTGGAGCTCATGCTCAACGCCTGCAACCTCGCCTTCGTCGCCTTCTCCCGGATGCACGGCAACCTCGACGGCCAGGTCATCGCCTTCTTCACGATGGTCGTGGCCGCCGCGGAGGTCGTGGTCGGGCTGGCGATCATCGTGTCCCTGTTCCGTTCCCGCCACTCGGCCTCGGTCGACGACGCCAGCCTGATGAAGCTGTGAGGGGCTGCTGAATCGTGGAGAACCTGATTGCGCTGCTGGTGGCGGCGCCCCTGCTCGGAGCGGTGGTCCTGCTGTGCGGCGGACGCCGGCTGGACGCCGTCGGCCACTGGATCGGCACGCTGCTCGCGGCCGTCTCCTTCGCCCTCGGCCTGGTGCTCTTCACCGACCTGCTGGGCAAGGGCGCGGCCGAACGCACCGTCACACAGCACCTGTTCAGCTGGATCCCGGTGGAGGGCTTCCAGGCCGACATCGCCTTCCGGCTCGACCAGCTGTCGATGACGTTCGTCCTGCTGATCACCGGCGTCGGCTCGCTGATCCACCTGTACTCCATCGGGTACATGGAGCACGACGAGCGGCGCCGCCGCTTCTTCGGCTATCTGAACCTGTTCCTCGCGGCGATGCTGATCCTCGTCCTCGCCGACAACTACCTGCTGCTGTACCTCGGCTGGGAAGGCGTCGGTCTCGCCTCCTACCTGCTGATCGGCTTCTGGCAGCACAAGCCCACCGCGGCAACGGCCGCGAAGAAGGCCTTCCTCGTCAACCGCGTCGGCGACATGGGTCTGTCGATCGCGATCATGCTGATGTTCCTGTGGTTCGGCACCTTCGCCTTCGGGCCGGTGCTCGGCGGCCCCGGGGAGGCCGGTCTCGCCGGTGAGGCGAGCGAGGGCAAGCTCACCGCCATCGCCCTGATGCTGCTGCTCGCCGCCTGCGGCAAGTCCGCCCAGGTGCCGCTGCAGTCCTGGCTCGGGGATGCGATGGAGGGCCCGACCCCCGTCTCGGCCCTCATCCACGCCGCGACGATGGTCACGGCGGGCGTGTACCTGATCGTCCGCTCGGCGGCCGTCTTCAACGGCGCCCCCGACGCCCAGCTGGTCGTCACCATCGTCGGCGCGGTCACGCTGCTGTTCGGTGCGATCGTCGGTTGCGCCAAGGACGACATCAAGAAGGCGCTGGCCGGCTCGACCATGTCGCAGATCGGCTACATGGTGCTGGCCGCGGGCCTCGGCCCGATCGGCTACGTCTTCGCGATCATGCACCTGGTGACGCACGGCTTCTTCAAGGCCGGGCTGTTCCTCGGCGCCGGCTCGGTGATGCACGGCATGAACGACGAGGTCGACATGCGCCGCTACGGCGGCCTGCGTAAGTACATGCCGGTCACGTTCGTCACCTTCGGCCTCGGTTACCTCGCGATCATCGGCTTCCCGGGTCTGTCCGGCTTCTTCTCCAAGGACAAGATCATCGAGGCGGCGTTCGCCAAGGGCGGCACCGAGGGCTGGATCCTCGGCGCCTGCGCCCTGCTGGGCGCGGCCATCACCGCGTACTACATGACGCGCGTGATGCTGATGACGTTCTTCGGCGAGGAGCGCTGGCGCAACGCGCCGACGCCGTCCCCGGCCCAGCCGGACGTGGAGCCCGCCGCCGAGACACGCGGGGAGTACGCCCCGCCGCACCCGCACGAGTCGCCGAGGTCCATGACGATCCCGATGATCGTGCTGGCGGTGGGGTCGGTCGCGGGCGGTGCCTTCTTCAGCATCGGCGACCGCTTCGTGCACTGGCTGGAGCCCGTCACCGGGCACTCCCACGGCCACCCGCCGGTCAGCGCCCTGACGGTGACGCTCTCCACGGTCGCCGTGATGGTCATCGGCGTGGCCGTCGCCTGGGCGCAGTACGGGCGCCGTCCGGTTCCGGCCGTCGCCCCGCGCGGGTCGCTGCTCACCCGGGCCGCCCGGCGCGACCTGTTCCAGGACGACTTCAACCACGTCGTCCTGGTCCGCGGCGGTGAGCACCTCACCCGCTCGCTGGTGTACGTGGACCACACCCTGGTCGACGGGGTCGTCAACGGCACGGCTGCCTCCATGGGCGGTCTGTCCGGGCGGATGCGCAGGCTGCAGAACGGCTTCGCGCGGTCCTACGCGGTCTCCATGTTCGGCGGCGCGGCGGTCCTCGTCGCCGCGACCCTGCTGATGAGGGCGGTCTGATACCGATGTCCTTTCCTCTGCTGACAGCGACGGCGGCGCTCCCGGCCATCGGGGCGATCGCCACGGCCGCCGTACCGGCCGCGAGGCGCACGGCGGCCAAGTGGCTGGCCCTGCTGTTCTCGCTCGCCACGCTGGTCCTGGCGATCGTCGTCCTGGTGCGGTTCGACCCGGGCGGCGACCGCTACCAGCTCACCGAGTCGCACGCCTGGATCGCGGACTTCGGCGTCCGCTACGAACTGGGTGTGGACGGCATCGCGGTGGCGCTGATCGCGCTGACCGCCCTGCTGATCCCGTTCATCGTCCTGGCGGGCTGGCACGACGCCGACCCGCTGGAGACCGGGAACAAGAGGTGGCGGCCGACGCAGGGCTTCTTCGCCCTGATCCTGGCCGTCGAGGCGATGGTGATCCTCTCCTTCGAGGCCACCGACGTCTTCCTCTTCTACATCTTCTTCGAAGCCATGCTGATCCCGCTGTACTTCCTGATCGGCGGCTTCGGGGACCGTGCCCACGAGCACGGCGAGGAGAAGGCGGCGACCCAGCGGTCGTACGCGGCGGTGAAGTTCCTCCTCTACAACCTGGCCGGCGGTCTGATCATGCTGGCCGCGGTGATCGGGCTGTACGTGGTCGCCGGGAACTTTTCGCTCACCGAGATCGCCGAGGCCCGGGCGAGCGGCGAACTGACCATGTCGACCGGCACCGAGCGCTGGCTGTTCCTCGGCTTCTTCTTCGCCTTCGCGGTGAAGGCGCCGCTGTGGCCGCTGCACACCTGGCTGCCCAACGCCATGCAGGAGTCCACCGCGCCGGTGGCCGTGCTGATCACGGCGGTCGTCGACAAGGTGGGCACCTTCGCGATGCTCCGCTTCTGCCTCGGACTGTTCCCGGAGGCCAGCAAGTGGGCGACGCCGGTCGTGCTCGTCCTGGCCGTCGTCAGCATCATCTACGGCGCGCTGCTCGCGGTCGGCCAGCGCGACATCAAGCGGCTGATCGCGTACGCGTCGATCTCGCACTTCGGCTTCATCGTCATGGGCATCTTCGCCATGACCAGCCAGGGCCAGTCCGGAGCGACGCTGTACATGGTCAACCACGGCATCTCGACCGCCGTGCTGATGCTGATCGCCGGGTTCCTCATCTCGCGGCGCGGCTCCCGGCTCATCGCCGACTACGGCGGGGTGCAGAAGGTCGCACCGGTGCTGGCCGGCACGTTCCTGATCGGCGGCCTCGCGACCCTCTCGCTGCCGGGGCTCGCGCCCTTCGTCAGCGAGTTCCTGGTCCTGGTCGGCACGTTCACGCGCTATCCGGTGATCGGGATCATCGCCACCTTCGGCATCGTGCTCGCCGCGCTCTACGTCCTCGTCCTCTACCAGCGGACGATGACCGGCCCGGTGAAGCCCGAGGTGGCCGCCATGCCCGACCTGCGGGTGCGGGAGATCGCGGTGGTGGCACCGCTGGTCGTGCTGCTGGTCTTCCTGGGCGTCTACCCGAAGCCCGTCACGGACGTCGTGAACCCGGCGGTGAAACAGACCATGTCCGACGTGGAGAAGAAGGATCCCCGGCCCGAGGTGGAGGCGGCCAAGTGAGCGCAACAGCAGCCGTCCACAGCCTGTGGACAACGGCGGCGACCGCGGCCGAACCGATCTCGAAGATCGACGCGCCGAAGATCGAGTACGGGCAGCTCGCGCCCATGCTGATCATCGTCGGCGGGGCGATCCTCGGGATCCTCGCCGAGGCGTTCGTACCGCGGAAATCCCGCTACTACGCACAGATGTTCCTCTCCGTGGTGGCACTCGCCGCCGCGTTCGCCGCGGTCGTGGCCCTCGCCGCGAACGGCTACGCCACGACCAAGGCCGGCATCGCGGCGATGGGCGCCATCGCCGTCGACGGACCGGCCCTGTTCCTCCAGGGCACGATCCTGCTGACGGCCCTGGCCGGCCTGTTCACCTTCGCCGAGCGCCGGCTCGACCCGGAGGCGCACGGCAACCGGGTCGACTCCTTCGCCGCGCAGCCCGCTGCCGTACCGGGCAGCGACAGCGAGCAGAAGGCGGTCAAGGCGGGGTTCACCACCACCGAGGTGTTCCCGCTGCTGCTCTTCGCGGTCGCCGGCATGCTGGTCTTCCCGGCGGCCAACGACCTGCTGACGCTGTTCGTGGCGCTGGAGGTGCTGTCGCTCCCGCTGTACCTGATGTGCGCGCTGGCCCGCCGCAAGCGGCTGATGTCGCAGGAGGCGGCGGTCAAGTACTTCCTGCTCGGTGCGTTCGCCTCCGCGTTCATGCTGTTCGGCATCGCGCTGCTGTACGGCTACGCGGGCTCGATGTCGTACGCGACGATCGCGCAGGTCGTCGAGGGCACCGTCCCCGAGGTCACCCCGGCGCTCGCCGCCACCATGGGCAACGACGCGCTGCTGCTGGTCGGGGCGGCGCTGGTGGTCATGGGCCTGCTGTTCAAGGTCGGTGCCGTGCCCTTCCACATGTGGACGCCCGATGTGTACCAGGGCGCCCCGACACCGGTGACGGGCTTCATGGCGGCGGCCACCAAGGTGGCGGCGTTCGGAGCGCTGCTGCGGATCCTGTACGTCGTGCTGCCGGGCCTGCGCTGGGACTGGCGGCCGGTCATGTGGGGTGTCGCCATCGTCACCATGCTGGTCGGCGCCGTCGTGGCGATCACGCAGACCGACATCAAGCGGCTGCTGGCGTACTCGGCGATCTCGCACGCGGGCTTCATCCTCGCCGGCGTCATCGCGGCGACGCCGTCGGGCATCTCGTCCGTGCTCTTCTACCTGGCGGCGTACTCGTTCGTGACGGTCGGCGCGTTCGCGGTGGTCACGCTGGTTCGGGACGCCGGCGGCGAGGCGACGCACCTGTCCAAGTGGGCGGGGCTCGGCCGCCGCTCCCCGGTGGTGGCGGCGGTGTTCGCGGTGTTCCTGCTGGCCTTCGCGGGCATTCCGCTGACCTCCGGGTTCTCCGGGAAGTTCGCCGTGTTCAAGGCGGCGGCGGAGGGCGGAGCCGTCCCGCTGGTCGTGGTCGGTGTGATCGCCTCGGCCATCGCGGCGTTCTTCTACATCCGCGTCATCGTCCTGATGTTCTTCAGCGAGCCGCGCCCCGAGGGCCCGACCGTCGCGGTGCCGTCACCGCTGACGATGACGGCGATCGGGCTCGGCGTGGCGGTCACGGTGGTGCTCGGTGTGGCACCGCAGTACTTCCTTGAGCTGGCCGGGGACGCGGGAGTGTTCGTGCGCTGACACCCCCCCGGCGGACGAGGAAGCGGCCCGGCACCCCTGGGAGGGGGTGCCGGGCCGCCGCCGTTCCGGACGGGCCTGTGGATAACTCGGGGGCTGTCGGTGCGGGCGCCTATCGTGGAGGCAGTGGTCGAAGGACGACGTACGGGGGACGGGACGATGCAGGGGACGGGCGGTGTCGCCGAGATGGCAGTGACGGATGGTGAGGCGCTCGCTACGCTGCACCGGGTTTTCGGGTACGAGGCCTTCCGGGGCGAGCAGGAAGCGGTCGTCGACCATGTGATCGCGGGCGGCGACGCCGTCGTGCTCATGCCGACCGGCGGCGGCAAGTCGCTGTGCTACCAGATTCCGGCCCTGGTCAGACCGGGCACGGGAGTGGTCGTCTCCCCGCTGATCGCCCTGATGCAGGACCAGGTGGACGCGCTGCGGGCGCTGGGCGTGCGCGCCGGGTTCATGAACTCCACGCAGGACTTCGACGAGCGGCGGACCGTCGAGGCCGAGTTCCTCGCCGGCGAGCTGGACCTGCTCTATCTCGCGCCGGAGCGGCTGCGTCTGGACAGCAGCCTGGACCTGCTCTCCCGCGGCAAGATCTCCGTCTTCGCGATCGACGAGGCGCACTGTGTGTCCCAGTGGGGGCACGACTTCCGGCCGGACTACCTCACCCTGTCGCTGCTGGGCGAACGGTGGCCGGAGGTCCCCCGGATCGCGCTGACGGCGACGGCCACGCACGCCACGCACCGGGAGATCACCGACCGGCTGAGGATGCCGGACGCCCGCCACTTCGTGGCCAGCTTCGACCGGCCCAACATCCAGTACCGGATCGTGCCCAAGGCCGACCCCCGCAAGCAGCTGCTGAACTTCCTGCGCGAGGAGCACGCCGGGGACGCGGGCATCGTGTACTGCCTCTCGCGCAACTCCGTGGAGAAGACGGCCGAGTTCCTCGCGCGCCACGGGATCGAGGCGGTGCCGTACCACGCGGGGCTCGACGCGGGGACGCGCGCCGCGCACCAGGCGCGGTTCCTGCGGGAGGAGGGGCTGGTCGTCGTCGCGACGATCGCCTTCGGCATGGGCATCGACAAGCCGGACGTCCGGTTCGTCGCCCACCTCGACCTGCCCAAGTCGGTCGAGGGCTACTACCAGGAGACCGGTCGCGCGGGGCGTGACGGGCTGCCGTCCACGGCCTGGATGGCCTACGGGCTCAACGACGTCATACAGCAGCGCAAGCTCAT
The DNA here is from genome assembly GCF_055571535.1 of Streptomyces sp. NPDC030893. NCBI lineage: Bacteria > Bacillati > Actinomycetota > Actinomycetes > Kitasatosporales > Streptomycetaceae > Streptomyces > Streptomyces sp. NPDC030893. Next base: position 481,794 of record NZ_JBVIFC010000002.1, on the reverse strand, counting down.
CCAGTCCGGGGAGGGCGACGAGGCGTTCCGGCGGCGGGCGGGCCGGCACCTGGACTCGATGCTGGCGCTGTGCGAGACCGTACGGTGCCGCCGCGGTCAGCTCCTCGCCTACTTCGGCCAGGAACCCGGCGCGGAGGGCTGCGGCAACTGCGACACCTGCCTCACCCCGCCGGAGACGTGGGACGGGACCGTCGCGGCGCAGAAGGTGCTGTCGACGGTGGTGCGGCTGCAGCGCGAGCGCGGGCAGAAGTTCGGCGCGGTGCAGATCGTGGACATCCTGCTGGGGCGGCGCACGGCCAAGGTCATCCAGTTCGACCACGACCAGCTGTCGGTGTTCGGCATCGGTGAGGAGCTGAGCGAGGCCGAGTGGCGGGGCGTGGTACGGCAGTTGCTCGCCCAGGGACTGCTCGCCGTCGAGGGGGAGTACGGCACGCTGGTGCTGACCGAGACGAGCGGGGCGGTGCTGCGGCGGGAGCGGGAGGTGCCGCTGCGCAAGGAGCCGGAGAAGCCGGCGGCGGCCCGCGGCACGGGCGGCCGGGGCGAGCGCAAGGCCAAGGCCGCGGCGGTCGAGCTGCCCGGGGAACTCCAGCCCGCGTTCGAGGCGTTGCGGGCCTGGCGCGCGGAGCAGGCGCGGGAGCAGGGGGTTCCGGCGTACGTCATCTTCCACGACGCGACGCTGCGGGAGATCGCCACGGTGTGGCCCGCGTCGGTGGGTGAGCTCGGGGGGATCAGCGGGGTGGGCGAGAAGAAGCTGGCGACGTACGGGGAGGGGGTGGTGGCGGTGCTGGCGGGGCTGTCGCGGCCGGGGGACGGCGGTGCCGGGGCCGGGGATCCAGGTGGCCCCGACGAGTGGCCCGGGGAGGAGCCGGAGCCCGACGACTGGGCGTAGGCCGAACACAACCGCGGGCAGTCGTGCCGCTGGGGCGGCACGGGTGGGCGCGACGGCACCCCGCAGACGCGGGTTGCGGAACTTCCCCCCGCCCGGCCCAGCCCCGCCGCAGCGTGAGGGTCACGGCAGCGCCGTCAGGCCGGGGGCGAAGGTGATCAGCAGCGGTACCAGCGGGACCAGCGCCGCCGCCGCGGTCGTCAGGGCGCGGTGCCGGCGGCCGAGGCGGGGCGGGGGCTCCAGGAGACGGTCGACGCGCTCGCCGAGCAGCCGGTGGCTGGAGGAGCAGGACAGCACACCACGGTGCTGGTTCAGCTCGATCAGCGCCAGCGCCGTCGTCAGGTGGCCGCAGCGGCGGGAGGCCGTGTCGTCGGCGGACAGCTCGACCAGGCGATGGGTCTGGTCGCAGAAGTGGGCGAACAGCGGGATCCGGGGGAAGCCGGTGGCCAGGGCCGTGGAGAGATGGAGGAGCCAGTCGTGGCGGGCGCGGGCGTGGCCGCGCTCGTGGGTGAGGACGGCGTCGACCTGGTGGTCGGTGAGGCGCTGCAGGGCGCCGGTGGTGACGATCAGCTGGGGCGGGCTGCCGGGCATCCACCAGGCGTCGGGGTATTCGTCCTCCAGCACCAGCAGGGGGCCGCGGGCGGCGGGGAGTCCGGCGGGGAGGTCGGGGGCGCGCTCCCGCAGATGTGCCCGGGCCCGGGCGCGACGGCGGCGGGCCTCGACCAGCTCGCGCCCGAGCATGGCCGTCGTCCAGGCCGCCCCGCAGGCCAGGAGCACGGTGAGGGCGACCGTCCAGGACGAGGCGGCGGACAGGTCGTAGGCGGCGGTCACCGCGGGCGGGGCCGGGGCGAAGAGCTGGGCGCGGACGGTGCCGAAGACGGCCGCGGCGCCGAGCGCGAGCGCCGTCAGACAGCACAGCAGGACGGTGGCGACCAGGCACTGCCACACCCACAGGGCGACCACCGGTTCCCTTTCCGGCCACTTCGCCCTGGTCAGTGCCCGGGGGACGGGCACGGCGGCCGTCACGGCGACAACGCTCAGCAGGAGCAGGCAGACGGTCATGCCACGGGCTCCGGATCCTGTCGGAAGGGGCGGCTCGGGGGCGTGCGGGTGATGCGGAGGGCGCGGCGCCGATAGACACACACCGCCCGACGCCAAGTATGACGGCGAAGGGCGGTGTGAGTCAGGGGTCGTCGGAGATCGGCCAGGGCCGAAGGGGTCAGGGCGCGGGGACCACCCGTCCCGAGACCTCACCGAGGCCCACGCGCGCGCCGTCCGGTCCCGGCGCCCAGGCGGACAGCGTCACCACGTCGCCGTCCTCGAGGAACGTCCGCTTGCCGTCGGGGAGTTCGAGGGGGTCGCGGCCGTTCCAGGTCAGTTCCAGCAGCGAGCCGCGTTCCCGTTCGGTGGGGCCGCTCACCGTGCCGGAGCCGTACAGGTCACCGGTGCGCAGGGAGGCGCCGTTGACGGTCATGTGGGCGAGCTGCTGGGCGGCCGTCCAGTACATGGTGGAGAAGGGAGGTTCGGAGACGACATGGCCGTTGACGGTGACGGTGATGCGCAGGTCGTAGCCGCCGGGTTCCTCGCCGGCGTCGTCCAGGTAGGGCAGCAGCTCGTGGGTGCGCTCCGGCGGTGCCACGCGGGCCTCCTCCAGGGCGTCGAGAGGCGTGATCCAGGCCGACACCGAGGTGGTGAAGGACTTGCCGAGGAAGGGTCCGAGGGGGACGTACTCCCAGGCCTGGACGTCGCGGGCGGACCAGTCGTTGAGGAGGCAGAGGCCGAAGACGTGGTCGCGGTAGTCGCCGAGCGCCACCGGCCGGCCCCGCTCGGACGGAGCGCCGACCACGAAGCCCACCTCGGCCTCGATGTCCAGCCGGACGGACGGCCCGAAGACCGGGGCGGCGTCGGCGGGTGCCTTGCGCTGGCCGGAGGGGCGCACCACGTCGGTCCCGGACACCACGACCGTGCCGGCCCGGCCGTGGTAACCGATCGGCAGGTGCTTCCAGTTGGGGGTGAGGGACTCGGCGGCGTCGGGGCGGAAGATCTGGCCGACGTTCCGGGCGTGGTTCTCGGAGGCGTAGAAGTCGACGTAGTCGGCGACCTCGAAGGGGAGGTGCAGGGTCACCTCGGACAGCGGGTGGAACAGCGGCTCGACGGTCTCCCGGTGCGCGGGGACGGTCACCCAGGCCGTGAGCGCCCGCCGCACGTCCGACCAGGTGGTGCGGCCCGCCGCCAGCAGCGGGTTCAGGGTCGGGCGGGCGAGCAGGGAGGCGTAGGGGGAGCCCAGGGCGTGCGCCGCCGCGCCGGCGTCGAGGACGTGGTCGCCGAGCCGGACGCCGACGGTCCGCTCCGACGAGCCGGGGGGCGAGAACACGCCGTACGGCAGGTTGTGCGGGCCGAAGGGGTCGCCCTCGGGGACATCGAAGGGGGGCATCGGGTGCTGCCTCGCTTTCGTGTACGCAGGTGCTCGCGGGTGTTCCACGTGTTCGTGGCCGTGCCACACGTTACGGGCCGTACGGCGGTCTTGGGCAGAGCCGCAGTGGTGGCGCCGGGCGGAAGGGGCCCGTGGGCGGGAGGAGCGCGGGCGCAAGGGCGGCATGTACCGCTTCCCGTCGCGTACCGGAGGTTATCCACAGGACGGGAGGCAATCTTGACGCAGTGGTGCGAACGGGGCGACTCTGGGCGGGTGCCGGAAGGCCTCGGGGAGGGGGCGTTCCGACGGCACCCAGGGGGGCGGATGGCCATTGGGGAGGCCGGCCCGCGCTCGGCGCGCTCACGGTCGCGGCCGGAACGGCTGGAAGAGACCATGCGCGGCCGGCTCGGCCGGGAATGTGTGTACGTGCCGTCATGCAGGCTCGCGCTGTACGTGGCGCTGCGCCACTGGTGCCCGCAGGGCGGCAGGGTGCTGATGTCGCCGGTCGACGACGACGTCATCTTCTTCGTGGTGCTGGCCGCCGGACTGCGGCCGGTGCAGGCGCCGTTGAACCCGCTCGACGCGTCCATCGACCTCGACGCCGTGCCCGAGGAGACCTGGGGCACGCTGTCCGCCGTACTGACCACCAATCTGTACGGCAACCCGGACCCGGCGCCGGAACTGCGGGCGCGCTGCGACGCGTTGGGCATCCCGCTGTTCGAGGACGCGGCGCACGCGATCGGCAGCGAGGTGGGCGGTCGGCCGGTCGGGGCCTGGGGCGAGGCCTCCGTCTTCAGCCTCTCCAAGCATGCCGGCGCCCAGGCGGGCGGCATCCTGTCGCTCGCGGACCCGGGCCCGGGCGACGCCGTACGGCAGGCCTGCCGCGCACTGCTCACCCCGCGCCGGGCGACGTCGGAACTCGCCTACGCGGTACGGCCGTACGCGGAGGCGGCCGTGCGGGGGCTGGGGCTGCGGCGGGCCGCCTGGGCCACGCTCGGGCTGCTGGGGCTGGCGGAGCGCGAGGGGATCAGGATGCCGCTGCGCCCGGAGGCGCTGCACCGGGCCGTCGGCGCGGCCCCGGACCTCACCGCGTTCGACGCCTGGGCCCGCGTCGACATGCACACCTACCGCCAGGAGTCCGGCCCGCTGCGGCTGCGGCGCATCAGGCACAGGCTCGGACGGCTGGACGAGGTACTGGAGGCGTCCCGGGACGGCACCGAGCTGCTGCTGGCGACGCGCTGGGCCCGGCCGCGACCGGGAAGGGAGGCGCAACCGCTGTTCCGGGTGCCGCTGTTCGTGGCGGACCGGGACGCGGCGACGGCGGCGCTGGCCCGGCGCGGCATCGTCGTCGGCTACCTCTACGACCCGCCCCTCGACGACTACGCGGGGAAGGCCTTCACCGACCCCTCGCCCGCGCCCGGGGCGGCCCGCTGGTTCGCGCGGCACGCGCTGCCGGTCGATCCGCTGCGGGCACGGGAGGTGGTCGAGGTGCTGGAGCGTTCCGGCGTGCGGCCGGCCGGACCGCCGGAGCACCCGGCCCGGCCGGGGACGACGGCCGACGGGCTGGGGCCGTCCCGTGACTGACATCCAGGTGCACGAGCCGGCCGCGACGCGCGCCGAAGGGCGACCGCCGGCACCCGCCGGGAACCGGCCCGGTGCGGACTCCCTGTTCAAGAACGCCTACTTCCTGATGCTCAGCACGGGCGTGTCCGCCGTCCTCGGGCTGGGGTTCTGGTTCGTCGCCGCCCGCTACTACACCGAGGAAGCCGTCGGCCAGGGCTCCGCGGCGATCGCCGCGATGCGGCTGCTGGCCGGCATCACAGCGACCACGATGATCGGCGCGGTGGTCCGTTTCGTACCGCGCGCCGGCCGTGAGACGGGACGCCTGGTGTGGGGCGTGTACGGGGCGAGTTCGGTGGTCGTCGCCCTGGCCGCGGGTGTCTTCCTGCTCACGCTCGAACAGTGGGGTGCCTCCTACGAACCGCTCGGCACACCGCATGCCGGGGCGCTGTTCGTCGCGGCGTGCGTGGCGTGGGCGCTGCTCACCCTGCAGGACGGGGTGCTCACCGGGCTGCGCAAGGCCGAGTGGGTGCCGGCCGGGAACGCGGTGTTCTCCGTCGGAAAGCTGGTCCTGCTGGCCGTCTTCGCGAGCGCGCTGCCGGTCCTGGGCATCTTCGTGTCCTGGGCCGTGGCCATCGCGTTCTCCACCCTGCCGCTGGGCTGGCTGATCTTCCGCCGGCTCATTCCGCGTCAGGCCGCCGCCGACCGGGACGTGGAACCGCCCGGTCTGCGGAGCATGGGACGCTTCCTGGCCGGTGACTCGCTCGGCGCGCTGTTCAGCCTGGCGATGATCAACCTGCTGCCGGTGATGGTCGCGGTCCGCTTCAGCGCCGCGGAGAACGGCTACTTCTACGTGGCGTACACCGTCGGCGGCACGATGGAGTTCATGGCCATGAACATGGCCTCGTCGCTCACCGCGCACGCCTCGCACGATCCGCGTCAGCTCGCCGCCGGGGTGCGCGGGGCACTGCGCCGCATGGCGCTGCTGCTGGTGCCGGTGGTCCTGGTCCTGGTCGTCTTCGCCCCCTGGATCCTCACGCCGTTCAGCCCGGACTACGCCGAGCACGGCTCGACGGTGCTGCGGCTGCTCGCCCTCGGGGCGCTGCCCCGGGTGCTGGTGGAGCTCTACATCGGGGTACTGCGGGTGCAGGGACGCACCGGTGTGCTCGCCGCGCTCCAGGGGGCGATGTGCGTGCTGGTGCTGGGCAGCGCGGCCGTGCTGTTCACCCCGGCGGGGATCGCGGGGGCGGGGTGGGCGGTGCTGATCAGCATGACGCTGATCGCGGTCGTCTCGGTGTTCGGGCTGCGTTCGGCGCTGCGCGACCGGAGCGGTGGCTCCGCCGACCGGCCCGCCCCCGCTCCCGACTACGGCACCCGCTGGGCCCGGCTGAACGCCACGGCCGGATACGGCACCGGCTGGGCCCGCCGGGCGGCGTACGACGGTGGGGACGCCGGGAGGGCCGGCGAGGACACGGTCACGCTGTTCATCGGCCGCCCCGGGTACGAACGGGAGGTCCTGCAGGCGGACACGCTGGCGTTCATCGTACGGCCGCACGGTCCGGAAGCGGGCCGGGTTCCGGGGGCCGGGGGCGGCGGGGACGGCCCCGGTGAGCCGACGCGAACCGCTCCGGCCGAGGACGGCGACCGGGACACCGACACCGGACGGCACGACGAACCGGCGGCAGGAACCCGGAAGCCGGAACCGGCCGACGAGCCACGCGACACCGCTGATCCCGGCGACCGGGACGACCCCCGAGCCGCCGATGCGCCCGGCGCCCGGGATGAGCCGCACGCGCGCCACGATCCCGGCGCTCGCGGCGAGCCGCGCGGCCGCTGTGAGCCTCGGGACCGCCCCGAGCCGTACGCACCCGCAGACCCCGGCCACCGCGCCCGGCCCCGCCCCCCAGACGTACCACCACCGAGCCCCGCCCCCTGGGCGCACCGGCGAGGCTCCGAGGAGGCGTCGGCGTCACGTTCCGCCCCGCTGGGGTACGAGAGCCGCTGGGGCGACATCCTCTGGGTGCTGCTCGGGCTCGCCACCCTCGTGTTCTGGGTGTCGGTACGCGACCTGCCCTGGCTCGACGGCTCCCCGGCCGGCGAGTTCACCGGGCGCCTGCTGCTGGAGGGGCTGCCGCCGGCGGCGCTCGTGGCCGGCGGCACGCTGGTGCTCGTCTTCGTCGCCTCGGTGACCTTGTGCACCCGCCCCGACCCGTGGCTCCCGGGCACGGCCCTGGGGTCCGTCCTGGCCGCGCTGTACGTGGCGCCCGTAGCCCTCGGCTGGGAACCCCGGCCGGTGGACGGGGCGCTGTACGTGCGGGCGGCCGGTTTCCTCGCGGAGACGCTCGGCCTCGACGGGCCCGGTCCGCTGCTGCGCTGGGGGCCGCTCGTCTGTCAGTTGCTGTGCCTCGTACCCCTGTCGCTGCTGCTCGCGTTCGCGGGCGGACGGCTGTCGTGGCCGGGCCGCTGGGGGGCGCTGTATGTCGTCGCGGTGGGGGGCTGGGCCGGGCGGGACGCCCTCGCGCCGGTCGCGCCCGTGCTGCTCGTCCTGCTCGTCGTCCTCCACACAGTCGTCGTACTCGCCCTGCTCCTGCCGTCGCGCGGTGCGCCGCGGGCGCCGGTGTCGCTCCGCCGCAGACATCCGAACGGCCGATCCAAGGACTGATCACGCTTCAGAGCCGAACCGTCAGGGGGGAACCACCGTGCGTCCGCCAGCCACTCCACGAGAGAGATCCGCGCCCGAGCCGGACGAGGCGTGGGCCCCGTCCTCGTCGGAGTCGTCGAGTCCCGCCCACGAGCCGGTGACGGAGCTGTCCGCTCTTCCGCCCGCCCTGCCGGGCCGCCGCGGACCCGCCGCGGCCCGGCCCGCCGTGCCGCTGCTCGTCGCCCTCGCCCTGTGGGGGTACGCGGTCCGGCACACCGATGTGTCGCGGCTGGACGACTTCGGCCTGGTCACCGCCGTCCATCCGAGCTTCTGGGCGGGGCTGGCCGTGCTCACCGCCGGGTTCTGGTACACGGTCCGCGATCCGCGGCGGCCCGGCGGCTGGGCGGCGGCCTACGTGCTCGGACTGCTGGTGATGGAGCGGGCCACTCAGGCCGTGCTCTACCCGACCCCGCTGTACGCGTGGGCGTGGAAGCACGACGGTGTGGTCGACCACCTGCTGACGGCCGGCGGCCTGCAGACCGCCGACCAGGTCGGCGACATGGCCGTCTACGACCAGTGGCCCGGCTTCTTCGCCGCGCAGGCGGCGCTGGTGCGGCTGCTGGGCGTGGAGTCGGCGGCGATGTACATGGCCTGGTGGCCGCTGGTCTCCAGCCTGATGCTGCTGCTCCCGCTGCTGCTGATCTACCGCACCTTCACCGAGGACCGGCGGCTGATCTGGACCGGCGTCTGGCTGTTCTGCGTCGCCAACTGGGTGGGCCAGGACTACTTCTCCCCCCAGTCGGTGGCCTTCGCGCTGCACCTGGGCGTCCTGGCCGTCGTCCTGCGCCGGTACGGCCGGTCGGGCGGGGCGGGCGGCCGGCAGGGGCAGGCCGTCTGGACGGTCCTGCTCAGCGTGCTGGTGGTGACGATCGTCATCTCGCACCAGCTCACGCCCGGCATGCTGGCCGTCTCGCTGCTCGCGCTGTGCCTGGTCCGCCGCTACCGCGACTGGGTTCCGGCGGTCACCACGCTCGTGATCTTCCTGGCCTGGTGCCTGACGGCCGCGCTGCCGTTCCTGTCCGCCGCGCTGCCGGACATGATCCGTTCCGTGGGCGACGTCGGCGGCAACGTCGCCACCGGATACGGGGCCACCCCGACCGGGACCGGGGCGGTGGCGACCTCGTGGGCGGCCCGGCTGCTGTCCGGCACGGTGCTGCTGCTGGCGGTGGCCGGGGTGTGGCGGCAGCGGGTGCTGCGGCACCGGGCGATGCCGCTGCTGCTGATCGCGGCGGCCCCGCTGCCGATGTTCGCGGCGAGCGGCTACGGCAGCGAAATGATCTTCAGGGTGCTGATGTTCATGCTGCCCGGTGCCGCCTTCTTCGCCGCCGCCGCGCTGCTGCCCACGGTGCGCACCCTCGCCGCCGAGGCCGAATCGGGCGCCTGCACCGAAACCCCCGGGAAACCGGCGACGAGCGGCAGGTGGCGGCGCGGCATCGGCGCGGGGGGCCCGCTGCTGGTGCTCCTCGCCGCGACCCTGGCGTTCGTGCCGAGCTACTCGGGCAAGGACCGGATCAACTACTTCCCGCCGGGCGAGGTGGACCTGGTCCAGCGGCTCTTCGACGAGGCGCCCGAGGGCTCGACGGTCGTCGCCGCCAACCGCAACTACCCGCTGGCCTACGCGTCGTACGGAACCGTCGACCACTACTGGTTCCTGGAGGACGAACGGCGGCACGTCGACGAGATCGTGCGGAACCCGGCCGCCACCCTCGCCCGTGACATGGCCGGGGTCGACCGTCCGGGCCGGGCCTACTTCCTCCTCACCCAGGGCCAGTTCGCCCACTCCGAGATGAACGGGCAGCTCACCGAGGCCCAGTTGAACCGCATCCGGGAGTCCGTCGCCGACTCGCCCCGCTTCCGGCTCGTGGCGGAGAACGGCGCGGGCGTCGTCTACGAACTGCGACGCGAAGACGCGGAGGGAGCAGACGCAGAGGGAGCAGGCACGGAAGGGGAGACGGAGCGATGACACCGCAGGACCTCGTGATACGGATGCTCCCGCCGTTCGCCGGCTGGCTGGCCCTCGCCGCGCTCGCCCTGCCCGGCGGATCGCCGCTGCGCGGCACGGCGGTCGCCGTGTTCCTGGCGGCAGGCCCCGGTGCGGCACTGGTCGGCGTCCTCGGTCCGGCCCTGCGCGCCCGGCCCGTCCGGGGGCCCGTCGAGTCACGGGACCCCCGTTTCGCCCACCGCTCCGACCTGCTCGAACGGCTGACGCTGACGGTCCTCCTCAGCGTCGGCGCGGTCATGATCGTCGCGACGGCACTGATCGCCACCCACACCTTCAGCGCGCAGCGGGTCCTGCTCGCGCTGACCCTGCTGACTACGCTCGCCGCCTTCTGCCCGCGGCTGCGCGCCTCACCGCCCGCACCGAGGACCTCGACGACAGGGAAGGGTTCCGCTCCGTGACGTCCGACCGCCCCTTTCGCCGCGACAGCGGCCCGCCCACCCCCCGGGCCCGGCACCGCAGGCCCCGCGAGCCGCGGACGCGCCGCCCCGTGTCCCAGCGCCGCAGACTGCTGTTCACCTCCGCCACGGTGGTCGGCGCGGTGCTCGTCGCCGTACTCGCCCTGCGGGACGCCTCCGGGCCGCAGCCGTCCGCGGCGGACGGGAAGTGCGAGCCCACCGAGCTGCTCGAACCGCCCTGCGGCGCCTGGTTCGGGGCGTTCGTGCCGCACGACCGGGACGACCTGGAGGAGAGGGTCGAGGCCTACGAGGAACGCGTGGGCCGCGCACTCGACATCGTGTACACGTACCACGACATGTCGCTGCCCGAAGGAACCCGCAGGGAGGGGCAGTTGCTCAGCCCGGAGGAGCAGCGCGTCGGCGAGGACCGCATGCTGCTGCTGTCCTGGGAGAGCAAGTGGTGGGGCGGTACGAAGGCGCAGCAGCCGACGTGGAAGGAGATCGCGGCCGGTGAGCTGGACGAGACCGTCATCGACGTCCAGGCCCGCCGGATCAAGGAGTACGGCGAGCGCACCGGGAAGAAGGTGTTCCTCTCCTTCGACCTGGAGATGGACACCCGCACCCCGGACAACGGCACACCGGCCGAGTACGTGAAGGCGTACCGCCACATCCACGAACGGTTCGCGACACTGGGCGTCGACAACGTCGTGTGGACGTGGATCATCACCGGCTATCTGAACCACGCCGACCTGTTCGAGCGGATGTACCCGGGAGACGCGTACGTCGACTGGATCGGCTACAACCAGTACAACTACTACCGCTGCCACAAGGCGCGGTGGATGACCTTCGCCCAGACCCAGACGGCCAGCCACGACTGGATACGGAAGAACATCTCCGCCGACAAGCCGCTGATGCTCTCCGAGTTCGGCACGGCGGTCGACTCGGAACGGCCGGAACGGCAGGCCGAGTGGTACGCGGAGGTGCCCGGCGTGCTGAAGAACCTGGACGGGGTCAAGGCCGCCCTCCAGTGGAACCACCGCGACCCCGGCCCCCACTGCAACCTCGCCCTGGCGAATGACGCGGCGTGGGACAGCCTGCGCGAGGTGGTGGCCGACCCGTATCTGAACCAGCCGCTGAAGTGACCTCAGCCGGCGAACTCCGGCCCGCGGAGCAGCGCCCGGCCGTGCCGGTACCAGCGCCAGGCGAGCGTCCTCGGGCCGTCCCGGTACGGGGCGATCCGCGCCCCGCCGCCGGCCAGCCACGTCTCGACATCGGCGACGGTGTGGCCGCGGCGGACGATCAGGCGGGCGATGCGGTAGCGCTCGTCCCGGTCCGAGCTGAGCGCGTGCCGCACGGCGGTCGCCGTCTCGTAACCGGCCCGGGCGGCCGTCGCGCGCACCCGCGGGCTGTTGTAGCCGTGCGGATAGGCGAGGTGCGGGACGGCATGGCCGAGGGCGTCCTCCAGCGCGGCCTTGGAGTCGAGGAGTTCGGCTCGGAGCCGGCGGGCGGTCAGGGTGTCGAGCTGGGCGTGGGTGACCGTGTGGCTGCCGACCTCCAGGCCGGCCTCCTCCAGCCGCTTCGCCTCGTCGAGGGTCATCATCGGGGCGGGCGGCAGCAGACTGCGGCCGCCGGGGGAGATGGCGCCGGTGGTGAGATACGCGGTGGCGGGCAGCCCGCGCCCGGCCAGCACCTCGGCGGTCGGGCCCGGCAGGTCGGCGAAGCCGTCGTCGAAGGTGAGCAGCACCGGCCGGGGCGGCAGCGGCGCCCGCCCGGCGAGGTGGGCGGCGAGCGCGCTGATGGTGACGGGGGTGCGCCCGCTGTCCGCGACGGCGTCGAGGTGGGCCGCGAACGCCTTCGGCGTCACGGTGAACTCGGCGATCCACTCCGGCGGATCGTCCATCACGGCGTGGTAGAGGAACACGGGGACGACCGAGGCCGCCGCGGCCCGCACGGTGTTCATCGCGCCCCCTTCCCCGCACCGTCCCCGGCGCTGCTCCCCGGCCTGTTCCCCGCACCGTCCCCGGCGCTGCTCCCCGGCCTGTTCCCCGCACCGTCCCCCGCGCCGTCCCGCAGCGCCCGCCGGGCCCGCAGGTAGCCGAGCGGTCCCAGGAGCATCCCCCTGCGCTGGAGCCGCGACAGCCGGCGGGGCCACGGATGGGTGCGGCTGTCGTGGGCGCCCGGTGCGTCGCCGCCGCCGGTGTCCCGTACGGCGGTCAGCGCGCGGGCGTGCGCCAGGCCGCGCGGCAGCCGGGCGAGGAACGCGGGCAGCAGCGCGGGCCGGTTGACGAGGATCGCGGTGAGGTAGGCGGTGAGGCCGGCGCCGTAGCCGTACGCCTGGGCCTCCAGGTCCGCCCAGGTCTCCCGGTGGTGGTGCCACACCAGCGCGTACGGCGTGTAGTGCAGTCGGTGCCCCTGGGCTAGGACCCGCACGAAGCCGTACAGGTCGTCGCCGCCCCGTGCGGGCGTCCCCGCCCCGGTGGCCGGGTCGAAGCCGCCGACGGCCCGCAGCGCCTCCGTACGGAAGGCCATGTTGGCGCCGGAGCCGAAACGGCCCGCGGTGAACGGGAACAGGGGTTCGCCGCGGGGCGGTCGCCGGGGGTCGTACGTCGTCGGGGCGAAGCCCTTGGCGAAGCCGCCGTTGCTCTCCAGCAGGACCTGGGCGGGGGTGCGCAGCCGGGCGGGCAGGATCAGGCCGGTGGCGCAGCCGAGCCGCGGGTCGGCGGCGAACGGCGCGGTCAGCTCGGTGAGCCAGCGGGGATCGGCGACCACGTCGTCGTCGGTGAACGCGATCACCTCGCCCCGGGCGGCCGCCAGCCCCCTGTTGTGCGCGACGGCGAGTCCGGGGACGGGCTCGCACACGTACCGCACCCGCTCGCCGTACTTCCGCTCCACCAGCTCGCGCGTCCCGCCGGTCACGGGCGCGTTGTCGACGACGAGGACCTCGAACCGCGGATGCTCCTGTGCGAGCAGCGAGTCGAGCGCCCGCGCCAGTTGCCCGGCCCGCTCCCGGGTGGCCACGACGACGGAGGTGTACGGCGGTGCCACCCCGCCGTCCCCCCGCCCGGCCGCGGACGGTGCCTGCGGGGCCGCCCCCGCGAACCGCTCCCGGGCCGCCGCGGTCAGCACCGCCCGCGGATCCGCCCCCCGCGGTACCCGCGCCAGCAGCGTGCCCACCGGCCGTCCGAAGCGTCTGACCAGCAGGAACACCTCGCCGTCGGTCACCGGCGGGCTGCCGGGGCCGGGTCTCGGCCCGCCCCCGCCCGGCTCCAGGGCCAGGTCCAGGTCCAGGTCCAGCTCGGCCACCTGCACCGCGCCGATGGCCAGGAACCGCCGTATCTCCTCCTGTGTGTCCGCGCTGCGGGACATCCGCCCTCCCCCTCCTCACGAGCGGCGCAGCCGTGCCGCGCCCTTCAAGGTCCGTGACGCCAGTGACGCGAGGCGCGGGCGGGCGCGGACGAAGCCGTGCGCCCGGCGGGCGGGCTCACGGCCCAGCCGGTGCAGCACGGCGCCCGCGCCCGGACGGGTCACCGCCCCCTCGTGGACGGCGAGTTCGCCGGTCTTCAGCGAGTCCTTGTACGCGGCCGGACCGCGCCCCATGTCGAGCAGCCCGATGCCCTCGGCCGCCGCCGCCCCGGCCATCCGCAGATGCAGCACGAGGCCGGGCGAGTACTTCGCGAACTCCGGGTCGTACGCCGGGAACCAGCAGGCCAGGACGGAGGCCGAGCGCAGCCCGAAGTGGGCGGCGACGGGCCGGTCACCGGCGTAGAGGACCGACAGCGTGCCCGTGCACCCGGGCGCCCGGGTCTCGGCGAGCCGGCCCACGAGCCGGGTGATCCACTCCTGCGCGAACCGGTCACGGCGTCCGGTCCTGCGGTACTGCGCGGACTTCCACTCCATGAGCACCCGCAGCGCGCCCGGGTCACGCTCGTCGAAGACGAACCGTACGGGTCCGGCGTGGCGGCCCAGCCTGCGTTCCTTGGCGAGGGTGGTCCTGAGGAACTTCGGCGACCGGGTGCGCAGCACCGACTCGTACGTCCCGTAGCCCTTCTCCACGTCGATGACATAGGTGGCGTGCTCCTCGGCCGCGTACGGCACGAACAGCTCCTGGCCGGCCTCCAGGTTGTCGAAGGCGAGGCTCGACAGCGAGCAGGCCCGCAGCAGCCCGGCGCCGTCCGGGAGCACGCCGGGCGCCAGCACCGCGCCCTGGCAGTCCGACACCCCGAGCCCGATCGCCCGGCCCTGCCCCAGCACGCCCCGCTCGTAGGGCAGGAAGCCCGCCGGCTGCGCCCCCTCGTACAGCACCGCCACCCGGGCCCGTGGCCGCACCCGGCCCACGGCGGTGGTGAACTCCGGTTCCATGAACGGGCTGCGCGGTGCGTCCGCCGCGGCGCGCAGTTCCCGCCAGCGCTCCCGTTCCCCCTCGCCGAGCTCCTCGGGCCTCAGCACGCGCACGCGTCCGCTCACCTGACCCCCCGATCAAGTCCCCCCTGGACACTTGGAAGGTACCGCCCGAACCCGGGCGGACGGTAGAGAGCGGACGATGTTCTCGCCAAACGGTGAAAGAGACCGAACCGGTCGCCACCCGGCGCCGACCAAAGGGGAACCGCACCGAAATCGAGCCCAAACGGGCACGGTGAATCGGGTGGTCGCGTTGTCCGTATTCTCTGATCATGGCCGCACCCACCGATTGTTCGCTCATCGCCACCGACCTGGACGGGACGCTGCTGCGCGGCGACGACACCCTGTCCGACCGGTCCCTCGCCGCACTCGCGCGGGTGGCGCAGGCCGGTGCCCAGCACCTCGTGGTGACGGGCCGCCCGGCCCCCAGAGTGCGGCCGCTCCTCGACGACCTCGGCTGCACGGGGCTCGCGGTGTGCGGACAGGGCGCGCAGGTGTACGACGCCGGCGCGGACCGGCTGCTGTGGTCCGTCACCCTGGACCGGGAGCTGGCGGAGACCGCGCTCGGCAAGATCGAGGCCGAGGTGGGGGAGGTGTACGCCGCGGTCGACCAGGACGGGGTCGACGGGCTGACGCTGATCGAGCCGGGCTATCTGATGCCGCACCCGACGCTCCCCGCCGTACGGGTCGAGCGGCGGAGCCAGCTGTGGGTGCGGCCGATCAGCAAGGTGCTGCTGCGGCACCCGCTGCTGTCGGACGACGCGTTGGCGGCGGCGGCGCGGTCGGTGGTCGGTTCGCTGGCCACCGTCACCATGTCGGGGCCGGGGACCGTGGAGCTCCAGCCGTGCGGGGTGACCAAGGCGACCGGGCTGGCGCTGGCCGCCGAGCACCTGGGGCTGAGCCCGGCGCGGACCGTCGCCTTCGGGGACATGCCGAACGACATCCCCATGTTCGACTGGGCGGCCCACGGCGTCGCGATGGCGAACGCGCACCCCGAGCTGAAGGCGGTCGCCGACGAGGTCACCACGTCGAACGAGGACGACGGCGTGGCCGTCGTCCTCGAGCGACTGTTCGGTGGTGCGGCCGTGCTCGGCCGTCAGCGGTCGGCTCAGTACGCGCCGAAGACGTTGTCGATGGAGCCGTAGCGGTCGGCGGCGTAGTTGCAGGCGGCGGTGATGTTCGCGACCGGGTCGTACGGGTCGAAGGCGGTGCCGGGCACGTGGTAGGCGGCGAAGGTCGGGTCGATGACCTGGAGCAGGCCCTTCGACGGGGTGCCCTTGGCGGCGTTGGAGTCCCACAGGTTGATGGCGTACGGGTTGCCGGAGGACTCGCGCATGATGTTGCGGTGGATGCTCTCGTAGGAGCCCGGGATGCCGTGCTGCGCCATGACGGACAGCGACTCGCGGATCCAGCCGTCGAGGTTGTTCGGGTACGCCGTGGCGGTGGCGGCGGTGGACGTCGGGGTGGCCGCGGCGGCGCCGGTGGCGCCGAACAGCGGGAGGGCGACCACGGCGACGCCGGTGCCGGCGACGGCGAGGGAGCGGACGAGGCGGCGGCGGCCGAAGCGGGACTGACCGGTAGCGGGCATGTCTGGGTTCCTCTCCAACGCCTGCGAGGTGAGCTGTCGGGTTCGGGCGGGAGAGTGCCCGGCCGTGCCCCTGCGGGCATGGCTTCACCCCGAGCCGTCCCGGTGCGATCGGTGCGATGCCCGGTCCGGCGACTTACCTGGGTCCCCCGCTCCTGCCGTGCGTGAGTTCGTCGGTGGTGTGATGCGGGCGGTGGCAGGATTCGGCGTCCGCCCGGCAGGCCCGGAACGTATGCGAGAGCAGATGCCGGGAACAAGTGAGGGGATCACGCAAGGGGCCGTTTGATCTTCGAATGGGTGATTTGGGGTGCTTGATCCTTTGCGACTGCCAAGGGTCAACTCCGGTCCGGGGGAAGGGGAAACGCCGGTGCGCCGGGGTGGCGGGCGTGGCGGGTGGCGCGTGACTCACTTCACTGGCCGGAGGGCGCGAGAGCATTTACCGCCAAGGGGAATCCGTTTGCCAATTGCGGCAAATCGGACGGTCGGCCGGGCAGGATGGTTCGGGTGTCGCTACGTCCCGGAAAGCGGGTGTATGTCCGTTGTTATCAACCGATCGGAAACGCCCTGCTCCTGATCCCGTATCGCCCTGCCTGTGACCCCGGGTGCCGGTGGTGATCGAAACATGACCGGATACGCTGACTTGAGTGATGGCAGCGACCTATCGACATTCCGTGTAACCGCCAGTGGACACCAGCAGACAGGAGACCCCTCGTGACCGTCGTCGGGCCGTTCGGGCTGAGCGTGCGGGACCAGGCTCTGGAAGCCGATGTCCAGGCCGGAATGACGGCTGTCGAGGAAGGGCTGATCGAGGCCACCAAAAGTGAGGTCCCCTTCATCACGGGTGCCGCCCAGCACCTGGTGCGGGCCGGCGGCAAGAGGTTCCGCCCGCTGCTGGTGATGCTCGCCGCCCAGTTCGGCGACCCCTACGCGCCCGGTGTGGTGCCGTCCGCCGTGGTCGTGGAGCTCACCCACCTGGCCACCCTGTACCACGACGACGTGATGGACGAGGCCGAGGTGCGGCGCGGGGTGGACAGCGCCAACACCCGCTGGGGCAACTCCGTCGCGGTCCTCACCGGCGACTTCCTCTTCGCGCGGGCCTCGCACATCCTGGCCGACCTCGGCCCGGAGGCGGTGCGGGTGCAGGCCGAGGCGTTCGAGCGGCTGGTCACCGGGCAGATCCTGGAGACCGCGGGACCGCAGGACGGCCGCGACCCGGTCGACCACTACCTGGACGTGCTCGGCGGCAAGACCGGCTCGCTCGTCGCCGTCTCGTGCCGCTTCGGCGCGATGATGTCCGGCGCCGACGAGACGGTGGTCGACGTGCTCACCCAGTACGGCGAGCGGCTCGGCGTCGCCTTCCAGCTCGCCGACGACGTCCTGGACATCGCCTCCGACTCCCACGAGTCGGGCAAGACCCCCGGCACGGACCTGCGCGAGGGCATCGCCACCCTGCCCGTGCTGCGGCTGCGCGAGCGGGCGGCACGGCTGGGGCTGCCCGAGGACATCGCCCTGTGCGAGCTGCTCGACTCCGACCTCACCGACGACACCCGGCACGCCGAGGCGCTGCGGCTGCTGCGCGCCCACCCCGCCCTGGAACAGGCCCGCCGGGACACCGTGCGCTACGCCGAGGAGGCGCGGGCGGCGCTCGCCCCGCTGCGGGACTGCGAGGCCAAGGCCGCCCTCGTGCAGCTGTGCGACGCCGTGGTGCACCGCGCGGGCTGACCGGCCGACGGCCCGCCTCCCCGCGACCCCTACTGGACGGGGGAGGAAACCACCCCCCGTGTCATACCCCAGCAGTACGCGCAGTTGCGTCCGCGGTCTGACGCGTCCTCCCGCGGGATTTGGTCGGATGGACCACGACGGACAACACCACTTCTCACCGGTTCGGGTGAGAATGGCGGCTCAGGGCGAGACTGGTGCGAGGACACGAGACGGAAGCCGCCGCCGACCACGGAGGGCACACATGGCACCGTACGAATCCGAGAACAGGACGACCGAGGGGGAGGTCGACGAGCCGAGCACACGGCGGCGCAGGGCCGCGCGGTACGTCGTCCCGGTCACGGTGATGGGAGTGGCGGCCGCGACCATCGGGCTCGTCCCCGCGATCGCCGACTCCGGCGACCCCGACCTGCCGGAGATCACCGCCGCACAGCTCATCGAGAAGATCGCGCAGTCGGACGTCGAGCGGCTGTCCGGCACCGTGAAGATCACCACCGACCTCGGGCTGCCGGACCTCGGCGGCCTGGAGAACAGCCTCACGTCCGGCGCGACGGGACAGGGCGACGACGGCGGCTCCTCGGCCGACCCGTCCGCCAAGCTCACCGAACTGGCGTCCGGCACGCACACGCTGCGGATCGCGGCCGACGGCCCGGACCGGCAGAAGGTGTCGATCCTGGAGAACGCCGCCGAGTACAGCCTGATCCACAACGGCAAGGACGTCTGGGGCTACGACAGCGAGTCCAACGAGGTCTACCACGGCACGGTCGACGCGTCCGGCGAGGACCGGGAGCAGCGGCCCCCGGCCACCCCGGACGACTTCGCCGAGGAGGCGCTCAAAGCGGTCGACGACACCACGTCCGTGACCGTCGACGGCACCGCCCAGGTGGCCGGCCGGGACGCCTACCGGCTGGTCGTCCAGCCCAAGCAGTCCGGTTCCACGGTCGGCCGCATCAGCATCGCGGTCGACCACGAGACCGGTATGCCGCTGAAGTTCACGCTCACCCCGGCGAGCGGCGGCGCGGCCGTCGTCGACGTCGGCTTCACCAAGGTGAGCTTCGACCGGCCCGACGCGTCGACCTTCGAGTTCACCCCGCCCAAGGGCGCCGAGGTGACCGAGGAGGGCGAACTGGACCACGAACCGGGCCGCGCACCGGACCACGGCCGGGACCACTCCGGGAAGCCGGAGCGGGCCCCCAAGTCGGAAGAGGACCTGGCCAAGGGCCTCGACGGCATGAAGATGATCGGCGAGGGCTGGAACACCATCGCCACCTTCGACAGCGGCGCCGGGGGCGGCCTGCCCACCGGCGAGGCCGGCGGCGACCTCGGCGGCTTCCTCGGCTCGCTCGGCGACCCGGTCAAGGGCGAGTTCGGCACCGGCACGGTGTTCAGCACCCGCCTGGTCAACGCCCTGATCACCGAGGACGGCACGGTCTATGTGGGCGCCGTCACCAAGGACGCGCTCGTGAAGGCGGCCGACGCGGGGAAGTAAGGCCCCGGGACCTTACGACGTGACAGGGAACGAGGGAGCCGATGGGCGAGGCGTCCGCCAGGGAGCCGGACGGCGCGCACGCGGGTGACGCGGTCATCGCCACCCGCGCGCTCACCAAGCGCTACCGCGGCGGACAGCTCGCCGTCGACGGTCTGCACCTGACCGTCCCGGAGGGCAGCGTCTTCGGCTTCCTCGGCCCCAACGGCTCCGGCAAGACCACCACCATCCGCATGCTGATGGGCCTGATCGAGCCGACCTCCGGCACGGCGCACGTCCTGGGGCGCCCCATGCCGCGCTCCGCGCGCGCCGTGCTGCCCCACGTCGGCGCCCTCATCGAGGGCCCGGCCCTGTACGGCTTCCTCTCCGGCCGGGACAACCTGCTGCGCTACGACGCCGCCGACCCGACCGCCGATCCGCGCACCCGGCGCGCCCGCGTCGCCGCCGCACTGGACCGGGTGGGCCTCACGGCCGCCGCGGCCAAGAAGGCGAAGGCGTACTCCCTCGGCATGAAGCAGCGCCTCGGCCTCGCGGCCGCCCTGCTCCAGCCGCGCCGGCTGCTCGTCCTGGACGAGCCGACCAACGGCCTCGACCCGCAGGGCATGCGGGAGATCCGCACGCTCGTGCGCGAACTGGCCTCGGACGGCACCACCGTCTTCCTCTCCTCCCACCTGCTCGACGAGATCGAGCAGGTGTGCACGCACGCCGCCGTGATGGCCCAGGGCCGGCTGATCACCCAGGGGCCGGTGGCCGACCTGGCCGCCGGAGCCCGCGGCCGGCTGGCGGTGACCACACCGGACCCGGCGGACGCGGCCCGGGTGCTGAAGGAGCAGGGGGTCGCCGACGTGATCGTGGACGGTGACCGGGTGTCCGGCGAGGCGCCCGAACGGGACCTCGCCGAGCTCAACGCCGCGCTGGTGACGGCCGGCGTCCGGGTCCGCGGCTTCGGGGTCGAACGGGCCTCGCTGGAGGACGCGTTCGTGGCGCTGACCGGGGAGGGGTTCGATGTCGCGGGCTGAGACGGCACGGAGGCCGAGTCCCCTGTGGACCCTCGGCCTGTTCCGCAGCGAACTGCTCACCACCTTCCGCCGCTGGCGCACCCTGGCCCTGCTCGGGGTGCTGGCGGCCGTACCGGTCCTGGTCGGCATCGCCGTGCGCATCGAGACCGGTGACGGCTCGTCGGCCGGCGGCGGGGGCGGCGGCGGAGGGCCGGCGTTCATCTCGCAGATCACCAACAACGGCCTGTTCCTCGTCTTCACCGCGCTCGCCGCCACCCTGCCGTTCTTCCTCCCCATGGCGATCGGGGTCGTCGCGGGCGACGCCCTCGCCGGCGAGGCGAACGCCGGCACCCTGCGCTACCTCCTGGTCGCCCCCGCCGGCCGCAGCCGCCTGCTGCTCACCAAGTACGCGACGGTCGTCACCTTCTGTCTGGTCGCCACCCTCGTGGTCGCCGTCTCGGCGCTGATCACCGGCGCCCTGCTGTTCCCGCTCGGCGACCTCACCACCATCTCCGGCACCCGGATCGGCTTCGCCGAGGGACTGGGCAGAGCACTGCTGATCGCCCTGGTCGTCGCCGCGTCACTGATCGGGGTGGCGGCGCTCGGCCTGTTCGTCTCCACGCTGACCAACAGCGGCATCGCGGCGATGGCGACCACGGTCGGGCTGCTGATCACGGTCCAGATCCTCGACCAGATCCCCCAGCTGCACGCCCTGCACCCCTACCTCTTCTCCCACCACTGGCTCTCCTTCGCCGACCTGATGCGCGAGCCCGTCTACTGGGACGACCTGACGAAGAACCTCGGCCTCCAGGCCCTCTACGCGGCCGTATTCGGCTCGGCGGCCTGGGCACGGTTCACCTCGAAGGACATCACCGCGTAGGAAACGCGGTGGCACGCGTCGGCCGGGCGTGTGACGGTTCGGTCCGTGGGCAACTCAAAGGCATATCCCGTCCTGCGGACCACCGACGCGGCCGAGGCGTACCGGCAGGCCAGGCGGTTGTGTGCGCTGCTGGAGCACATCGACGACCGGATCTGGCTCTTCGCCGAGATGCGGACGGTCAGCGAGGTCCGGGAGATGGCCGGCCTCGTCCCGGGGGCGGATTTCAACTACGAGGGGCGCCGCATCGACCCGGCGACGGGAGAGGCGCTCCGGTTCGACCTCGACGTGGCGACGCTGGACGACGCCGAACTCCGTACGCACCTTCCGTTGTCCTTCAGCGAGGACGTCGAGCCCGGGGACGCCGGGGAACTCGCGGAACGGTTCCGGGCAGCTCTGGGCGAGGGCATGGCATCCATCCGATGGGACGGCCGGTGGCCGGACGACCCGGAGACGGACTCGTACGGGCACTGGGGATACGACGGGGTCCAGATCGTGTTCCACAGCGATGAGGCTCAGTACGACGACAAGTGGACCGAGGACCACACCGTCTTCGTCCATGTGAGCAAACACGACGACCCCGACCGCGCCCGGACGCTCGCCGCATACATCGGCAGCCGGGTCCTGGGCGACGCACAGCTCGGCTGGTGAGCCCCGTCCGTCAGCCGGACGCCCCGTGCCGTTCCGCCTCCCGTGCCACGGCGAGCAGCAGGTCCTCCCGTCCGCGCGCCGCCACCAGCTGGAGCCCCGCCGGGCAGCCGTCGGTGCCGAACCCGGCCGGGAGGCTCAGCGCCGGGTGCCCGCTGAGGTTGAACGCCCAGGTGAGCGCGGTCGAGTAGACCTCCCCGGGGCCCTCGTGGCCGTGCGGTGCGGTGGGCGCCGTGGGGGTGAGCAGCAGGTCGGCGGCGGAGAAGAGGGCGTCCAGGCGGCGGTCGTTCCCGGCGCGGACGCGGTGGGCGCCGGTCCGGTCGGCGCCGGGGGTGCGCAGGGCGGACCAGGCCGGAGCGGGGTCGAGGAGCGCGGGCGGCTCCGGGGGCCGGACCAGCCGTACGATCCCCGCGTCGACGAGCCGGCCGGCCGCCGACCGGGCCAGGGCGACCGGCTCCGGGTCGGGGCGGGCGAAGCCCAGGCCGGGGGACCACACGGCGGAGACGGGAAAGTCCGGGGGCGCCGCGTCCGCGCCGGACGACGGCCGTACCGCCCGCCACCAGGCCGCCGCGTCCGCGGCCGTACGGGCCAGCACCCCGGGCGCCGCCAGTCCCGTACGGTCGGGCGACGGAAGCCGGCCGCCGGTGACCTTCAGCCCGAGGACTCCGCACCACGCCGCCGGTATCCGCACCGAGCCCGCGCCGTCACCGCCCGTCGCCAGCGGCACCAGCCCGGCCGCCACCGCCACCGCCGCCCCGGCCGACGAACCGCCCGGTGTGCGGTCCGCCCGCCAGGGGTTGACCGTGCGGCCGTGCGCCCCGAGTCCCCATGTCTGCCACGGCGTCCCCGGGCCGGGCACGGACGTGGCGCCCACGGCGACACAGCCCGCCGCGAGCAACGGGCCCGCCGCACGCAGCCCGTGCCGCCCCTTGACCGCGATCGGCACCCCGGCCAGCGGCAGCCGCTCCCCGGCGGCCACCCGCGCGTCCACCTCACCCGCCCGCCGCAGCGCCTCCTCGCCCCACACGTCGAGAAAGGCGCACAGCACCGGATCGGCCCGGCCGATCCGCTCCAGCGCCTCCGCGACCACGTCCACCGCCCGGCGTTCGCGTCCGCGTACGGCGGAGGCGATCTTCTCGGCGCCGTCCGCCGTGCTCAGCGTGCCGAGCCCGTCAGCCGGGCCGGGGAGTCCGTTCCGTGCGGCGGCCGGCCGCTCAGGTCGCCCAGGCGCCACTCGGGCACCCACGGCACCCGGTACACGTCGATGACCGCCTCGATGAGCCGGATCCGCTGCGCGAGGGGGCGGGGCAGCCGTCCCGGCGCGTCCGCCACCAGGACCACGGCCTCCAGGTCGAGCCCCCGGGGCGCCTCCCCGCGCCGGAACACCTCCACGGCCGGGGCCACGGCGTCGAGGCCGGCCGCATGGGTCCGGGCGACCAGCAGCACCGACCGCGGATCGGCCGGCCCGGGCCAGGCACGGCCGCTGTCGTGGCCG
The DNA here is from genome assembly GCF_055571535.1 of Streptomyces sp. NPDC030893. Lineage (NCBI taxonomy): Bacteria > Bacillati > Actinomycetota > Actinomycetes > Kitasatosporales > Streptomycetaceae > Streptomyces > Streptomyces sp. NPDC030893. The sequence goes on along the minus strand of NZ_JBVIFC010000002.1, from coordinate 458,631 downwards.
CCGTAGACGGCGGCGAGCGTGGAGACGCCGGCGCCGCCGTGCAGGCCGACCCAGGAGAAGCGGCGGGCCGTCGCGTGCGCGTGGGCGGGCTCCGGCGGGGCCGCCGCCTCCGCGTCCGGCGCCGCCACCGGCCCTCGGATCCAGATCTCCGGTCCCTGTCGCATGCCTGTCCGCATGCCCCCTCTCCTGCTCGCCCCCTCGATCTTCATGCCGTCGGCCGGACGCGAAACCCGCGGTGGCGGCCGTTGGGACGAGCCTGTGACATCGCGGTGACGTGAGAAGCGCGGGCGAGCGGACAGACTCGGCGGTAGGTGTACGACCCGAATGAGGGAACGATGTCTCGACTCAGCCGCGAGAAGAAGCGGGAACAGCAGCCGGCCGCCGATGCGGCGCATCGTGCGGCCGCGCCGATCGACGTCCATGTCCCCGTGGGCGCCGCGGCGGCGACGGTCGGCGGGGTGCCGGTGATCGCGGGGCCCGGCGAGGAGATCCAGCACGCGGTGCTGAACCGCCTCCACCGCATCGCCATCGCCTCCGGGCACGCCGTCCTCGCCACCGTGCACGACGAACGCATCGGCTACGTCGTACCGCTCGAGGTCGAACCGGACGGCTCCAGCCGGTTCACGGCACAGCCGGACCGGCTGCGCACGGCACGGGACCCGGAGCCGGCGGGCGCGGCGGAGCCCGCGCGGGAGCCCGCCACGGACCGGCCGACGCACCTGCTGCGCCCCGCACCGGAACCCCGGGCACCCGAGCAGCCGGCCCCCGTACGGGACGCCACCCCCACCTTCAGGCTGCGCCCCCTCCCCGAGCCGGCTCAGGCCACGCCGCCCGGCACGGTCGCTCCCCCGACCGGCGAGTTCGGCCCGCCCCCGGCCATGGGCGCGAGGCCGCACCCCGCGGAGCCGGGACCCGAGCGCGTACCGAGTCCCGAGCCGGAATCCCCGCCGGCCCCCGACCTCGACGCCGACCCCAAGCCCACCCCGCCCCGCGGATTCGACGCCGTGGCGGAAGCGGTCCTCGGCGACGAGCCCCCCGCCGCCTCCGGCGAGCACCACCTCGCCGAGCCCATGGCCCGGGTCAACGAGGCCGTCCGGTCCGGCCGGATCGACACGGCCGCCCGCCTGGCCGAGGAGACCGTGGCGCAGGCGTCGGCCACCCTCGGCCCCGACCACCACGAAGTCCTGCGCCTGCGCGAACTCGCCGCCTACATCGCCTACCTGGCCGGTGAGCCGCTGCGCGCCTTCCGGCTCTCCCTCGACCTCGCCCTGATCTGCCGCCGCGCCCAGGACGCGGAGGCCGCCTACGGCAACGTCCGCAGCGCCGCCACCGCATGGCGCGCGGTGCGCGATCCGCTGCTCGGCCTCGAACTCGGGCACGAGCTGATCGCGCTGTGGACCGAGCTCGCCGCCGAGGGCGGTGCCGCCGCCGACGAGATCGAGGAGCTGGAGTCCGCCCGCGCCCGCATGGGCCGGCTGACCGAACGGGCCCGGAGGCAGCGGAGCTGAGCCCCGGGCGTCAGTGCAGGCAGAACTCGTTGCCTTCCGGGTCCGTCATCACGAGCCACCCCCCGGAAGGCTCCTCCACCCGGCGCAGCACCCGCGCCCCGAGGTCCTCCAGTCGCGCGAGCTCCTCCTCGCGGCGCCCCTCGCCGGGATGCAGGTCGAGGTGGAGCCGGTTCTTGACGGTCTTCGCCTCGGGGACGCGCTGGAACAGCAGCCGCCGTCCGCGGCCGGTGCCGCTCTCCTCGTCGTAGGGGTCGTCCGGGTGCCGTACCGCCGCCAGGTCGCGCCAGGCACGGCGGCCGTGCGACTCGACGGTCAGCTCCGCCGGTACGGCGCCCGCGCCGAGGAGCTTCGCTATGAGGGCGCTGTTGTCCTCCACCACGTACCGCAGGGCGGCGGCCCAGAAGTCGGCCTGGGCGTGGGGATCGGCCGCGTCGATGACGACCTTCCAGTGCACGGGCGTGGCCGGAGTCGGTGTCTGCGTCATGCCTCCAGTTATAGAACCGGGCACTGACACCCGCCCGGTGCGCTGCCGCGTCCGGCTACGGCCCGGTCCTCAGCGCGTCCTGCTCCGGCGCGGCGGGCACGCCCTCGGGGCCGCGCGCGCCGCCCACCGCGCCGGTCGTCGTGGCGCTCGCCGCGGTCGGCCGTACGTCGGGAGCGGCGGCCAGCGCGCGGGCGGCCCGGCGGGCGGTGCGCAGCGCGTCCCAGGTGAGCAGGGTGAGCGCCAGCCACACGAGTGCGAAACCGGCCCAGCGCTCGGGAGGCATGGCCTCCTTGAAGTAGACGATGCCGAGCAGGAACTGGAAGACCGGCGCCAGGTACTGCAACAGCCCCAGCGTGGACAGCGGCACGCGGATCGCGGCGGCGCCGAAGCAGACCAGGGGTATCGCGGTGACGAGTCCGGTCGCGGCGAGCAGCAGCGCGTGCCCGGCCCCCTCGCCGGTGAAGGTGGACTCGCCCTGGGAGCCGAGCCACACCAGGAAGCCGAGCGCGGGCAGGAACTGGATCGCGGTCTCGGCGGCCAGCGACTCGACACCGCCGAGGTTGACCTTCTTCTTCACCAGCCCGTACGTGGCGAAGGAGAAGGCGAGGCAGAGGGAGATCCACGGCGGCCGGCCGTATCCGACGGTGAGGACGAGCACTGCGGCGGCGCCGATCCCGACCGCCGCCCACTGCGCGGGCCGCAGGCGCTCCTTCAGCAGCAGCACGCCCATCGCGATGGTGACCAGCGGGTTGATGAAGTAGCCGAGGGAGGCCTCGACGACGTGCCCGGAGTTCACCGACCAGATGTAGACGCCCCAGTTCACGGTGATGACCGACGCGGCCACCGTGACCAGCGCCAGCCTCCGCGGCTGCCGCACCAGCTCGCCGAGCCAGGCCCAGCGGCGTACGACGAGCAGGGCGGCGGCCACGAAGAGCAGCGACCAGACCATGCGGTGGGCGAGGATCTCCACCGCCCCCGCGGGTTTGAGCAGGGGCCAGAACAGCGGCACGAGCCCCCACATGCCGTACGCGGCGAAGCCGTTCAGCAGTCCTATGCGTGCCTCTGCGGCCGACTTGCCGGTCACGGGTCCTCCTTCATGCCTGACGCGTGCCCTGTCTCCCGCGACGCCCGCCGGACGCGCGTGATGCCCGCCGGATGCGCGCGTGATGCCCGCCGGACGACGGTAACGCCGGACACCCCCGCGTGTCATGCCCGTACCGGCATACGGTCATGACCAACGGGGGTCGGGGCTGTTTCGGCCGGCCCTTCAGTCCTTCAGCGCGGCGGCGACGGCGTCGGCGAGCGGGGTGGTCGGGCGGCCGGCCAGCCGGGACAGGTCGCCGCTGTCCACGACGAGCTCGCCCTTCGCGATCGAGGCGTCCACGCCCGCGAGGATCGCGGCCATCGGCCCGGGCACGCCCGCCCCGGACAGGATGCCGGTGAGCGCCTCGGGCGTGACCGGCCGGTAGGCGATCTCCCTGCCGGTCTGCCGGCTCAGCTCGGCCGCGTACTCGGCGAAGCTCCACGCCTCGTCGCCGCCCAGCTCGTACGTCCGCGACGCGTGTCCCTCACCGGTCAGTACGGCGACGGCGGCGGCCGCGTAGTCGGCCCGGGAGGCGGAGGAGACCCGGCCGTCACCGGCGGCGGCGAGGACCGCGTCGTGCTCCAGCACCGGGGCGAGGTTCTCGGTGTAGTTCTCGTGGTACCAGCCGTTGCGCAGCAGGGTGTACGGCACTCCCGAGTCCAGCAGCGCCTTCTCGGTGGCGCGGTGGTCGTCGGCCAGGGCGGCGGTCAGGGAACCCGGGGCGCTGGTGTAGGCGAGCAGGGCCGCGCCGGCGGCCTTCGCGGCGTCGATCACGACCCGGTGCTGGCCCACCCTGCCCTTGTCGAACTCGTTGCCGGAGATCAGCAGCACCTTGTCGCCCGCGGCGAACAGGCCGTCGAAGGTCTCGGGGGCGTTGTAGTCGGCGACCGCGACGCGTACCCCGCGTCCGGCGAGGTCCGCGGCCTTCCCGGCGCTGCGGACGACGGCCGTGACCTGCTCGGCCGGGACCTTCTCCAGCAGCTGCTCCACGACGTGGCGGCCGAGGTGCCCGGTGGCTCCGGTGACGACGATGCTCATGATCGGTGACTCCTTTTGGGGTGGGTAGGACACTAACCATAAGGAGTGCGCTATCGAAAAGAAAGTGCCCACGTCCCGGCCCGGCAGGCATACGACGAGACCCGGGCGCCACAGGGCACCCGGGTCTCGTTCGCGGCCTGCCGCGGGGGTCAGCCCACGACGGTCCAGGTGTCGCCGCCGGCCAGCAGCGCGGCCAGGTCGCCCTTGCCGTTCTGTTCGACGGCGGCGTCGAGCTGGTCGGCCATCAGCGTGTCGTAGACCGGCCGGACGACGGAGCGGAAGACACCGATCGGCGTGTGGTGCAGGGTGTTCGGATCCGCGAGCCGGGACAGCGCGAACGCGGTGGTCGGGGACGCGGAGCCGGCGTCGTGGACCAGGATCTCCGCCTCGTTCTCCGGTGTCACCGTCACCACCTTCAGATCACCGGTGGCCCGGTCGCGTACGACGCCCTTGGCCCCGTCCGTGCCGAAGCGGATCGGCTCCCCGTGCTCCAGCCGGATCACCGCCTCCTCCGCCTGCTGCCGGTCCTTGAGCACCTCGAAGGCGCCGTCGTTGAAGATGTTGCAGTTCTGGTAGATCTCCACCAGCGCCGTGCCCGGGTGGTCGGCGGCCTGGCGCAGCACCTCGGTGAGATGCTTGCGGTCCGAGTCCACCGTGCGCGCCACGAACGACGCCTCCGCGCCGATCGCCAGCGACACCGGGTTGAAGGGCGCGTCGAGCGACCCCATCGGCGTCGACTTGGTGATCTTGCCGACCTCCGAGGTGGGGGAGTACTGGCCCTTGGTCAGACCGTAGATCCGGTTGTTGAACAGCAGGATCTTCAGGTTGACGTTGCGGCGCAGCGCGTGGATGAGATGGTTGCCGCCGATGGACAGCGCGTCACCGTCGCCCGTCACCACCCACACGCTCAGGTCCCGGCGGGAGGCCGCGAGCCCGGTCGCGATCGCGGGGGCGCGGCCGTGGATGGAGTGCATCCCGTAGGTGTTCATGTAGTACGGGAACCGGGAGGAGCAACCGATGCCGGAGACGAAGACGATGTTCTCCCTCGCCAGGCCCAGCTGCGGCATGAAGCCCTGGACGGCGGCGAGCACGGCGTAGTCACCGCAGCCGGGGCACCAGCGCACCTCCTGATCGGACTTGAAGTCCTTCATGGACTGCTTGCCCTCGGCCCTGGGCACGAGCTGGAGCAGCGTGTCGGCGTCAGTCATCGATGGCCTCCTTCAGCGCCGCGGCGAGCTGCTCCGCCTTGAACGGCATACCGTTGACCTGGTTGTACGACTGGGCGTCGACCAGGTACTTCGCCCGGATGAGGGTGGCGAGCTGCCCGAGGTTCATCTCCGGGACCACCACCTTGTCGTACCCCTCGAGAACCGCGCCGAGGTTGTGCGGGAAGGGGTTCAGATGCCGCAGGTGCGCCTGCGCGACGGACTCCCCGGCCCGCCGCAGCCGCCGCACCGCCGCCGTGATGGGCCCGTACGTCGAACCCCAGCCGAGCACCAGCACCCGCGCGGTCCCGCCCGGGTCGTCGACCTCCAGGTCCGGTACGTCGATACCGTCGACCTTGGCCTGCCGGGTGCGGACCATGAAGTCGTGGTTGGCCGGGTCGTAGGAGATGTTCCCCGTGCCGTCCTGCTTCTCGATGCCGCCGATACGGTGCTCCAGACCCGGCGTGCCTGGGATCGCCCAGGGGCGCGCCAGGGTCTGCGGATCCCGCTTGTACGGCCAGAACACCTCCGTGCCGTCGTCCAGCGCGTGGTTCGGGCCCTGTGCGAACCGCACCCGCAGGTCCGGCAGCTCCTCCAGGTCCGGAACCCGCCACGGCTCGGAGCCGTTGGCCAGGTAACCGTCGGACAGGAGGAACACCGGGGTGCGGTAGGCCAGGGCGATCCGGGCCGCCTCCAGGGCGGCGTCGAAGCAGTCGGCCGGGGTGCGCGGGGCGACGACCGGGACCGGCGCCTCACCGTTGCGCCCGTACATCGCCTGCAGCAGGTCCGCCTGCTCCGTCTTGGTCGGCAGACCCGTGGACGGGCCGCCGCGCTGGATGTCGACGATCAGCAGCGGCAGCTCCAGCGACACCGCCAGCCCGATCGTCTCCGACTTCAGCGCCACCCCCGGACCGGACGTCGTCGTCACCGCGAGCGAACCCCCGAAGGCCGCCCCCAGCGCCGCCCCGATACCGGCGATCTCGTCCTCCGCCTGGAACGTCCGCACACCGAAGTTCTTGTGCCGGCTCAGCTCGTGCAGGATGTCCGAGGCCGGGGTGATCGGGTACGAGCCCAGGAACAGCGGCAGGTCCGCCTGCCGGGACGCGGCGACCAGCCCGTAGGACAGGGCCAGGTTCCCGGAGATGTTGCGGTACACCCCGGGCGGGAACGCCTTCGCCGCCGGGGCCACCTCGTAGGAGACGGCGAAGTCCTCGGTGGTCTCCCCGAAGTTCCAGCCCGCCCGGTAGGCCGCGATGTTGGCCGCCGCGATGTCGGGCTTCTTGGCGAACTTCGCCTTCAGGAACTTCTCCGTGCCCTCGGTGGGCCGGTGGTACATCCAGCTCAGCAGGCCGAGCGCGAACATGTTCTTGCTGCGCTCGGCCTCCTTGCGGGTGAGGTCGAACTCCTTCAGCGCCTCCACCGTCAGCGTGGTCAACGGCACCGGGTGCAGGTGGTAGCCGTCCAGCGAGCCGTCCTCCAGGGGGCTGCTGTCGTAGCCGACCTTCTGCATCGCCCGCTTGGTGAACTCGTCCGTGTTGACGATGATCTCCGCGCCGCGCGGCAGGTCGCCGACGTTGGCCTTGAGCGCGGCCGGGTTCATCGCCACCAGCACGTTGGGGGCGTCACCGGGGGTGAGGATGTCGTGGTCGGCGAAATGGAGCTGGAAGGACGAGACACCCGGCAGGGTGCCGGCGGGGGCGCGGATCTCGGCCGGGAAGTTCGGCAGTGTGGAGAGGTCGTTGCCGAAGGACGCGGTCTCCGAGGTGAAACGGTCACCGGTGAGCTGCATCCCGTCACCCGAGTCCCCCGCGAACCTGATGATCACTCGGTCGAGCCGGCGGACATCCTTCGCCCCCGCCGCTGTGCGCTGCTCTCCCACGACTGCTCCGTCGGCCTGCTCCGCAGTGCTGCTGACCTGGCTGGTCACTGAACTGGACCTCCTCGAGGCGGCTGTCCGGGACGGCCTTCCCGCAGGCCTTCCCCGCATAAACCCTACGTCCGTAAGGGTCGCCTTCCTCGGGTCATTCGCATGTTGGACACGACTTCGAGACGTCCCGGCACGACAGGTCTAGGAGTTGAGGTAGGTGAGCACGGCCAGGACCCGCCGGTGATCGCCGTCGCTCGGGGACAGCCCCAGCTTCAGGAAGATGTTGCTGACGTGCTTCTCCACCGCGCCGTCGCTCACCACCAGCTGCCGGGCGATCGCCGAGTTCGTCCGCCCCTCGGCCATCAGGCCCAGGACCTCCCGCTCGCGCGGGGTGAGCCCGGCCAGCACGTCCTGCTTGCGGCTGCGCCCCAGCAGCTGCGCGACGACCTCCGGGTCCAGCGCCGTACCGCCCTCGGCCACCCGCACCACCGCGTCCACGAACTCGCGGACCTCGGCCACCCGGTCCTTCAGCAGATAGCCGACGCCCCGGCTGGAACCGGCGAGCAGCTCCGTGGCGTACCGCTCCTCCACGTACTGCGACAGCACCAGCACCCCGACCCCCGGATGCGACTTGCGCAGCTGCACCGCGGCCCGCACCCCCTCGTCCGTGTGCGTCGGCGGCATCCGTACGTCGGCCACCACCACGTCCGGCAGCAGGTTCTGCCCGTCCAGCTCCGCGATGGTCTTGATCAGCGCCTCGCCGTCGCCGACACCGGCCACGACCTCGTGCCCCCGGTCGGTCAGCAGCCGCGTCAGTCCCTCCCGCAGCAGCACCGAATCCTCGGCGATGACCACCCGCACCCTGTCCTCCACGTCCCTCGGCCCCCCACACCCTGCTCCGGTCCCACCCTTCTGGCGGATCCGGTCGACAGGTCCAGCATTCCAGCATCCGGCGGGGGATGGGCCGGGGGATCACGATCGGGGGTGTCGTCGGGGCGGGCGGCGGGCGGCGGGCGGCGGGCGGCGGGCGGCGGGCGGTGGCCGCCGGGTGCGGGTTGCGCGTGCGCGGCTGCCGCGGGTCGGGGCACGCGCTGCGCGTGCGGCCGGGCGAGGGCGTACGGCGTGCGACGGCGACGGGTCCGGTCCGTCACGGCCGGTTCGCGCGGCAGGCGACGGCGACCGGTTCGTCGCGGCGGTCCGGGCCCCAGGCGGCGGCGACTGGCTCGTCACGACCGGTCGCACGTACGGCATGCGGTCGGTACGGGACGGTCGCCCGCACGCCCGCACGCCCGCACGGCCGGGGCGCACGGGCGGCGGGTGCGGCCCATGTGCCGCACCCGCCGTTCCGGCCTGCCGTCCTGGCCTGCCGTCCTGGCCCGTCGTCCCGCCTCGGGGCGTCAGTACGCGGTCACCGTCACCGAGTCCGCTCCGCGCGCCACGGCAGTTCCGCCGTCACCCGGGTCGGGCCGCCGGGCGGCGAGTCCACCACCAGGATCCCGTCCACCGCGTCCAGCCGCTCCGCCAGGCCCGCCAGCCCGGAACCCCGGGAGGTGTCGGCGCCGCCCACCCCGTTGTCCACCACCTGGAGCATCAGCCGGTTCTCCGCCCGCCACACCTCCACGGCCGCCCAGGTCGCCCGCGCGTGCTTGCTGATGTTCTGCAGCAGCTCCGAGGCCGTGAAGTAGGCGATGCCCTCGATGGCCGGCGCGGGCCGCTCGGTCAGGTCCACCTCCACCTGCACCGGCACCGTGCACCGCGAGGCCACCGACGACAGGGCGGCGTCCAGGCCCCGGTCGGTCAGCACCGCCGGGTGGATACCGCGCGCCAGGTCCCGCAGCTCCTGCAGCGCCGTCTTCACCTCACCGTGCGCCTCGTCCACCATCTGCGCCGCGACCTGCGGGTCCTCCCGCAGCTTCTCCTTCGCCAGACCCAGATCCATGGCCAGCGCCACCAGCCGGGCCTGCGCCCCGTCGTGCAGATCGCGCTCGATGCGCCGCAGGTCCGCCGCCGCCGTGTCCACCACGACCCCGCGGTCCGACTCCAGCTCCACCACCCGCGTGGCCAGCCGGGACGGCCCGAGCAGCCCGTGCACCATCACCCGGTCCACCGTCGTCAGCGCCCGTACGATCCACGGCGTGGCGAGCGTGAACAGCAGACCCACGCCCGCGGTCACCGTGATCTCGAAGGCGTTGTCGAGGTAGATCTCGTGCTGCCCGTCGCCGTACAGCTGGATGCCCGGCTGCCCGGCGTACACCGGGTGGACCCAGAACCACAGCGGATACGTCAGCAGCGCCCAGCCCACCGACCAGAGCGTCACGGTGACGGTGAAGGACAGCACCGCCCACGGCAGCTGGAGCACCGCGTACAGCAGGGCCCGCCAGGACGCGCCGCTCTTCAGCACGGCACCGATCCAGCCCATGAGCCCGTTCCGCTTCGCCCGCAGCGGATCCGGCTCGCCCACCTCCAGGTCCAGCAGCCCCCGGGCCCGGGCCCGCTCCACCGACCCGAACCCGCGGCAGCCGGCGAGCGCCGCCGCCAGCACCGGAACGCCGAGGAACGTCACCAGCAGGCCCGCGCCCAGCGACACCATCGTGACCGCGTAGGTGAACAGCAGCACGCTCACCGGCAGGCTCAGCAGCACATACCCCAGCTCCCGCCAGGTGCGCCCCTCGACCGGCGCCCGCAGCGCGGCCGGCAGCCGCTGCCGCCGTGCCCCGGCGCTCCCGGGATGCCCGGGTTCCGTGGGGAGCCCGTAGCCCTGTCCGTACTCCGTGGCCATCGGCGTCGTCCTTCGTCTCGTCCGGAGGCTGTGCTGTCGTATCTCCAGACTGCTGCGTCGCAGGTCGGCGGACCATGGAGTCCGTCGCAGTCTTGGCCGGGGGGTTTTCCCTACCTCCGGCCGCGGGCGGACGCCCCCTTGCCGGTGCGGGCCTCCTCGGCCAGGACACCGGAACGGTCCCGCCACGGCAGCTCCGCCGTCACCGTCGTCGGACCGCCCTCCGGCGAGTCCACGACGAACAGACCGTCCACCGCGCCCAGCCGGTCGGCCAGGCCCCGCATGCCCGAGCCGCCCTCCAGGTTCGCGCCCCCGCGCCCGTCGTCCCACACCTGGAGGAACAGCCGCCCCTCCGACCGCCACGCGTCCACCGCCGCCGACCGGGCCCGGCTGTGCTTGCTGACGTTCTGCAGCAGCTCCGAGACGGTGAAGTAGGCGATGCCCTCGATGGCGGCCGCCGGACGCTCGTCCAGGTCGACCGTCACCTTCACCGGCACCGTGCAGCGCGAGGCGACCGAGGACAGGGCGGCGTCCAGGCCCCGGTCGGTCAGCACCGCCGGATGGATGCCCCGCGCCAGGTCCCGAAGCTCCTGAAGCGCCAGCTTCACCTCGCCGTGCGCCTCCTCGACCATCGAGGCCGCGGCGTCGGGGTCCTCCAGCAGCTTCTCCTTGGCCAGCCCCAGCCCCATCGCCAGATTGACCAGCCGGGCCTGCGCCCCGTCGTGCAGATCGCGCTCGATGCGCCGCAGGTCCGCCGCCGCCGTGTCCACCACCACACCCCGGTCGGACTCCAGCTCCGCGATACGCCGCTCCAGCTCGTCGGAGGGCGACAGCAGGCCGCGCACCATCGCCCGGTCCACATCGGCCAGGGCGCGCACCACGAACGGCAGCACCGGCCAGAGCACGAATAGCCCGGTCAGCGCGACGGTGAAGGTGAGCACCCCCCACGGCAGCCGTATCAGCTCGTACAGCACCGTGCGCCAGCCCACCGGGTCCTTCAGCGCCATCCACAGCCGCGGCCAGAACCCCCCGCGCCCGAGCGGCAACCGGCTCGGCTCCTCCACCCGCACCCCGAGCAGCAGCCTGGCCCGCGCCCGCTCCAGCCGGCCCAGCAGCCGCGCCCCCATCAGCCCGGCGGCCAGCAGCGGCAGCCCGATCACCGTCACGGCCAGCCCGGCCCCGGTGAACAGCATCGTCACCGTGTAGGTGAAGCCGACCAGCGACGCCGGGAGGTTCGCCAGCAGATGGGCGATCTCCTTCCAGGTGTGCGCGTCATAGGCGAAACGGGCCGGCGGCGGACGGTCGCCGGGCGGCCCTGCCGGTGCGGAAACCGCCGTCACGGGCGCACCCGGAGGCGGGAAGGGTTCGGTCATGCGCCTCAGCCTGCCGGGAGCAGGGGGGTCCGCGCCATCAGGCGGGCCGCCGGGCCTGCCTGAGGAAAACCCCACCCTCGGGGTATCCCGAGTGGTGACGGGCTGCTTACCGTGCCTTTACGAGGGCCTAGACTCCCGTGCGTACAGATCGTCGAGCCGTTGCGTTCGGCGTTCACCGGCACGGATCACGGGCACGGGACAGGCAGGGGCCCGGGAGCCGATCCGAGGGAGTGAGGGGCGGACGTGCGGGAAACGACCGTCGTCGCGGCGGACTACTTCCAGTCCTACTCGGTCGTCGGACTGCTCGCCGTCGTCGGCGTGCTGTTCGTCGCCGTCGCCTTCGGAGCGGGACGCCTGCTGCGGCCCGTGGTCCCCACACCCGAGAAGCTCCTGACGTACGAGTGCGGAGTCGACCCCGTCGGTGAGGGCTGGGCCCACACCCAGGTCCGCTACTACGTCTACGCCTTCCTCTACGTGATCTTCGCCGTCGACTCGATCTTCCTCTTCCCCTGGGCCACCGTCTTCGCCGCCGACGGCTACGGCGCGACGACCCTGGTGGAGATGTTCATCTTCCTCGGCTTCCTCGCCGTGGGCCTGCTGTACGCATACAAGAAGGGCGTCCTGACATGGACGTGAACCCCGCCGCCGACCCCGCCGCCCCTTCCGCCGCCGGCGGCCCCGAGCCCGTCCTGCTTCCGGAGCCGAAGCGGCTCGGCGCGCTCGCCCGGCTGGCGCCCGAGCCGATGAAGGTCGTCCTCAACTGGGGCCGCCGCTACTCCCTCTGGGTCTTCAACTTCGGCCTCGCCTGCTGCGCGATCGAGTTCATCGCCGCATCCATGGCCCGGCACGACTTCATCCGCCTCGGCGTCATCCCGTTCGCCCCGGGACCGCGCCAGGCCGACCTGATGGTCGTCTCCGGCACGGTCACGGACAAGATGGCGCCCGCGGTGAAGCGCCTGTACGAACAGATGCCCGAGCCGAAGTACGTCATCTCCTTCGGCGCGTGCAGCAACTGCGGCGGGCCGTACTGGGACTCCTACTCCGTCACCAAGGGCGTCGACCAGATCATCCCGGTCGACGTCTACGTCCCCGGCTGCCCGCCCCGCCCCGAGGCGCTGCTCCAGGGGATCCTGAAACTCCAGGAGAAGATCGCCCGCGAGTCGCTGGGGGAGCGGTACGGGACCTCCGGCGGCGGCGCGGGGCCCTCGGCGGCGGCCCTGCGGAGCGGCCTGGTCCGGCCGCCGGCGCCGGCCGGTGACGACGGGGAGGGCCGATGACCGCGGCCGGCTGGCTCCCCGCCGACGCCGGGGAACTCTTCGGCGCCGACGCCACGGCGGCGGAGTCCTACGGCGTCCTCACCGCCGACGTCCCGCCCGCCTCCTGGATCACCGCCCTGGAGACCGCGCGCGACCGGCTCGGCTGCACCTTCTTCGACTGGCTGAGCGCGGTCGACGAACCCGGCACGGGCTTCCACGTCACGGCCCACGTCGCCGCCCTGCACCCCGTACGGCGCCTGCTGCTGCGCACCACGGTGCCGCACGACGCCCCGACGCTGCCCTCCGCCGTGGACGTCTACGCGGGCGCCGCGTGGCACGAACGCGAGACGCACGAGATGTTCGGCGTCGGCTTCACGGGCCACCCCGGCCTGGACCACCTCCTCCTGCCGGACAACTTCGAGGGCCACCCCCTGCGCAAGGACTTCGTCCTCGCGGCCCGGGTCGCCAAGGCCTGGCCGGGCGCGAAGGAACCCGGCGAATCCGAGCACGGCGGTCCCAAGCGCCGCCAGATGCTGCCCCCCGGCGTGCCCGACCCCAACGAATGGGGCCCCCAGAAGGGCCAGCTCCCCCCGGCCCCGTCCCGCCCTGCCCGGGGCGCGACCCGCACCCGCACGACACCGGACACACCCCCTTCGCCGCGCCGCACCCGTTCAGCATCGGAGGGTTCGGCGAGCCAGGCGTCCGCACCGGGTTCTCCGACCCCGCCCCGCCGCAACCGCTCGGCGGCGGAGGGTTCGGCGAGCCAGGCGGCCCCCACCGAGGCTGCTGCCCAGCCCCCGACCCCGCCGCGCCGCAACCGCTCGGCGTCGGAGGGCTCCGTCAGTCAGGCGTCGACCCCGGGTTCTCCGGCTTCGCCGCGCCGCAACCGCTCGGCGGCCGAAGGTTCCGTGAGCCAGTCGGCGAAGGCGAGCCCCGAGCCGTCCGCCGCCCCCGTCCGACGCGCACGGAGCGCCAGTGAGGGGTCGGCGTCGCAGCGCTCCGGTGCGCCGTCCGCCGGAGGCCCCCGCCGGGCGCGCAGCGCGTCCGAGGGCTCCGCGAGCCAACGCGCGGCATCGGAAGAAGCCTCACCGCCGGACGACGAGTCCGCCCCCACCGGGCCCGCCCGGCCGGCCGGAAACCCCCCTGACTCCCCACGCAGCCCGGACGCCCCCTGGCACCACGCCCGCCCGGCCTTCACGGAACCGGAACCCGCCACGGAGCCCGGAACGGAACCGCAGCCCGCGACCGAGACCGAGAACGCGACCGAGACCGAGACCGAGAACGCGACCGAGACCGAGACCGAGAACGCGACCGAGACCACCACCCCCGAAGACCCCTCAGGAGGCCCGCGGTGAACGACGTGCTCGACGTCGCCCTGCGACTCCTCGTCGTGTTCGTCGTCTTCCTCACCTTCCCCCTGATCGTGGGTCAGACCGAGCACAAGGTGATGGCCCACATGCAGGGCCGCCTCGGCCCGATGTACGCCGGCGGCTTCCACGGCTGGGCCCAGCTCATCGCCGACGGCGTGAAGTTCGCGCAGAAGGAGGACGTGGTCCCGGCCGGCGCGGACCGCCGTGTCTTCCAGCTCGCCCCCGCCGTCGCCCTCCTGCCGTACCTCCTCGTGCTGCTCGCCATCCCGATCGGCCCGGGCGAAGGCGCGGTCGGCCAGGTGCTGGACGCGGGCGTGTTCTTCGTCCTGGCGGTCATGGGCGTCGGTGTCCTCGGCTCGCTCATGGCCGGCTGGGCCTCCGCCAACAAGTTCTCCCTCCTCGGCGGCCTGCGCACCGCCGCCCAGCTCCTCGCGTACGAACTCCCGATGCTGCTCACCGCCGCCTCCGTGGCGATGGCGGCCGGAACCGTCTCCCTCGTCGGCATCCTCGACGCCTTCGAGTGGTGGTGGGTGCCCTGGCAGATCACCGGCGCGCTCGTCTTCTTCGTCGCCGGCCTCGCCGAACTCCAGCGCCCTCCCTTCGACATGCCGGTCGCCGACTCGGAGATCATCTTCGGCGCGTACACCGAGTACACCGGTCTGCGCTTCGCGCTCTTCCTCCTCGCCGAGTACGCCGGAATCGTCGTGCTGTGCGGTCTGACCACCGTCCTCTTCCTGGGCGGCTGGCACGGCCCCTGGGGCGCCGACGGGCTCGGCTGGGTCTGGACCCTGCTGAAGACCGCGGTCCTCGCCTTCGTCGTCATCTGGCTCCGCGTCACCTACCCCCGGCTGCGCGAGGACCAGCTCCAGAAGTTCTCGTGGACCCTCCTCGTCCCCCTCTCCCTCGCCCAGATCGCCCTCACCGGCATCGTGAAGGTGGTGATCCGGTAACCATGGCTCCCATCCCCGGCTCCGGCCTGGCCAAGGGCCTGGCCGTCACCCTGCGGACGATGACGAAGAAGTCCGTCACCGCCCCGTACCCGGACACCCAGCCCGACCTGCCGCCCCGCACGCGCGGAGTGATCGGCCTGTTCGAGGAGAACTGCACGGTCTGCATGCTGTGCGCCCGCGAGTGCCCGGACTGGTGCATCTACATCGACTCCCACAAGGAGACGGTCCCGGCGGCGGCCCCCGGCGGACGCGAGCGCAGCCGCAACGTCCTCGACCGCTTCGCCATCGACTTCTCCCTGTGCATGTACTGCGGTATCTGCATCGAGGTCTGTCCTTTCGACGCCCTGTTCTGGTCCCCGGAGTTCGAGTACGCCGAGACCGACATCCGCGACCTCACCCACGAACGCGACAAGCTCCGCGAGTGGATGTGGACCGTCCCCGCCCCGCCCGCGCTCGACCCCGGCGCCGAGGAACCGAAGGAAGTCGCCGCCGCCCGCAAGACCGCCGACAAACTCGCCGCCGCCCAGGCCGAACCGCAGCAGGAGGAGTCGTGACCCTCGCCGCAGCCGCAGCAACGGCCGCGCACGCCACGACCACCACGACCACCACCGCCGCCGAGGCGCACGGCTTCCTCTCCCCGACCGGGGTGGAGATCGCCTTCCTCCTCGTCGGCCTGGTCACCTTCGGGGCCGCCGTCATCACCGTCACCACCCGGCAGCTGGTGCACGCCGCCCTGTGGCTGGTGGTGGCCCTCGGTGGCCTCGCCGTCGAATACCTCCTGCTCACCGCGGAGTTCATCGCCTGGGTGCAGGTCCTCATCTACGTCGGCTCCGTCATCGTCCTCCTCCTGTTCGGGCTCATGCTCACCAGGGCCCCCATCGGCCGCTCACCGGACGCCGACTCCGGCAACCGCCTGGTCGCCCTCGGCGTGGCCGTCACCGCCGCGGCCGCCCTGGTGTGGGTGGTCGTCGACGCCTTCCGGACCACCTGGATCGACCTGGACGGCGCCCCCGCCGGCTCCACCGAGGTGACCGGCGCGAGCCTCTTCCAGCACTGGGTCCTCCCCTTCGAGGCCCTCTCCGTCCTCCTCCTCGCCGCCCTCGTCGGCGCGATCGTCCTCTCCCGCAAGGCCAAGGCCGAGCGAGCGGCGGCCACCGCGCCCGCGCCGGCCACCACCCCCGGCGCCCCGGGGCCCGGAGCCACCCGGCGCGACACGGAAGGGACCCGCTGATGCACCTCGCCTATCCCGCCGTGCTGTCCGCCCTCCTCTTCTGCACCGGCCTCTACGGCGTCCTCGCCCGCCGCAACGCGATCCTCGTCCTGATGTCGGTCGAGCTGATGCTCAACGCCGTCAACCTCAACCTCGTCGCCTTCGACGTCTGGCTCAGCCGGGCCGCCGAGGAGACCCTGCACTCCGGCCAGGCCCTGGCCCTGTTCACCATCGCCATCGCCGCCGCCGAGATCGGCATCGGCCTGGCGATCGTCCTCGCCGTGTACCGCAACCGCGGCACCTCGGACATCGACAGGCTCCGCGACACCGCCGAGGGCCACGATCCCGACGGCCCCGACGACGACGCGTCCGGCGGCGACTCCTCCGCACACCGGGCGGCCGCCGAGAAGGCTGAGGCCACCGCGTGACCACGACCACTCTCGCCGTCCTCGTCCCCCTCCTCCCGTTCCTCGGCGCGCTCGCCGGACTGCTCCTCGGCCGCACCGCCCCCGGCTTCGTCCGTCCGCTCGCCGTCCTGCCGGCGCTCGCCTCCCTCGTCCTCGCCGTCGTCGTCGCCGCCCGCCAGGGCGGTGACGGCGCGGTCGACGCCGCGACCGAACTCACCCCGACCGGCTCGGTGCCGATCGAACTCGCCCTCCACATCGACGGCTTCGCCGCGCTGACCGCCGTCCTGGTCACCGTCGTCGCCACCTGCGTGCAGATCTACTCGACCGGCTACCTGCGCGACGACCCGCGCTACCCCTCCTACGCGGCACTCGTCTCCCTGTTCACCTCCGCGATGCTCCTGGTCGTCTACTCCGGCGACCTGATGGTCCTGCTGGTCGGCTGGGAAGTCATGGGCCTCTGCTCCTACTTCCTCGTCGGCCACTACTGGGAGACTCCCGAGGCCCGCGCCGCCTCCCTCAAGGCCTTCCTGGTCACCAAGCTCGGCGACGTCCCCTTCCTCATCGGCCTGTTCGCGCTGGCCACCGAAGCCGGGTCGTTCCGCATCACCCGGATCCTCGGCGCCGTCGCGAACGGCGGCATCGAACACCCCACACTGATCGCCCTGCTGCTCCTGGCGGGCGTGGCCGGCAAGTCGGCGCAGTTCCCGCTGCACACCTGGCTCCCCGACGCGATGGCGGGCCCGACGCCCGTCTCCGCACTGATCCACGCCGCGACCATGGTCGCCGCCGGTGTCTACTTCGTCGCCCGTCTCCTCCCGCTCTTCGAGGCCTCCCGGGCCGCCATGACCGTCCTCGCCGTCATGGCCGCCGTGACCATGACCGGCTCCGCGCTCGCCGCCCTCGCCCAGGACGACATCAAACGCGTCCTCGCCTACTCGACGATCGGTCAGCTCGGCTACATGACCGGCGCCCTCGCCGTCGCCGACCGCGGCGCCGCCGTCTTCCACCTCCTGTCCCACGGCGCCTTCAAGGCGCTGCTGTTCCTTGCCGCCGGCGTGATCATCCACGCCGCCGGCACCAACTCACTGACCGCCATGTCCCGCATGAGCCACCTGCGCGACCGCGTCCCTGACGCCTACTGGACGACGACCGTGGCGCTCCTCGCGCTCGCCGCCATCCCGCCGTTCAGCGGCTTCTTCTCCAAGGAAGCCGTCCTCGGGGCCGCCGAACACGTCGTCACCGGTCACACCGGACACACCCCCGCCGCCGCGGGCTGGATCGTCCTGCTGGGCGGACTCGTCACGGCCCTGCTCACCGCCGCGTACGCGACCCGCCTGTGGCTCCTGGCGTTCCGCGGGCACGGCCCCGAGGCCCCCGACCACGGCAGGCAGCCGCTGCCGATGACCGTGGTGCTGTGGGTGCTCGCCGTCCCGTCCCTCGCCCTCGGCGGCCTCGCCTTCCGCCCGCTGCCCGACTGGTTCGACGGCCACGACCTCACCCCGGCCCTCACCACCTCCGTGCTCGGCACGGGCGTGGCCCTGGTCGGCGGCATCGTCACCTACGCCACCTGGCGGCACACCACCGCACACGCCGCCCGCGTCCCCCTCGGCGCCGTCGCCGCCCACCCCGAGGGCGACGCCGGACAGGTCGAGGCGGAAGCCATCGCCGCGCACGAGCCGGCCTACGGCGACATCGCGTACGCCCCCGACCCGTCGGACCCCGGACGGCTGCTGCTCGGCCCGCTGCACCGCCCCGCGGCCGCCGGATTCCACCTGGACGCCGTGTACACGGCGCTCTTCGTCCGCCCGGTCCGGGCCGGCGCCAGCCTCGTCCGGTTCCTCGACCGCGAGGTCGTCGAGACCTACGTACGCGGCGCGGGGACGCTGCCCCGCTGGCTCGGCGCCGCCGTACGACGGGCCCAGACCGGCAATCTGCAGACCTATGTGAGCGCGCTGCTCGCCGGCACCGTCGTCCTCGCGGTCGCCGCCGTCCTCGTCGCCACGGGAGCGTGAGCACGCGTGATCGATATCAGTGAGTCCGTGATGCAGGTCCTTCTGGCGTTTCTCGTCGTCGGCCCGCTCCTCGGCGCCGCCGCCGCTCTTCTGCCGGCCCCGCCCGGACTGAAGGGGAAGTCACCGGAGCAGGCCGTGCTCCGCCACGGCGTCACCGTCACCGGCGCGGTCCTCCTCGCGGCGATCGTCCTCGCGCTCGGCTTCGACCACAGCCGGCCGGCGAAGATGCAGGCCACGACCGACATCAGCTGGATCCCCGCACTCGACGTGCGCATCCACCTCGGCACCGACGGCATCTCCCTCCCCCTTCTGGTCCTGACCGCGCTGCTGACCTTCCTCAGCGCCCTCTACTCGTACGTCAAACCGCCCGCGGGCCCGTCCCCGAAGGCATTCGTCGCCCTGCTGCTCGTCCTCGAGTCCGGAACTCTGGCGACCTTCGCCGTCCTCGACCTGATCCTGTTCTTCCTCGCCTTCGAAACGGTCCTCATCCCGATGTACTTCCTCATCGCCCGCTGGGGCGGCGAGGGCCGGGCCGAGGCCGCCTGGAAGTTCATCCTCTACACGCTGCTCGGCTCCGTCGTCATGCTGCTCGGCCTGCTCCTGATCGGAATCGAGGCGGGCACATTCGACATGGTGGCACTCGCCACTGACAACGGCCGGTCGCTCACCACATCAGTGCAGGTCATCGCCGTTCTGGCGATCGGGATCGGGCTCGCGGTCAAGACCCCGATGTGGCCGCTGCACAGCTGGCTGCCCGACGCCCACACCGCCGCGCCGACCGTCGGCTCGGTCCTCCTGGCCGGCGTGCTGCTGAAGATGGGCACCTACGGGTTCGTACGGATCCTGCTGCCCGCCGCACCGGACGGCTTCCGCACCTTCGCGCCCTACCTCGCCGCGTTCGCCGTCGTCGGCATCGTCTACGGCTCACTCGCCTGCCTGGCCCTCGCCCGACGGGGCGCGAAGGGCGACCTCAAACGCCTCATCGCCTACTCCTCCGTCGGCCACATGGGCTTCGTCCTCCTCGGCATCGCCACCATGACCCCGACCGGCGTCAACGGCGCCCTGTTCGCCAACATCGCCCACGGCCTCATCACCGGCCTGCTGTTCTTCCTGGTCGGCGGCCTCAAGGAGCGCACCGGCAGCACCGACCTCGACACCCTCGCCAAGGAAGCGGGCGCCGCCCTCTACGGCAGGGCCCCCCGCCTCGGCGGCCTGCTCGCCTTCGCCGCCGTCGCCTCCCTCGGCCTGCCCGGCCTCGCCGGGTTCTGGGGCGAGATGCTCGCCCTGTTCGGCGCCTTCGACCCCGCCGACGGCCTGAGCCGCCCCGCCTTCCTCACGTTCATGGCGATCGGTGCGTTCGGCACACTGCTGACGGCCGCGTACCTGCTGATCGTGGTCCGCAGGGTCTGCATGGGCGCCGTACCGCAGGAGGCCCCGCTCCTCACCGACGTGCGCCCCCACGAGTTCGCCGCCTGGACCCCGCTCGTCGTCCTCACCGTCGTCGCCGGCCTGTGGCCGAAGGCCCTCCTCGGGCTGACCGACCCGGCCGTGCAGCAGCTCCTCGCAGGAGGCACCCGATGAGCTCCCTCGTCCAGTCCGTCGACTGGCTGGCCATCGCGCCGCCCACCATCGCGGCGGTCGTCGGACTCCTCGTCCTCGTCGCCGACCTGTTCGTCGACGACAGGCGCAAACCCCTCCTCGGCTGGCTCTCGGTGGCCGGACTCGCCGCCGCCACGCTCATGCTGCTGCCCCTCCTCGACGCCGACCGCAGCACCTTCTGCCTGGTCGGCGACACCGGTGTGTGCAGCTACACCGCGGACCGCTTCACCCTCGTCATCCAGTTCCTGGTGCTCGGCGGCGCCCTCCTGGCGGCCCTGCTGTCCGTCACCGCCCTGAAGGACGAAGGAAAACGGCTCCCCGAGGGCGAGTACTGGTTCCTGTTCCTCTCCTCCGCGGCCGGCGCCGCCCTCCTCCCCGCCTCCCGCGACCTCGCGACGCTCGTCGTCGCCCTGGAGGTCGCCTCCCTGCCCGCCTTCGCCCTGGTCGGCCTGCGGCACGGCGACCGGAAATCCTCCGAAGCCGCCCTTAAGTTCTTTCTGTCCTCCGTCACCGCCACCGCGGTCAGCCTGCTCGGCATCAGCTTCGTCTACGCCGCCACCGGCACCCTCCACCTCACGCGGGTCGCCGAGCGGATCCAGTCCGTCGACGGGCAGCTCCACACCCTCGCCCAGACCGGCGTCGTCCTCACCCTCGTCGGCTTCGCCTTCAAGACCGCCGCCGTGCCCTTCCACTTCTGGGTCCCCGACACCTACGTGGGCGCCCCCCTGCCCATCGCCGCCTACCTGTCCGTCATCGGCAAGGCGGTCGGCTTCTCCGGCCTGATCCTCGTCACCGTCGTCGCCCTCCCGTCGTACGCCGACGTCTGGGGCCCCGCCCTCGCCGTCCTGGCCGCCCTCACCATGACGGTCGGCAACGTCGGCGCCCTGCGGCAGGGCACCACACGCGCGTACAGCGCCGTACGCCTCCTCGCCTGGTCGTCCGTCGGCCAGGCCGGCTACCTCCTGGTGCCGATCGCCGCCGCCGCGTACGCCGACGACCCCGAGAAGGCCATCGGCTCCACCCTCGCCTACGCCCTCATGTACGGCGCCGTGAACCTGGGCGCCTTCGCCGTGGCCGCCCTCGTCGGCCGCACCCACCGCCGCAACCGTGTCGCCGACTACCGAGGCCTCTACGCCTCCAGCCCCCTCACCGCACTCCTCCTCGGCTTCTTCCTGCTCTGCCTCGCCGGACTCCCGCCCGGCATCATCGGCCTCTTCGCCAAGGTCACGGTGTTCGCCGCGGCCGTCGACGCCGGACTCGGCTGGCTCGCCGTCGTCATGGCCGTCAACGTCGTCATCGCACTGGTCTACTACCTCCAGTGGGCCGCCCTGCTGTTCCGCGCCCCCGAGGGAGAGCCGGCCCGGCACCGCCTCCCCGCCCCCCTCACCGCCGCGATCGCCCTCACCGGCGTGATCGGTATCGCCCTGTCCGGCGCTCCCCAGCTGGTCCTCCGCTTCACCGACACCGGACTCTTCTGACCGCACGGCACCGCACCGTGCCGCACACCGCATCGCACCGCGCGGTGTCGCCGGGAGCGCCGTCACCCGGACGGTGCACCCCCGCCCCCGCGCGCACAAGGGAACTAGTGCCCTTCGCCTCGCGTTGACCGGTACGGGAGGGTCCACTGGACGTGACACCGCGGAACCGGTGGGCAGCGCAGGTCAGAAGGAAGATCAGCAAGCAAGGGTCCCCCTGCCGCACGATTTGGAGGGCGTACCGTGCACCGCCGGCACAACGGGCTCAGGACAGCAGTCCTCCTCGGGGGACTGTCCGCACTCATCATCGTCATCGGCAGCTTCTTCGGCCGGACGGGGCTCGTCGTCGCCGTCCTGATCGCGCTCGGTACCAACGCCTACGCGTACTGGAACAGCGACAAACTGGCCCTGCGCGCGATGCGTGCCCGCCCGGTGAGCGAGTTCGAGGCCCCGGGGCTGTACCGCATGGTCCGCGAGCTCTCCACCCAGGCCCGCCAGCCGATGCCCCGCCTGTACATCTCCCCGACGGAGGCCCCCAACGCCTTCGCCACCGGCCGCAACCCGCGCAACGCCGCGGTGTGCTGCACCGAAGGCATCCTGCGCCTGCTCGACGAACGGGAGCTGCGCGGCGTCATCGGCCACGAGCTCAGCCATGTCTACAACCGGGACATCCTGATCTCCTCGGTCGCCGGCGCCCTCGCCTCCGTGATCATGTTCCTGGTCAACTTCGCCTGGCTGATCCCGATCGGCCGCTCGAACGACGACGACGGCCCGGGCCTCCTCGGCATGCTGCTGATCATGATCCTCGGCCCGCTCGCGGCGTCCCTCATCCAGCTGGCCATCAGCCGCTCCCGGGAGTACGAGGCGGATGCCTCCGGCGCCCAGCTCACCGGCGACCCGCTCGCCCTCGCCGGAGCCCTGCGCAAACTGGACCACGGAACCAAGCAGCTTCCGCTGCCTCCCGAGCCCCGCATCGAGACGGCCAGCCACATGATGATCGCGAACCCGTTCCGTCCCGGCCAGGGGCTCTCCAAAATGTTCTCCACCCACCCGCCGATGGCGGAACGCATCGCCCGGCTCGAGAAGATGGCAGGTCACCACCAGTGAAGACCATCCTGAATCTCATATGGCTCGTCTTCAGCGGCTTCTGGCTGTTCCTCGGCTACTTGCTCGCGGGCGTGCTGCTCTGCATCACGATCATCGGCATCCCCTTCGGCGTCGCCGCGTTCCGGATCGGTGTCTACGCCCTGTGGCCCTTCGGGTACACGACGGTGGAACGCCGTGACGCGGGAGCCCCGTCCTTCCTCGTCAACGTGCTCTGGCTGCTCCTGGCCGGCTGGTGGCTGGCGCTCAGCCACATCCTCACCGGGATCGCCCTGTGCGTGACGATCATCGGAATCCCTCTCGGCATCGCCAACTTCAAGCTGATCCCGGTGTCGCTGTTCCCGCTGGGCCGCGAGATCGTCCGCACGGACCAGGCGTTCACGTCCTCGTCGCGCTGGTAGGCGGACCCGTCCGGTCCGTCACCCACCGGTGGTTGTCCACAGGCCGGCAGTTGTCCACAGGCCCGCACGCCAGACGGCGGCGGCCCGCATGATGACCCCATGACCGAGCACGAGCAGTTGCCGACACACCGGGCGGACAGGGCCCGTCCCACCGGTGGGGTCCGCCGGACAGCGAACCGGCGCCCAGCACGCCCGCCGCCTACCGGCCGCGCCCCAACCTCCGCGCGCCGTAAGCCGCCACACCCACCACCAGCACTCCCGCGCCCACGGCGACCGAAACCCACGGCAGCGAGAACGCCAGCACCACGCACCCGGCGAGCCCCACCGCCGGCACCACCCGCGCCACCGGCCTCGTATCGAGCGTCCAGGCCGACGCGTTGGCCACCGCGTAGTACGTCAGCACACCGAAGGAGGAGAAACCGATCGCACCCCGCACATCCACCGTGGCGGCCAGCACGGCGACCACCGCGCCCACCACCAGCTCCGCCCGGTGCGGCACCCGGAACCGCGGATGCACGGCCGCCAGAGCACCCGGGAGATGCCGGTCCCGGGCCATGGCCAGCGTCGTCCGAGAGACCCCCAGGATCAGGGCGAGCAGCGAACCCAGCGCGGCCACCGCCGCGCCCACCCGCACCACCGGCGCCAACTCGGGCACCCCGGCGGCCCGCACCGCGTCGGCGAGCGGCGCGGTGGTATCACCCAGCCCCTCCGCTCCGAGAACCGAAAGGACGGCCACCGCCACAGCCGCGTACACGACCAGAGCGATGCCGAGGGCCAGCGGAATCGCCCGGGGAATGGTGCGCGCCGGATCCCGGACCTCCTCACCGAGGGTCGCGATACGGGCGTACCCCGCGAAGGCGAAGAACAGCAGCCCGCCCGCCTGAAGCACCCCTCCGGCACCCTCCGGGGCCCCGATGCCCAGCCGCCCGGCATCGGCTTCCCCCGACGTCAGACACACCACCACCACGGAAGCGAGGACCGCCAGCACCACACCCACGATCGCCCGCGTCAGCCACGCGGACTTCTGGACACCGCCGTAGTTCACCGCCGTCAGCAGCACCACCGCGGCGACCGCCACGGCATGCGCCTGCCCCGGCCACACGTACGCGCCCACGGTGAGCGCCATCGCCGCACAGGACGCCGTCTTCCCCACCACGAACGCCCAGCCGGCGAGGTAACCCCAGAACTCCCCGAGCCGCTCCCTGCCGTACACGTACGTCCCGCCCGAGGCCGGGTACCGGGCGGCGAGCCGCGCCGACGACGCGGCGTTGCAGTAGGCGACCACGGCGGCGACCGCGAGTCCGAGGAGCAGCCCGGAGCCGGCCGCGTGAGCGGCGGGCGCCAGGGCGGCGAAGATACCGGCCCCGACCATCGAGCCGAGGCCGATGACCACGGCGTCACCGACGCCGAGCGTACGCCGCAGCCGGGGACCGGAGGTGTCTGTCATGGGGCCGCACCCTACTGACCGGATGCAACCGCCACCTGTACGTGTGATGTCTTCCAGGGTGCAAGCGCAACAGGAAAGGGGCAGGTGCACCGCATGACGATCATCAGCTGGATCATCCTGGGCCTGCTGGCCGGGGCGATAGCGAAGTTCCTGCTCCCCGGCCGCGACCCGGGCGGCCTCGTCGGCACGACCCTGATCGGCGTGGCCGGCGCGTTCATCGGCGGCTGGATATCGGCCCGTTGGCTCGACCACCCGGTCACCAAGGACTTCTACGACGGCACCACGTGGCTCGCCGCGATCGGCGGCTCACTGGTCCTCCTGGTCGCCTACCGCATCCTGTTCGGCAACTCCCGCGACTGACACCGCCCGGCGCCGGCCCTGACGTACGGCCGGCGGACGGGAAGGGCGGGCACCCGCCGGTACCCGCCCTTCCCGTCTTCCGCCCGGACCTACCGGTAGTTCACGAACTGCAGCGCGAAGTCGAAGTCCTTGCCCTTGAGAAGGGCGATGACGGTCTGGAGGTCGTCCCGGCTCTTGGAGCTGACCCGCAGCTCCTCGCCCTGTACCTGCGCCTTCACGCCCTTCGGGCCCTCATCCCGGATGATCTTGGCGACCTTCTTCGCGTTGTCCTGGGAGATGCCCTCTTCGATCGACGCGAAGATCTTGTACTCCTTGCCCGAGAGCTGCGGCTCGCCCGCGTCCAGAGCCTTCAGGGAGATGCCCCGCTTGATCAGCTTGGACTGGAAGACGTCGAGGACGGCCTTGACCCGGTCCTCGGAGTTCGCCTCCATGAGGATCTTCTCCCCGGACCACGAGATCGAGGCACCCACGCCCTTGAAGTCGTAGCGCTGCGAGATCTCCTTGGCGGTCTGGTTGAGGGCGTTGTCGACCTCCTGCCGCTCGACCTTCGAGACGATGTCGAAACTGGAGTCGGCCATGTCCTGTGGCTCCTTGAATCGGGGTGCGTATCGGGCTGCGCACCGGATGCGTACCGGCATACGTGGGACGGCCCGGAGCCCGGCATCGGCTCCGGACCGCATTCCGACCAGCCTAGTCACCCCTCGCCCCCCGGGTGGCGATCAATCGGGTGGCGAAGCACCCCTGTCCATCGGGTATTGTTTACGTCGTTGCCACGGAGCACCGCCGCAAGGCGGTTCGAGGGCAGCAACCCCGGCGGTGTGCCCGAGCGGCCAAAGGGAGCAGACTGTAAATCTGCCGGCTCAGCCTTCCCAGGTTCGAATCCTGGCGCCGCCACAAGACCGAAAGGGTCTGTGACCAGCAGCAATGCTGATCGCAGACCCTTTCGGCGTTCACTGAACCTGTGGCGCCGTTATGGGCGGTATTTCCCAGTGTGTCTCACCCTGATTCGTGTGCTGACCAGTCCATGTGGGGCAGACCCGGCCGTGCTGTGGCCGGCGCGCGCGGCAACTTCCTGGGGTTCCGCCCCGGAGCTGAGCCATGTGGAGACGGCAGCGTGGCGCAGACCATACGGACGCTTCGCCGGCAGCGACGCCGTAGGCCGTGACATGCCACCGCAGCATGCGCACGAGGTCGGGCGGGATCGGCACCGTGCGGACCGCCTTCCGGGGCCGGTGCTTGAGTCCCCGCCGGTCGTGCGCTTCGCCGCTGTCCGTCCAGGCCGCCCCCGACCGGGGGCGGGTCTCCCGCAGCCGTAGAGTCCCCCACCAGCGGGGGAGGTTGCCGTCCCCAGAGCGACCCTGTCAATCACTCTGTTCCTGTGAATCAGAAGATTTGCGCTGTCCCGTGATGGTCGACCCTTTGATGGAATACGCGAGAACGCTTTTCCATGCGTCTTGGGCCATGGGGGGCATTACTTTCAGGAGATCCCCTGTCCGCGTGATCTCTTCTGTTGTCTGCAAGTCGAACGCCCGAGCGAGGATCGCGCGCACGTCGTCGGGGCTGACTCTGTTTTCCGCATCTATCCTGCGTAGTACCTGGTCAGGTCCATAGCCCAGTCGGACAGCGAGGCTGTGAGACTCTCTGCCAGTCGGCTTCTCCGCTGGCGATTCGGAAACGAGGTGATCTCTCATGGAGGCAGTCGACTCCTGGTGCAGCGGATCACGTCTCGCTTTGTCTAATTCGGCCTGAAGAGTTGCTATGTGCGCCTGAGTGGCCGCCATCCGCTCTTGGGTTATGGCGTATTCCTGAGCTGCACGCTCTTGCAATGCATCAGCTTCGCTGGCCACGTCGACATTTGTGGCCCGCCCCTCGGGTTGGGAGGTGGGTTTCTCTTCGCGTTCAGCGCTCTCAATCTGCCGCTCCAGTTGATCGCATCGTTCTTCCGCCAGGGCGCGGGCATTCGTCGCTTCCTTTAGTTGTTTCTTGAGGACATCGATTTCAGTTTGTAGCTGATCCCTCTCTCTGCGCAGATCATCTGCCTCGGACGTGAAAAGTTCGATCTCTGATTCGGCCGCCTGTCGATCTGCCGCTCTGACCGCGCGCAGAGCCTTGAGCTCTACGTTCAGGTGGGCTACTTGCTGCTGCGACTCGTGCAGTGCCGCTCGGAGCAGACGTTCCAAAGAAGCTGCTTCGCGCGCCTGTTCATCAGCTTCCTCAAGAAGACGTTGCAGGTCGCTTGCTCTCCTGGTTCCGCCGCTGCCCCCAGCCGCACGAGCATAAAGTTGACGAAGGAGCGCCACTGTCTCGTTGCTGGTCTGACCCTCTCGCTCCTCGGCCACGTGGGCGAGCAAGTTGACAATAAAATTCCACGGTGGAACGCGCGTGCCTGCGAGATAGCGAGAAAGAGTACCCGGATCCGTGTAACAGCGAGCTGCGTACCGCCGCATTGAAATTCCGAGTGAATCGAAGAGTGTTCGCAAGGCTTCGGCCAGCGCTCGGTTCTCCTCGCTTACCTCGTCACCGATTGGCTCTAGTGCCCCCACACTGCCCTCCCCTGGGTGTTGCGCGACTGGCAACGCCACCGTTGGCGCTCCTGCAACGCACTGTCGTACCTGCTGGGAGGCTTGAAAGCCTCCCATCGCAAGCTGCTGACACCCTGCAGCAAGGATGCCCGTTGCAGCAAGAGCAACACCTGCGACCGTGTTGCCAAGCGAGAGCAACACTACTGTTGCGGCTTCTGCAACGCCTGTCCCCAAAGGCAAGCTCGGGTCAGAACATAACTCGGGTGCAGGCCCGCTGAAGGAAGGCGAAAAAAGTGACACCCCGCATGGATCCCTCCTACCCGAACCTTGCACGTCTTTTTGACTTCCTTGTCTTCATGGGGATTCTCTCCGTCATCCTCACCCTCGCTCACTGGGGAGTGGGACCTGCTTCCATTGCCGCAATCGCTGCGCTGGTGGGTGTGTGCGGTCGTATGTGGGTCGCTATCAGTCGTCCCTCGGGGACGTTCCGCAAGGACAAGGCGAACCTCGCTTGGGCTCCGGGAAAGTGGCAGGGCAGGATCGAAACCGAGCGTCACACGGAAGGTGGGTCCGAGGAGTAGCAACGTCTCAGGCTCACCTGGGGCATCCGAGGGGCAGGGCGCTTGTCGGTAGCCGGCTGCGCGGCTGAGCGCCCAGCTCGCGCGCAGACTGGCAATCTGCCGGCTCAGCCTTCCCAGGTTCGCATCCTGGCGCCGCCACGGGCCCTTCGTCATGTCTCCTTCAGGAGCACCCGGAATCGCGGCAGAGGGCCCTTGCCGCGCTCGGCGGCACGAATCGGGTGCAAGCGCGTGTGCGGTGACCGGGCGGGGGCCTACCCTCGGTGCTCGGACGGTGCCGGGCTGGTACGGGGGTCTGGGTGGCGGGTGTCGGGGATGCGCAGGGCGGAGTGCGGGTGTTCGTCTCGCACGCGGGGGCGGACCTCGCGTGGGCGGAATGGGTGGCCTGGCAGTTGCAGGACGCCGGGTACGACGTGGAGTTGGACGCCTGGCACTGGGGGGCCGGGGAGAACTTCGTACTGAACATGGACCGGGCCCTGGCCGACGGGCCGATGGTGGCGCTGTTCTCGGCCGCGTACTTCGGTTCCGAGCGGTGGACCACCGAGGAGTGGACGGCGAAGGTGGCCGGGCGGGAGCAGCTGATCCCGTTACGGATCGAGGAATGCGCCGTGCCGAGGATGGTGCGGGCCCTGTACGCGCCGCAGCTCTTCGGGCTGGGGGAGGAGAAGGCCCGGCAGGTGCTCCTCGCGGCGGTGAAGGGACCGGCGGGGGCCCCGCCGGTGAGCCCGGGTTTTCCGGGCGGGCACGGGGCGGGCCGGCTCCGCAGCATGGGCGCGACCGGACCGCGGTTGCCCGGCACCTTGCCGCGGGTGTGGAACGTTCCGGTGCGCAACGCCGGGTTCGTGGGCCGGGACGAGCTGCTGGTGGGGATGCGTTCCCGGCTGGCCGGCGGGCGCGCGGTGGCGGTGGTGGCGCTGGACGGCCGTGGCGGTGTGGGCAAGACGCAACTGGCCGCCGAGTACGCGTACCGCTTCTGCGGGGAGTACGAGCTGGCGTGGTGGGTGCCGGCCGAGGACCCGGCACTGATTCCGGGTCAGCTGGCCTCGCTGGCGGTGGAGACCGGGGTCGCGCATGCGGAGACGCCCACCGAGGAGGCCGTACAGGCGCTGGGGTCCGAGCTGCGCTCGCGGGCGCGCTGGCTGATCGTCTTCGACAACGCCGAGGATCCCGCGGCGCTGACGGAATTCGTACCGTCCGGGCCGGGGCACGTGCTGATCACTTCCCGCAATCCGGACTGGCACGGTGTGGCCCGGCCGTTGGATGTGGATGTGATGGCCCGGCGGGAGTCGGTCGATCTGCTCAGACGGCGGACACGGTGGCTCACGGAGGACGAGGCGGGGCGGTTGGCGGAGGCGCTGGACGACCTGCCGCTGGCCCTGGTCCAGGCCGCCGCGGTGCTGACGACGACGACCGTGGACGACTATCTGGCCCTGCTGGCCGACCATGCCGGTGAGGTCACCGACGAGGGCAGGCCGAGGGACTACCGGTGGTCGCTGGCCGCGCAGATCCGGCTGAGCATGCAGCGGCTGCGGGCCGAGGACCCGGAGGCCGCCGAGGCGATGGAAGCGTGCGCGCTGCTGGCCCCGGAGCCGTTCGCGCTGCCCGCCCGCACCGATCCGGAGGACGAAGCGGGGGCGTCCGCGGGACGGATGGTGGCCGACCGGCGAACGAGGACCCGTGTCCTGTCGGCACTGCACCAGCACGGGTTGGCCCGGGTGGCGGGCGGCAGCCTGCATCTGCACCGTCTGACCCAGGCCGTTCTCAAGGACCAGCTCACCGACGACAAGCGCGCCACCGCGGCTGGAAACGCCAGCGTTCTGCTCGCCGCCGCCTATCCCGGCAAGGCGGACGATCCCGCGTCCTGGCCCGACTGGCCCGCCCTGTTGCCCCACCTGCTGACGATCGACCCGAACGACCTGGTCACCGCGGACGCCCGCTTCGCAGCCTGCGAGGCCTGCTTCTTCCTCCTGGACCGCGGCAGCGCACGAGCGGCCCTTTCACGCCTCGAGGCACTTCATCAGGCCTTCGACACCTTGCTCGGCCCTGATCACATCCACACCTGGTGGGCCGTCAACTACCTGGCCCTGGCATGCGCCGACGCCGGCGATCACGACCGCGCCTACGCACTGCACCAGGACCTGTACGACCGGCAGCGTCGACTGCTGGCCGAGGACGATGCCGACATGCTGGGCACCGCGTCGAATCTGGCGGTGCGGCTCGCGCGGCTGGGGCGGGTGGAGGAGGCGGTGGAGCTGGGTGAGGACACGCTGGCCCGGCAGCGGCGAGCGCTGGGGGACGACCACGCCGACACTCTGATCACCGCGTCGAATCTGGCGGTGCGGCTCGCGCGGCTGGGACGGGTGGAGGAGGCGCTGCACCTGGGCGAGGACACGCTGGCCCGGCAGCGGCGGGTACTGGGGGAGGGCCACCCGTCCACGCTGATCACCGCGTCGAATCTGGCGGTCGACCTGGCGGGCCTCGGGCGGGTGGAGGAGGCGGTGAAGCTGGGCGAGGACACGCTGGCCCGGCAGCGGCGGCTGCTGGGGGAGGACCACCCCTCCACGCTGCGTACGGCGTCGAATCTGGGGGTCGACCTGGCGGACCTGGGGCAGGTGGAGGAGGCGGTGGAGCTGGGTGAGGACACGCTGGCCCGTCGGCGGCGGGTGCTGGGTGAGGACCACGCCGACACGCTGATCACCGCGCGACTGCTGGACAGTTTCAAACGGCCGGCCGGTGAATGACAGCGCCACGGGCCCACATGGGCTCGTGGCGCTGTCCGGGCGGAACGTGCCGCACGCCGCCGGTCACAGGGCACACTGGCCGCATGTCGTCGCGTCGTCGTACCTGTCCCGAGTGCCGTCGTGAGATCGCCGTGGTGGCCGGGCGGTACGCGCGGCACGATCCGCCCGGTGCGCGGGGGAGCGGGGAGCTGACGTCCTGCCCCGGGTCACGGCGGCGCGCCCCGCTCGGGGCGGAGCAGCCGTCGCTGGACGGGCACGTGGTGCCCGAGTTCCCGGGGCAGATGTCCCTCTTCTAGCCGCCCCTCTTCCAGCCCCTCTTCCAGCCCCGAACGGGGGGTGCTCAGTTGCCCGCCACCGACTTGACCGCCACCGACACCGGCGCGTTGCCGCCGATGAGTTCCAGGGTCAGGCCGGCCGTCGCGGGGGTGTCCACCAGTTCGGCCAGTACGGCGGCCACGTCGTCGCGGGGGACGGCACCGCGGCCCGTGTGGGCCTCCAGCCGGACCAGGCCGGTGCCGGCGTCGTCGGTGAGCCGGCCGGGGCGCAGGATCGTCCAGTCCAGGGCGTCCAGTCCGCGGACGTAGGCGTCCGCCTCGCCCTTGGCGCGCTGGTAGACGTCGAAGACCTCGTCGCCCTCGTGCGCCGGGTCCGCGCCCATGGACGACACGACCACGAAGCGCCGTACGCCCGCGCGGACGGCCGCGTCGGCGAAGAGGATCGCCGCCGCCTTGTCGACCGTCTCCTTGCGGGCCACCCCGCTGCCCGGGCCGGCGCCCGCCGCGAACACGGCCGCGTCCGCGCCCTCCAGGCGTTCCGCGACCTCCTCCACCGAGGCCGACTCCAGGTCCAGGACGACCGGTTCAGCGCCCAGTTGACGGAGTGCGTCGGCCTGTTCGGGTTTGCGGATGATGCCCGCCGCCTCGTCCCCGCGCGCGGCGAGCAGCCGCTCCAGCCGCAGCGCGATCTGACCATGACCACCAGCGATGACAATGCGCATGCCTCCGACCGTACGCCGGGGCACCCGCATCCGCCGCGCGACTCCCGCGACGCGCCGGAGGGCGTCCGCGCGGGACCGTCCCGCCCTACGCGGGCTCCGGCGGCCCGTGCCCCTGCCCCTCCCCCCGCCTCTGCCCCTGCCGGGGCAGTCCCGGGGCGACCGTGCCCACCGAATCGCAGTACTCCCGCACCGCGCTCGTGCGTGCCACCACCCGGCCCCCGTGGATGACGATCCGGCTGTACGCCAGCGACAGCGCGCCCGGGAGTCCCTCTCCGCGGACCGCCAGCAGGTCGGCCGGGAAGCCGGCCTCCACGCGTACCTCGGGCAGTCCCAGGGCCGCCCGCGCGGACGTGCTCACCGTGGCGTAGGCGTCCTCGGCGGACAGTCCCTGGCACGAGGCCAGCAGGTAGGCCGCCTCCAGCGGGTCGCCGCGGCCCACCGGGTTCGACACGTCCCGCAGGGCGCCGCTCCCCGCGGCCACCCGCACTCCCGCCGAGCGCAGCAGCCGTACCGGAGCCGCGGAGTGGGTGTCCACGGCGCCGCAGCCGCCCTGGGGCAGGCACACGACCGTCACCCCGGCCGCCGCGAGCCGGTCCGCGGTCCGGGCGGCGAGTTCGGCCGGCAGCGCCGCGAGACCGCCGCACGGTCCGAAGGCGACCCCCGGCCGCAGACCGCCCGCCATGGCCGCGAAACGGGCCAGCCGGGCGGGATCGGCGGCGTCCGTGTGCAGGTCGACGGGGCAGCCGTGCTCGGAGGCGACCTCCAGGACCGCTTCCACGTAGCCGGTGGGATCGGGGTCGAGGTCCGGGCAGCCGCCCACCACACCCGCCCCCGTCTTCAGCGCGTCGCGCAGCACCGCGAGCCCTTCCGCCCCGGCCACCCCGGTCAGCACCCGCGGCATCGCCACGGCCGTCAGCTCGGCCAGCCCGCGCAGCGAACGGCCCGCCTCCAGTACGGCGGTCAGCGCGCCCAGTCCGGCCAGGTCGCCCACCCGCACATGGGCCCGCAGCGCCGTCGCACCGTGCCCGAGCTGCAGCAGCGCCGCCTCCGTCGCCCGGCGCCGGACGTCCCCGGGGTCGTACGAGACGGGCCCGCCGGTGTCGGCGGACAGGGCGGTGTCCGCGTGGGCGTGGGGTTCGGCGGGGGCCGGCAGCAGCAGATAGCCGCCGAGGTCGATCCGGCTGCCGCACGCGCGTGTGCCGTCCGCCGCCAGGCTGCCCGCCGTACCGACCGCCTCGATGCGTCCGCCGCCCAGCCGTACGTCCACGGTCCGGCCGTCGGTGAGCCGGGCGCCGCACAGCAGCAGCGGGGCCGGGTCGGCCGGACACGAACCCGGGGGTGACGGCCACGGGTCGGGCGGTGGCTGCGGCTGGCTGTCGGGCATCACGCTCCTGGGGCTCCGGCCGCGCGCGAGGGCGCGATCACAGGGGGGCAAGATCACGCAGAGTGAGACGAGCCTAGGACGGCCTCCCTCCGCTTGCCGGGAGGAGCTCAATAGTCGTACCGGCGTGGTCCCTCATGAGGGGACAGGGGGCACGAAACGGATTTGGGCGAACGGCGGCGGACCGTGTAATGTCTTCCTCGCTCGCCCCAATAGCTCAGTCGGCAGAGCGTCTCCATGGTAAGGAGAAGGTCAACGGTTCGATTCCGTTTTGGGGCTCTGGTGTGTGAGGTTCCCGTCGCGAGGCGGGGCCCGATCGCATCAAAGCGGTGTAGCTCAGTCGGTAGAGCAAGCGGCTCATAATCGCTGTGTCACCGGTTCAAGTCCGGTCACCGCTACAGACAGTAGCCGATTGCGGGGTCGGTCCTTCGATCGGCTACTCTTCTTGCGTTAATACAGTCAATCCGTTCGTCAAGGAGCACTCACGTGGCTGCCACCGACGTCCGCCCGAAGATCACGCTGGCCTGCGTGGAGTGCAAGGAGCGGAACTACATCACCAAGAAGAACCGGCGTAACAACCCGGACCGTCTTGAGATGAAGAAGCACTGCCCGCGTTGCAATGCGCACACCGCGCACCGCGAAACGCGATAAAACAGGCTCGTACACGAGGCCGTCCCCCCACTCGGGGGGCGGCCTCGTGTCGTTTCTCCACCCGGCCCGACCATCGCGGGCAAGCATGGTCCAGAGACAGGCAGACACAGGAGGTGCCGCGCGCATGGCGCTCGACCAGTCCTTCGTGGGGCGGAGCTACCCGCCCACCGAGCCCTACGAGGTGGGCCGGGAGAAGATCCGTGAGTTCGCCGAGGCAGTGGGGGACGCCAACCCGGCGTACACGGACGCGGAGGCCGCCAAGGCACTCGGCCACCCCGATGTGATCGCCCCGCCGACCTTCGTGTTCTCCATCACCTTCAAGGCCGCCGGCCAGGTCGTCGCCGACCCGCAGCTCGGCCTCGACTACAGCCGGGTCGTGCACGGCGACCAGAAGTTCGCCTACAACCGGCCGGTGCGCGCCGGTGACCGGCTCACCGTGACCTCGACCATCGAGACGATCAGGTCCATGGCCGGCAACGACCTGCTGGACATCCGCGGCGAGGTGCACGACCAGGACGGCGAGCACGTCGTGACCGCCTGGACCAAGCTGGTGGCCCGCGCGGCCGAGGAGGCGTGAACAACACCATGACGGCGAAGATCTCCTACGCCGACGTCGAGGTCGGCACCGAGCTGCCCGCACAGACGTTCACCGTGACCCGCGCCACCCTCGTCCAGTACGCGGGCGCCTCCGGCGACTTCAACCCCATCCACTGGAACGAGAAGTTCGCCAAGGACGTCGGCCTGCCCGACGTCATCGCGCACGGCATGTTCACCATGGCCGAGGCGATCCGCGTGGTGACCGACTGGGTGGGCGACCCGGGAGCCGTCGTCGAGTACGGCGTCCGCTTCACCCGTCCGGTCGTCGTCCCCAATGACGACCGGGGCGCCACCGTCGAGGTCAGCGGCAAGGTCGCCGCCAAACTCGACGACCGCACGGTCCGCGTGGACCTCACCGCGACCAGCGCCGGGCAGAAGGTCCTCGGCATGTCGCGGGCCGTCGTCCGGCTCGGCTGAGCCGCAACGGCTGAGCCGCAACGGGGAGCGGGGGCTGTCGGTGCCGTCTCGTAGTCTTGAGCCCGTGCAGGAACTCCACGACGCCCCCCTCGCCCCGCTGACCACCTTCCGGCTGGGCGGCCCCGCGACCCGGCTGGTCACCGCGACCACCGACGACGAGGTGATCGCCGTCGTCCGCGACGCCGACGACAGCGGTACGCCGCTGCTGATCATCGGCGGCGGCTCCAACCTGGTCATCGGCGACAAGGGCTTCGACGGCACCGCCCTCGTCATCGCCACCCGGGGCTTCACCCTGGACGGCACCGGCCTGGAGCTGGCGGCCGGCGAGGTGTGGACCGACGCCGTCGCCCGCACCGTGGAGGCGGGCCTCGCCGGTGTCGAATGCCTGGCCGGCATCCCCGGCTCGGCGGGCGCCACCCCGATCCAGAACGTCGGGGCGTACGGCCAGGAGGTCTCCGCCACCATCACCGAGGTCGTCGCCTACGACCGCCGGGCCCGCGAGACCGTCACCCTGAGCAACGAGGAGTGCGCCTTCTCGTACCGCCACAGCCGCTTCAAGTCCGACCCCGAGCGCTACGTCGTCCTGCGCGTGCGGTTCGCCCTGGAGGACGCCGGCGGTCTGTCCGGTCCTCTCAGATACGCCGAGACGGCCCGCGCCCTCGGTGTCGCGCCGGGCGAGCGGGTACCGCTGGCCACGGCCCGCGAGACGGTGCTGGCGCTGCGCGCCGGCAAGGGAATGGTCCTGGACCCCGAGGACCACGACACCTGGTCGGCCGGCTCCTTCTTCACCAACCCGATCCTCGACGACGAGGCGTTCGCCGCCTTCCGTACGCGCGTGCGGGAGCGGCTCGGTGAAGACGCCGAGGCCCCCGCGTACCCCGCGGGCGAGGGACACACCAAGACCTCCGCGGCCTGGCTGATCGACAAGGCGGGCTTCACCAAGGGCTACGGCCACGGCCCCGCCCGCATCTCCACCAAGCACACCCTCGCCCTCACCAACCGCGGGGAGGCGACCACCGAGGACCTGCTGGCGCTCGCCCGCGAGGTCGTCGACGGGGTGCGGGAGGCCTTCGGCATCACCCTGGTCAACGAGCCGGTGACGGTCGGCGTCAGCCTGTAGCGGCGGAATCCCCGTTGCCACCCGGCACACGCGCCCGCGATCCTGGGCCCGTGAGGCCGACCGCATGCACCTGAGACTGCGCGGTTTCCGTCCCCGCACGGGCCCGCGCGAGCACCGCGTCGTCCAGCCCCGGCACCCCCTGCGCCACACCTCGCTGCGCGCCCCCGAGCCCATCGGTCTGCTCCTCGGCGACCACGACGGACTGAACCGGCTCGCCGGCCTGTTCTCCTTCGCCGCCTACTCACGGCACACGATCGTCCACGTGCCGCTGCGGGACGGCGTGCCGCCGGACGAGGGCACCGGAGACCTGGTGGACCTCGTCCTGGCCCACCACTCCTACGGGCTGCGGCCCAGCAAGTGGCCGGA
The DNA here is from genome assembly GCF_055571535.1 of Streptomyces sp. NPDC030893. Lineage (NCBI taxonomy): Bacteria > Bacillati > Actinomycetota > Actinomycetes > Kitasatosporales > Streptomycetaceae > Streptomyces > Streptomyces sp. NPDC030893. Next base: position 422,335 of record NZ_JBVIFC010000002.1, on the reverse strand, counting down.
ACTGCGCCGCTCGCTCGGTCCGGGCACGCCCCTGACCGTCCGTACCGACGAGGCGCGCACGGACCGCGACGCGGCCGCGTGGCGCCGTCGCGCGGGACGCGCGGACCGCCGGGACGAACTGCGGCACGCCCTCCACGCCCGCACGTTCTTCCTCTTCGGCAACCGGGACACGTTCGCCGAGGCGGCCATGTCCTGCGCCTACGCGGCGGGATGGGGGCCGCGGCAGAAGGGCGTGACCAAGGGCCGGGCGGCCTTCATGACCGGCCTCGGGAGCCTCGCGCAGCGGCCCGGTGGCGGACACCCGCACGAGATCCTGGTCTGCTTCAAGCCGTATCCGCCCTACGCCCACTTCAAGCGGCCGGGGTGACCGAGGGCGGGGCCGTGAGCCAGTCGTCCACGCCCGACAGCAGCTTCGCCTTCACGTCCTCCGGGGCCGCCGAGCCCCGTACCGACTGGCGGGCCACCTCGGCGAGCTCCGCGTCCGTGAAGCCGTGGTGGAGCCGCGCGATCTCGTACTGCGCCGCCAGCCGGGAGCCGAACAGCAGCGGATCGTCCGCGCCCAGTGCCAGCGGCACCCCCGCCTCGAACAGGGTCCGCAGCGGTACGTCCTCGGGCTTCTCGTAGACCCCCAGCGCCACGTTGGACGCCGGGCACACCTCGCAGGTCACCTGGCGGTCCGCCAGCCGCTGCATCAGCCGCGGGTCGTCCGCCGCCCGCACGCCGTGACCGATGCGGTGCGCCCCCAGGTCGTCCAGGCAGTCCCGCACCGACGAGGGCCCCGCCAGCTCGCCGCCGTGCGGGGCGGACAGCAGCCCGCCGTCCCGGGCGATCGCGAACGCGCGGTCGAAGTCGCGCGCCATCCCGCGCCGCTCGTCGTTGGAGAGCCCGAACCCGACCACGCCCCGCTCCGCGTACCGCACCGCCAGCCGGGCCAGCGTGCGCGCGTCCAGCGGGTGCTTCATCCGGTTGGCGGCCACCAGCACCCGCATCCCGATCCCGGTGTCCCGCCTCGCCGCGTCCACCGCGTCCAGGATGATCTCCAGCGTCGGGATCAGCCCGCCCAGCCGGGGCGCGTACGACGTCGGGTCGACCTGGATCTCCAGCCAGCCGGAGCCGTCCCGCACGTCCTCCTCCGCCGCCTCCCGCACCAGCCGCTGGATGTCCTCCGGCTCGCGCAGGCACGAGCGCGCGGCGTCGTACAGCCGCTGGAAGCGGAACCAGCCCCGCTCGTCCGTGGCCCGCAGTCTCGGCGGCTCCCCGCCGGTCAGCGCGTCGGTCAGCGCCTCCGGCAGGCGCACCCCGTACTTGTCGGCCAGCTCCAGCAGGGTGGCGGGTCGCATGGACCCGGTGAAGTGCAGGTGGAGATGGGCTTTCGGCAGCTCAGAGACATCACGTACACGCTCCATCCCTGGATGTTGCCGCACGCCCCGTCCGTCCCGGTAGCGTTTTCCCCTTTCGTGGTCTTGCTCGCACAAACGAACAGGGGCGCCCGGGAGGAAACCGGACGCCCCTGGGACGAAACGCGAGGTCAGTCCCGCGCCTCCGCGAGCAGCTTCTGGATGCGGCTCACGCCCTCGACGAGATCCTCGTCGCCCAGCGCGTACGACAGCCGCACGTAACCCGGCGTGCCGAACGCCTCACCGGGTACCACCGCGACCTCGGCCTCCTCCAGGACGAGGGCGGCCAGCTCGACCGAGTTCTGCGGGCGCCTGCCCCGGATCTCCTTGCCGATCAGCGCCTTCACCGAGGGGTAGACGTAGAACGCGCCCTCGGGCTCGGGGCAGACCACGCCGTCGATCTCGTTGAGCATCCGCACGATGGTCCTGCGCCGGCGGTCGAAGGCCTCGCGCATCGCCGCGACCGCGTCCAGGTCGCCGGAGACGGCGGCGACGGCGGCGGCCTGGGCGACGTTGGAGACGTTCGACGTGGCGTGCGACTGGAGGTTGGTCGCGGCCTTCACCACGTCCTTCGGGCCGATGACCCAGCCGACCCGCCAGCCCGTCATCGCGTACGTCTTCGCCACACCGTTGACCACGATGCACTTGTCGCGCAGCTCCGGGAGCAGCGCGGGCAGGGACACGGACACCGCGTCGCCGTACACCAGGTGCTCGTAGATCTCGTCCGTCAGCACCCACAGACCGTGCTCCACGGCCCACTTGCCGATCGCCTCGGTCTCGGCCTCGCTGTAGACCGCGCCGGTCGGGTTCGACGGGGAGACGAACAGGACGACCTTCGTCTTCTCCGTGCGGGCCGCCTCCAGCTGCTCCACGCTCACGCGGTAGCCGGTGGTCTCGTCGGCGACCACCTCGACCGGGACACCGCCGGCCAGCCGGATCGACTCCGGGTACGTCGTCCAGTACGGCGCCGGGACGATGACCTCGTCGCCCGGGTCGAGGATCGCGGCGAAGGCCTCGTAGATGGCCTGCTTGCCGCCGTTGGTGACGAGGATCTGGGACGGGTCCACCTCGTAGCCGGAGTCGCGCAGCGTCTTGGCGGCGATCGCGGACTTCAGCTCCGGCAGACCGCCGGCCGGCGTGTAGCGGTGGTACTTCGGGTTCTTGCAGGCCTCGATCGCGGCCTCGACGATGTAGTCCGGCGTCGGGAAGTCGGGCTCACCGGCGCCGAAGCCGATCACCGGTCGCCCGGCGGCCTTGAGGGCCTTGGCCTTGGCGTCCACGGCGAGGGTGGCGGACTCGGAGATCGCGCCGACTCGGGCGGAGACCCGGCGCTCGGTGGGAGGGGTTGCAGCGCTCATGGGCCCATCGTTCCAGACCCGAAACCCGCCGGGCACGGGGGTTTCACGGACTGAACATCACCGGGCAAACCACTGAACACCAGTGCGGACGCACCGCGCGGGAGGCCGCGCGGTCAGGGGCGTCCGGTGCCGCTCCCCGGCCGGGACGGCCCCCCACGGGCACTTTCTGTTCGACGCCCGGCCCAGGAACACGTACACTCTCACCTCGTTGGCCTTCAGCGGCCCGCGCCCGGCCGGTGCACACCAAGCATCCGGCGGATGCGGTACGTTGGGGGACACACAAAGGGTCGTAGCTCAATTGGTAGAGCACTGGTCTCCAAAACCAGCGGTTGGGGGTTCAAGTCCCTCCGGCCCTGCTACACACACCATCGCCAGGATGTGTGCGCATGTACGTACAGCAATGCACCGCCGTGCGGGCTCGGACCGGGCGCGGCACGGCCACGACCCGGAATCAGGTGAGGACGAGTGACGGACGCCGTGGGCTCCATCGACATGCCTGATGCCGAGGACGAGGCTCCGGACTCCAGGAAGAAGACCCGCAAGGGCGGCAAGCGGGCCAAGAAGGGTCCGCTGAAGCGCCTCGCGCTCTTCTACCGGCAGATCGTCGCGGAGCTCCGCAAGGTCGTCTGGCCGACCCGTAACCAGCTGACGTCGTACACGACCGCAGTGATCATCTTCGTCGTCCTGATGATCGGCCTGATCACCCTGTTCGACTATGGCCTCAGCAACGCCGCCAAGTACGTCTTCGGCTGATCCCCGAGCGAAGAGCGCCGAGGTACCCGGCGCTCCTTTCGCATGTTCCACCCCTATGTATCCAGGAAGAAGCAGCCACCGTGTCTGACCCGAACGTGAACGACGCCGTCGAGCCTTACGGCGAAGGGGCCGAGTCCGCCGAGGACGCGCTCGCCGCCGTCGAGGGCGCGGACGTCGAGGACACCGAGGCCCCCGCGGCCGAGGCTGCCGGCACCACCGCGGACGAGACTCCCGAGGCGGACGAGACCCCCGAGGCCGACGAGGCCGCGGAAGCCGCCGAGGAGGCCGAGGAGCCGGAGGACGACCGCGACCCGGTCGAGAAGCTCCGCGAGGAACTGCGGACCCTGCCCGGCGAGTGGTACGTCATCCACACCTACGCGGGCTACGAGAACCGGGTGAAGACCAACCTGGAGCAGCGCGCCGTCTCGCTGAACGTCGAGGACTACATCTTCCAGGCCGAGGTGCCGCAGGAAGAGGTCGTCCAGATCAAGAACGGCGACCGCAAGACGATCAAGCAGAACAAGCTCCCGGGCTACGTCCTGGTCCGCATGGACCTGACGAACGAGTCCTGGGGCGTCGTCCGCAACACCCCCGGTGTCACCGGCTTCGTGGGCAACGCCTACGACCCGTACCCGCTGACCCTGGACGAGATCGTCAAGATGCTCGCCCCGGAGGCCGAGGAGAAGGCCGCCCGCGAGGCCGCCGAGGCCGAGGGCAAGCCGGCTCCGCAGCGCAAGGTCGAGGTCCAGGTGCTGGACTTCGAGGTCGGCGACTCGGTCACCGTCACCGACGGTCCGTTCGCCACGCTCCAGGCGACCATCAACGAGATCAACCCCGACTCCAAGAAGGTCAAGGGCCTGGTGGAGATCTTCGGCCGGGAGACGCCGGTCGAGCTCTCCTTCGACCAGATCCAGAAGAACTAACCCTTCTGGCACCGCTGGTACACAGCTTCCGCGCAGGTCAGGCGAGCGCTCGCGCACTTGTCTGACCTGCTCGGTTTTTGGCCGCGCATCTATACCCGTTATCGTTGTGCGGTATGCCTGCGTCCGGGTTGTCCCCATGACGTGGGCAGGACCCGAATCGAAAGGACCCGGAGAGCCATGCCTCCCAAGAAGAAGAAGGTCACGGGGCTCATCAAGCTCCAGATCCAGGCCGGTGCCGCCAACCCGGCCCCGCCGGTCGGTCCCGCGCTGGGCCAGCACGGCGTCAACATCATGGAGTTCTGCAAGGCCTACAACGCCGCGACCGAGTCGCAGCGCGGCTGGGTCATCCCGGTGGAGATCACGGTCTACGAGGACCGTTCCTTCACCTTCGTCACCAAGACCCCGCCGGCCGCCAAGATGATCCTCAAGGCCGCGGGCGTGGAGAAGGGCTCCGGCGAGCCGCACAAGACCAAGGTCGCGAAGATCACGCGTGACCAGGTCCGTGAGATCGCCACGACCAAGATGCCCGACCTCAACGCCAACGACCTGGACCAGGCGGAGAAGATCATCGCCGGCACCGCCCGTTCCATGGGCGTCACGGTCGAGGGCTGACCTCCACCCCCGTAAGCCAAGCAGTAGTGGAAGGGCCGGCTCGGCCCGGACCACGACTCCTCAGATTCCACAGGAGCTTTTAGTGAGCAAGCGCAGCAAGTCTCTCCGCGCTGCGGACGCCAAGATCGACCGGGAGAAGCTGTACGCCCCGCTCGAGGCCGTCCGTCTCGCCAAGGAGACCTCCACGACCAAGTTCGACGGCACCGTCGAGGTCGCCTTCCGCCTGGGTGTCGACCCGCGCAAGGCCGACCAGATGGTCCGTGGCACCGTGAACCTCCCGCACGGCACCGGCAAGACCGCCCGGGTCCTGGTCTTCGCGACCGGTGACCGTGCCGAGGCCGCGCGTGCCGCGGGCGCCGACATCGTCGGCGCCGACGAACTGATCGACGAGGTGTCGAAGGGCCGTCTGGACTTCGACGCCGTCGTCGCCACCCCGGACCTCATGGGCAAGGTCGGCCGCCTCGGCCGCGTGCTCGGTCCCCGTGGTCTCATGCCGAACCCCAAGACCGGCACCGTGACCCCGGACGTCGCCAAGGCTGTCAACGACATCAAGGGCGGCAAGATCGAGTTCCGTGTCGACAAGCACTCGAACCTGCACTTCATCATCGGCAAGACGTCGTTCGACGACAGCAAGCTGGTGGAGAACTACGGCGCGGCGCTGGAGGAGATCCTCCGTCTGAAGCCGTCCGCCGCCAAGGGCCGGTACATCAAGAAGGCCGCCATCACCACCACGATGGGCCCCGGCATTCCGCTCGACCCGAACCGCACCCGCAACCTCCTCGTCGAGGAGGACCCGGCCGCCGTCTGAGCCGGGTGGGCCGGCTGACCGGCCCCTGCACTCCGTGTGAAGCCCGCCCCCACGCCTCCCGAGGCGTGGGGGCGGGCTTTTCCGTACGACAGTGTCAGCCGGGTGGGTTACCGTTCTGCTGAATTCACAGACGTAGCACAGCGAACAATCAGGGGTGGGACGCAATGGCCATGTCCGCATGGAAGCGCGCGGGTGTCTGTCTGACGGCCGCGGCCGTCATCGGGGGCGTCGCGGGATGCGGCGGCGGCGACGAGGGCGGCAAGAAGAAGGCCGCCGACTCGGCGCAGTCCGGGGTCCAGACGCAGAACGAGATGACGAAGGTCCTCCAGGCCGCCTTCAAGAACACCACGGAGGCCAAGTCCTCCAAGGTGCGCATGACGGTGGAGACGCCGGCCGGCCTGGCGGACGGCGGGACCATGGAGATGTCCGGCGTCCAGGGCTGGGACCCGGCCGTCATGGACGTCACCATGAAGGGCTCCTCGTTCCCGGCGGGCGGACCGGACGGCCCCGAGGAGTCGCGCGTGATCATGCTCGACGGGGTCATGTACGCGGACATGGGCGCCGAGTCGGCCGCCGACATGGACGGCATGCGCTGGATGAAGCTGGACTTCGGCGCCATCGCCGACGCCTCGGGTGACCCCGAGGCCCGGAAGCAGATGACCGCCGGCATGGAGAACCTGAACCAGAACCCGGCGCAGCAGCTGGCCATGCTGCTCGAGTCGAAGAACCTGAAGCACGTGGGTCCGGAGAAGGTCGACGGGGTCCAGACGCAGCACTACAAGGGCACGCTGAGCATCGAGGAGATGCTGGGCGCCAACAAGGCGCTCGACGAGATGTTCACCCCCGAGGAGCGCGAGAAGCTCGTCGCCAACATGAAGAAGACGGGCCTGAAGGGGTACGACACCGAGGTCTGGGTCAACGAGGACAACTTCCCGGCCAAGATGATCATCGGCATACAGTCGCCCGAGGGCACGACGAAGATGACGGCCCACTACTCCGACTACGGCGCTGCCGCGGAGGTCGAGGCGCCGCCGGCCGCGGAGACGCTCGACTTCATGGAGATGCTGCAGGGCCTGGAGGACCTGGGCGCCGGCGCCTAGACGGCCGGCCGCCGGTGTCCCCGATCGGCCGATTTGCTTGACGCCGATCCGTTCGCGTACTCTTCCACGGAAGCCAAAGACCGCTGGTCGTTGCCGTGTGCTCGTCGGAGCTCACGGTGGCCGAAGGATCCGCTGAACTGCGGACGACCCGCGCAGGTGTCAGTGGAAGAGTTCCCGGAGCTCGCTGCCGCAAGGACGCGAACGACCGGTTGAGCTACGCCCCGTGCGCCTGCGCCCGGGGCGTTTCGTTTTCCCCAGTCCTCCTTCGGGTCCGCGCGGTCCGAATCACCCGGAAGGAGGCCGAGGCTCTATGGCGAGGCCCGACAAGGCTGCCGCGGTTGCCGAGCTGACGGACAAGTTCCGCAGCTCCAACGCCGCCGTGCTGACCGAGTACCGCGGTCTCACCGTGGCGCAGCTCAAGACGCTGCGTCGTTCGCTCGGTGAGAACGCCCAGTACGCCGTGGTGAAGAACACGCTGACCAAGATTGCGGCCAACGAGGCCGGGATCACGCTGGACGACCAGCTCTTCGCTGGCCCGACGGCGGTCGCCTTCGTCACCGGTGACCCGGTGGAGTCGGCGAAGGGTCTCCGTGACTTCGCCAAGGAGAACCCGAATCTCGTCATCAAGGGCGGTGTCCTTGACGGCAAGGCGATGTCCGCCGACGAGATCAAGAAGCTCGCGGACCTCGAGTCCCGTGAGGTGCTGCTCTCCAAGCTGGCGGGCGCGTTCAAGGGCAAGCAGTCCCAGGCTGCTCAGCTCTTCCAGGCGCTCCCCTCGAAGCTCGTCCGCACCGTGGACGCGCTCCGTGCCAAGCAGGACGAGCAGGGCGGTGCCGAGTAACTCGGCTCGCTTTCTGACCCCGGCCGCCCAGCGGCGGGGTCGCAGCGGGCCCGACGTCTACGCAGTAATGCCGTAAGGCAGCCGCCCGCCTCACCCCCGTACATCCGGCATCCGCCGAATTAGTGGAAGGACCGCCATCATGGCGAAGCTCAGCCAGGAAGACCTGCTCGCCCAGTTCGAGGAGATGACCCTCATCGAGCTCTCCGAGTTCGTGAAGGCCTTCGAGGAGAAGTTCGACGTCACCGCCGCCGCGGCCGTCGCCGTTGCCGGCCCGGCCGGCCCGGCCGCCCCGGCCGAGACCGCCGAGGAGAAGGACGAGTTCGACGTCATCCTCACCGGCGCCGGCGACAAGAAGATCCAGGTCATCAAGGTCGTGCGTGAGCTGACCTCCCTGGGTCTGAAGGAGGCCAAGGACCTCGTCGACGGCACCCCGAAGCCGGTCCTGGAGAAGGTCAACAAGGAGCAGGCCGACAAGGCCGCCGAGTCCCTCAAGGGCGCCGGCGCCTCCGTCGAGGTCAAGTAAGACCTCGCGGATCCGGCAGGATCCGCAGCGCGTCCCACGGGACGTGTAACGCTCAAGCGCTGAGGAGCGATCATCCATCCGGGTGGTCGCTCTTCGGCGTACGGGGGGTCCGGAGGCGGCTGCCTTGCCCCCGGGACGGCGGGGGGTATGGTGATCTTCGTTGTGCCTCCAGGGGCCGCGAAGAATCGCCTCGTGGCGGACGGTCCGGGCCAGGGGGGCCTTGACGAACCGCACGCAGCGCGCAATTCTCAGGACGCGTCGTCACAAGGATCCGAATCCGAGGCATGGATCGACGGCAAAGAGGGCAGTATCACGGTGCGTTGAGGGCAGCGCCTTGTCGCAGGAGTTGAGAACAACGAGGGCCTCCACCCGGTCTCGTACACCGCACTGGACATCAGTGTGCCAAATGGCTACACTGACCCTTTGCGCTGCCTGTTAGCTGTCCCCTGCCCGTCACCAGGGGCATGCCCTCGCTCGAGCATCGACGACCAGATGATCTCTGACCTGGCCTTTCGGCCGAATCAGCGGGCTCTGGACTCTGTGCACAGTGGGGGGCCGGTACGCGCGTAGTGAGTCCGAGCCCTCGGAAGGACCCCCTCTTGGCCGCCTCGCGCAACGCCTCGACCGCGAATACGAACAACGGTGCCAGCACCGCCCCGCTGCGCATCTCCTTTGCAAAGATCAAGGAGCCTCTCGAGGTTCCCAACCTGCTCGCGCTGCAGACCGAGAGCTTCGACTGGCTGCTCGGCAACACCGCCTGGCAGAGTCGGGTCGAGGAGGCTCTCGAGAACGGGCAGGACGTCCCCACCAAGTCCGGTCTGGAGGAGATCTTCGAGGAGATCTCGCCGATCGAGGACTTCTCCGGGTCGATGTCCCTGACCTTCCGCGACCACCGCTTCGAGCCGCCGAAGAACTCCATCGACGAGTGCAAGGAGCGCGACTTCACGTACGCCGCCCCGCTCTTCGTCACCGCCGAGTTCACCAACAACGAGACCGGCGAGATCAAGTCCCAGACCGTCTTCATGGGCGACTTCCCGCTCATGACGAACAAGGGCACCTTCGTCATCAACGGCACCGAGCGTGTCGTGGTGTCCCAGCTGGTCCGCTCGCCCGGTGTCTACTTCGACTCCTCCATCGACAAGACCTCCGACAAGGACATCTTCTCCGCCAAGATCATCCCGTCCCGGGGTGCCTGGCTGGAGATGGAGATCGACAAGCGCGACATGGTCGGTGTCCGCATCGACCGCAAGCGCAAGCAGTCCGTCACCGTCCTCCTGAAGGCGCTCGGCTGGACCACCGAGCAGATCCTCGAGGAGTTCGGCGAGTACGAGTCCATGCGCGCCACCCTGGAGAAGGACCACACCCAGGGCCAGGACGACGCGCTGCTCGACATCTACCGCAAGCTGCGTCCGGGCGAGCCCCCCACGCGTGAGGCCGCGCAGACGCTCCTGGAGAACCTCTACTTCAACCCCAAGCGCTACGACCTCGCCAAGGTCGGCCGCTACAAGGTCAACAAGAAGCTCGGCGGGGACGAGCCGCTGGACGCCGGCGTGCTCACCACCGACGACGTCATCGCCACCATCAAGTACCTGGTGAAGCTGCACGCCGGTGAGACCGAGACGGTCGGCGAGTCCGGGCGCTCGATCATCGTCGAGACCGACGACATCGACCACTTCGGCAACCGCCGCATCCGCAACGTCGGCGAGCTCATCCAGAACCAGGTCCGTACGGGTCTCGCCCGTATGGAGCGCGTCGTGCGCGAGCGCATGACCACCCAGGACGTCGAGGCGATCACGCCGCAGACCCTGATCAACATCCGGCCGGTCGTCGCCTCCATCAAGGAGTTCTTCGGCACCAGCCAGCTGTCCCAGTTCATGGACCAGAACAACCCGCTGTCGGGCCTGACGCACAAGCGTCGTCTCAACGCCCTCGGCCCGGGTGGTCTCTCCCGTGAGCGGGCCGGCTTCGAGGTCCGTGACGTGCACCCCTCGCACTACGGCCGCATGTGCCCGATCGAGACGCCCGAAGGCCCGAACATCGGTCTGATCGGCTCGCTCGCCTCCTACGGGCGGATCAACCCGTTCGGCTTCATCGAGACGCCGTACCGCAAGGTCGCCGACGGCCAGGTCACCGACGAGGTGGACTACCTGACCGCCGACGAGGAGGACCGCTTCGTCATCGCGCAGGCCAACGCGCCGCTCGGCGACGACATGCGCTTCGTCGAGAACCGCATCCTGGTCCGCCGCCGCGGCGGCGAGGTCGACTACGTCCCCGGCGACGAGGTCGACTACATGGACGTCTCGCCGCGCCAGATGGTGTCGGTCGCGACCGCCATGATCCCGTTCCTCGAGCACGACGACGCCAACCGTGCCCTCATGGGCGCGAACATGATGCGCCAGGCCGTGCCGCTCATCAAGAGCGAGGCCCCGCTCGTCGGCACCGGCATGGAGTACCGCTCCGCCGTCGACGCCGGCGACGTGGTCAAGGCCGAGAAGGCGGGTGTGGTCCAGGAGGTCTCCGCGGACTACATCACCACCGCCAACGACGACGGCACGTACATCACGTACCGCCTCGCCAAGTTCTCCCGGTCCAACCAGGGCACCTCGGTCAACCAGAAGGTCATCGTCGTCGAGGGCGACCGGATCATCGAGGGCCAGGTCCTCGCCGACGGTCCGGCCACCCAGAACGGCGAGATGGCGCTCGGCAAGAACCTGCTGGTCGCCTTCATGCCGTGGGAGGGTCACAACTACGAGGACGCGATCATCCTGTCGCAGCGCCTCGTGCAGGACGACGTCCTCTCCTCGATCCACATCGAGGAGCACGAGGTCGACGCCCGTGACACCAAGCTCGGCCCCGAGGAGATCACCCGGGACATTCCGAACGTCTCCGAGGAGGTCCTCGCCGACCTCGACGAGCGCGGCATCATCCGCATCGGCGCCGAGGTCATCGCCGGCGACATCCTCGTCGGCAAGGTCACGCCCAAGGGTGAGACCGAGCTGACCCCCGAGGAGCGTCTGCTCCGCGCGATCTTCGGTGAGAAGGCCCGTGAGGTCCGTGACACCTCGCTGAAGGTGCCGCACGGCGAGACCGGCAAGGTCATCGGCGTGCGCGTCTTCGACCGCGAGGAGGGCGACGAGCTTCCCCCCGGTGTCAACCAGCTGGTGCGCGTCTACGTCGCGCAGAAGCGCAAGATCACCGACGGTGACAAGCTCGCCGGCCGTCACGGCAACAAGGGCGTCATCTCCAAGATCCTGCCCATCGAGGACATGCCGTTCCTCGAGGACGGGACCCCGGTCGACATCATCCTCAACCCGCTGGGTGTGCCGTCCCGAATGAACCCGGGACAGGTCCTGGAGATCCACCTCGGCTGGCTCGCCAGCCGCGGCTGGGACGTCTCCGGCCTCGCGGAGGAGTGGGCCGAGCGGCTCCAGGCCATCGGCGCCGACAAGGTCGAGCCCGGCACCAACGTCGCCACCCCGGTCTTCGACGGTGCGCGCGAGGACGAGCTGGCCGGTCTGCTCCAGCACACCATCCCCAACCGCGACGGCGAGCGCATGGTGCTCCCGTCCGGCAAGGCGCGGCTGTTCGACGGCCGCTCGGGTGAGCCGTTCCCGGACCCGATCTCGGTCGGCTACATGTACATCCTGAAGCTGCACCACCTGGTCGACGACAAGCTGCACGCCCGTTCGACCGGCCCGTACAGCATGATCACCCAGCAGCCGCTGGGCGGTAAGGCTCAGTTCGGTGGCCAGCGGTTCGGCGAGATGGAGGTGTGGGCACTCGAGGCGTACGGCGCCGCCTACGCGCTCCAGGAGCTGCTGACCATCAAGTCCGACGACGTCACCGGCCGCGTGAAGGTCTACGAGGCCATCGTCAAGGGCGAGAACATCCCCGAGCCCGGCATCCCCGAGTCCTTCAAGGTGCTCATCAAGGAGATGCAGTCCCTGTGCCTGAACGTGGAGGTGCTGTCCAGCGACGGTATGTCCATCGAGATGCGCGACACCGACGAGGACGTCTTCCGCGCTGCGGAGGAGCTCGGCATCGACCTGTCCCGGCGCGAGCCGAGCAGCGTCGAAGAGGTCTGACGGGAGTGGGGCGGCCCGGTGAACCCCGGGCCGCCCGCCCCAGGACCCCCGTTTCAGACCCCAAGACTTACGACCCTGAGAGGGATTGACGCATAGTGCTCGACGTCAACTTCTTCGACGAGCTCCGGATCGGCCTGGCCACCGCTGACGACATCCGTCAGTGGAGCCACGGCGAGGTCAAGAAGCCCGAGACCATCAACTACCGCACCCTCAAGCCCGAAAAGGACGGACTCTTCTGCGAGAAGATCTTCGGTCCGACCCGGGACTGGGAGTGCTACTGCGGCAAGTACAAGCGCGTCCGCTTCAAGGGCATCATCTGTGAGCGCTGTGGCGTCGAGGTCACCCGCGCGAAGGTGCGCCGTGAGCGGATGGGCCACATCGAGCTGGCCGCTCCCGTCACGCACATCTGGTACTTCAAGGGCGTCCCGTCGCGCCTCGGCTACCTGCTCGACCTCGCCCCGAAGGACCTGGAGAAGGTCATCTACTTCGCGGCGTACATGATCACGTACGTCGACGAGGAGCGCCGCACCCGCGACCTGCCCTCGCTGGAGGCCCACGTCTCCGTCGAGCGCCAGCAGATCGAGAACCGCCGCGACGCCGACCTCGAGGCCCGCGCCAAGAAGCTCGAGACGGACCTCGCCGAGCTCGAGGCCGAGGGTGCCAAGGCCGACGTGCGCCGCAAGGTGCGCGAGGGCGCCGAGCGTGAGATGAAGCAGCTGCGCGACCGCGCGCAGCGCGAGATCGACCGCCTCGACGAGGTGTGGAGCCGGTTCAAGAACCTCAAGGTCCAGGACCTCGAGGGCGACGAGCTGCTCTACCGCGAGCTGCGCGACCGCTTCGGCACGTACTTCGACGGCTCGATGGGTGCCGCGGCGCTGCAGAAGCGCCTGGAGTCCTTCGACCTCGACGAGGAGGCCGAGAAGCTCCGCGAGATCATCCGCACCGGCAAGGGCCAGAAGAAGACCCGTGCGCTCAAGCGCCTGAAGGTCGTCTCCGCGTTCCTGCAGACGTCCAACAGCCCCAAGGGCATGGTGCTCGACTGCGTGCCGGTCATCCCGCCGGACCTGCGTCCGATGGTGCAGCTGGACGGTGGCCGCTTCGCGACCTCCGACCTGAACGACCTGTACCGCCGCGTCATCAACCGCAACAACCGCCTGAAGCGGCTGCTCGACCTCGGCGCGCCCGAGATCATCGTGAACAACGAGAAGCGCATGCTCCAGGAGGCCGTCGACGCGCTCTTCGACAACGGCCGCCGCGGCCGCCCGGTGACGGGCCCCGGCAACCGTCCGCTGAAGTCGCTGTCCGACATGCTCAAGGGCAAGCAGGGCCGCTTCCGTCAGAACCTGCTCGGCAAGCGAGTCGACTACTCGGCGCGTTCCGTGATCGTCGTCGGCCCGCAGCTCAAGCTGCACCAGTGCGGTCTGCCGAAGGCGATGGCGCTGGAGCTGTTCAAGCCGTTCGTGATGAAGCGCCTGGTCGACCTGAACCACGCGCAGAACATCAAGTCGGCCAAGCGCATGGTCGAGCGCGGCCGCACCGTGGTGTACGACGTCCTCGAAGAGGTCATCGCCGAGCACCCGGTGCTGCTGAACCGTGCGCCCACGCTGCACCGCCTCGGCATCCAGGCCTTCGAGCCGCAGCTGGTCGAGGGCAAGGCCATCCAGATCCACCCGCTCGTCTGCACCGCGTTCAACGCGGACTTCGACGGTGACCAGATGGCCGTGCACCTGCCGCTGTCCGCGGAGGCGCAGGCCGAGGCCCGCATCCTGATGCTGTCCTCGAACAACATCCTCAAGCCGGCCGACGGCCGCCCGGTGACGATGCCGACCCAGGACATGGTCCTCGGTCTGTTCTTCCTCACCACCGACGGCGAGATGCGCGACCTCAAGGGCGAGGAGCGTTCCTTCTCCTCGGTCGCCGAGGCGATCATGGCCTTCGACGCGGGCGAGCTGTCGCTCCAGTCGAGGATCGACGTCCGCTTCCCGGTCGGCACCATCCCGCCGCGCGGCTGGACCCCGCCGGCGCGCGAGGAGGGCGAGCCGGAGTGGCAGCAGGGTGACAGCTTCCGGCTGAACACCACCCTGGGCCGCGCGCTCTTCAACGAGCTGCTGCCCGAGGACTACCCGTTCGTCGACTACGAGGTCGGCAAGAAGCAGCTCTCGGAGATCGTCAACGACCTCGCCGAGCGCTACCCGAAGGTCATCGTGGCGGCGACGCTCGACAACCTGAAGGCGTCCGGCTTCTACTGGGCCACCCGCTCCGGCGTCACCGTCGCCATCTCCGACGTCGTCGTTCCCGAGGCGAAGAAGGAGATCGTCCGCGGCTACGAGGCGCAGGACGAGAAGGTCCAGAAGCAGTACGAGCGCGGTCTGATCACCAAGGACGAGCGCACGCAGGAACTCATCGCGATCTGGACCAAGGCGACCAACGAGGTCGCCGAGGCGATGAACGACAACTTCCCGAAGACCAACCCGATCTTCATGATGGTGAACTCGGGCGCACGAGGCAACATGATGCAGATGCGTCAGATCGCCGGTATGCGTGGTCTGGTGTCGAACGCGAAGAACGAGACGATCCCGCGTCCGATCAAGGCGTCGTTCCGTGAGGGCCTGTCCGTGCTGGAGTACTTCATCTCCACGCACGGTGCCCGTAAGGGTCTGGCGGACACCGCTCTGCGTACCGCCGACTCGGGTTACCTCACCCGTCGTCTGGTCGACGTCTCCCAGGACGTCATCATCCGCGAGGAGGACTGCGGCACCGACCGCGGTCTGCGCCTCAAGATCGCGAGCCGGGACGAGACGGGCGTGCTCCGCAAGGAGGGCGATGTCGAGACGTCCGTGTACGCGCGCTGCCTCGCCGAGGACATCGTGGTCGACGGCCAGGTGCTGGCCCCGGCCGGCACCGACCTGGGCGACGTCCTCATCGAGGAGCTCGTCTCCCGCGGCGTCGAGGAGGTCAAGACCCGCTCGGTCCTGACCTGCGAGTCCGCCGTCGGCACCTGCGCGATGTGCTACGGCCGTTCGCTGGCCACCGGCAAGCTGGTCGACATCGGTGAGGCGGTCGGCATCATCGCCGCCCAGTCCATCGGTGAGCCCGGTACCCAGCTGACGATGCGTACCTTCCACACCGGTGGTGTGGCCGGTGACGACATCACCCAGGGTCTGCCCCGTGTCGTCGAGCTCTTCGAGGCCCGTACGCCGAAGGGTGTCGCCCCGATCTCCGAGGCCTCCGGCCGCGTGCGGATCGAGGAGACCGAGAAGACCAAGAAGATCGTCGTCACCCCGGACGACGGCAGCGACGAGACGGCGTTCCCGATCTCGAAGCGCGCCAAGGTCCTGGTCGGCGAGGGCGACCACGTCGACGTGGGCCAGCAGCTCACCGTGGGTGCCACCAACCCCCACGACGTGCTGCGCATCCTGGGCCAGCGTGCCGTCCAGGTCCACCTGGTCGGCGAGGTCCAGAAGGTCTACAACTCGCAGGGCGTGTCGATCCACGACAAGCACATCGAGATCATCATCCGGCAGATGCTGCGCCGTGTGACGATCATCGAGTCGGGCGACGCCGAGCTGCTGCCCGGCGAGCTGGTCGAGCGCTCGAAGTTCGAGACCGAGAACCGTCGTGTGGTCCAGGAGGGCGGTCACCCGGCCTCCGGTCGTCCGCAGCTGATGGGTATCACCAAGGCCTCGCTGGCGACGGAGTCCTGGCTGTCGGCCGCCTCCTTCCAGGAGACGACCAGGGTCCTGACGGACGCGGCGATCAACGCCAAGTCCGACAGCCTCATCGGCCTCAAGGAGAACGTCATCATCGGTAAGCTCATCCCGGCCGGTACGGGTCTGTCCCGCTACCGCAACATCCGGGTCGAGCCGACCGAGGAGGCCAAGGCCGCGATGTACTCGGCCGTCGGCTACGACGACATCGACTACTCGCCGTTCGGCACGGGCTCCGGCCAGGCCGTTCCGCTGGAGGACTACGACTACGGTCCGTACAACCAGTAAGCGAGCCGCTTGATCCGAGGGGCGGTCACTCCGTACGGGGTGGCCGCCCTTCGGCGTGCCGGGACGCGGTCGGAACCGGGGCCGATACCGGGGCCGATACCGGTGCCTTGCCTGCCGGTGGAACCAAACTCCCGGTACGGTGCGTTCAAGTGGGTGAAAACGCTTATCGGGGAGCTTCCGGGAGGCAGCCGTGTCGTACCCGACTCCGTGGCAGGGCAATCCCTTGCAGGGGCCGCCCGGTGCCCCGTCGATGCTGGCCTCGCACGCCGACCGCGAGCGCGCGGTGGACGTCCTGCGGGCCGGGTACGGCGAGGGCAGGCTGGACCACCCCGAGTTCGAGAAGCGCGTCGCCCGGGCCTACTCCGCCCGTACCGTGGCCGAGCTGTCGCTGCTGGTCGCCGATCTGCCGCAGGGGCCGATGCCTCAGCCGTTGGCGGCGGTGTCGGGGCCGGTGCCGGCGACGTTCCTGCCCCGGCCGCAGGCGCGAACCAACGGCAAGGCGATCGCCTCGATGGTGTGCGGGATCCTGTCGGTGGCGACGGGTGGGCTCACGGGTCTTCCGGCGGTGATTCTCGGGCATATGGCGCAGTCGGAGATACGCCGCACGGGTGAGGGCGGCGACGGCTTCGTCCTGACCGGCCTGGTCCTCGGGTGGCTGTCCGTGGCCGGGTGGGTCCTGTTCCTCAGCTTCGCCGTCCTGCTCGCCGCGGCGGTCTGATTTTTTCCGCCCCCGCCGCCCCTTCCCGTCCCGTCCTGGGGCTCCGCCCCAGACCCCGCTCCTCAAACGCCGGAGAGGCTGATTCCAGCCCGTCCGGCGTTTGAGGACGAGGCCCGAAGGGCCGAAGGGGGGTCCGGGGGCACAGCCCCCGGGGACGGGACGGGAAGGGGCGGCGGGGGCGTGTGCGCCGTGGCGCGCCCTCCGCGGCCGCTCGACGGAACCCGCCGGGAGCAGAGCGGGAGAAGTCCGGCGTGTCGGGCCGGCCTCCATTTGTTTTGACCGGAGTCCGTGAGGTAGGTACGCTCAGACCTTGTGCCTGGGGTGTGCCCTGGTCTTCGTGCGTGCCATCACACCGCACTGGGGGCCGACAACGGCCACCGCAATTCAGCGCCTTCTTCTGCCTCGCGGTGGGAGTCCGCAGGATTCGACACACCCGACCGCGTGGGTCGGTGACGTTCCAGGTTAGCTGTACCCATCGGCACACAGAAACCGGAGAAGTAGTGCCTACGATCCAGCAGCTGGTCCGCAAGGGCCGGCAGGACAAGGTCGAGAAGAACAAGACGCCCGCACTCGAGGGTTCGCCCCAGCGCCGTGGCGTCTGCACGCGTGTGTTCACGACCACCCCGAAGAAGCCGAACTCGGCCCTGCGTAAGGTCGCGCGTGTGCGTCTGACCAGCGGCATCGAGGTCACGGCCTACATCCCGGGTGAGGGACACAACCTGCAGGAGCACTCCATCGTGCTCGTGCGCGGCGGCCGTGTGAAGGACCTGCCGGGTGTTCGTTACAAGATCATCCGCGGTTCGCTCGACACCCAGGGTGTCAAGAACCGCAAGCAGGCTCGCAGCCGTTACGGCGCCAAGAAGGAGAAGTAAGAATGCCTCGTAAGGGCCCCGCCCCGAAGCGCCCGGTCATCATCGACCCGGTCTACGGTTCTCCTCTGGTGACCTCCCTGATCAACAAGGTGCTGCTGAACGGCAAGCGCTCCACCGCCGAGCGCATCGTCTACGGCGCCATGGAGGGCCTGCGCGAGAAGACCGGCAACGACCCGGTCATCACGCTGAAGCGCGCTCTCGAGAACATCAAGCCGACCCTCGAGGTCAAGTCCCGCCGTGTCGGTGGCGCCACCTACCAGGTGCCGGTCGAGGTCAAGCCCGGCCGTGCCAACACCCTGGCGCTGCGCTGGCTGGTCGGTTACTCCCGCGCCCGTCGCGAGAAGACCATGACCGAGCGTCTGCTCAACGAGCTCCTCGACGCCAGCAACGGCCTCGGCGCCGCTGTGAAGAAGCGCGAGGACACGCACAAGATGGCCGAGTCCAACAAGGCCTTCGCGCACTACCGCTGGTAGTCGCTACCCACATCGAGACCGAGAGAAGACTGAAGCCTTATGGCTACCACTTCACTTGACCTGGCCAAGGTCCGCAACATCGGGATCATGGCCCACATCGACGCGGGCAAGACGACCACCACCGAGCGGATCCTGTTCTACACCGGCGTCTCCTACAAGATCGGTGAGACGCACGAGGGCTCCGCGACCATGGACTGGATGGAGCAGGAGCAGGAGCGTGGTATCACCATCACCTCCGCTGCGACCACCTGTCACTGGCCGCTCGAGAACAACGACTACACGATCAACATCATCGACACCCCGGGGCACGTCGACTTCACCGTCGAGGTGGAGCGCTCGCTGCGCGTCCTCGACGGTGCCGTGACGGTGTTCGACGGCGTTGCCGGTGTCGAGCCGCAGTCCGAGACGGTGTGGCGTCAGGCGGACCGCTACGGCGTTCCGCGGATCTGCTTCGTGAACAAGCTCGACCGCACCGGTGCCGAGTTCCACCGCTGCGTCGACATGATCTCCGACCGCCTGGGCGCGCAGCCGCTGGTCATGCAGCTGCCGATCGGCGCGGAGGCGGACTTCAGGGGCGTCGTCGACCTCGTGACGATGAAGGCCCTGGTCTGGTCCGCCGAGGCGACCAAGGGCGAGATGTACGACACCGTCGACATCCCGGACACCCACATCGAGGCTGCCGAGGAGTACCGCGGCAAGCTGCTCGAGGCCGTCGCGGAGAACGACGAGGAGCTGATGGAGCTGTACCTGGAGGGCACCGAGCCCTCCGTGGAGCAGCTGTACGCGGCCATCCGTCGTATCACCATCGCGTCCGGCAAGTCCGACGCCACCACCGTCACCCCGGTGTTCTGCGGCACCGCGTTCAAGAACAAGGGCGTTCAGCCCCTGCTCGACGCGGTCGTGCGCTACCTGCCGACCCCGCTCGACGTCGAGGCCATCGAGGGCCACGACGTCAAGGACCCCGAGGTCGTCGTCAAGCGCAAGCCGTCGGAGGAGGAGCCGCTCGCCGCGCTCGCCTTCAAGATCATGAGCGACCCGCACCTGGGCAAGCTCACCTTCGTCCGGGTCTACTCGGGCCGCCTGGAGTCCGGCACCGCGGTGCTGAACTCCGTGAAGGGCAAGAAGGAGCGCATCGGCAAGATCTACCGCATGCACGCCAACAAGCGTGAGGAGATCGAGTCGGTGGGCGCCGGCGACATCGTCGCCGTCATGGGTCTGAAGCAGACCACCACCGGTGAGACGCTGTCCGACGACAAGAGCCCGGTCATCCTGGAGTCCATGGACTTCCCGGCGCCGGTCATCCAGGTCGCCATCGAGCCCAAGTCGAAGGGCGACCAGGAGAAGCTCGGCGTCGCGATCCAGCGCCTGGCCGAGGAGGACCCGTCCTTCCAGGTCCACTCGGACGAGGAAACCGGCCAGACCATCATCGGCGGCATGGGCGAGCTGCACCTCGAGGTGCTGGTCGACCGTATGCGCCGTGAGTTCAAGGTCGAGGCCAACGTCGGCAAGCCGCAGGTCGCCTACCGTGAGACGATCCGCAAGGCCGTCGAGCGCGTGGACTACACCCACAAGAAGCAGACCGGTGGTACCGGTCAGTTCGCCAAGGTGCAGATCGCGATCGAGCCGATCGAGGGCGGCGACGCCTCGTACGAGTTCGTGAACAAGGTGACCGGTGGCCGCATCCCGAAGGAGTACATCCCTTCGGTGGACGCCGGTGCGCAGGAGGCCATGCAGTTCGGCATCCTGGCCGGCTACGAGATGACGGGCGTCCGCGTCACGCTCATCGACGGTGGCTACCACGAGGTCGACTCCTCCGAGCTCGCGTTCAAGATCGCCGGTTCGCAGGCCTTCAAGGAGGCCGCGCGCAAGGCTTCGCCCGTGCTCCTGGAGCCGATGATGGCCGTCGAGGTCACCACGCCCGAGGACTACATGGGTGAGGTCATCGGCGACATCAACTCCCGCCGTGGCCAGATCCAGGCCATGGAGGAGCGGGCCGGTGCCCGCGTCGTGAAGGGTCTCGTGCCCCTCTCGGAGATGTTCGGCTACGTCGGCGACCTGCGCAGCAAGACGTCCGGCCGCGCCAGCTACTCCATGCAGTTCGACTCCTACGCCGAGGTTCCGCGGAACGTCGCCGAGGAGATCATCGCGAAGGCCAAGGGCGAGTAAGGGACTCCGTTTAACGGACCCCCTGTCCACGCTTTAGGCTTGACCCCGGAGCCTGCAAGTGGGCATTCCGCCGCCACCCCGGCGGAATGCCCCGGGCCCGGGTTTCCCAGCAAAGATCACCTGGCGCCGATGAAGTAAGGCGTACAGAACCACTCCACAGGAGGACCCCAGTGGCGAAGGCGAAGTTCGAGCGGACTAAGCCGCACGTCAACATCGGCACCATCGGTCACATCGACCACGGTAAGACGACCCTCACGGCCGCCATTACCAAGGTGCTGCACGACGCGTACCCGGACCTGAACGAGGCCTCGGCGTTCGACCAGATCGACAAGGCTCCCGAAGAGCGCCAGCGCGGTATCACGATCTCGATCTCGCACGTCGAGTACCAGACCGAGCAGCGTCACTACGCCCACGTCGACTGCCCCGGTCACGCGGACTACATCAAGAACATGATCACGGGTGCGGCGCAGATGGACGGCGCCATCCTCGTGGTCGCCGCCACCGACGGCCCGATGCCGCAGACCAAGGAGCACGTGCTCCTGGCCCGCCAGGTCGGCGTTCCGTACATCGTGGTCGCCCTGAACAAGGCCGACATGGTGGACGACGAGGAGATCCTGGAGCTCGTCGAGCTCGAGGTCCGTGAGCTCCTCTCCGAGTACGAGTTCCCGGGCGACGACGTTCCGGTCGTCAAGGTCTCGGCGCTCAAGGCCCTCGAGGGTGACAAGGAGTGGGGTGAGTCCGTCCTCAACCTGATGAAGGCCGTGGACGAGGCCATCCCGTCGCCCGAGCGTGACGTCGACAAGCCGTTCCTGATGCCGATCGAGGACGTCTTCACCATCACCGGTCGCGGTACGGTCGTCACCGGCCGCATCGAGCGTGGTGTCCTCAAGGTCAACGAGACCGTCGACATCATCGGCATCAAGCCGGAGAAGACCACCACCACGGTCACCGGCATCGAGATGTTCCGGAAGCTCCTCGACGAGGGCCAGGCCGGTGAGAACGTCGGTCTGCTGCTCCGCGGCATCAAGCGCGAGGACGTCGAGCGCGGCCAGGTCATCATCAAGCCGGGCTCGGTCACCCCGCACACCGAGTTCGAGGCCCAGGCCTACATCCTGTCGAAGGACGAGGGTGGCCGTCACACCCCGTTCTTCAACAACTACCGCCCGCAGTTCTACTTCCGTACGACGGACGTGACCGGCGTCGTGACCCTCCCCGAGGGCACCGAGATGGTCATGCCGGGTGACAACACCGAGATGAAGGTGGAGCTCATCCAGCCCGTCGCCATGGAGGAGGGCCTGAAGTTCGCCATCCGTGAGGGTGGCCGGACCGTGGGCGCCGGCCAGGTCACCAAGATCAACAAGTGAGCTTGCTGATCTGACCTGGTAGCTCCTTCCGCGAGCACCTGAGAGGGCCCGTACGACTTCGGTCGTACGGGCCCTTTCGCTGTGCCGGGGGGCGACACGGCTGCCGTGGAGAGCACGCGATCGCGCAAGGAGGGGGCCGGCCGTCAGGGGCGGGAGCCGGGAACGCGAGGAACCGGCCCCGGGCGCGTCGTCAGGAGCGCGCCCGGGGCCGGTTCGTTTCCCCCGTCGGGATGGTCAGGTGGGGTCAGGCACGCTGCCAGAGGGCCGGGACGTTCGGGGGCTCCCAGCCGGTCTGGGCCTGGTGGCCCTGGAGGCAGCGGTAGGTGGCGCCGCCGTAGGTGACCGTGTCGCCCGGCTGGTAGACGGTGCCGGCCGACCAGGTGCCTCCCGGCTCCTCCCCACCGGGCGGCGGCTCCTCGCCGCCGCCGGTGGTCTTCAGGGTGAGGCCGTAGTTCTGGAGCAGCGGGTTGATCGGCTGGTGGAACGTCGTACCGCCGCTGCTGCAGTTGCCCGAGCCGCCCGAGGTGACGCCCTGGGCCTGGCTGCCGGAGATGTAGGAGCCGCCCGAGTCACCGGGCTCGGCGCACACGGTCGTCCGGGTCACGCCGGTGATGGTGCCCTCGGGGTAGGTCACGCTGGTGTTGTGCTGCTGGATGGTGCCGCAGTGCCAGCCGGTGGTGGAGCCGGAGCGGCAGACCGAGGCGCCGACCGGTGCCTGCGTGGAGCCGGTGACCTGGACGTTCTGACCGCCCGCGCCCTTCACGTACGGGGTCGCCGTCCACTGGGAGTTGGTGGCCACCCAGGCCATGTCCCGGCCGGGGAAGACCGAGCCCTGGAAGGTGCCCTGGGCCACCCGGTTGTGGCCGCTGGTGCTGTTGCCGGTCCGTCCGCAGTGGCCGGCCGTGGCGTAGCCCTGCTGGGTGCCCTTGGTGACGGGGAAGCCGATGGAGCAGCGGCCGCTGTTGTTGATGTAGTACGCCTCGCCGCCGCGCAGGTCGTACAGCGGGCGGGGCCGGTCGGCGGACTTCTCGATCCGGACCAGGGAGCGGTCGACGCCGGCCGCGGAGAGCAGGGCGCCGGCCGCCGAGGAGCGTATCGCCTGGACCGTGACGGTGTTGGTGCGGACGTCGACGTACCAGACGGGGGCGTCCGCGGTGCCGGTCTCGCCGGTGGCGGCGGCCCGGTCCAGGCGGGCCTTGGCCGCCTCCAGCTCGGTCAGGGAGTGGGGTACGACCGTGGCCCGGGCGCCCTGCGCCTCGATGGTCGGTACGTCGGCGGCGTCCGTCGTCGCCACGGTCAGCGTGCCGGATTCGGCGCCGCGTACCCAGGCGCCCGCGAAGTCGGGGCCCAGTGCCGCCTGGAGGCGTCCGGCGGTGGTGCCGGCCTCCGCCTCGTTCGCCAGGCGGCGTTCCGCCTGCTGCCGGTCCAGCCCGAGGTCGCGTTCCATGGCCTTGAGGAGGGCGGGCGGGGCGGCGTCCGTGCGCAGGGTCTCGGCGGCGGAGGGGGCGGCCGGGGGAGCGGCCGGTCCCGCGCTCGCGGAGCCGCTGAGCCCGGCCACGAGCAGGGCGGCCGTCGCCGCGGCGGCGGCGCCCACGGCTCTGGTGCGTAGGGGGAAGGGGCGGTGGAGCATGGGGCATCTCCTCGGTTCGGTGGGGAGGTGCCGAAACCGTAGGGAGGGCCGGCCGGGCGCCGTAAGCCGTCGGCCGGCCCCTGCCCCGGTGTTATGGAACGTGTCAGGGGACGGGCTGGGCGGCGAGCCACCGTGTGTAGCTGTCGCAGCGTGCCGCCACTCCCGCGTGTGCCAGCCGGGCCTGCGCCAGCACGGTGGCCGCGGTCTCCGCCCGCTGGGTCGGCCGGTGCCAGCCGAGCAGGTGCCGCCAGGTCAGCGGGGTGCCGGTGAGCGGCCGGGTGATGATGCCGGGCGTGTCCGGGAAGGTGGCCCGGCACAGTCCGACCGCCCGGCCGACCTGCACCAGGTGGACCAGGGAGGAGGTGTCCGTCTCGTACATCCGGCGCGGGGTGAAGCCGGCGCGGGCGCAGGCCGCGGTGAAGCAGTCCCCGAAGCAGCCGTCGCCCGGCACGCAGGCCCACTCCTCGTCGGCCAGCTCGGTCAGGTCCACCTCGCCGGGGCCGGCGAGCGGGTGGCGCTCCGGCACCATGACGAACACCGGGTCGACCGCGACCTCCTGCCAGACGAGTCCCTTGGCACCGGGCGGCGAGGCCGAACCGCACGTCCCCGCGAGGGCGAAGTCCAGCCGCCCCTCGGTCAGCAGCTCGGCCAGCTCCCTCTCGGACCAGGAGGTGCAGGTCGTCACCCGGTCGTCGGGGTGCACGTCCGCCAGCCGGTCCACGACGGCGCCGAGCAGGGGGCCGTGGGTGCCGCCGAGCCGTAAGCACGCGGTCGCGCGGGAGGTCCGGGCGAACCGGGCCGCCTCCTGCTGCAGCTCGGTCACCGCCGGCAGCACGATCCGGCTGCGTTCCAGCACGAGTTCGCCCAGCGCGGTGGCCCGCACACCGTGCCGTCCACGTTCGAACAGGGCACCGCCCAGGGCGCGTTCGATCCGCTTGAGCTGTGCGCTCAGCGCGGGCTGTGCGAGCCCCAGGTCGGTCGCCGCCCGGGTGAGGCTGCCCGCCTCCGCGATCGCACGGATCGTCTTCAGATGCCGCAACTCCAGCTCCATGAGGGGAGCTTGCGACGTGGGAGGGGCGGGGGCAAGGGGTTGGTACGGACCTCTCGGCGGGCCGGTGTCAGTGCGGGCGGCGCAGGCCGTCGACGAGGACGCCGGCCAGCCGGCGCGCGTCGTAGTCGGGGTCGCTCTCCGCGCCGATGCAGAGGTTGCCCACGCCGCGCATGAGGGTGAGGGCGTCGATGTCGGCGCGGATCTCCCCGGCGGTGACCGCGGCGTCGAGCAGCTCGGCGCATACCGGCAGGAGCCGGTCGAGGAAGTAGCCGTGCAGGGCGGTGAAGCCCGCCTGGTCGGAGCGGAGCACGGCGGCGAGGCCGTGCTTGGTGACCAGGAAGTCGACGAAGAGGTCGATCCACTGCCGCAGTGCGGCGTGCGGGGTGCCGGCGGCGGCCAGCAGGGACGGGCCGGCCTCGGCGCAGGCTTCGACCTGGTGCCGGTAGACGGCGATGATCAGGTCCGCCCGGGTCGGGAAGTGGCGGTAGAGGGTGCCGAGGCCGACGCCGGCCCGGGAGGCGATGTCGCGCACCGGGGCGTCCACGCCCGAGGTGACGAAGACCGCGGCGGCCGCGTCGAGCAGCGTCTCCTTGTTGCGCCGGGCGTCCTTCCGGCGTGACCCGGCCTTGTGTCCGCCCTCGTCGCTCTGGTTCACCGTGTCGTTCCTCCGCCTCTCGCGCGCACCGGCATGGTCTCACGCGGGCCGGGACGCGCTCACGCTTGCCAAAACGGAACAGTGTTCCGTATCGTTTCCGTCATACCGGAACGGTGTTCCGCTTCATCTCCATGGTGCCGGAACCGGGCCCGGCCGGCATCCCGTGCCCCGGCACCGTCCACCACGCTTCCCCGCCACGAGGAGATACGGTCATGCAGTACCGCACCCTGGGCCGCACCGGCGTACAGGTCAGCTCCCTCGCGCTCGGCGCGATGAACTTCGGCGCGATCGGACGCACCACCCAGGACGAGGCCACCGCCCTCGTCGACACGGCCCTGGAGGCCGGCGTCAACCTCATCGACACGGCCGACTGGTACAGCGCCGGCGAGTCGGAGGAGATGGTCGGCAAGGCCATCGCCGGCCGCCGCGACGACATCGTGCTCGCCACGAAGGCGACCATGCCGATGGGGGAGCGCAACCGGCAGGGCGGTTCGCGCCGCTGGCTGGTCACCGCCCTGGAGGACAGCCTGCGCCGGCTCGGCGTGGACCACGTCGACCTCTACCAGATGCACCGCTGGGACCCGGCCACCGGCGACGAGGAGACCCTGTCGGCGCTCACCGACCTCCAACGAGCGGGCAAGATCCGCTACTTCGGGTCCTCCACCTTCCCCGCACACCGCATCGTGCAGGCCCAGTGGGCCGCCCGGGAACACCGGCTGGGCCGGTACGTCACCGAACAGCCCAGCTACTCGATCCTCCAGCGCGGCATCGAGGCCCATGTCCTGCCCGTCACCGAGGAGTACGGACTCGGGGTGCTGGTGTGGAGCCCGCTGGCCTCGGGCTGGCTGTCGGGCGCGGTCCGCGCGGGCCGGGACGTCACCACGCACCGCTCCACGGTCATGCCGGAACGCTTCGACCCCGCGCTCCCCGCCAACCGGGCCCGGCTCGACGCCGTGGAGCGGCTGGCCGCCGTCGCCGACGAGGCCGGACTGACCATGATCCAGCTGGCCCTCGGCTTCGTGACCGCGCACCCCGCCGTGACCGGCGCGCTCATCGGCCCCCGCACGGCGGACCATCTGCGCGCGCAGCTCGCCGCCGCCGACACCGTGCTCCCCGCCGACGTCCTCGACGCGATCGACGAGATCGTCGCCCCGGGCGTCGACCTGGCCGCGCACGAGAAGTTCGACACCCCGCCCGCGCTGCTCGACGCGTCACTGCGCCGCCGCCGCTGACCGTCCGGAGGACCGGCCCATGTCACCCGCACCCCGGCCCCTCTTCGGGATCATGACCGCCCCCTCGCAGGTCGGCTACGACGACATCCTGCGCGTCTGGCGCGAGGCGGACGCCCTCCCGGAGATCGAGCACGCCTGGCTGTTCGACCACCTCATGCCCATCTTCGGCGACCCCGACGGGCCGACCTACGAGGGCTGGACACTGCTCTCCGCCCTCGCGGCGCTGACCCGGCGGCTGCGGCTCGGCGTGATGGTCACCAGCAACCGGTTCCGGCCGCCCGCGCTGCTCGCCAAGATCGCCACGACCGTCGACATCGTCTCCGGCGGACGGCTCGACTTCGGCATCGGCGTCGGCTCCCGCCCGAACCCGCCCGAGGCCTGGCGCGAGTACCCGGCGCACGGCCTGCCCTTCCAGCCGACCGCGCGGGCCGTGGAGAGCCTCGCCGAATCCTGCACGGTGATCCGGCGCCTGTGGACCGAGAAGGAGCCCTTCGACTTCCACGGCCGCCACCACCACCTCACCCGGGCGTTCGGCAGCCCCAAGCCCGTACAGCGCCCCCACCCGCCGATCCTCGTCGGCGGCCGCTCCCCGGCGACCCTGCGCGTCGTCGCCGAGCACGCGGACCTGTGGAACATCCCCGGCGGCGACATCGACGACGCGGTCCGCCGCGGCGCCCTGCTGGACCGCTACTGCGCGGACATCGGCCGCGACCCCGGCTCGATCGTCCGCTCGATCCACCTGCCCGTCGACACCGGCCGGCCCGGTGCCACGCGGGCGGCGATCGGCGAGGCGCTCGACGCGGGCTTCCGGCACATCGTCCTCGGACTGCCGGTGCCGTATCCCGACGGCGTCGCACGGTGGGTCGCCGAGGAGCTGATCCGCCCGTCGGTCTGACCGCCGCACCGCACGCGCGCCTCGCCCACGGAGCCACCGGGGGCGGGGCGCCGCGTATGCCGACGCCCGTTCAGGCGCCCGACCGCGCAGGGGTCTTGACGCACCGCTCGTCCGGCCCATACCGTCCGCCCATCCCTAATGTTTCGGAGTCGACTTCGAAACATTCGAGAACCGACGATGGGAATGAGACTCCCCGCATGAGATCCATTCGTTTCGCCACCGTGGCCGTCGCCACCGCCGCCCTCGCCCTGCCGCTCATCGCGGCCGGCCCCGCGACCGCCGACCCGTCGGACGGCCGGAAGGCCGCCCCGCACTCCTCTGCGAAGTTCGACCGGCTGCGCGCCGCCGCTCCCGAGGGCTTCGTCGTGGGCACCGCCGTCGCCGGCGGCGGCCACCACCTGTCGCAGGACTACCCGGACCCCTTCACGCACGACAAGGAGTACCGGAAGATCCTGGGCCGGCAGTTCAGCTCGGTCTCCGCCGAGAACCAGATGAAGTGGGACTACATCCACCCCGAGCGCGACCGCTACGACTTCGGGCAGGCCGACGCCATCGTGGCGTTCGCCCAGCGCAACCACCAGGTCGTACGCGGCCACACCCTGCTCTGGCACAGCCAGAACCCCGAGTGGCTGGAGCAGGGCGACTTCACCAAGGCGGAGCTGCGCACGATCCTGCGCGAGCACATCACCACCGTCGTCGGCCGCTACGCCGGACGGATCCAGCAGTGGGACGTCGCCAACGAGATCTTCGACGACCAGGGAAAACTGCGCACCCAGGACAACATCTGGATCCGCGAACTCGGGCCGGGCATCGTCGCCGACGCCTTCCGCTGGGCCCACAAGGCCGACCCCGAGGCGAAGCTGTTCTTCAACGACTACAACGTCGAGGGCGTCAACGCGAAGAGCGACGCCTACTACGCCCTCGTCCAGGACCTGCTCGCCCAGGGCGTTCCGGTGGACGGCTTCTCCACCCAGGGGCACCTGAGCACGCGCTACGGCTTCCCGGGCGACCTGGAGGACAACCTCCGCCGGTTCGACGCGCTCGGCCTGGAGACCGCCCTCACCGAGGTGGACGTCCGTATGGACGTGCCGGAGAACGGTGAGCCCACCGCGGAGCAGGAGGAGCAGCAGGCCGACTACTACCAGCGGATGCTGGAGGCCTGCCTGGCCGTCGACGGCTGCAACTCGTTCACCATCTGGGGCTTCACCGACAAGTACTCGTGGGTGCCGGTGACCTTCGAGGGCGAGGGCTTCGCGAACGTCATGACCGGCGACTTCGAGCGCAAGCCCGCCTTCTACGCGCTGCGGGACACGCTGAGGGAGGCGGCCCGCGAGGACGACTGCGAGAAGCACCGCAAGCACCGCAAGCACCACAGGCACGGCAGGCGCTGACACCGACCGGCGCTGACACCGCCCGGCGCCGGGTGCCCACGGGAGCGGCGGCCCCCGTGGGCACCCGGCCGGACCTCACCCCTTGCGGGCCACCGCCACATAGGCCCCGCTCGGCACACCTTCCGCCCCCGGCACCGGCTCACCGAGTTCCGGATGCCACGCCTCCGCGGCCACGATGCCGGGGTCGACGATCTCCAGGCCCTCGAAGAACCGCGCGAACCGATCCCGGTTGCGCATGTCCATGGTGAGCCCGCCCGCCCGGTAGAGGTCGATGACCTTCTGCGACGCCTCCTCCGGGTGGAAGTCGGGCGTGAGGTGCGACATGACGAGGTAACTGCCCGGAGCCAGCTCCCCCTTCAGCCGCTCCACCAGCTCGTACGCCCCGTCCTCGTCGCCGATGAAGTGCAGCAGCGCGATGAGCGACAGCGCGAGCGGCTTCCCGAAGTCAAGGACCTTGCGGGCCTGTTCGACGATGGCGTCGGTGTCACGGGCGTCCGCCTGCACGTAGTCGACGACCCCCTCGGGGGTGCCGCGCAGCAGCGCCTCGGCGTGGACCAGGACGATCGGGTCGTTGTCGCAGTACACGATCCGCGCGTCGGCGGCGACGCCCTGGGCCACCTGGTGCAGATTCGGCTCCGTCGGGATCCCGGTCCCGATGTCGAGGAACTGCCGTACGCCCTGTCCCGACACCCACCGCGTGGCACGGTGCATGAACGCCCGGTTCATCCGCGCCATGACCGGTATCACCGGCGCGAACCCGACCAGCTGCCGCCCCAGCTCCTCGTCCACCGGGTAGTTGTCCTTGCCGCCGAGGAACCAGTCGTACATCCGCGCGGGATGCGGCTTGCTGGTGTCGATCCGTATCGAGGCGTCCCTGCCGGAGTGCTGCTGATCCACCGTGATTCCCCTTGTCCCGGACGGGAGTTGACCTGTGAAGGTGTTGTGGACCGTCACGATAGCCAGGCCGTGTCGGACGGCATGGACGAGGGTCCGCCGAGACTGTTCGCCGGCGAGGGGGGAGAGGGTGAAGGCCTAGGCCCGGCCCGCGGAGGACGCGAGACTCATGGTGAACGCCGTGCCTCACCGTGGCCCGGAGCCGAGGCGCGGACCATGGCGATGTCCGGCCGCACCTTGGCGATGGCCGCGAAGTCGTCGTCGACATGGAGAACGGTCAGGCGGTGGTGCTCGGCGGTCAGGGCGATCAGGATGTCCATGGGGGAGGGCCCACGGTGATGGCCGATCGACGCCAGGTCCCGCTGCACGCTCACGATCTTCGACCAGGGGTCGTCCAATGCCGGGACCCAGCCGAAGGTCTGACCGAGCATGGTGAAGAAGGGCTCGTAGTCCCTGTCCGAGCGGAGCCCGGGCATCAGCTCGGCCTCGACGGGCGGGCAGATGGCGACCAGTCCGCGCGCCACACGGCCGGGCCAGGGCGGATCGAGCTGCCCCCGCAGCAGACGCCATACCGCGGAGGTGTCGGCCAGGTAGGTCACAACCCCGCCCGCTCTCGGTCCTCGAGGACGTCGAAGTCCAGGAACGCGTCCGCGTTCTCCTGGAGCCAGCGCAGGGCACGGGCCCGGTCGTCCGCGCTGATCGCGGACGCTATGGTCAGCGCGCGGTCGATGGTCTCCCGTTTCGTCTTGGTCCCGAGCTGCCGCTGGGCGAAGGCCAGCTTGTCGTCGTCGATGTCGACCAGAGTCCTGGACATGGGGCCTCCCGCGAGCAACCAAGGTTTATATATCGAGTCCCATCGTATATCGACCGTAGGGCTCGCCGGTCTGACGCGAGACTGCGGCCCGCCCGGGGTGGGCACCGTCCCGCATCCGGAGTGCGGGCGCGCTGTCCAGATAGCGGACATTCCGGCTCGGCCCTTGGTATTGCGTTAACGCAGGAGTAACACTGGAAGGGTTGGCCGGCCTGTCGTATGCAATCGGGCGGCCCTGTCCCGCGGTCGGCAACGGCGCCGAGCGCCCCTCACCGGTCCCCGTACCGGTGTCCGCCGTGCCAGAAAGGGACCCCGTGACCTCACGCCCCGACCCCAAGATCTCGCTCGACCTGCTGCGCGCCGAGGTGGAGCGCCGCAACCCGGCGGAGCCCGAGTTCCACCAGGCCGCGCGCGAGGTGCTGGAGACGCTCGCCCCGGTGCTGACCGCCCGGCCGGAGTACGCGGTGCCCGGGCTCGTGGAGCGGCTCGTCGAGCCGGAGCGGCAGATCATGTTCCGCGTGCCGTGGCAGGACGACGCCGGCCAGGTGCACGTGAACCGCGGCTTCCGGATCGAGTTCAACAGCGCCCTCGGCCCCTACAAGGGCGGCCTGCGCTTCCACCCCTCGGTGAACCTCGGCATCATCAAGTTCCTCGGCTTCGAGCAGATCTTCAAGAACGCGCTCACCGGACTCGGCATCGGCGGCGGCAAGGGCGGCAGCGACTTCGACCCGCAGGGCCGCAGCGACGCCGAGGTCATGCGCTTCTGCCAGTCCTTCATGACCGAGCTGTACCGGCACATCGGCGAGTACACCGACATCCCGGCCGGTGACATCGGCGTCGGCGCCCGCGAGATCGGCTACCTGTTCGGCCAGTACCGCAGGATCACCAACCGCTGGGAGGGCGGCGTCCTCACCGGCAAGAGCGCGGGCTGGGGCGGCTCGCTGATCCGCCCGGAGGCCACCGGATACGGCAACGTGCTCTTCGCGGAGGCCATGCTGCGCGCCCGCGGCGAGGACCTGGAGGGGCAGACCGCGGTCGTCTCCGGCTCCGGCAACGTGGCGATCTACACCATCCAGAAGCTGGCCGCCCTCGGCGCCAACCCCGTGACCTGCTCCGACTCCAGCGGCTACGTCGTCGACGACAAGGGCATCGACCTGGAGCTGCTGCGCCAGATCAAGGAGGTCGAGCGCGGCCGGGTCAGCACGTACGCCGAGCGGCGGGGCGCCTCCGCGCGGTTCGTCCCCGGCGGGCGGGTGTGGGAGGTACCGGCGGACGTCGCCCTGCCGTCGGCCACGCAGAATGAGCTGAACGCGGGCGACGCGGCGGCCCTGATCCGCAACGGCGTGAAGGCGGTCTCCGAGGGCGCGAACATGCCGACCACCCCCGAGGCCGTCGACCTGCTCCAGCAGGCCGGTGTCGCCTTCGGCCCCGGCAAGGCGGCCAACGCGGGCGGTGTCGCGGTCAGCGCGCTGGAGATGACGCAGAACGCCTCGCGCACCTCCTGGAAGGCCGACCAGGTCGAGCACGAGCTGGCCCGCATCATGACCGACATCCACACCACCTGCGCCGAGACCGCCGAGCGCTACGGAGCCCCCGGCGACTACGTGACCGGCGCCAACATCGCCGGTTTCGAGCGGGTGGCGGACGCGATGCTCGCACAGGGCGTCATCTGAGAAGTGCCGTCCGGCCCGGTGGGCGGGGAACCGCCGGCGCCTGATCCGGGGCGATCCGGGAGGACACGTACCCGCCTCACGGCGTGGGGATGCCGGCCGGACGGGCCGGGCGTCCGAAACGGGCGGGGACGCCCGGTGAGTACAGCACGCTCACCGGCTCCCCGTCCGGCGCCGGCAGACCCGCCGCCGCGATCAGGTCCTCCTCGCACTCCACCAGCTCGGCCCGCTCCAGCGGCCAGCGCGGATGCGCGTTGGGCAGGTACATCGACCGGCCGAAGAACGCGCCGTGCATGCCCCAGCGGGCGGTGAGGAAGTGCTCCAGCCGGGTCGGCTCCCCGATCGGCCCGCCCCTGCGGACGGTGAGACGGCCGCCCGCCCCGCGCGGCCCGGGCAGGCGACGCGCACACGTGTACGTCACCGTGCGCGCGTCGACGTGCTCCACCCGCATCCGGGACCACACGTACGGCATCCCGAAGCCGAGGCGCCCGACCGCCACCGGGATCAGCCGGGAGGCGTCCAGGGAGAGGAAGACGACCCCGCGCCGCCCGTACGCGTCCACGGAGTACAGGCGGACGTTGGTCTCGGGGAAGCTGCCGAGATACGGGACCCCCGGCAGGCGCAGCCAGCCCACCCGATGCATCCGGAACGCGACGAGACCGACGTACGTGACCCCGTCCAGCGTGTCGGGCACGGTCCCCGGCGGCAGCAGCCCGGCCACCTCGGCCGGGTCCACCGCCCAGTGCACGAACGTCAGGTCGAGCCAGGACTGGGTGAGCAGCGGACGCGCGATCACCTCCGGCGGATCGGGCGAGACGGGCTCCGGGGGCAGCGGTGTCGACGGCACCGCGCCAGTATCCCGGACCGCGCGGACCCGTGACGGCCCTCCGGGGGAAGGCGACGCACCCCACGGTGTGCCCCACACGGCCCTGGTGACCGCGCGCCGCGCCCGGGAACACTGGGAGCCATGCAGAAGCTCTCCCTCGACGCCCTCGCCCGCGAACACCTGGAGCGCGCCGCCGCCTCCTCCAACGGCCGCAGCGCCACCACCGTCTTCGGCGGTCACGAGCACACCCTGCGCCAGACCCTCCTCGCGCTGACCGCCGGCACGAGCCTCGCCGAACACGAGAACCCCGGCGAGGCCACCCTGCTGGTCCTGCGCGGCCGCGTCCGCCTCACCAGCGGCGACACGGAGTGGGAGGGCCGCACCGGCGACCTGCTCGCCATCCCCCCGGCCCGCCACGCCCTGGACGCCCTGGAGGACGCGGCAGTGATCCTCACGGTCGCCAAACACGGCTGAACGATCCGCCGGCAGTATGGCGATGTGCCGTCGGTCGGCTGCGGCGCCGTCGTGGCCGGCCGCGCGGATCCCTGCGGCGGTTGCGAGGCGCTGCCCGACCGGGTGGGGCTTCGCCGGGCCACGAGGGGTTTCACCGGACCGCAGGGGCTTCGCCGGGCCCGCTCGGTCCTCCGCCCGCCGTACCCCCCGACCTCGCCCTCGGCCCTGAGCCGTTCCCGGACCGGCAGGGCGTCCGTGGCGGCGGGGCGTGCCTCCAGGCGCCCGGCGACGACCCGCCGCAGCCCACCGCAGCCAGCCCAGGCCGCGGGCAGCGGCAGACGACGTGTGACGCCCTGCCCGCCGGGGCGGGCGGAGCAGCCGTGACATCACACTCCGCCACGCCGCGATACCGTGTGCGACAGCGGTCAACCCTCCGACACCGGTGTGGCCGCGTGGGAGGGCGACCGGACGGGGAGGACGGTCCGTGGTGACGGGCGCCGCTGGGACGAAGCGGACGGCAGGGACGAAGCCGAACCGGTTCCCGGCGAGTCCTTCCGGGGCGCTCTGCCGGCCGAACCCTGCCGAGACACCCTGGGGGATCGAGATGCCGACCTACCACGAGATCATGACCACGGACCTCGGCGCACTCACCACGGCCGCCGAACAGTGGGACGAGATGGCGGGCGAGTTCGCCGAACAGGAGAAGGCCTACCGCCGGGACGTGCACGGCATCTCCCTGGGCGCCGGCTGGGAGGGACTGAGCGCCGACGCGGCCAACAGGCGTTTCGACATCACACTCAAGCAGTTCGAGTACGCGCAGACGGAGGCCAAGGCGGTGGCCGCACTGTTACGTGACGCGCACACGCAGTTCGTCGAACTGCGCGGCCGGCTGACGTCGGCCCGGCAGGACGCCGTGGACGCGGGTATGAACGTGTCCGAGAACGGACGCGTGAGCTTCGACATGGAGCGGCTGCCGGAGGAGTCACGCAGGGCGGTGCGCCAGGACCCGGCCTACCTGGATGCCGTCCAGTCGTGGCAGGACCGCATCGACAAGGCGGTGCGGGACGTCACGGACGCGGACACCGGCGTACGGATCGCCCTGCAGGCCGTCGTGACCGACTCCAGCCCCATCGCCGGCGGCAAGGGCTTCAACGGCGAGGCGAAGGGCGATATCGAGAAGTACGAGGGTGAGGCGGCCGAGAGGGCCCTGGATCGGCTTCGCAAGGGCGAGCGCCTCTCCGACAGGGAACTCGCCGAACTCGAGCGGACGTTCCGCGACAACGGCGACGACCCCGCGTTCTCCCGCACGCTCCTGGACGGCCTGGGCGCCGAAGGCACCCTCAGACTGACGAACGAGCTGAACGACCTCATCCACGCGCGGAACGACGGCCGCGCGGACCACTATGCGAAGATCGAGACCGGCCTGGCCCACGCCCTCGCCTCGGCGACCCGGGACACCGGGTCGCCCTGGTACGAGGGCTGGCGCGAGGACATGCGGGAGGCCGGCGTGGTCCGGTACGCCACCGACGCCCAGGGCGCCCGCCTCGACAAGGCGGTCGGCTACCAGTCGCTGGTCACCCTCATGCAGAAGGGCGACGGGTACGCGCCGGGCATGCTCGCGGACCTCACCGACGACATGATCGCGGCCGAGAAGAAGGACCCGGGCGTCTGGCGCCTCAAGCACGAGTACAGCGGAGAGCGGGGCGGCTGGTTCGCCAACGACCCGGTGGACGGCATGCTCGGGCTCATGAGCCGGGACCCCGCCGCCGCGGCGGATTACCTCAGCTCCGACGAACACATGAAGTACCTCATGAAGGACCGGGACTGGGAGGTCACCCTGCATGAGCGGGAGGGGATGAAGACGACCACGTACTCACGCGGTCTGGACGGCGACAGCCGCGCGGGCTTCGGCGCCGCCCTGCAGGCCGCGACGACGGGTATCGACCCGTCGGACGGGAACGCCCGCTACGTCGAGCACACCGAGCAGAACGAGGCGGTCCTCAAGTCGGCCCTGACGACTCTGGCCGATCAGGGCGACGACTTCCCGCCGTCCCTGCGGGAGCCCATGGCCAAGATCCTGGTCAACCACGGGAACACGGTGTATACGGCGATGAGCGAGGTCGCCGTCGCGAGGTCCCCCCTGGATCAGACCGACCTCTTCGAGGTCACGAAGCAACTCTCAAAGGACCAGGACGCCTACGGCACGCTGAACGGCGGGCTGAACCAGGCGATGGTCACGGGCTTCCACGCCGATACCCGGCCCGACTCGACGGAGTCCCTCGTGCGTGCTGGGCGAACAGTGGGTTTCCTGGAGGAGGCACGTACCCAGGCGCAAGGCGATCCTGAGGTTGCGGAATTCGCGGCCAAGCCATTCATTGATGAAGCGATCAGCTATATCCCTGTGGTCAGTGACAAGGTGCAGCAAGGATTCGATTACGTCACAGGCATGTGGCTGGAGGACGAGCAGAAGAGGATCGAAGATCAGAGGGCCGAGAGCAACATCGAGGTTGCTGAATCGAGAAACCGGCAGCTCATGGCGCTCGTGGACGAATGGAAGGATGCGCGCCAAGGGGAATTCGATGATACCTACGATGCGCAGAACACCATCGACGCGGCAGCCGGCCGGGGTGAAGCGAAAGGCAAGGACGTGTCCGGGGTGGAGCCGAAGTGAGACTGAGCAGTCGGACGAGGCGGGTAGCACCCCTCGCCCTGGTCCTCGCCTTCCTTGTGGTGTCCTGTGGGCGAGGCGAAAAGCCCCAGTATCCTGAGGAGATCTGCGGTGCGCCGGTCAATTGGGAACTCGCCAACCCGCTTGTCGAGTCCGCCGAGGACCTTCACGAATACAGCCGGGTGGACCGTTCGAGGGCGATCTCTGCTCCGTGTACACTCTTTTCCGGAGATGATCGAGAAATGGAGTTCAACTTCTACTGGACTCCGGACGCGCCCGGGTTGGCCCATCGGTCGGAATTCGATCCGATATTCGAAGGTGTTTCGCAGTGGCGCAAAGCAGGCATAGGTGACGAGGCGGTCATCGGTGCAAATGGTGCCATCGTGAGCTCCTCATGCATTACTGATCGCGGACGGTATTTCACACTCAAGTTGCACTTGCCGCAGGCGAGCATCCTGGACGAAGGCAAACGCGCAGAAGTGGAGAGGTTCATGCGCGCCTACTTCCCCACCACCGTGAAGACGCTGAACTGTCGCTGAGCCGGTCGGTCACCGTTGGACGCGTCGTGTGGGCTGCTGCTGAGCTGAGCGAAGATTGCGCCAGGTCGACAGTGAGTGCACCGAGCAGCGCCTGCCCTTGCAGGATCTCACCGTGCTGATCGGGCGGAACGGCAGCGGGAAGTCCCACGCGCTCGACGGGCTGATCGTGTTGTCCCGGCTGGCGCTGGGCAAACCGGTGAGGGACGCGCTGGGCGGGGCCCGCACCGTTTCGCGCTCGGGTGCCGAGTGCGGTTCGGCGAAGCGGTCTTCGTTCTGGACGTGGTGATCGCGGTCTCTCCCGAAGGGCGCATCCTCCG
The DNA here is from genome assembly GCF_055571535.1 of Streptomyces sp. NPDC030893. Taxonomy (NCBI): domain Bacteria; kingdom Bacillati; phylum Actinomycetota; class Actinomycetes; order Kitasatosporales; family Streptomycetaceae; genus Streptomyces; species Streptomyces sp. NPDC030893. Next base: position 385,315 of record NZ_JBVIFC010000002.1, on the reverse strand, counting down.
TGAGGAGCTGACGGCGGTCGAGGGCGTGCCCTATGCGGGCCGTCGGCTGGCGGCGGGGCGTTCTCTCCCTACAGGCGACGCACCGGACGCACGCCGCAGCGACCTCAACGTCCCTACCGAGCAGCGCATGACGTGCTCGGTGGATGCCGACGTGGTCCGCTGTGGCCATGACGTTGTCATCGCCCGAGTCCGCGTTGAACAGCACGAGATCACCGGGCTGGACCTGCTCGGCGGAGGGAGGGTTCACCCCGTCGGTGCGGGCGATGCGCACCCCCGGGGCATGGTCGGCCATGTCGTGGGACCGCCGGGGTATCCGGGTGCCGGAGGTGTCCTCACCCGCGGCCATCGGCACCCATGTGATGGCCGTACACCATCCGTGTGCAACCCGAGTAGTCGAGGTTGCCCACCTGCTTGCTCGACGGCCGGTGTGGGTGCCGTCGGGAAAGGTCCAACCGGTGTCCATGTACTCGTGGAAGTCGGCACCCTCGTAGCGCAGGCCCTGCGAGTCCAGGTGGCCGCCCAGAACCTGTCTGCCCTCCGTCGGTCCGGAGCCGGACGGCGGGAGCACCGGGGAGGAACATGGCCGCGTAGGCCAGGACGTCCGGCGCGGTGGAGCCGGACCAGGCGCCTACGGTGCTCTCCACCTCGCTCGGGCAGCACCCGCACCCAGTCCCCATGGGTGACCGTTGCCGGCTCGGCCCATGTGCCGGCGTCCAGTTGGAAACGGCTCACCAGCAGCTTCATCGGCAGGCTGGTGCAGCCGCGGTTGGCCAGTGCACGCAGGCCGACACGTCCTGTCCCGAAGGCCGAGTCGGTGACGTCGGCCGCCCACTCGGAGGGCTCCGGTGCGGCGGACGCCCAGGCCTTGGCCCGGACCGGAGGCTCCCGCGTTTGACCTACGTCACTCCCGGGGTACTCTCTTCCGCTCGATTGGCCAGGCCCCCGCCCGCTGTGGCAGACTGTCGGAGTTGCTCGGTCGAGCGTTGATGCTGCGCGCCTCCCGCCGGGAGGACCGGAAGCGAGTCCCACAGTACTCGTCGTCCCACGCATTGCACCGAAAGGTGTAGGGGCGGACGTACGGGAATCTTCCGGGAAGCGTATGCGCGGCGCCGGCCAGGCGCCCGGTGGGCCTTTCGCCCCCGGTCTGCGGTTCTGGTAGGGCCGTGTCAATCCCGCAGGGATGTTCGAACAAGGGACATCTGTGTCAGCGGGAGCGCGACACGCCCGACCGCGTGGGTCGGAGAGCGAGACCTGGAACACCGGGTTCCGGAGCGTAAAGAGAGACAGGACTACGAAGTAGCCATGGCGGGACAGAAGATCCGCATCCGGCTCAAGGCCTACGACCACGAGGTCATCGACTCCTCGGCGAAGAAGATCGTCGAGACGGTGACCCGTACTGGTGCGTCGGTCGCGGGCCCGGTGCCGCTGCCCACTGAGAAGAACGTGTACTGCGTCATCAAGTCGCCGCACAAGTACAAGGACTCGCGCGAGCACTTCGAGATGCGCACGCACAAGCGCCTGATCGACATCCTCGACCCGACCCCCAAGACCGTTGACTCCCTGATGCGACTCGACCTCCCGGCCGGTGTCGACATCGAGATCAAGCTCTGAGGCCGGTGATCTGAAAGATGGCTAAGCAGATCAAGGGCATCCTGGGCGAGAAGCTCGGCATGACGCAGGTGTGGGACGAGAACAACCGTGTTGTTCCGGTCACCGTCGTCAAGGCCGGCCCCAACGTCGTCACCCAGGTCCGTACGAACGACGTCGACGGCTACGAGTCGGTCCAGATCGCCTTCGGCGAGATCGACCCGCGCAAGGTGAACAAGCCCCTCAAGGGCCACTTCGCCAAGGCCGACGTCACCCCCCGTCGTCACCTCGTCGAGATCCGTACCGCGGACGCCTCCGAGTACACGCTGGGCCAGGAAGTCACCGCCGAGGTGTTCGAGGCCGGCGTGAAGGTCGACGTGACCGGCAAGAGCAAGGGCAAGGGCTTCGCCGGTGTCATGAAGCGCCACAACTTCCGTGGCCTCGGCGCCGGACACGGTACCCAGCGCAAGCACCGCTCGCCCGGTTCCATCGGTGGCTGCGCCACCCCGGGTCGTGTGTTCAAGGGCCTCCGCATGGCGGGCCGCATGGGCAACGAGCGGGTCACCACCCAGAACCTGACCGTCCACGCCGTTGACGCGGAGAAGGGTCTGCTGCTCATCAAGGGCGCGGTTCCCGGTCCGAACGGCGGCCTCGTCCTGGTCCGCACCGCGGCCAAGGGGGCCTGAGGTAACCGATGAGCACTGTTGACATCCTTTCGCCGGCGGGCGACAAGGCCGGTACCGTCGAGCTCCCCGCGGAGATCTTCGACGTCGAGAAGGTCAGCGTCCCGCTGATCCACCAGGTCGTCGTCGCGCAGCTGGCCGCCGCCCGCCAGGGCACCCACAAGACCAAGACCCGCGGTGAAGTCCGTGGCGGTGGCCGCAAGCCGTACCGCCAGAAGGGCACCGGCCGCGCCCGTCAGGGCTCGACCCGCGCCCCGCAGTTCGCCGGTGGTGGCGTCGTGCACGGTCCCGTGCCGCGCGACTACTCGCAGCGGACGCCCAAGAAGATGAAGGCCGCGGCCCTGCGCCACGCCCTCACCGACCGGGCCCGCCACAACCGCATCCACGTCGTCACCGGCGTGATCGAGGGTGAGACGCCCTCCACGAAGGCCGCCAAGACGCTGTTCGGCAAGATCTCGGAGCGCAAGAACCTGCTCCTGGTCGTCGACCGCGCCGACGAGGCCGCGTGGCTGTCCGCCCGCAACCTGCCCCAGGTCCACATCCTGGAGCCGGGCCAGCTGAACACGTACGACGTTCTCGTCTCGGACGACGTGGTCTTCACCCAGGCCGCTTTCGAGTCCTTCGTCGCCGGCCCGAACAAGGCCAACGACAACGAAGGGAGCGAGGTCTGATGGCTGCCCGTCACCCCTCGATCGCCTCGAAGGCCGCCAAGGCGGCCAAGGCTGCGCGCGTCGCCAAGGCGCGCCGTCACGCCGCCGAGGGCAAGAACACCGTCGTCACCCCGGTGAGCAAGGCGTACACGGACCCCCGTGACGTCCTGCTGAAGCCGGTCGTGTCCGAGAAGAGCTACGCGCTCATCGACGAGAACAAGTACACGTTCATCGTCGACCCGCGCGCCAACAAGACCCAGATCAAGGAGGCCGTCCAGGCGGTCTTCGAGGTCAAGGTCACCGGGGTCAACACGATCAACCGGGTCGGCAAGCGCAAGCGCACCCGTACCGGCTTCGGCCAGCGTGCGGCGACCAAGCGCGCGATCGTGACCCTCGCCGAGGGCGACCGTATCGACATCTTCGGCGGTCCGACCGCGTAAGCGGTCAGGATCGTTCGATATCGGACGAGGACTGAGAAATGGGTATCCGCAAGTACAAGCCGACGACTCCGGGCCGTCGTGGCTCCAGCGTCGCCGACTTCGTCGAGGTCACGCGGTCCACGCCGGAGAAGTCGCTGGTCCGCCCCCTGCACAACAAGGGCGGCCGTAACAATTCCGGTCGTGTGACCGTGCGCCACCAGGGTGGTGGCCACAAGCGCGCCTACCGCGTGATCGACTTCCGTCGTCACGACAAGGACGGCGTGCCGGCGAAGGTCGCGCACATCGAGTACGACCCCAACCGCACCGCGCGCATCGCGCTGCTGCACTACGCGGACGGCGAGAAGCGCTACATCCTCGCGCCGCGTGACCTCAAGCAGGGCGACCGCGTCGAGAACGGCCCCGGGGCCGACATCAAGCCGGGCAACAACCTTGCCCTGCGCAACATCCCGGTCGGTACGACGCTGCACGCCATCGAGCTGCGTCCCGGCGGCGGCGCCAAGTTCGCCCGCTCCGCCGGCGCCTCGGTGCAGCTGCTCGCGAAGGAGGGCCAGATGGCCCACCTGCGCATGCCGTCCGGCGAGATCCGCCTGGTCGACGTCCGCTGCCGCGCCACTGTGGGCGAGGTCGGCAACGCCGAGCAGAGCAACATCAACTGGGGCAAGGCCGGCCGTAAGCGGTGGCTGGGCGTCCGCCCGACCGTCCGTGGTGTCGTCATGAACCCGGTCGACCACCCGCACGGTGGTGGTGAGGGCCGTACCTCCGGTGGTCGCCACCCCGTGTCCCCGTGGGGCAAGAAGGAAGGCCGTACTCGTTCGCCCAAGAAGGCGTCGAACAAGTACATCGTCCGCCGCCGCAAGACGAACAAGAAGCGCTAAGGACGGGTTGAGATGCCTCGTAGCTTGAAGAAGGGACCCTTCGTCGACGACCACCTGATCAAGAAGGTGGACGTCCAGAACGAAGCCGGTACCAAGAACGTCATCAAGACCTGGTCCCGCCGCTCGATGATCGTCCCGGCGATGCTCGGCCACACGATCGCGGTGCACAACGGCAAGACCCACATCCCGGTGTTTGTCACCGAGTCGATGGTCGGCCACAAGCTCGGCGAGTTCTCGCCGACCCGCACCTTCCGGGGCCACGTCAAGGACGACCGGAAGTCGAAGCGCCGCTAGCCGGCGGGGTGCAATCGACCATGACAGACACTGAAGGGACAACCATGGAAGCCAGGGCCCAGGCGCGGTACATCCGCGTCACGCCCATGAAGGCCCGCCGCGTGGTGGACCTCATCCGTGGCATGGATGCCACGGAGGCTCAGGCGGTCCTGCGTTTCGCCCCGCAGGCCGCGAGCGTGCCGGTCGGCAAGGTGCTGGACAGCGCCATCGCCAACGCCGCGCACAACTACGACCACACCGATGTCGACAGCCTCTTCATCTCCGAGGCCTACGTCGACGAGGGCCCGACCCTGAAGCGGTTCCGTCCGCGCGCCCAGGGCCGCGCCTACCGGATCCGCAAGCGGACCAGCCACATCACCGTGGTCGTCAGCAGCAAGGAAGGAACCCGGTAATGGGCCAGAAGGTTAACCCGCATGGGTTCCGGCTCGGTGTCACCACGGACTTCAAGTCCCGGTGGTACGCCGACAAGCTGTACAAGGACTACGTCAAGGAAGACGTCGCCATCCGCCGGATGATGACGTCCGGCATGGAGCGCGCCGGCATCTCCAAGGTCGAGATCGAGCGCACCCGCGACCGTGTGCGTGTGGACATCCACACCGCTCGTCCGGGCATCGTCATCGGCCGCCGCGGCGCCGAGGCCGACCGCATCCGCGGCGACCTCGAGAAGCTCACCGGCAAGCAGGTCCAGCTGAACATCCTCGAGGTCAAGAACCCCGAGACCGACGCTCAGCTGGTTGCCCAGGCCGTCGCCGAGCAGCTCTCCTCCCGCGTCTCCTTCCGCCGCGCCATGCGCAAGAGCATGCAGTCGGCGATGAAGGCGGGCGCCAAGGGCATCAAGATCCAGTGCGGCGGCCGCCTCGGCGGCGCCGAGATGTCCCGCTCGGAGTTCTACCGCGAGGGCCGTGTGCCCCTGCACACCCTCCGCGCGAACGTGGACTACGGCTTCTTCGAGGCCAAGACGACCTTCGGCCGCATCGGTGTGAAGGTCTGGATCTACAAGGGCGACGTCAAGAACATCGCCGAGGTCCGCGCCGAGAACGCCGCCGCCCGCGCCGGCAACCGTCCGGCCCGTGGCGGTTCCGACCGCCCGGCCCGTGGTGGCCGCGGTGGCGAGCGTGGCGGTCGCGGTCGCAAGCCGCAGCAGGCTCCCGCTGCCGAGGCCCCCAAGGCCGAGGCTCCGGCTGCCGCTCCGGCTGAGAGCACCGGAACGGAGGCCTGACCGACATGCTGATCCCCCGTAGGGTCAAGCACCGCAAGCAGCACCACCCCAAGCGCAACGGCATGTCCAAGGGTGGCACGCAGGTTGCGTTCGGCGAGTACGGCATCCAGGCGCTGACCCCGGCGTACGTGACGAACCGCCAGATCGAGGCGGCTCGTATCGCCATGACCCGCCACATCAAGCGTGGCGGCAAGGTCTGGATCAACATCTACCCGGACCGCCCGCTCACCAAGAAGCCGGCCGAGACCCGCATGGGTTCCGGTAAGGGTTCTCCGGAGTGGTGGATCGCCAACGTCAAGCCCGGACGCGTGATGTTCGAGCTGTCGTACCCCAACGAGAAGATCGCCCGTGAGGCGCTGACCCGTGCGGCCCACAAGCTGCCGATGAAGTGCCGGATCGTCAAGCGCGAGGCAGGTGAAGCGTGATGTCGGCCGGTACCAAGGCGTCCGAGCTGCGCGAGCTGGGCAACGAGGAGCTTCTCGCGAAGCTCCGCGAGGCCAAGGAAGAGCTGTTCAACCTCCGCTTCCAGGCGGCGACCGGGCAGCTCGAGAACCATGGCCGTCTGAAGGCGGTCCGCAAGGACATCGCGCGGATCTACACCCTGATGCGCGAGCGTGAGCTGGGCATCGAAACGGTGGAGAACGCCTGATGAGCGAGAACAACGTGACTGAGACGAACACTGAGGCCCGTGGCTTCCGCAAGACCCGCGAGGGCATCGTCGTCAGCGACAAGATGGACAAGACCGTCGTCGTCGCCGTCGAGGACCGCAAGAAGCACGCGCTGTACGGCAAGGTCATCCGCAGCACGAGCAAGCTCAAGGCCCACGACGAGCAGAACGCCGCAGGCGTCGGCGACCGCGTCCTCCTGATGGAGACCCGGCCGCTGTCCGCGACGAAGCACTGGCGCATCGTCGAGATCCTCGAGAAGGCCAAGTAGGCAATTCCCGCAAGGGAGTTCCACACAGTACGTTCCTGCGGGGCATTCCCCGCAGGACAGTTCCGCCAGGCTCCGGGGGCCGTCCGCCGAAGGTGAACGGCCCCCGGGGAACCGGCAGACAAACAGGAGATAGACGTGATCCAGCAGGAGTCGCGACTGCGTGTCGCCGACAACACTGGTGCGAAGGAAATCCTTTGCATCCGTGTGCTCGGTGGCTCCGGTCGCCGCTACGCGGGCATCGGTGACGTCATCGTCGCCACCGTCAAGGACGCGATCCCCGGTGGCAACGTGAAGAAGGGTGACGTCGTCAAGGCGGTCATCGTTCGCACCGTCAAGGAGCGCCGCCGTCCGGACGGCTCGTACATCCGCTTCGACGAGAACGCCGCCGTCATTCTGAAGAACGACGGCGACCCTCGTGGCACCCGTATCTTCGGCCCCGTGGGCCGTGAGCTGCGCGAGAAGAAGTTCATGAAGATCATCTCCCTCGCGCCGGAGGTGCTGTGAGCATGAAGATCAAGAAGGGCGACCTGGTCCAGGTCATCACCGGCAAGGACAAGGGCAAGCAGGGCAAGGTCATTGCCGCTTACCCGCGCGACGAGCGTGTCCTGGTCGAGGGTGTCAACCGGGTCAAGAAGCACACCAAGGCCGGTCCGACCGCTCGCGGTTCGCAGGCCGGCGGCATCGTGACCACCGAGGCCCCGATCCACGTCTCCAACGTCCAGCTGGTCGTGGAGAAGGACGGCAAGAAGGTCGTCACGCGCGTCGGTTACCGCTTCGACGACGAGGGCAACAAGATCCGCGTTGCCAAGCGGACGGGTGAGGACATCTGATGGCTACCACCACCACTCCGCGTCTGAAGACGAAGTACCGCGAGGAGATCGCGGGCAAGCTGCGCGAGCAGTTCTCCTACGAGAACGTCATGCAGGTTCCCGGCCTCGTCAAGATCGTGGTCAACATGGGTGTGGGCGACGCCGCCCGCGACTCCAAGCTGATCGAGGGCGCCATCCGCGACCTCACCACGATCACCGGTCAGAAGCCGGCCGTCACCAAGGCCCGCAAGTCCATCGCGCAGTTCAAGCTGCGTGAGGGTCAGCCGATCGGTGCCCACGTCACGCTCCGTGGCGACCGCATGTGGGAGTTCCTGGACCGCACCCTGTCGCTCGCGCTGCCGCGCATCCGCGACTTCCGCGGTCTGTCCCCCAAGCAGTTCGACGGCCGTGGCAACTACACCTTCGGTCTCACGGAGCAGGTCATGTTCCACGAGATCGACCAGGACAAGATCGACCGTGTCCGGGGTATGGACATCACCGTGGTGACCACGGCGACCAACGACGAAGAGGGCCGCGCCCTTCTCCGTCACCTCGGCTTCCCGTTCAAGGAGGCGTGAGCGAGATGGCGAAGAAGGCTCTCATCGCGAAGGCTGCTCGCAAGCCCAAGTTCGGAGTGCGCGGCTACACCCGCTGCCAGCGCTGCGGTCGTCCGCACTCCGTGTACCGCAAGTTCGGCCTGTGCCGCGTGTGCCTTCGTGAGATGGCTCACCGTGGCGAGCTGCCGGGCGTGACCAAGAGCTCCTGGTAGTCCCGGTAATTCCGGACTCCCAGGGCTCTCGGTAAGCAAGGGGAACGGCAGGAGGCCCGGCCCGCATGGCTTAGGCTTGTGGGGTTGGGCACCTGCCGTGCCCGTACGCACGCGGGCGACGCCCGCTCATGTTTGCTTACTACGCCGTAGGTCCACCGCGCCGCACCCGTCCCGTCTCGGATCGGGGAGAGGGATGGCGCACCAGGAAACCCCGGCGAGAGAGGCCGAAGGCCAATTCATGACCATGACTGATCCGATCGCAGACATGCTTACGCGTCTGCGGAACGCGAACTCGGCGTACCACGACACCGTGGCGATGCCGCACTCGAAGATCAAGTCGCACATCGCGGAGATCCTCCAGCAGGAGGGCTTCATCACGGGCTGGAAGGTCGAGGACGCCGAGGTCGGCAAGAACCTCGTCCTGGACCTGAAGTTCGGTCCGAACCGTGAGCGCTCCATCGCGGGCATCAAGCGGATCTCCAAGCCCGGTCTCCGGGTGTACGCGAAGTCCACCAACCTGCCGAAGGTGCTGGGCGGCCTCGGCGTGGCGATCATCTCCACGTCGCACGGGCTCCTCACCGACAAGCAGGCCGGCAAGAAGGGCGTGGGTGGGGAAGTCCTCGCCTACGTCTGGTAGCGGAAGGGAACGGAGGAAACAGCTATGTCGCGCATCGGCAAGCTCCCCATCGCGGTTCCCGCCGGCGTGGACGTCACCATCGACGGCCAGACGGTCACGGTCAAGGGCCCCAAGGGCTCGCTGACCCACACCGTCGTGGCGCCGATCGAGATCGCCAAGGGTGAGGACGGCGTTCTGAACGTCACCCGCCCCAACGACGAGCGTCAGAACAAGGCCCTGCACGGCCTGTCCCGCACGCTGGTGGCGAACATGATCACCGGCGTGACCCAGGGTTACGTGAAGAAGCTCGAGATCAGCGGTGTCGGTTACCGCGTTGTCGCCAAGGGTTCCAACCTGGAGTTCTCCCTGGGCTACAGCCACCCGATCACGATCGAGGCACCCGAGGGCATCAGCTTCAAGGTGGAGGCCCCCACCCGCTTCTCGGTCGAGGGCATCGACAAGCAGAAGGTCGGCGAGGTTGCGGCCAACATCCGCAAGCTGCGCAAGCCCGACCCGTACAAGGCCAAGGGCGTCAAGTACGAGGGCGAAGTCATCCGCCGCAAGGTCGGAAAGGCGGGTAAGTAAGCCATGGCATACGGGCAGAAGATCCTCAAGGGCGACGCCTACAAGCGTGCCGCTATCAAGCGTCGTCACATCCGGATCCGCAAGAAGGTCGCCGGTACCGCCGAGCGTCCTCGCCTGGTCGTGACTCGTTCCAACCGCCACATCGTGGCGCAGGTGATCGACGACCTGAAGGGTCACACCCTGGCGTCGGCGTCCACCCTGGACGCTTCGGTCCGGAGTGGCGAGGGCGACAAGTCCGCGCAGGCCAAGCAGGTCGGCGCCCTGGTCGCCGAGCGCGCCAAGGCCGCCGGTGTCGAGGCCGTCGTGTTCGACCGTGGTGGCAACCAGTACGCCGGGCGCATCGCCGCTCTGGCGGACGCCGCCCGCGAAGCCGGTCTGAAGTTCTGAGCCGGTTCCGTAGCTAGCGGAAACAGAGAGAGGTAATTCCAATGGCTGGACCCCAGCGCCGCGGTGGCGGTGCCGGTGGCGGCGAGCGGCGGGACCGGAAGGGCCGTGACGGCGGCGCAGCTGCCGCCGAGAAGACCGCGTACGTTGAGCGCGTCGTCGCGATCAACCGCGTCGCCAAGGTTGTGAAGGGTGGTCGTCGCTTCAGCTTCACCGCGCTGGTCGTGGTGGGCGACGGTGACGGCACCGTGGGTGTCGGATACGGCAAGGCCAAGGAGGTGCCGGCCGCCATCGCCAAGGGCGTTGAGGAGGCCAAGAAGCACTTCTTCAAGGTCCCCCGCATCCAGGGCACCATCCCGCACCCCATCCAGGGTGAGAAGGCTGCCGGCGTCGTGCTGCTCAAGCCCGCGTCCCCGGGTACCGGTGTGATCGCCGGTGGTCCGGTGCGCGCCGTGCTCGAGTGCGCCGGTATCCACGATGTGCTGTCGAAGTCGCTCGGCTCCGACAACCAGATCAACATCGTGCACGCGACCGTGGAGGCCCTCAAGGGCCTGCAGCGTCCCGAGGAGATCGCGGCCCGCCGCGGTCTGCCGCTCGAGGACGTCGCCCCCGCGGCTCTTCTCCGTGCGCGTGCCGGGGCGGGTGCGTAATCATGGCGCAGCTCAAGATTACGCAGGTCAAGTCCTACATCGGCAGCAAGCAGAACCACCGTGACACCCTGCGTTCGCTTGGCCTGAAGAAGGTCAACGACGTGGTCGTCAAGGAGGACCGCCCCGAGTTCCGCGGCATGGTGCACACCGTCCGCCACCTCGTGACGGTCGAGGAGGTCGACTGATCATGGCGGAGCAGAACCCGCTCAAGATCCACAACCTCCGTCCCGCCCCCGGCGCCAAGACCGCCAAGACCCGTGTGGGTCGTGGTGAGGCGTCGAAGGGTAAGACGGCCGGTCGTGGTACGAAGGGCACCAAGGCCCGTTACCAGGTTCCGGAGAGCTTCGAGGGTGGCCAGATGCCGCTCCACATGCGTCTCCCGAAGCTGAAGGGCTTCAAGAACCCGTTCAAGACCGAGTTCCAGGTCGTCAACCTGGACAAGCTCGCCTCCCTCTACCCCGAGGGCGGAGAGGTCACGGTCGAGGACCTGGTCGCCAAGGGTGCCGTGCGCAAGAACAGCCTCGTCAAGGTCCTGGGCCAGGGCGAGATCTCCGTGGCGCTGCAGGTGACGGTCGACGCCGTCTCCGGCTCCGCCAAGGAGAAGATCACCGCCGCCGGCGGTACCGTCACCGAGCTCGTCTGACCCCGTCAGGTGTCTCGATGACGTAGAGCGATCCCGACCGGGGATACCCCACAAATGGGGTATCCCCGGTTGGTCGTTCCTAGGGCGGCAGTCTCGCCGGTAAGGTGGCCTGCGCTGCCCATTGACCTCGGGAGCCCCATACGGGGCACTCAGGGCCGCAGTTGACCGTTACGTATTCGTCCTTAGTCGGAATCTCAAGACCGTCACCCTTGACGCAGTTGCGCGGGGGGTCGCAGGAGGCACCGTGCTCACCGCGTTCGCCCGGGCGTTCAAGACGCCCGACCTGCGCAAGAAGCTGCTCTTCACGCTCGGCATCATCGTCGTGTACCGCATCGGTACGAACGTCCCGATCCCGGGTGTCGACTACCGCAACGTCCAGGCCTGTATCGACAACGCTGAAGCCGGCCAGGGCCTGCTGGGTCTGGTCAACATGTTCAGCGGCGGCGCGCTGCTTCAGATCACGATCTTCGCGCTCGGCATCATGCCGTACATCACGGCGAGCATCATCCTGCAGCTGCTGACCGTGGTGATCCCGCGCCTGGAAGCCCTGAAGAAGGAGGGCCAGGCCGGTACGGCGAAGATCACGCAGTACACCCGTTATCTGACGGTCGCGCTCGCCATCCTCCAGGGCACCGGTCTGGTGGCCACCGCCCGCAGCGGCTCCCTCTTCCCGGGCTGCCCCGTCGCCGGCCAGATCGTCCCCGACCAGTCGATCTTCGTGACCGTGACCATGGTCATCACCATGACCGCCGGTACGGCCGCCGTCATGTGGCTCGGTGAGCTCATCACCGACCGCGGCATCGGCAACGGCATGTCGATCCTGATGTTCATCTCGATCGCCGCGACCTTCCCCTCCGCCCTGTGGGCCATCAAGGAGCAGGGCAGCCTGGCCGACGGCTGGATCGAGTTCGGCACCGTCATGGTCGTCGGGTTCGTCATGGTCGCCCTGGTGGTCTTCGTCGAGCAGGCCCAGCGCCGGATCCCGGTGCAGTACGCCAAGCGCATGATCGGCCGCCGTTCCTACGGCGGTACGTCCACCTACATCCCGCTCAAGGTGAACCAGGCGGGCGTCATTCCCGTCATCTTCGCCTCGTCGCTGCTCTACATTCCGGCGCTGATCGTCCAGTTCTCCAACTCGGACGCGGGCTGGGCGGCCTGGGTGACGAAGAACCTCGCGGACACCGGAGCGACGTTCCACATCATCCTGTACTTCCTGTTGATCGTCTTCTTCGCCTTCTTCTACGTGGCCATTACCTTCAACCCCGAAGAAGTCGCCGACAACATGAAGAAGTATGGTGGCTTCATCCCGGGCATCCGGGCTGGCCGACCGACCGCTGAGTACCTGAGCTTCGTACTCAACCGGATCACCTGGCCGGGTTCGCTGTATCTGGGCCTGATCTCTCTCGTGCCGACAATGGCGTTGGCTGGTTTCGGGGCAAACCAGAACTTCCCGTTCGGCGGGACCAGCATCCTGATCATCGTGGGTGTCGGTCTCGAGACTGTGAAGCAGATCGAGAGCCAGCTCCAGCAGCGCAATTACGAAGGGTTCCTCCGCTGATGCGAATCGTCCTCGTCGGGCCGCCGGGTGCCGGAAAGGGTACGCAGGCCACCCGCCTTGCCGAGAAACTGCGCATCCCGCACATCTCCACGGGTGACCTGTTCCGCGCCAACATCAGCAGGCAGACGGAGCTGGGCAAACTCGCGAAGTCCTACATGGACGCCGGCAATCTCGTCCCCGACGAGGTGACCATCGCCATGGCCAAAGACCGCATGGAGCAGCCCGACGCCGAGGGCGGTTTCCTGCTGGACGGCTTCCCTCGCAATGTGTCGCAGGCCGAGGCGCTGGACGAGCTGCTGAAGACCGAGGGCATCAAGCTGGACGCGGTGCTCGATCTGGAAGCCCCCGAGGACGAGGTCGTCAAGCGGATCGCCGGCCGGCGGGTCTGCCGCAAAGATTCGGCGCACGTGTTCCACGTGACGTACAGCCCGCCGAAGCAGGAGGGTGTCTGCGACATCTGCGGCGGCGAGCTGTACCAGCGGGACGACGACTCGGAGTCGACGGTGCGGACGCGGCTGGAGGTCTACCACACGCAGACCGAGCCGATCATCGGCTACTACCGGGCGCAGGGGCTGGTCGTGACCATCTCGGCGACGGGTCCGGTGGACGAGGTCACCGGGCGGGCGCTGGAGGCGCTGAAGAGCGGTAAGTAGGTCGTACGTCTGGTTGCAGCCGCGGTTCCTCTGGGTGAGGGGCCGCGGTTGTTGCTTGGCGGGGGGTCGTACGCGCGGCCCGGCGCTGACGGGGTGCCGTCGCGCCCACCCGCGCCGCTGGGGGCACTTCCCAGGTTGGGGGAGGCACGTGCGCGCCCGCGGAGGCACGGAGGGGTGGGGAGCGGCGCGGTGGGGTGCGGCGGGCGCCGCGTATCGTTGGAAGCGTTCGTATACCTGGTCCAGGAAGGCCGTCGTCCCCATGGTGCAGATCAAGAGCCCTGAGCAGATCGCCAAGATGCGTGAGGCGGGGCTGGTCGTCGCGGCCATTCACGCGGCCACCCGTGAGGCGGCCGTGCCCGGGGCCACGACGAAGGATCTGGACCAGGTGGCGCGCAAGGTGCTCGCCGAGCACGGCGCCAAGCCGAACTTCCTCGGCTACGGCGGCTTCCCCGCCACCATCTGCACCTCCGTGAACGAGGTCGTCGTCCACGGCATCCCCTCCGACGACGTGGTCCTCAAGGACGGGGACGTCATCTCCATCGACTGCGGTGCGATCATCGACGGCTGGCACGGCGACGCCGCCTACACCGCGTTCGTCGGATCCGGGCACTCGCCGGAACTGGTCGAGCTGTCCCGGGTGACCGAGGAGTCGATGTGGGCCGGCATCGCGGCCATGAAGCAGGGCAACCGGCTCGTCGACATCTCCCGGGCCATCGAGACCTACATCCGCCGCCAGCCGAAGCCGGGCGGCGGCAAGTACGGGATCATCGAGGACTACGGCGGCCACGGCATCGGCACCGAGATGCACATGGACCCGCACCTGCTGAACTACGTGGAGCGCAAGCGGGGCAAGGGCCCCAAGCTGGTCCCCGGCTTCTGCCTCGCCATCGAGCCGATGATCTCCCTGGGCACCCCGAAGACGGAGGTCCTCTCCGACGACTGGACCGTCATCACCACCGACGGCACCTGGTCCTCCCACTGGGAGCACTCGGTCGCCCTCACCGAGCAGGGGCCCCTGGTCCTGACCTCCCCCGACGGGGGCAGGGCCAAGCTCGCGGAGATGGGCATCACGGCGGCTCCGGATCCGCTCGGTTAAGGATCTCCCGGGTGGGGCAGACTTTCCCGATTCGTGTTTCCGGGTGCGCTGACGTAGACTGACTCGTCGGCTCTTGTGCACCCGCATGTCTGCATGTGCTTCACACGGTGCACGCCGGAGTCGATCAAGGTAGTCGATTCGAAGGGCGAAGCGTGGCCAAGAAGCAAGGTGCCATCGAGATCGAGGGCACTGTCGTCGAGTCTCTTCCGAACGCCATGTTCAAGGTCGAGCTCCAGAACGGCCACCAGGTCCTGGCACACATCAGCGGCAAGATGCGCATGCACTACATCCGCATCCTCCCTGACGACCGGGTCGTGGTGGAGCTCTCCCCGTACGACCTGACGCGTGGCCGGATCGTCTACCGGTACAAGTAGATCTTGCCCGCGCCCCGGCCCGCCGGGGTGGTGGCACTGACCCGGAGAACCTCACATCCCATGAAGGTCAAGCCGAGCGTCAAGAAGATCTGCGACAAGTGCAGGGTGATCCGCCGTCACGGCCGGGTCATGATCATCTGTGACAACCCGCGCCACAAGCAGCGCCAGGGCTGACCGCAGCACGATCGACCCTCTGCGACTTTCCGCAGAACTTCGCGCGACGCGAGCAACACATGTTCATAAGCAGGTCCCGAGCCGCATGGCTCGACACCCCCGGCTCGGAGGCCGGGGACCCGGTCCGTACCCACTCTTTGAAGCAGAAGAGGCCGGCGGGCTGGGAAGCGGCCCTGTGGAAGACCTCCGACAATCAACTGGAGCCATTGAATGGCACGCGTTTCCGGTGTTGACATCCCGCGCGAAAAGCGCGTGGAGATCGCCCTCACCTACGTGTTCGGCATCGGCCGGACCCTTTCGCAGCAGACGCTGGCCGCCACCGGCGTCGACCCGAACACCCGCGTTCGCGACCTCTCCGAGGAGCAGCTCGTCGCGATCCGCGAGTACGTCGACAACAACATCAAGACCGAGGGTGACCTCCGTCGCGAGATCCAGGCCGACATCCGCCGCAAGGTCGAGATCGGCACCTACCAGGGTCTGCGTCACCGTCGCGGTCTGCCCGTCCGCGGTCAGCGCACCAGCACCAACGCGCGTACCCGCAAGGGCCCGCGTCGCGCCATCGCCGGCAAGAAGAAGCCGGGCAAGAAGTAGTCCGCAGCGGACGCCTGTCCACGGTCTTCGCTGTAGGACCGACCACCTCCCGTAGGAGTTAAGAGATGCCCCCCAAGGGACGTCAGGGCGCTGCCAAGAAGGTGCGCCGCAAGGAAAAGAAGAACGTCGCTCACGGCCACGCGCACATCAAGAGCACGTTCAACAACACGATCGTGTCGATCACGGACCCGTCCGGCAACGTGATCTCCTGGGCCTCCGCCGGCCACGTCGGCTTCAAGGGTTCCCGGAAGTCCACGCCGTTCGCCGCGCAGATGGCCGCCGAGTCGGCTGCCCGCCGCGCCCAGGAGCACGGCATGCGCAAGGTCGACGTGTTCGTCAAGGGCCCGGGCTCCGGTCGTGAGACCGCGATCCGTTCCCTGCAGGCCACGGGCCTCGAGGTCGGCTCCATCCAGGACGTCACCCCGACCCCGCACAACGGCTGCCGCCCGCCGAAGCGCCGCCGCGTCTGAGGCACGGCCGCTTCGTTCGGCTTCGGGTTCCGGGCGGTACGGCTCGTAAGGGCCGTATCGCCCGTACCCTTGCAGTACCCGCACTTTTCACCGGGTGCGGTTTCCGTCGGGCGTCAAATAGCGGGCGTCCACGAAAGAAGGATCTGATCCACACATGCTGATCGCTCAGCGTCCCTCGTTGACCGAAGAGGTCGTCGACGAATTCCGCTCCCGGTTCGTGATCGAGCCGCTGGAGCCGGGCTTCGGCTACACCCTCGGCAACTCCCTCCGCCGTACCCTCCTGTCGTCGATCCCCGGTGCCGCCGTCACCAGCATCCGCATCGACGGCGTCCTGCACGAGTTCACCACCGTGCCGGGCGTCAAGGAGGACGTCACCGACCTGATCCTCAACATCAAGCAGCTGGTCGTCTCCTCCGAGCACGATGAGCCGGTCGTGATGTACCTGCGCAAGCAGGGCCCGGGTCTGGTCACCGCCGCCGACATCGCGCCCCCGGCCGGTGTCGAGGTGCACAACCCCGACCTCGTCCTCGCCACGCTCAACGGCAAGGGCAAGCTGGAGATGGAGCTCACGGTCGAGCGCGGCCGCGGTTACGTCTCCGCCGTGCAGAACAAGCAGGTCGGTCAGGAGATCGGGCGCATCCCGGTCGACTCGATCTACTCGCCGGTTCTCAAGGTCACCTACAAGGTCGAGGCGACCCGTGTCGAGCAGCGCACGGACTTCGACAAGCTGATCGTCGACGTCGAGACCAAGCAGGCGATGCGTCCCCGTGACGCCATGGCCTCCGCCGGTAAGACCCTGGTCGAGCTGTTCGGTCTCGCCCGCGAGCTGAACATCGACGCCGAGGGCATCGACATGGGCCCGTCCCCCACGGACGCCGCCCTCGCCGCCGACCTGGCGCTGCCGATCGAGGAGCTGGAGCTCACCGTTCGGTCGTACAACTGCCTCAAGCGTGAGGGCATCCACTCCGTGGGTGAGCTCGTGGCGCGCAGCGAGGCGGACCTGCTCGACATCCGCAACTTCGGTGCGAAGTCGATCGACGAGGTCAAGGCGAAGCTGGCGGGCATGGGTCTCGCGTTGAAAGACTCGCCTCCCGGCTTCGACCCCACCGCTGCCGCGGACGCCTTCGGCGCCGACGACGACGCGGACGCCGGCTTCGTAGAGACCGAGCAGTACTGAGCCCTCCGCGAGGAGGCCGGTTCTGCGTCCACCGGTCCGTCGTGGCCGGTCGCGCAGTTCCCCGCGCCCCTTCGGGGGCGCGGACCCTCCGGGTACCCGGCAAGGCGCCCGGATCTCCGACAGGCAACCGTCTGCTCGGATACTGACCCCGGTACCTGATACGGCCGGGGCAGACACACAGGAGAAACATCATGCCGAAGCCCACCAAGGGTGCCCGTCTGGGCGGCAGCGCCTCGCACGAGAAGCTCATGCTCGCGAACCTCGCGAAGGCGCTTTTCGAGCACGGCCGCATCACCACCACCGAGGCGAAGGCGCGCAAGCTGCGTCCGTACGCCGAGCGTCTGGTCACCAAGGCGAAGAAGGGCGACCTTCACAACCGCCGTCAGGTGCTCCAGGTCATCACGGACAAGAGCATCGTCCACACGCTCTTCACCGAGATCGGCCCGCGGTACGAGAACCGTCCCGGTGGCTACACCCGCATCACCAAGATCGGCAACCGCCGTGGCGACAACGCGCCCATGGCCGTCATCGAGCTGGTCGAGGCGCTGACGGTGCAGCAGACCGCGGTCGGCGAGGCCGAGGCGGCGACGAAGCGCTCCGCCAAGGACGCGGAAGCCGCCGAGGCCGCTGAGGCGAAGGCGGATCTGTCCAAGGACGAGGCCGCTGAGGCTCCGGCCGAGGAGTCCAAGGACGCGTAAGCGTCTGCCGGGGACTGTTTGATTGCGGCTGCGGCTTCGTCGTGGCTGGTCGCGCCCGCGCGGCGGAGCCGCATATCGAGTACAGCCCCGCGCCCCTTCGGGGCGCTGTTGCGGGCCCGTTCCCTTCCAGGGGCGGGCCCGCTTCTTTGTGTGGTGAGAGGATCTGCGGATGAGTGATGTGGTGCGGGTTCGGCTGGATCTTTCCTATGACGGGACCGAGTTCTCCGGCTGGGCCAAGCAGGCCGGCGGGCGGCGGACCGTGCAGGGGGAGATCGAGGACGCGCTGCGGACCGTGACCCGGTCCGGGGGGACGACGTACGAGCTGACCGTGGCCGGGCGGACCGACGCCGGCGTCCATGCGCGCGGCCAGGTCGCCCATGTCGACCTGCCCCGCGAACTGTGGGCCGAGCACCACACGAAGCTGCTCAAGCGGCTCGCCGGACGGCTGCCGAAGGACGTACGGGTGTGGGCCCTCAGGGAGGCGCCCGCCGGGTTCGACGCGCGGTTCTCCGCGATCTGGCGGCGCTACGCCTACCGGGTCACCGACAACCCCGGCGGGGTGGACCCGCTGCTGCGCGGCCATGTGCTGTGGCACGACTGGCCGCTGGACGTCGACGCCATGAACGAGGCGGCCCGCGGACTGCTGGGGGAGCACGACTTCGCCGCGTACTGCAAGCGGCGGGAGGGCGCGACGACCATCCGGACGCTCCAGGAACTGAGCCTGGTGCGGGGCGAGGACGGGATCATCACCGCCACCGTCCGGGCCGACGCCTTCTGCCACAACATGGTGCGCTCCCTGATCGGCGCCCTGCTCTTCGTCGGCGACGGCCACCGCCCGCCCGACTGGCCGGGAAAGGTGCTGGCCGCGGGCGTACGCGACTCGGCCGTCCACGTGGTACGCCCGCACGGCCTGACCCTGGAGGAGGTCGGCTACCCGGCCGACGAACTGCTGGCCGCCCGCAGCAAGGAGGCCCGCAATAGGCGATCACTGCCTGATAGGCCCGGATGCGAAGCCTGTTAGCTCTGTCCCATTCTTGGTTTTATATCTCCCATAAACGGACTTTCCGAACATAGCGCTTCTGTTGCACCCTTACGCCCCTCTTATCTCTCGTATAGCCTTACGCCGCTCGGTCGGGGGTTCGAGAGACCGGGTGAGAGTGGGGGTCGACGGGCCCGTTGTGGTCCGGGGAGTGTCGTATGAGTTCAGTGAGTCCGGTTCGAACCGGGGGGCGCCGTGACGGTCGCCGGAGCAGCGGGCGACGCAGGGCGGTACGCGGTGGCGGAGCCCCGCTGGGCCTGTTGCCGCTGCCGCCGACCGACAAGGAGAAGTACTCCTACGCGCGTCGGCACCTGTGGATCCTGACGATCAGCTCGCTGATCAGCTTCTGCTGTCTGGTGGTCAGCCAATTCAAGCTGGCGCAGTCCACGCCGCTGCTGTGGGCGTATACGCCGCTGCTCGCCTTCACGGTCATCTACTACTTGGTGTCGCTGCGGGTGAACGGCTTCACGCGTGACTTCGACATCGCGTACCACAAGCAGCTGGTCCGCGACTGGCGGCCGCAGACGTACCCCACCGTCGATGTGTTCCTGCCCGTGTGCGGTGAGCCCATCGAGGTTCTGCACAACACCTGGAAACACGTGCGTGCGATGGCCGATCACTATCCGGGCGTCTGCGTCCCGTTCGTGCTGGACGATGGCGCCAGCCCGGAACTGGAGGCCATGGCGCGCGACTTCGGTTTCCGCTACGGGACCCGGGAGAACCGCGGCTGGTTCAAGAAGGCGGGCAACCTGCACTTCGGGTTCGACCGGTCCGACGGTCAGTACATCCTGATCCTCGACGCCGACTTCACCCCGCGCGCCGACCTGCTCCAGGAGCTGCTGCCGTACATGGAGGCCGATCCGCGGGTCGGGATCGTCCAGTCGCCGCAGTACTTCCGCGTGCTCGACTCGCAGAACTGGATCGAACGCGGCGCGGGCGCCGTGCAGGAGCTGTTCTACCGGTCCGTGCAGGTCTCCCGGCAGGGCAGCGACGGCGCGATCTGCGTGGGCAGCTGTGCGGTCTACCGGCGTGCGGCCCTGGATACCAACGGCGGAACCACGCTGATCGAGCACTCCGAGGACGTGCACACCGGTTTCGACCTGCGCGGCCTTGGTTGGGACCTGCGCTATGTGCCGGTCGCCGTGTCGACGGGCGTGTGCCCGGACAGCGCGGGTGCCTTCTTCAACCAGCAGTACCGTTGGTGCTCCGGCTCGATGAGCCTGCTCGGCAGCAGGAAGTTCTGGCAGGCGAAGATCAGGATGTCGAGCCGCCTGTGCTACATGTCCGGCTTCTTCTACTACATCCACACGGCGCTGTTCACCTTCGCGGCACCCGTGATCCCGATCATGCTGCTGCTGGCGATGCCGGAGAAACTCATGGTCGAGCACCTGTTCCTGGTGCTCCCGAGCATCATCTACACCACGATCGTCTTCCCGATGTGGCACAAGGCGCCCTACCGCCTGGAGGCGTGGGCGACCCGCATGATGTACGGCTGGGCGCACGTCTTCGCCATCTGGGACATCCTGCGCAAGAACCGCATGGGCTGGCAGCCCACCGGCTCGTCCGGCGCCAAGAAGAACAAGACCCGGCGCTTCTGGATCGGCATGTGGGTGTGGAGCGGTGGCACCGCCCTGGTGTGGGTGGTCGGAGCGGTGTACCGCACGTTCACCATGGACGCCCCGGACTTCGCGCTGATCCTGTCCTCTGGGCTGTTCTACGCCCTGGTGGTGGCCCGCGTCCTGGTGCAGCCCCGGGCGGAGGTGGCGGCCTGATGCGTTTTCCCTTCCGCACCCGCGCACTGCTGTCCTGCCTGCTCGCGACCCTGCTGCTGAGCGGATGCTCGCTGCTCGGCGACGAGTCGGCCGGCCGGGACGCATCCGGCGGCGGCCCGAGCACCGAGAGCGCCGGCGCGAGCGCCCCCTACGACGTCGTACCGCTGCTGAAGCCGTCGAAGAAATACTTCGGCGCCGCCGTCGAGGGCGCGCCGCACTCGATGGAGGGCATCGACACCTACACCGGGATGGTCGGCAAGCAGCCGAACCTGATCGAGTACTACGCCGCCTGGGGCGACGGCTTCGACGCCACCGGCGTGCGCAACGCATGGGCGGAGGGTGCCCTGACACTGATGTCCTGGGAGCCCTTCGACACCTCGCCGGCCGAGATCGCGGCGGGCGAGTCGGACGCCTACATCAAGAAGTACGCGACGGCGGTGCGCAAGCTGAACCTGCCCGTCGTGATCTCCTTCGCCGACGAGTTCAACGGCCACTGGGAGAAGTGGGGCACCAAGGACACCACTCCCGAGGAGTACGTGGCCGCCTGGCGGCACATCCACGACACCTTCATCGACGCCGGCGCCTCGAACGTCATCTGGGCCTGGTCGCCGAACATCGTCAACCCGGTCAGCGAGGTCGAACTCGAGCCGTACTACCCGGGTGACGGGTACGTCGACTGGATCGGCCTGATCGGCTACTGGACGATCGAGGAGGACAACGCCTTCGACAGCCTCTTCGGGCCGACCAGGGACCAGGTCCGCACCTTCACCGAGAAGCCGATGCTGCTGCTGGAGACGGCGGCCATGGCCGGCGAGCGGCGGCGGGCCGACATCCGCAACCTCTTCGAGGGCGTGACGGCCGACGACGACATGCTCGGCTTCGTCTGGTTCAACCACGACAAGCGCGCCGACTGGCGGCTGGAGGCGAGCCCTCTGGCGCTTGAGGAGTTCAAGCGCCTGGCTGCCGACGACCGGTTCGGCTTCGACGTACGGAAGCCGTGATGACCTCTCGCTACGACCACTACACGCCGCAGCCCTACGACCCGTACGCCGAGGATGGGACGGCCGGCGGCTGGTTCGACTCCACCGGACTCGTACCGCGGCAGCCGAGCCCTCCGCAGGACGGCCACCGCGCCGGCTACGACGTTCCGGTCCAGGACCACCGGCAGCAGTCGTACCGGTCCGCGGTCCGGGACCGGCCGCGGGACGGTGAGGACGACCAGCCGACCTACGCGCTGCGGATCGTGGAGGAACAGGCGCCGGCCGAGCCGGGCTACCACGTGCCGGACACTCCCGAAGTGGGCTGGGACATGGCCGCCAGCAGGCGCCGGGCCTGGGTCAGCCGTGCCGTGCTGCTGTGCGTCCTGGCCGTGCAGGCCGTGCTCTCGCTGCGGCTGTCCAACACCGCCTTCCAGGACGAGGCCCTGTACCTGTCGGCCGGACACGCCGTGCTCGACCACATCCAGCACGGCACCGAGTTGCCCGTGGACTACGCGGCGTACTTCTCCGGCTCGCCCCAGCTGTATCCCGTCCTCGCCGCGCTCGTGGACGGGCAGTTCGGACTCGCCGGGGCGCGCGGGCTGAGCCTGGTGTTCATGCTGGGCGCCACCGCGCTGCTGTACTCCCTCACCCGCCGCCTGTTCAACGAGCGTGCGGCCCTGGCGGCGGCGGCCCTGTTCGGGGTGCTGCAGTCGACCGTCGTCATGGGGTACTTCGCCACCTACGACGCCGCCGCCGTGTTCCTGCTGGCACTGGCCACCTGGATCGTCGTCCGCACCGACCGGGCGCCCGCAGCGGCCGTCCTGCTCGCCGCGCCCGTGGCGGTCCTGGCCGTCGGCGTGAAGTACGCCGCCGCTCTGTACCTGCCGACCATCGTCGTGCTGGCCCTGCTCACCGCGTGGCCGCGCCGGGGCGCCAGGTCGGCGGTCGGGCGGATGGTGCTGCTCGGTCTGGGCATCGGCGCCGTCCTCGCGGCCGGTGTGTACGCCACCGACCTGATGGCCGGAGTGCGGCAGACGACCACCGACCGGGAGCACGGCACCGACAGCGCCGGGTTCCTCCTGAAGCAGTCGGCGCAGTGGGGCGGGCTCATGTTCCTGACCGCCGTCGGCGGCGCCCTCTCCTACGCCCGGCGCAGCCGCATGTACGAGTCGCCACTCGCGCGGCGCCTGGACGACCCCGGCCGGCGGCGACGGGCTCTGCTCGGACTGGTGCTGTGCGGTACGGCGCTGCTCGCGCCCGCCTACCAGATCTACCTGGGCACCTCGGTGTCGCTGTTCAAGCACATCGGCTTCGGTCTGCTCTTCGCCGCGCCCATGGCCGGTGTCGGCGTGACCCGCCTGGTGGGCGCGCACTTCCGGTACCCGCAGCTCGGCATCATGCTGTGGACGGCGATGCTCTCCCTGGGCATCGCCCAGTCGGAGTGGCGCTTCGGCGTCTGGCCCGACTCCACGAAGATGATCGCGGCCATCGACTCCTACGTGGGCCCCGAGGGGCACTACCTCTCCTCCACGCCCGAGGTGCCCGTCTACTACCTGCGCGACAAGACCACACAGCGCCAATGGGCGAGCGTCTTCGGCATGGAGTACAGGGACGAGAAGGGCACGTACCACACCGGGGACGCCGCCTACCGGGCGGCGCTGCGCGAGGGCGAGTTCGACCTGATCGTCCTGGACGGGCACACCAACCCGCGAGTGGACGACCTCGTCACGGACGCGGTCAGGGGCAATCCGCACTACCGGCTCCTGGCGAACCTGCCGTTCCGGAACTCCAGCGGCACCGGTGAGTACCGCATCTGGATCAAGACGCCCTGAGCGGTTTCCGCTCCTTCAGTTCCTTCAGTGAGAAAGGCCGTACCCATGCGGCTCACCGTCATCGGCACCGGCTATCTGGGTGCCACCCACGCCGCCTGCATGGCGGAGCTCGGCCACGAGGTGATCGGCGTCGACGTCGACCCCGACAAGGTGGCCGCTCTGCGTGCGGGGCGGGTGCCGTTCCACGAGCCCGGACTGGGTGAGCTGATCGCCCGGCACACCGCGAGCGGGCGGCTGCGGTTCACCACCTCCTACGAGGAGGCCGGAGCCTTCGGCGAGGTGCACTTCGTGTGCGTGGGCACGCCGCAGCGGCAGGGTTCCGAAGGCGCCGACCTGACCTACGTCGAGTCGGCCTTCGCCGCGATCGCGGCACACTGCGCCGAGGACGCGCTGCTCGTCGGCAAGTCCACCGTGCCGGTCGGCACCGCCGAGCGGCTGGCCCGGGCGCACGCCCCCGAGGTCGCTTGGAACCCCGAGTTCCTGCGCGAGGGCTTCGCGATCGAGGACACCCTGCGGCCGGACCGGCTGGTGTTCGGGGTGCGGTCCACCCGTGCGGAATCGATCCTGCGCACTGTCCACGAGCCTGTCCTCGCGGCCGGGACCCCGCTGGTCGTCACCGACTTCCCGACCGCCGAGCTGGTCAAGACGGCCGCCAACGCCTTCCTCGCCACCAAGATCTCCTTCATCAACGCCATGGCCGAGATCTGCGAGGCGGCCGGCGGCGACGTCCGCCGGCTCTCCGAGGCACTCGGGCACGACGACCGGATCGGCGCGAAGTTCCTGCGGGCGGGCGTCGGCTTCGGCGGCGGCTGTCTGCCGAAGGACATCCGTGCCTTCGCGCACCGCGCCGACGAACTCGGGGTCTCGCTGGCGTTCCTGCGGGAGGTCGACGCGATCAACATGCGGCGCCGGGACCGAGTCGTGGAGCTGGCCGGGGAACTGTGCGGAGGCGCGGTGCTCGGGGCCCGGATCACGGTGCTCGGGGCGGCCTTCAAACCGGACTCCGACGACATCCGCGACTCGCCCGCGCTGAACGTGGCCGCCCGGCTCGCACTGGACGGTGCCGACGTCACGGTCTACGACCCCGAGGCGATGGACAACGCCCGTAAGGCGTTCCCGCTGCTCGGGTACGCGGAGTCGGCGGAGGCGGCGCTGCGCGGCGCGGATCTGGTCCTGTTGCTGACCGAGTGGCCGCAGTTCCGGGACCTCGATCCGGAGCGGACCCGTGCCCTGGTCGGCCGTGCGCGGATCGTGGACGGCCGGGGCGTGCTCGACGCGGCACGCTGGACCGCCGCGGGGTGGCGCTTCCGGGCGCTCGGCAGGCCCGTCGCGGCAGGGGAGTGACCGGGACCATGGCATACGACCCGAAGGGTGCCCGCGTCACCGTGGTGATGCCCACCTACAACGAGGCGGCCAACGTGCCGCGCATGGCCGAGGCGGTGCTGTCGCTGCCGCTGGACGGGCTGCGTCTGAAGATCGTCGACGACTCCAGCCCGGACGGCACCGGGCGGATCGCCGAGGAACTCGCCGAGAGGTACAACTCCGACGGCCGGCACCGTATGAGCGTGCTGCACCGGACA
The DNA here is from genome assembly GCF_055571535.1 of Streptomyces sp. NPDC030893. NCBI lineage: Bacteria > Bacillati > Actinomycetota > Actinomycetes > Kitasatosporales > Streptomycetaceae > Streptomyces > Streptomyces sp. NPDC030893. The sequence goes on along the minus strand of NZ_JBVIFC010000002.1, from coordinate 360,181 downwards.
GGGAAGGACGGACTGGGGCGGGCGTACGTCGCGGGGATGAGCGCCGCGCTGGCCGAGGGCGCCGAGTACGTCGTGCAGATGGACGCCGACGGCAGCCACCCGGTGGATGCGCTGCCGCGGATGCTCGGCACGGCTCTGGCCTCGGAGGCGGGACTGGTCGTCGGCAGCCGGTACGTGGAGGGCGGGGTGCTGGACGAGGCGTGGGGCCGGCACCGGGTGCTGCTGTCCCGCTTCGCCAACCTGTACGTCCGGACCGTGCTCGGCACGAGGATCCAGGACATCACCGCGGGGTTCAACCTGTGGTCGGCGGCCGCACTGCGGGACGTGGACCTCACCACCCTGGGCAGCGCGGGCTACAGCTTCCAGGTCGAGCTGAAGTACCGGGCCGTGCGTGCCGGGCACAGCGCCGTCGAGATCCCCATCCGCTTCGAGGAGCGGACCGAGGGCGTCTCGAAGATGACGCTCCGGACGCAACTGGAGTCGGCGGTCGTGCCGCTCCGGCTGCGCCTGAGGCACAGGTAGGCGGACCGGCGGCCGGTTACTCGTTCGCCGCTGCCGATGCCTGGGCCTCGCCTCTGCGGCGGATCTGGCGGAACGTGAACTCCTGGAGGTCGTCGCCGGTGGCGAAGACGGCCTTGTCCTTCTCCGTCACGTTCTTGCCGTCGGTGAAGCCCGCCAGGGTGAAGTAGGCGTAGCGGCCCAGGTTGTTGCGGGTGGAGCGGCAGACCGAGCCGGAGCAGAAGTCCTTGACGCCGCCGCCGGACAGCGACTTGACGATGCTCTGCGCGTCGGTCTGCTGCCGGGCCTTGGCCGCCTGGGCCTGGGTGTCGAAGACGGCCACGCCGACCGTCACCGCCACGTTGTCCTTGGTGTAGGTGACCCGGATCAGGCGCGTGCAGTCGTTGTCGGTGAGCGCCTTGGGGAGCGTGGCCTTCGCGGCCGAGGCGCAGTTCTTGGTGTCCGCCGTCGGCCCCTTCTTGTACACCGTCTCACCCATGGTCAGCTGCGTGCCGGGGAAGAGGATGTCGGGGCTCAGCGGGGCCTTGTCCTTCGACGCGTCGGCGATGAAGTCGTTGGGGTCCAGCGGGGGCGGGGCGCTCGTCGGGGCGAACGACGGGACGGTGCCCGTCGGGCTCGGCAGGTCGGAGGCTCCGGGCAGTTGGGAGGAGGCGCCCGGCGACGCCTGGTCGCTGCCGTTCGCCGACACGACGGCGACCGCCACGGCCGTGCCTATCGCGACGGTGGCGAGCGCGCCGCCGCCTATGAACAGCAGCCGGCGCCGCTTGGCGCGGGCCTCGGACGCGTCGGCGAGCGCCGCCCAGTCGGGCGACTGGCCGGAGCCACCGCCGCTCCACGGCTGCTGGGAATTCGGTTTCCAGGGATCCCACTGCTGCGAAGGTCCCCCCTGCCCAAAACTCATGGGGCGCATCTTAGACGTGCCCCGGGGTGTGCTGGTCCGCCTCAACGGCTGCCGCAGGGCCTAGCGTTGCGCGCATGGTGACGGGCAAAAGCGACATCTCCGGGTGGTTGGTGCGTCCCGCGGGCGGCTGGTGGTGGGCCGGACTCGTGGCCGTACTGGGGGCGCTGACGGTTCATACGGTGCTGGTGACCTCGGACGGAGGCATGGACAACCGGATCGTCGTGGACGCCGCGCGAACCTGGCTGGACGGCGGATCGCCGTACGACGACCGGCACTTCCTCTATTTCCCGAGCGCGGTCATGGCCGCCGCGCCGCAGGCGCTGCTGCCGCGCTCCGTGCTCGACGTGCTGGTGCCGGTGGCGGTGACCCTCGCCCTCGCGCTGGGCTGGGCCTGCGCGCTGCGGCTGCACCGGGTGCCGCTGCGCAGCCGGCTCGCCGTTCTCGGGCTGCTGGGCCTCGCGGCCGGCTTCGCGCCGTTCGGGCAGCTGGTGCGGCTCGGCAACTGGACCGTGACGGCCGTGCTGGCGCTGCCCCTGTGCCTGCTGCTGGCGAGCCGGGGCCGGTGGCTCGCGGCCGGCGCGGTCATCGGGGTGGCGGTGGCGGTGAAGCCCCTGCTCGCGCCGATGGCGCTGCTGTTCCTGTTCGCCCGCCGGTGGGGGGCGCTGGCCCTGGTGGTCCTGGTGCCGGCCGCCGGCTCGGTGGTGGCCGCGCTGTTCCTGCCCGACCCCACGGGCTTCCTGACCCGCACGCTGCCCTTCCTGCTCACCGGTGACGACGCCTTCCTGCGGCTCTACGAGGCCGGACCGGCGGCCGTGCTGCCCCGGCTCGGTGTGCCGCAGGCCCTGGCCACGGTGCTGTCGGTGCTCGCGGCCGCCGTGGGGGTGGGGTGCGCGTACCTGCGCTGGCGGGGGCCCGGGCCTCAGGCGCTGCGGCTGTCGGAGACGTCGGCGGGGCTGATGCTGTCGGCGTTCCTCGTCTCCCGGCCCTCCTACAACCACTACGTCCTCGTCGTCCTGCCGCTGCTGCTCGCCGGCCTGCCGTACGCCGGGTCGGTGACGCGGCGGCCCTGGTTCTGGCTCGCCCTCGTGCCGCAGCTGCCGGGGGTGACCTGGCCGTGGCTGGAGTCGGGGAAGCGGCGGGCGTTCCGGGACGCGGTCACCCTGTGTGTGCTGGCGGCGACGGTCGCGTACCACTGTGTGCGGGGGGCGCGGGACGCGCGGGGCGCGCGGGGCGGGCGAGGGACTGGTGGGGTGGATGCGGGGGGTGCGGGGGATGGGGCGCGGGAAGCGGGGGGAGGGCGGGGTGGGGGGCGTGGGATCGGTGCGGTCCGGCGGTGACGTCGCCGGTGGCGGTCTCGTTTTGACCCGTCCGGTCGAGCGTGGGTATTCTGCATGTTCGTTGTGTGTAGTGGCTTGCTCATTCTCACGTGAGGGGCCCTTACACCGGTCCACCGGACCGATGACCAGCGACCGGCACGCGGTTTGCGTCACCGCTGTGCGGTCAGGGCTGTCGTGATCGTCTTCGGTGACCTTGTCAGGACCATTCACTGAAGAAGCGAAGGCTACGAACCGTGCGTACGTACAGCCCCAAGCCCGGCGATGTGACGCGCCAGTGGCACGTCATCGACGCTCAGGACGTCGTCCTGGGTCGTCTGGCCTCCACTGCGGCCTCCATCCTGCGCGGCAAGCACAAGCCGATCTACGCGCCCCACGTCGACACCGGTGACTTCGTCATCATCATCAACGCGGACAAGGTGCACCTCTCCGGCAACAAGCGGACCCAGAAGATGGCGTACCGCCACTCGGGTTACCCGGGCGGTCTGCGCTCCGTCCGCTACGACGAGCTCCTCGAGAAGAACCCCGAGAAGGCCATCGAGAAGGCCGTCAAGGGCATGCTCCCCAAGAACACCCTGGGCCGTCAGATGCTCTCCAAGCTGAAGGTCTACTCGGGCGACCAGCACCCGCACGCTGCCCAGCAGCCGGTGCCGTTCGAGATCACCCAGGTCGCGCAGTAAGTCCGGCCACCCCCTAAGACGAAGAGAATCTGAGGAGCATCGTGGCCGAGACCACTGCCGAGCAGCCGATCGAAGAGATCGACATCGAGAGCTACACCACCGAGTCCGAGGTGCCCGTCGAGGGCGAGTACACCTCGGAGTCCATGGCGTCCCGCTTCGGCGAGCCCCAGCCGGCCGCCGGCCTGGGCCGCCGCAAGAACGCCATCGCCCGTGTCCGGATCGTCCCGGGCACCGGCAAGTGGAAGATCAACGGTCGTACCCTCGAGGACTACTTCCCGAACAAGGTGCACCAGCAGGAAGTCAACGAGCCCTTCAAGGTGCTCGAGCTCGAGGGCCGTTACGACGTCATCGCCCGCATCGCGGGTGGCGGTGTCTCCGGTCAGGCCGGTGCGCTCCGTCTCGGTGTCGCCCGTGCGCTGAACGAGGCGGACGTCGACAACAACCGCGGCCCGCTGAAGAAGGCCGGCTTCCTCACGCGTGACGACCGTGCGGTCGAGCGCAAGAAGGCCGGTCTGAAGAAGGCCCGCAAGGCTCCGCAGTACAGCAAGCGCTGATCCCAGGGCGCTCGCGCGTACTCCGAACGCCCCGGCGGCACGCCACAGTGCCGCCGGGGCGTTCGTTTATTCATGGCTGTGGGCGTATAACGGCACAAGGCGCTCAAACGCTAATGTGATCGGATGGTCGGGCGTTGGGCGCCGGGCATCGCTGTGGTGGTGGGCATCGCTGTGGTGGTGCGTGCCCGGAGGTGTGGTTGCCCGGAGGTGTGGAGCCGCACGCGCCTCGTGACCGTCGAACACATCACAAGCTTCGTCAGTGGCACAACCGTCGGCCGTACGGGCGGGTCCAACGCCTCGGCAGGGCCCGGGTGGCGGGGCTCCGGTTCGGCTATTGATACTGACGCATCATCAGGAGGACAAGTGGGACGACTCTTCGGCACGGACGGCGTGCGCGGTGTCGCCAACGCGGACCTGACCGCGGAGATGGCGCTCGGACTGTCCGTCGCCGCCGCGCACGTACTGGCCGAGGCCGGCACGTTCGAAGGTCACCGGCCCAAAGCCGTGGTCGGGCGTGACCCGCGCGCCTCCGGGGAGTTCCTCGAAGCCGCCGTGGTCGCCGGTCTCGCGAGCGCGGGCGTGGACGTCCTGCGGGTCGGCGTGCTGCCGACGCCGGCCGTCGCGCACCTCACCGGTGCGCTCGGCGCCGACCTCGGTGTCATGCTCTCCGCCAGCCACAACGCCATGCCGGACAACGGCATCAAGTTCTTCGCCCGCGGCGGTCACAAGCTCGCCGACGAGCTGGAGGACCGGATCGAGTCCGTGTACGAGGAGCACCGCACGGGCGCGCCCTGGGACCGGCCGACCGGCGCCGGCGTCGGCCGCGTGCGGGACTACGAGGAGGGGCTGGACACGTACGTCGCCCACCTCGTGGGTGTCCTCCCGAACCGGTTGGACGGTCTGCGGATCGTTCTCGACGAGGCGCACGGTGCCGCGGCGAGCGTCTCGCCGGAGGCGTTCACCCGCGCGGGGGCCGAGGTCGTCACCATCGGTGCCGAGCCGGACGGGCTCAACATCAACGACGGCTGCGGGTCCACCCACCTCGAGAAGCTGAAGGCCGCGGTCGTCGAGCACGGGGCCGCGCTGGGCATCGCGCACGACGGTGACGCCGACCGGTGCCTGGCCGTCGACCACACCGGTGAGGAGGTCGACGGCGACCAGATCCTCGCGGTGCTGGCGCTGGCGATGCGGGAGCGGTCCGCGCTGCGGTCCGACACCGTCGTCGCCACCGTGATGTCGAACCTCGGGTTCAAGCTGGCGATGGAGCGGGAGGGCATCCGGCTGGTGCAGACCGCTGTCGGGGACCGGTACGTGCTGGAGGAGATGAAGAACCAGGGCTACGCCCTCGGGGGCGAGCAGTCCGGGCACGTCATCATCCTCGACCACGCGACGACCGGTGACGGCACGCTGACCGGGCTGCTGCTCGCGGCGCGGGTCGCGGGGAGCGGGCGGTCGCTGCGGGAGCTGGCGTCGGTGATGGAGCGGCTGCCGCAGGTGCTCATCAACGTGCCGGATGTGGACAAGTCGCGGGTGCGGACCTCGGCGGAGCTCGCTGCCGCGGTGGGCGAGGCGGAGCGGGAGCTGGGGGAGACGGGGCGCGTGCTGCTCCGGCCGTCGGGGACGGAACCGCTGGTCCGTGTCATGGTCGAGGCGGCGGACATCGACCAGGCCCGCTCGGTGGCGGGGCGTCTGGCGGACGCGGTGAAGTCGGCGCTGGGGTAGCGGTCGTATGCCTGCGGCGCCGCTGTCCCTGTGGTGGGGGTGCGCGTAGCGCCTACGGGGGGTGGGTGGGTCGGTGCCGGGTCGGGGGTGGCCGTCCTCGGACTGGCGCGCAATAGGTCGGCTGGTAGGGGTTCGGGGCGCGGACGCGCCAGTCGCTGCGGGCGACCACCCCCGCCCCGTCCCCTCCCCGCCGCGCGCGACCACTGCCGCACCCCGCCGTCCACCCCGATCGCCGTACGCGCCTGCGGGCACCCGCCCTTCCGCGCTCTCCGCGGGCGTGCCTCCCCCAGAGGGGGTACCCCCAGGGCGGCACGGGTGGGCGCGACGGCACCCCGTGAGCGCCGGGCTGCGCGGACACCCCCGGCCCGCACCCAGCGCCGGGGCTGCACAACACCCCCCGCTACAGCTTGCGCAGCCTCAGGCGTTGGACCTTGTGGTCCGGGCCCTTGCGCAGGATCAGCGTGGCCCGGCCCCGGGTGGGTGCGATGTTCTCCACCAGGTTCGGCTTGTTGATGGTGCGCCACATCGTGCGCGCGTAGTCGAGGGCCTCCTCCTCGGAGACCTGGGTGTACTTCCGGAAGTACGAGGACGGGTCCTGGAACGCGGTCTCCCGCAGCCGCTTGAAGCGGTTGAGGTACCAGCGCTCGATGTCCTCCGTGCGGGCATCGACGTACACGCTGAAGTCGAAGTAGTCGGCGAGGCCCACGCGCGTGCGGCCGTCCTGGCCGGGCAGTGCCGGCTGGAGGACGTTGAGGCCCTCGACGATCAGGATGTCCGGGCGGCGCACCGTGAGCTTCTCGCCGGGGACGATGTCGTAGATGAGGTGGGAGTAGACCGGCGCGGTGACCTCGCTCTTGCCCGCCTTGATGTCGGCGACGAAACGGGTCAGCGCGCGCCGGTCGTAGGACTCGGGGAATCCTTTCCGCGACATCAGGCCCCGCTCCTGGAGCTCGCGCGTCGGCAGCAGGAAACCGTCCGTCGTGACCAGCTCCACGCGCGGGTGCTCGGGCCAGCGGGACAGCAGGGCCCGTAGGAGACGGGCGACCGTGGACTTGCCGACGGCCACCGAACCGGCGACCCCTATGACGAAGGGCGTGCCCGACTGGGAGCCCTGCTCGCCCAGGAACGTGTTCAGCGCGCCCCGCAGCCCGTCGGTGGCGCCGACGTAGAGATTGAGCAGCCGGGACAGCGGGAGGTAGATGTCCCGCACCTCGTCGAGGTCGATGACGTCACCGAGCCCGCGCAGCCGTTCGACCTCCGCGGCCGACAGCGGCAGCGGGGTCTTGTCGCGCAGCGCGCTCCACTCGGAGCGGGTGAGGTCGACGTAGGGAGTCGCCTCCGGCCGCTGCCGGTGGGCGCTCCGGGGCATCGAGGAGACCGGAGAGATCACAGTCCATTGTTAACGGAGTTTGAACGGGGCGACAGGTGGGCTGTGTCACGCCGGCCGGTCCGCGGTGGCCGACGGGAGCGTCGAGGTCACGGTCGGATTTCGGACCGCCGATTGTCGATCACCTGTGCGATTACTGTGTGTACGGTGCGTTCAAGATCGAACGGAGCCGGGCTCCGGCTTCCACAGACCTCGACGCAACACGACGAAAGAGTACCGACGTGAAATCGACCGCCGTCCGCCGCACCGCCCTCGCGGCCTCCGCCGCCGCGCTGACCCTGCTCGTCACCGCCTGCGGCGGGTCGTCCGACGACGGCGACAAGGCCGAGGCGGACCAGTCCGCACCGGCGGCCAAGGCCGAGGGGACCGCCCCGGCGGGCAAGGCGCTGAGCGCCGCCGAGCTGGAGAAGGCCGCCCTCGCGCAGGGCGACGTCGAGTACGGCGAGGTCGCCACCAAGATCCCGGCGGAGGACGACGTCGCCAAGGACCAGGTGAAGACGGGGGACGAGGCCTGTCTGCCGCTCGTCTACGTCCAGGGCGCCATCGCCCAGGGCGAGCCGGCGGCGGACGTGAAGCGCTCCTGGACGGGTCAGACGGAGTCGCAGTCCGAGGGTTCGGGCCCGGACGGGCAGGACATGACCGAGATCGACATCAACAAGATCATGCTGAACCTCGCGTCCTACGAGGACGGCGGTGCCGAGAAGGCGCTCGCGGCGCTGAAGACGGCCGCCGAGAAGTGCGCCGGCGGCTTCGACGCGACCGTGGGCAGCGACGAGATGCGGATCGCCAAGGTCACCACGACCGACGCCCCCGAGGGCGGCGACGAGGCGGTCGCCGCCACCATCGGCGTGGCCACCGGCGCGGACACCCACGCGCCCATGAAGATCGTCGTGGTCCGCAAGGGCGCCACGCTCGCCTCGTTCGGCATCGTCAACATCTCCGCCATGATGACCGGCAAGGACTTCGAGATTCCCACGGCCGTCATCGACGCACAGCTCGCCAAGCTCGGCTGACGCGAAGACCCGCCCGCAGCGTTCGTACCCCGGTGGGAATTTCCGATTTCGGGCACGTGATGACCGTTTCCGGCAGCTGACGGACCGTAGGCTGCCGGACATGTGCGGAATCGTGGGATATGTGGGGCCGCAGTCGGCGCTGGACGTCGTGACGGCCGGACTGAAGCGACTGGAGTACCGGGGCTACGACTCGGCGGGCGTCGCCGTGCTGGCCGACGGCGGGCTGGCCACCGCCAAGCGGGCCGGGAAGCTCGTCAACCTGGAGAAGGAGCTGGCCGAACGGCCGCTGCCGGCCGGGACCACGGGCATCGGGCACACCCGCTGGGCCACCCACGGCGGCCCGACGGACGCCAACGCCCACCCGCACCTCGACAACGCGGGCCGGGTCGCCGTCGTCCACAACGGCATCATCGAGAACTTCGCCGCCCTGCGCGAGGAGTTGGCCGAGCGGGGCCACGAACTCCGCTCCGAGACGGACACCGAGGTCGTCGCCCATCTGCTCGCCGAGGAGTTCTCCGCGTGCGCGGACCTCGCGGAGGCGATGCGGCTGGTGTGCCGGAGGCTGGAGGGCGCGTTCACGCTCGTCGCCCTGCACGCGGACGAGCCGGGCGTGGTCGTCGGCGCGCGCCGCAACTCGCCGCTGGTGGTGGGTGTCGGCAAGGGCGAGGCGTTCCTCGCCTCCGACGTGGCCGCGTTCATCGCGCACACCCGGGACGCCGTCGAGCTGGGACAGGACCAGGTGGTCGAGCTGCGCCGGGACTCGGTGACGGTCACCGACTTCGACGGGGGCGCGGCCGACGTCCGCGAGTACCACGTCGACTGGGACGCCTCCGCCGCCGAGAAGGGCGGCTACGCCTCCTTCATGCTCAAGGAGATCGCCGAGCAGCCGAAGGCGGTCGCCGACACGCTGCTGGGCCGCATCGACGGATCGGGCTCACTGACGCTGGACGAGGTCCGGATCCCGGCGGGCGTGCTGCGCGAGGTCGACAAGGTCGTCATCGTCGCCTGCGGCACGGCCTTCCACGCGGGGCTCATCGCCAAGTACGCCATCGAGCACTGGACCCGGCTCCCCTGCGAGGTGGAACTGGCGAGCGAGTTCCGCTACCGGGACCCCATCCTCGACCAGCAGACCCTCGTCGTCGCCATCTCCCAGTCCGGCGAGACCATGGACACGCTCATGGCGCTGCGTCACGCGCGGGAGCAGGGCGCGCACGTGCTGGCGATCTGCAACACCAACGGTGCGACGATCCCGCGCGAGTCGGACGCGGTGCTGTACACGCACGCCGGGCCGGAGGTCGCCGTCGCCTCGACCAAGGCGTTCCTGACCCAGCTGGTCGCCTGCTATCTGGTCGCGCTGTACCTGGGCCAGGTGCGGGGCACCAAGTGGGCGGACGAGATCCGCGCGGTGGTACGGGACCTGTCGTCGATCGCCGGCGCGGTGGACCGCGTCCTGGGGACGATGGAGCCGGTACGGGAGCTGGCGCGGTCGCTGGCGGGGAAGGACACGGTGCTCTTCCTCGGCCGGCATGTGGGTTACCCGGTCGCGCTGGAGGGCGCACTGAAGCTGAAGGAGCTCGCGTACATGCACGCGGAGGGCTTCGCGGCGGGCGAGTTGAAGCACGGGCCGATCGCGCTGATCGAGGACGACCTGCCGGTGGTCGTCGTCGTGCCGTCGCCGCGGGGCCGGTCGGTGCTCCACGACAAGATCGTCTCCAACATCCAGGAGATCCGGGCACGGGGTGCGCGGACGATCGTCATCGCGGAGGAGGGGGACGAAGCGGTCGCCGGGTACGCGGATCACCTGATCCGGATCCCGGCCACCCCGACGCTGCTCCAGCCGCTGGTGGCGACGGTGCCGTTGCAGGTGTTCGCGTGCGAGCTGGCGACGGCGCGGGGGAACGAGGTGGATCAGCCGCGGAACCTGGCGAAGTCGGTGACGGTGGAGTAGGCGCGTGCGCGTGTTCCGGGACGGATCCGTGGAGCCGGTGACACCGCCTAGGGTGCCGGTATGAGCATCATCGGAGTCGGGATCGACGTGGCCGAGATCGGGCGGTTCGCCGCCTCGTTGGAGCGGACGCCCGCGTTGGCCCGGCGGCTGTTCGTGGACGGCGAGTTGCTGCTGCCCAGCGGGGAGCGGCGGGGTGTCGCCTCGCTCGCCGCGCGGTTCGCGGCCAAGGAGGCCCTGGCCAAGGCGCTCGGGGCGCCGGCGGGGCTGGTGTGGACCGACGCCGAGGTGTGGTGCGAGGACAGTGGGCAGCCGCGGCTGCGGGTGACGGGGACGGTGGCCGCGCGCGCCGCCGAACTGGGCGTACGGTCCTGGCACCTGTCGCTCAGCCATGACGCCGGGGTGGCCTCGGCGGTCGTGATCGCGGAGGGGTGAGACCCGTGTTCGCCTTCCCCGGGGCCGGGGTCGACCTGCCGGTGTGGGGCGAGGCGTTCCTCGTCGCCGCCGCCGTGCTCACCCTGGTCTTCGCCCTCGTACGGCTGGTGCGCAACCGTCGCCGGTGACGGCGATGCGTGCTTCGCCCGAACGGGGGTACACGCGGGGAGCCGGTGCCCGGACTGGGGCCGATTGATTTGGGAGGGCTAACTGTGACGTCGACGATGGCGCGGACGGACCGAGCTCAGCGCGTGACCGAGCTGCCGGAGGTCGCCGATCCCGGCCAGGTCGCGCCCCAGGACGCACGCGAACTGTCCAAGCAGTTCTTCCGCCGGCTCACGGAGCTGGAGGAGGGCACGCACGAGTACCAGTACGCGCGCAACACGCTGATCGAGATGAACATGTCCCTGGTCCGCTACGCGGCCGGCCGGTTCCGCAGCCGCGGACCGGAGGAGATGGAGGACATCGTCCAGGTCGGCATGATCGGTCTGATCAAGGCGATCGACCGGTTCGAGCTCTCCCGCGAAGTGGAGTTCACCTCCTTCGCGATCCCCTACATCGTCGGCGAGATCAAGCGGTTCTTCCGGGACACGTCGTGGTCCGTGCACGTGCCGCGCCGGCTCCAGGAGGCCCGGGTGCAGCTCGCCCGCGCCACCGAGGAACTGCGCAGCCGGCTGGGCCGTACGCCGACCACCGCCGAGCTCGCCCAGCTGATGAGCCTGACCGAGGCCGAGGTCGACGAGGCGCGGATCGCCTCCAACGGCTACAACTCCGCCTCCCTGGACGCCACCATCGGCAGCGAGCCGGACGGTGAGAGCGTGCTCGCCGACTTCATCGGGGCCGAGGACGCCGCCCTGGAGCTGGTCGAGGACTTCCACGCGCTCGCCCCGATGATCGCCGACCTCGACGAGCGCGAGCGGAAGATCGTGCACTGGCGGTTCGTGGAGGAGCTGACGCAGGCGGAGATCGGTGAGCGGCTGGGCTGCTCGCAGATGCATGTGTCGCGGCTGCTGTCGCGGACCCTGAAGCGGCTGCGGGCGGGGATGCTCAGCACCACCTGAGGGCGAAGTCGGCAGAGGGACGAGGGGTGCGGCTCGGCGGGCCGCACCCCTCACCTGTCGGCAGATGGACGTCACCGTGCCGGCCCGTCGATGACGGGAGTCGGACGCGCCCGTACGGGAAACTCGGACGCATGCGGACTGCGTACAGCGTGGAGACGGTCAGGGCGGCGGAGCGGGAACTGATGGCACGGCTGCCGGAGGGGGCGCTGATGCAACGCGCCGCCGCCGGTCTCGCCGCGGCCTGCGCGGATGTGCTGGGACGGGTGTACGGCAGCAGGGTCGTGCTGCTGGTCGGCAGCGGGGACAACGGAGGTGACGCCCTGTACGCCGGCGCCCGGCTGGCCCGGCGCGGGGCGGGGGTCAGCGCCGTACTGCTCGCGCCGGAGCGCGCGCACGGTGGGGGGCTCGCGGCGTTGCGCCGGGCGGGGGGCAGGGTGGCGGTGGCGGGCGCGGCCGAGGGGCTGATCGAGCGGGCCGATCTGGTTCTGGACGGGATCGTCGGGATCGGCGGCAAGGGCGGGCTGCGGCCGGAGGCGGTGCCGCTCGCCGACGCGGCCGGGCGGTCGCGGGCGGCCGTGGTCGCCGTCGATCTGCCGAGCGGGGTCGACGCCGACACCGGGGAGGTACGCGGGGCGGCGGTCCGGGCCGACCTCACGGTGACCTTCGGGACGCACAAGCCGGCGCTGCTGATCGATCCGGCGCGGGAGTACGCCGGGACGGTACGGCCGGTCGACATCGGACTGTCGCTTCCGGAGACCCCGGAGGCGGAGGCGTTGCAGCACGCCGATGTGGCGCGGCTGCTGCCGGTGCCGGCCGTCGAGAGCGACAAGTACCGGCGGGGCGTCGTCGGCATCGCCGCCGGCTCCGCCCGCTACCCGGGAGCCGCGGTGCTCGCCGTGGCGGGGGCGCTGCGGGGCGGGGCGGGGGCCGTACGGTACGTCGGCCCCGCCGGGCAGGCCGTGATCGCCCGCTTCCCCGAGACGCTGGTGTCGGACCGGGGGCCGAAGCACGCGGGACGGGTGCAGGCGTGGGTGGTCGGACCGGGGGCCGGGGACGACGCGGCGACGGTCGCGGAGGTGCTGGCGGCGGACGTGCCCGTGCTGATCGACGCGGACGGGCTGCGGCTGGCGGAGGCGGCGGCGGTACGGGCGCGGCGGGCGCCGACGCTGATGACCCCGCACGCGGGGGAGGCCGCCGCGCTGCTGGGCGTGGAGCGGGAGGAGGTCGAGGGTGCGCGGCTGGCCGCGGTGCGGGAGCTGGCGCGGCGGTACGGGGCGGCGGTGCTGCTGAAGGGGTCGACGACGCTGGTCGCCCGCGCGGGCGGGGACGGGCCGGTGCGGGTGAACCCGACGGGGACGTCGTGGCTGGCCACGGCGGGCAGCGGGGACGTGCTGTCGGGGCTCGGCGGGTCGCTGCTGGCGGCGGGGCTGTCGGCGGTGGACGCGGGGAGTGCGGGGGCGTATCTGCACGGGCTCGCGGGGCGGTTCGCGGCGGAGGGGGCGCCGGTGGGGGCGCAGGATGTGGCGGAGGGGATCGTGGGGGCGTGGCGGAATGTGGTGACTTCCAGCCCCTCCGGCGTTTGAGGAGCGGGGTCCGGGGCGGAGTCCCGGGACGGAAAAGGGCCGGCGGGGGGCTCTGAGAGACTGTTGGCGATGAAAGAGACAGTGCGGGCCCGTGCCGAGATCGACCTCGCTGCCGTGCGGGCCAATGTGCGTGCCCTGCGCCGGCGCGCGCCCGGCGCCGCCCTGATGGCCGTCGTCAAGGCGGACGCCTACGGGCACGGCGCGGCCGCCTGCGCCCGGGCGGCCGTCGAGGCCGGGGCGACCTGGCTGGGCACCGCCACCCCGCAGGAGGCGCTCGCGCTGCGCGCGCCCGGTGCCGGGGTGCCGGACCACGTACGGATCATGTGCTGGCTGTGGACGCCCGGCGGGCCCTGGCGGGAGGCGGTCGAGGCCGGCCTCGACGTGTCCCTGAGCGGCATGTGGGCGCTGGACGAGGTGACCAGGGCCGCCCGCCTCGCCGGACGGCCCGCGCGGGTGCAGCTCAAGGCCGACACGGGGCTCGGCCGCGGCGGCTGTCAGCCCGGCGACGACTGGGCGGAGCTGGTCGCGGGGGCGCTGCGCGCCGAGGCGGAGGGGCTGCTGCGGGTCACCGGCCTGTGGTCGCACTTCGCCTGCGCCGACGAGCCAGGGCATCCCTCCATCGCCGCCCAGCTCTCCCGCTTCCGGGAGATGGTGGCGTACGCGGAGGGGCGGGGCGTCGACCCCGAGGTGCGGCACATCGCCAACTCGCCCGCCACGCTCACCCTCCCCGAGAGCCACTTCGACCTGGTCCGCCCCGGCATCGCGATGTACGGCGTCTCGCCCAGCCCCGAGATCGGCACCCCCGCCGACTTCGGCCTGCGTCCCGCGATGACCCTCTCCGCATCCCTGGCCCTGGTGAAGCACGTCCCCGGCGGGCACGGCGTCAGCTACGGCCACCACTACGTCACCCCGGGCGCCACCACCCTCGCCCTGGTCCCGCTCGGCTACGCGGACGGCATCCCGCGCCACGCCTCCTCCGCCGGTCCGGTACTGGTCGAGGGCAAGTGGCGTACGGTCGCGGGCCGGGTCGCGATGGACCAGTTCGTCGTCGACCTCGGCGGGGACGACCCGGGGCCGGGCGCCGAGGCCGTGCTCTTCGGCCCGGGCGACCGGGGCGAGCCCACCGCCGAGGACTGGGCGCAGGCGGCCGGGACCATCGCGTACGAGATCGTCACCCGGATCGGACACCGCGTCCCGCGCGTCTACGTCGACGACGGGAACGAGGGGAGCGGCACGTGAGCGAGGGCATCGCGGAGGCCGCCGCCTCCGCCGCCGAGATCTCCCGCGGGGGCTGGCGCCGGGCGACCGGCGTCGCGGGCGTCGCGATAGGCGTGCTCGCCACCGGAGCCGCCGCGGGCGTCGCCATAGAGCGGATGACGGTCGGGCGGGGCATGCGGAAGAAGGCCAGGCTCGCCCTCGACTCCACCGGACCGTACGGCTCGCTGCGCGGCACCCCCGGCACGGCGTACGCCGATGACGGCACCGAGCTGTACTACGAGGTCGACGACGTCGACCCCGATCCGGAGGCCACGCCCGCGCGGCGGCGCCGGCTGTTCGGGCGCAGGTCCCCGGCCCCGGTCACCGTCGTCTTCAGCCACGGCTACTGCCTCAGCCAGGACTCCTGGCACTTCCAGCGGGCCGCGCTCCGGGGCGTCGTACGGACCGTGTACTGGGACCAGCGCAGCCACGGCCGCTCGGCGCGGGGCGCGGCGCAGACGGAGCGGGACGAGCCGGTCACCATCGAGCAGCTGGGGCGCGACCTGAAGGCCGTCATCGACGCGGCCGCGCCCGAGGGACCCGTCGTGCTCGCCGGACACTCCATGGGCGGGATGACGGTGATGGCCCTCGCCGACCAGTACCCCGAACTGATCCGGGAACGGTGCCTGGGCGTCGCCCTGGTCGGTACGTCGTCGGGGCGGCTCGGCGAGGTCAACTTCGGGCTGCCGGTGGCCGGGGTCAACGCGGTGCGGCGGGTGCTGCCGGGTGTGCTGAAGGCGCTGGGGCAGCGGGCCGAGCTGGTGGAGAGGGGGCGCCGGGCCACGGCGGACCTGTTCGCGGGCATCATCAAGCGGTACTCGTTCGCGTCCCGGGACGTGGACCCGGCCGTCGCCCGGTTCGCCGAGCGGATGATCGAGGGGACGCCCATCGACGTGGTCGCCGAGTACTACCCGGCGTTCCACGACCACGACAAGACCGAGGCCCTCGCCCACTTCGCCGGACTGCCGGTGCTGGTGCTCGCCGGGATCAAGGACCTGGTGACGCCCAGCGAGCACAGTGAGGCGATCGCCGATCTGCTGCCCGACGCGGAACTGGTGCTGGTCCCGGACGCCGGGCACCTGGTGCTGCTGGAGCACCCGGAGGTGGTCACCGACCGCCTCGCCGACCTGCTCGTCCGCGCGGGCGCGGTGCCCGCGGGGACTACGGTGGGTGGCTATGGAAGCAGCAGCACCCCACAACCCGGCTGAACCGGGGCAGGCCGTGAACTCCGTCGAGCTGACCGTCACCTCCCCCGAGCGGATGCGCGCACTCGGGCGCAGGCTCGCCGGGCTGGTGCGCGCCGGCGATCTCGTCCTGCTCTCCGGCGAGCTCGGCGCCGGCAAGACGACACTGACCCGGGGGCTCGGCGAGGGCCTCGGCGTACGGGGCGCGGTCACCTCGCCGACGTTCGTGATCGCCCGGGTGCACCCGTCGCTGGGGGACGGCCCGCCGCTGGTCCACGTCGACGCGTACCGCCTGTCCGGCGGGCTGGACGAGATGGAGGACCTGGACCTCGACGTCTCGCTGCCGGAGTCGGTGATCGTCGTGGAGTGGGGCGAGGGGAAGGTCGAGGAGCTGACCGACGACCGGCTGCGGATCGCCATCCACCGGGCGGTCGGCGACACCACGGACGAGGTGCGGCAGGTGACCGTGACGGGTCTGGGCGAGCGGTGGGCGGGGGCGGGGCTGCACGCACTGTCGGCCTGAGCAGGGGGGTCCTTCTCGGCGCTGGCCGGGCGCGTGCGCTTGTCGTTCGGCTGCGGCGCCGTCCGGGCCGGTCTCGCAGTTCCCCGCGCCCCTGGAGGGTGCTGCCGTTCCGTCGGCTCCGTCGGCTCCGTCGGCTCCGTCGGCTCGGAGAGCGAGGGCCGGGGTCACGCCCCTGGGGGCGCGGGGAACTGCGCGACCGGCCACCCACGGCCCGCAGCCGAACGGCAAGCGCACGCGCCCCGCGCCCGTACATTCCGACAAGGTGTCGGCAAACGGTTGCGTTCGGCGTCTCCGGCGTGGTCACATGGTACCCAGTGCGTAGTTAGGTGTACCTAACTACGTCCGGCCCCCGGCCCTCAGGAGGCGTCCATGCCGGCCACCCAGAACCCGTCCGGGTCCACGGCCCAGCCGCAGCAGCTTTCCGGGGTGCCCATGCGTGATCTGCTGGCCGCCTGCGCCGCGGCCGCCGCGGTCTCCACCCCACCCCGCGCTCCCGAGCCCCGGCGTGCCGAGCCGGTCGTGCGGGACCACCACGAGGCGGCGTGACGCCACCGGGCCTCACGGCACGACGACGACCGTCCGTCCGATCGTCGCGAACGTCCACATCGCCGCGCCGTCCGCACGCGTCTCGCGGATGCCGCCCGTCCGCTCCCGCGGGTCGAGCACCGGCGCCGAACCGTCCACCGCCGCGCTGAACCCGATCGCCGTGCCGTCGACGTCGGCGAAGCGCACGACGTGCTCGATGGGGACGCCGTCCGATCCGGTGACCTTCCCGGACCGGGAGGTGACCCGGTAGACGCCCGGCCCGGGGTCCACCGTGCTGGGGCTGACCCCGAAGGTGCGCCGCACCGTGCCGGCCTCCTCCACCAGCCACACCCGGTCGGCCTTCAGCGAGTAGACGACCCGCTTGCCCGCACCCGACCGCGCGGGCAGGGCGGCGGGGTGGCCCCTGTCCGGGAGTGCCTTGCGTACGGCTCCGGCGGCTCCGGCCGCCGGGTGGCGCAGCTCGGGCGGGACGTTGGCCGCCGCCTGGTGGGCGAGGACACCGACCGTCGCGAGGGCCGCCGCGGTCAGCCCCGCCACGATCATCGAGCTGGTGCCTGACATCGCCGTCACCTCTGTCCCGCTCTGCGCCTTTATGTACGTATGCCGTCGTGACGGTAGCAGTACGTGACCGTCCGGCCGCCGCGGCCGTGGGCGGGGCGCGGGAGCCGTAGGCTGTTCGCGTGCTCTTGCTCGCTCTGGATACCGCAACCCCCGCCGTCACCGTCGCGCTGCACGACGGCGACGACGTCATCGCCTCGTCCAGCCAGGTGGACGCCCGCCGCCACGGCGAGCTGCTGCTCCCGGCGGTCGACAGGGTCCTCGCCGAGGCAGGCCTGCGGCTGGACGCCGTCACCGGGATCGTCGTCGGCACCGGACCCGGCCCCTACACCGGGCTGCGGGTCGGCCTGATGACGGCGGACACCTTCGGGCTCGCGCTGGGCGTGCCCGTGCACGGTGTGTGCACGCTGGACGGTCTGGCCTGGGCGGCCGACCTGGAGGGCCCCTTCGTCGTGGCGACCGACGCCCGCCGCAAGGAGGTCTACTGGGCGCGCTACGCCGACTCCCGCACCCGCCTCACCGAGCCCGCCGTCGACCGGCCCGCCGACATCGCCGAGCAGGTCGCGGGCCTGCCCGCGGTCGGCGCCGGCGCGCTGCTCTACCCGGACACCTTCCCCAGGGCGTACGAGCCCGAGCACGTGAGCGCCGCCGCCCTGGCCCGGCTGGCCGCGGAGCGGCTGGCGGCGGGCGAGGAACTGCCCGCGCCCCGGCCGCTGTATCTGCGCCGGCCCGACGCCCAGGTCCCCAAGAACTACAAGGTGGTCACCCCCAAGTGACGGGAACCGAGACGGCCGTGCTGCGCGAGATGCGCTGGTGGGACATCGACTCCGTACTGGAGCTGGAGCGGGATCTGTTCCCCGAGGACGCCTGGTCGCGCGGGATGTTCTGGTCCGAGCTGGCCCATGCGCGCGGCCCAGGGGCGACCCGGCGTTACTTCGTCGCCGAGGAGGGCGGCCGGATCGTCGGCTACGCGGGCCTGACCACCTCCGGCGCGGAGTCCGACGAGGGCCCGGCCGCGGGCGCCGACGTCCAGACCATCGCCGTCACCCGGGACCACTGGGGGACCGGCCTGGGCGCACGGCTGCTGACCGAGCTGCTGCGGGCGGCGACGGCGTTCGAGTGCGCCGAAGTGATGCTGGAGTGCCGGGTGGACAACGTCCGGGCCCAGAAGCTCTACGAGCGCTTCGGCTTCGAGACCATCGGCGTCCGGCGCGGCTACTACCAGCCGGGGAACGTGGACGCCCTGGTGATGCGGCTGACCGACCCGTCCACCTCCGTGACCCCGGCCGAACCCGACAACGGCGTACAAGGAACCGAGATCCATGGCTGACGAACCCCTGGTACTGGGGATCGAGACCTCCTGCGACGAGACCGGTGTCGGCATCGTGCGCGGGACCACCCTGCTGGCGGACGCCGTCGCCTCGAGCGTCGACGAGCACGCCCGCTTCGGCGGCGTCGTCCCGGAGGTCGCCTCCCGCGCCCACCTGGAGGCGATGGTCCCCACCATCGAGCGCGCGCTGAAGGAGGCGGGCGTCGGCGCCCGCGACCTCGACGGCATCGCCGTCACCGCCGGCCCCGGACTCGCGGGCGCGCTGCTGGTCGGCGTCTCGGCGGCCAAGGCGTACGCCTACGCCCTGGGCAAGCCGCTGTACGGGGTCAACCACCTCGCCTCGCACATCTGCGTCGACCAGCTGGAGCACGGCCCGCTGCCCGAGCCGACCATGGCCCTCCTGGTCTCCGGCGGCCACTCCTCCCTGCTGCTCTCGACGGACATCACCTCCGACGTCCGGCCGCTCGGCGCGACCATCGACGACGCGGCGGGCGAGGCCTTCGACAAGATCGCCCGGGTGATGGACCTGGGCTTCCCCGGCGGCCCGGTCATCGACCGCTACGCCCGCGAGGGCGACCGGGACGCGATCGCGTTCCCGCGCGGACTGACCGGCCCCCGCGATCCGGCGTACGACTTCTCCTTCTCCGGGCTGAAGACCGCCGTGGCCCGCTGGATCGAGGCCAAGCGCGCCGCGGGCGAGGAGGTCCCGGTGCGCGACGTCTCGGCGTCCTTCCAGGAGGCGGTCGTGGACGTCCTCACCCGCAAGGCCGTACGGGCCTGCAAGGACGAGGGGGTCGATCATCTGATGATCGGCGGCGGTGTGGCCGCCAACTCCCGGCTGCGGGCCCTCGCCGAGGAACGCTGCGAGGCGGCCGGCATCCGGCTGCGCGTGCCCCGCCCCAAGCTGTGCACGGACAACGGCGCGATGGTGGCCGCGCTGGGCGCGGAGATGGTCGCCCGGAACCGCCCGGCCTCCGACTGGGACCTCTCGGCCGACTCCTCCCTCCCGGTCACCGAACCCCACGTGCCGGGCCTCTCGCACACCCACGACCATGTGCACGAGACCGCCAAGGAGAACCTGTACTCATGACGGTGGCGCTGATGTGGGAGGCCCGCGCGGTGCCCGGCCGGGGACCCGAGCTGGTGGCCTGGGCCGAGGAGCGGGTCCGGGAGCTCACCCGGCGCCCCCCGCGCCGCGAGACCTTCCGCGCCCCGCAGGACCGCGTCCTGGTCATCACCTGGTGGGACGCCCCGTACGACGACCCGGACCTCCCCGAACTCCCGGAACCCCCCGGCGAGCTGATCACCCGTCCGGTGCACCGGTGGCGGTTCGAGTCGCTGGGAGCCGACTGAACGCCGGGGTTCCCGGGATGCGGGTGACCGTCGTCCGCGGCCCGGATGCGGAGACTGCGATCCCGCCTGCCACCTGGGCTTCCGTGTGCCGATGAGGAGCCGGCAGTGGCCCGCCCGATGTCCGGGCGGGCCATTTTCCGATCATTTTCAGCCGTAACTTGTCAGGTTCTTGACGATTTCGTGGCGCCCTCGGAATGATCACCGCGGCTTCATGCCTTTCGCAGGATCTTCACGGGGGAGGGGGCTCGTGTGCGCACCCGCACGAGCGTGATCGGGCTGGCTCTGGTGGCCGCCATGTCGCTTCCGGGCGGCGTGCTCACCGCGACGCCGGCGGCCGCGGCCGGATGCACGGCCGGCCAGGAGACGGACTTCGACGGCGACGGGACACGGGATGTCGCGATCGCGGATCCGGAGGCCACCGTCTCGGGGCGGGCCGAGGCCGGAGCGGTCCACATCGCCTACGGCGGCGGCAAGGGCGTCACCACGATCTCGCAGGACACGGCGGGGATCCCGGGCGCGTCGGAGCAGGGGGACCGCTACGGTCACACCCTCGCGACCTTCGACCACAACCGCGACGGCTGCACCGACCTGGTCGTCGGCATCCCGTACGAGGACCTCGACGACCAGGCCGACGCGGGCCTCGTCCAGATCCTGTACGGGGCGCCCGGCGGCCTGGCCACCGGAACGGCGGTGCGCGAATACCTCCAGGGCAGCGGCTCGGGCAACATCGGGAGCACCGCCGCGGAGGCCGGTGACTGGTTCGGCCACGCCCTGGCCGCCGGGGCGACTTCCTCCGGTGAGCCGTACCTGGTGATCGGCGTGCCGGGGGAGGACGTGGGCACCGTCGTGGACAGCGGCATGGCCCACTACCTGCGCGGCAGCACGAACGCCGGGTTCACCCAGAACACCGCCGGTGTCTCCGGGGACGCGGAGGAGCACGACCGGTTCGGCTATGCGGTGGCCGCCTCACCGCACCATGTCGCCGTCGGCAACCCCGGTGAGGCCATCGGGGACCAGGCCTTCTCCGGCGGCCTGCAGATCCTCAAGCACACGCTCAACTCCGGCGGCATCCCCACCCCGGTGGCCGGTGTCCACCAGGACGCCCCCGGCATCAACGGCGTCGCCGAGGCCGGCGACCGGCTGGCCGCGGCGCTCGCCGCCGTCCCGTACCGCCCCTCGGGCGCCTCGTCCGCCAACGAGACGCTGCTCGCCGTGGGCGTTCCCGGGGAGGACCTCGCGACCGGCGAGGACGCCGGGCGGGTCATCGCCCTGCGGGTGAACGCCGCCGGCGCCGTGACCCAGACGGCCGACATCCACCAGTCCTTCGCCGAGGTCACGGGCGTCGGCGAGGCCGGCGACCAGTTCGGTCAGCACCTCACCGCCGTGAACACCGCGCCCGGCTCCGTCGGGACGGCGGAGACCGTCCTGCTGGCCGTGGGCGTCCCGGGAGAGGACATCGAGGCGGAAGCGGCCCGGGACGCGGGCGGCGTCCAGATCTTCCCCCTGGTCGGTGAACCCGGCAACACGGACGTCTGGCTGGAGAAGGGCCAGTTCGGGCTGCCCGGACTGCCGGGACCGCGGGAGTACCTGGGCACCGGCCTGTCGGCCGACCGGGAACGGCTCCACATCGGCGTGCCCTACGGGCCGGAGAGCGACCGGGGCGTGTACGGCGTGCCGTGGACGAGTCTGCTCTCCGGCCGGCCCGGCCCGGTGACCGGCGTCCGCCCCGGCCAGGACGGCGTACCCGCCGACGGTCGCGCCTTCGGCGCGGTGGTCGAGTGACCGCGCGACGAGGCGACAGGCCGAGGCCGGACGGAACCGGCGGACCCGAGAGAACCGAGGACAGGAACGTGATCGAGACCCGGCCGCGGCGTCGTGCGCGCCGCACCGCGACCGTCGCCGGCGTGTTCGCCGTGCTGCTGGTGACCGGTCCCACCGCGCCCCCCGGCGCCGGGGCGGCCGAGGAGGTCCGGGACACGGCGCGCACGGCGGCCGCCACCCCGGTGAGGACGGCGGCAGGGACGTACGCGCGGGTCCAGCAGAGCGAGCGACTCGCCCAGGCCGCCGCGGAGGAGAACGGCGAGCCGGTGGAGGTGGCCGGCCTGCGCCAGGAGCGGCGCGAGGTCTTCGCCCAACCCGACGGCTCCTTCACCGCCTACGAGTACACCGAGCCCGTCCACGCCGTCCGCGGCGGGAAGTGGGTCGACGTCGACACCACCCTGGTGCGGGGCGCGGACGGAACCTGGTCGCCGAAGGCCGCCACCGTCGAGGTGGAGTTCTCCGGCGGCGGCGACGGGCCGTTCGCCCGGATGCGCAAGGCGGGCCGCGAGTACGCCCTGAGCTGGCCGGGCGGGCCGCTGCCCGAGCCGCGGGTCGAGGGCGGCTCCGCCACCTACCCCGACGTGCTTCCCGGCGTCGACCTGGTGGCCCGCGCCGAGGTGGACGGCCTGGCGCACCTGCTGGTCGTCAAGACGGCCGAGGCGGCCGCCGACCCGGAGCTGCGGAGCATCGAGTTCGGCCTGGGCACCGAGGGGCTGAAGGTCCGTGAGAGCGCGGACGGAGCGCTCCAGGCCGTGGACACGGCGGTCGGCGGGACGGTCTTCGAGGCCGGGAAGCCGGTCATGTGGGACTCCGCCGACCAGGCCGGCGCGGCGGGCCCGGAGCAGCAGCGGTCCACCGCCCCCGGCCGCGCGGAGCCGGCCGCGTTCACCGTGACCGCCGTGACCGCCGGGTCCGCCGGGTCCGCCGGGGAGACGTCCGCCGCCGCGGCCGCGGAAGGCCCCGGCCCGGGCGGCCGCACCGCGCCGGTCGGCATCGAGGTGACCGCGGACCGGCTCACCCTCGTGCCGGACCAGGAACTGCTGACGGGTAAGGACACCGTCTACCCGGTGGTCATCGACCCGATCCAGCGCACCACCTCCCGCAGCGCCTGGACCGGCGTCATGTCCGGCATCCCGGGCGAGCAGGACTGGAAGTACTCGGGCAGCGCCGGCGCGGGCAAGTGCCCCACCGACTACAACCCGGTCTCCTGCAACGGCGTCGGCGTACGGCGGCTGCTGTTCACGATGCCGATGTCGTTCTACAAGAACAAGTCGATCAAGAACGTCAGCTTCTCCGCCCGGGTGGAGCACGTCTACTGGGCCGACGCCCGCGCGGAACCGATCGACCTCTACCGGATCGGCGGCAAGAACTACGCCGTCAACTCCGGCAGCGACTGGTCGAACACCAAGGACGACTGGGACGACTTCCTGCAGACCGTGGACAGGAAGATCTCCCCGACCAAGTGCTCCAGCCAGGCCAACCTGCACTTCGAGGGCGGCGAACTGGTCGACGAGGTGAGCGCGGCGGCCTCCGGCGGCTGGACATCGATGACGCTGGGCCTGCGGGCGAAGGACGAGGGCGGCTTCGGCGGCTGGAAGCGGATCTGCGGCAACGCCTATCTGAAGATCGGCTACAACAACCCGCCCAAGCAGATCAGCACCGGTCACATGTCCACCAGCCCCGGCGGCAAGTGCGTGTGGGGGGCGAACCGCCCCTACACCGACGTCCTGCCGCAGCTGCGCACCGAGGCACGCGACCCGGACCACACCTCCTCCCACACGGACACGGTGAAGGTGCAGTTCAAGGTGGACTGGACCGCCAAGGACGGAACGTCCCGCTCCTACACCCAGGACACCGGCCACAAGGCACCCAACGTCGGCACCTCCTTCAGCCACACCATGAAGTCCGACGTCACCAAGGACCTCAAGCCGAACTCGGTGATCTACTGGTCGGCCCGCGCCCACGACGGCGACGACTGGGGCGGCTGGAGCTACGACGGCGACGCCCAGCGCTGCGAGATCGTCTACGACCCGACCCGGCCCGGCGCCCCCGCGGTGACCTCCGGGCAGTACCCGGACGACGGGGTGTGGCACCACGGCGTCGGCACGGTGGGCACGTTCACCTTCACGCCCAACACCAACGACGACGTGGCCGACGGCGACGTCATGGAGTACCGCTACAGCTTCGACGGCGGGCCCATGGAGCAGATCGCGGCCACCGGCCCGGGCGGCCCCGCCTCGGTGACCTTCACACCGATGTCCGCCGGACCCCACTGGGTGACGGTCGAGGCGTACGACAAGGCGAAGAACTCCAGCGTGCCCGCCCAGTACGAGTTCCTGGTCACCGACGGCCGCCCGGTCACCGCACAGTGGAACCTCGCGGACGGCGAAGGCACCGTCGACGCCCACGACGAGTCCGGCCGCTACCCGGCGGCCGCCGGCTCCGGCGTGCGGTTCGGCGTCACCGGCCCCGGCGGCGGAGTCGACGGCGCGGCCCGGTTCGACGGCAGCGAGAACGCCTACCTGGACTCCGGAACCAGGGTGCTGGACACCGGGAGCAGCTTCAGCGTCAGCGCCTGGGTCCGGCCCACCGCGCTCGACCGGGACATGGTCGTGGTCAGCCAGGACGGCACCGGCGAGCCGGGCTTCACCCTCGGCTACGACGCGACGGCCGGATCGTGGGCCTTCTCGACACCGGTGAGCGACGTCGACACCCTCGGACACTGGAAGGCCTCGGCGGGCGTCACGGTCCTCAAGGACCAGTGGGTGCTGCTCACCGGCGTCTACGACGCGCACGCCGCCGGCGGACCGCAGCTGAGCATCTACGTCAACCAGCAGCTGAAGAAGACCGTCCAGCGGCGCTCGCCGTGGGCCTCCTACGGCACCCTCCAGATCGGGCGCGCCACGGCCAAGTCCGGCTACCGCGACCACTTCACCGGCGACCTCGCCGACGTCCGGGTCTTCGACCGGGTGCTGCCCGCGGCCCAGGTCGCCGAGCTGATCACCGTGAAGCCCGACCGCAAGGGCTACTGGCCGCTGGACGAGGCCACCGCCGGGAGCACCGGCAACGTCCAGCCGGGCGGCCGGCCACTGGCCCTGGGCGGTGACGCGTCCGTGTACCGGCCGGCCGACCCGCTGGAGGACGTCCCCGCACTGGTCGGCGAGGGCCACCTCGTCCTGGACGGCGACGGCGACTGGGCCGCCACCGACGCTCCACCGGTGACCGGCGACGGCAGCTTCACCATCACCGCCCGCGCCCAGCTCACCAACGAGTACTCCGAGCAGTCGCAGACCGTGTTCTCCCTGCCCGGGAAGAACACCGACCGCGTCGTGGTGCGCTACCAGGCGTCCACCGGACAGTGGGAGCTGGAGGTGGCGCGGGAGGACGCGGCGGAAGCGCCCACCGTCGTCCGTACCAACGACCAGGAACTCCCGGCCAGTGGCGGCGCGGGACAGCATCTGGCCGTGGTGTACGACGCCTTCGCCAACGAGCTGCGCCTGTACGTCGAGGGACAGCTGGCCGCCACCGCGTACGGCGAGGACGACACCCTGTGGCCCGCCGTCGGAGGACTCCAGGTCGGCCGTTCCGCCCAGGGCGGCGGCAGCGAGTACTTCGCCGGCGCGCTCGACGAGGTGCGCGTGTACGGCGGAGCGGTCGACGCGTCCGGCGTCAGCCTGATGAGCCAGCTCACCGCCGTCCCCGACCTGTAGCCCCACGGGGGGAACCGGCCACCGGCCGGCTCCCCCCGGCCCCGAGCCTCGCGACCTGAACCCGCCTTCGGACCTGCGGAGAGAAGCCCCGGTGAACCCCTTCAGAGGCCGTCTGATCAGCCGCCGCATACCTCAACGCGCCGTCGGCGCCATCGTGCTGGGCTTGAGTCTGACCCTGGTCACCACCACGGCCGAGGCCGTGCCGCCGGCCGACCGGAGCGCCGGCGGAGGCCGCCCCGGAGTCCAGGAGTCACCGGACCCCGCCGAGGGCCGGGACGCCAAGGCCGCCCCACGGCCCGCGGACCCCAACGCGAAGGCCGCGGTCAGAACCCTCGACAAGGCGAGCTGGCCGGCGGCCGGCAGTGCCGAGATCGCCGTCGGCGCCCCCGGGAAGGCCACCGGGACCGAAGTCGGCGGACTGCCGGTGACGGTCAGCAAGGCCGGAGCACCCAAGGGGGCGGGGGACGGCGCGCGGAAGGCGGAAGGAAGGAGCGCCTCGGCCGCTCCCGCGAAGGTGCGCGTCACCTCCCTGGACCGCGAGCGGGCCCGGCAGTTGGACAGCGCCGCGGTGCTGGGGATCAGCAGGACCGACGGCGCGGACCAGGCCGGCGCGGTCGAACTCTCCGTCGACTACTCGGCGTTCGCCGAGGGCTTCGGCGGCGACTACGGAGCCCGGCTGCGCCTGGTGCGGCTGCCCGGCTGCGCCGCCACCGCCGAGCCGGGCAGCGCCGAGTGCCCCGAACTGCCCGTACCGCTGGCCGCGGAGAACGACACCGCCGAGCGGACGGTGACGGCGCGGGTCACCGCCGAACCGGAAGCGGCGGGCCTGTCCGCCCAGGCCGGCGAGGCGACCACGCTGATCGCCCTCGTCTCGGGGACCGAGTCCGCCAAGGGCGACTACAAGGCGACCCCGCTGGCGCCGTCGGCCAGTTGGTCGGTGGCCAACTCCTCCGGCGGGTTCTCCTGGAGCTACCCGCTGCGCACGGTGCCCACGCCGGGCGGTCTGACCCCGACGATCGGGCTCGGCTACTCCTCCCAGACGGCGGACGGCCGTACCGCGGTCACCAACAACCAGGGCTCCTGGATCGGTGACGGCTTCGGCTACGAACCCGGTTACGTCGAGCGTGCCTACAAGCCCTGCGCGGACGACGGTCACAAGGACTCCGCCGAGCAGTGCTGGGCGCACGACAACGCCACCATCGTCCTGGAGGGCAGCGCCGCCCAGCTCATCAAGGACGACAGGACCGGCAAGTGGCACATGACCGGGGAGAGCGGCGCCCGGGTCGAGAAGCTCACCGGCGCCGTCAACGGCGACGACGACGGCGAGCACTGGAAGGTGACCACCCCCGACGGCACCGAGTACCACTTCGGCCTCGACCGGCTGCCCGGCTGGACCTCCGGCAAGGAGGAGACCGACTCCGCCTGGACCGTCCCCGTCTTCGGCGACGACTCCGGCGAGCCCTGCTACGACGCCACGTTCACCAAGGCGCACTGCAAGCAGGCCTGGCGGTGGAACCTCGACTACGTCAAGGACACCCACGGCAACGTCATGTCGTACTTCTACGAGGCGGAGACCAACCACTACGCCCTCAACGGCAAGACGGACGTGAACGGCACCGCCTACCACCGGGGTGGCCACCTGAAGCGCATCGACTACGGTCAGCGCCACGAACAGGTGTACGCGGCCGGCGCCCCGGCCCGGGTGAAGTTCACCGTCGCCGAACGCTGCCTGCCCACCGCCACGTTCACCTGCGCCGAGGACAAGCGCACCACCGCCGACGCCGCCCACTGGCCCGACGTCCCCGTCGACCTGGAGTGCAGGGCCGGCACCCGCTGCAAGGCCGGACAGGCGGCTCCCTCGTTCTGGACCACCAAGCGGCTGACCGGCATCACCACCCAGATGCGCACCGGCGCGAACACCTACGACGACGTCGACGCGTGGACCCTCACCCACCGCTTCCTCGACAACGGCGACGACTCCAAGACGCTGTGGCTGTCGAGGATCCAGCACGAGGGCCGGGCCGGCGAGAACCACATCGAGCTGCCGACGGTCGACCTCCAGGGCATCCAGCTGGAGAACCGGGTGGACAAGGACGGCGACAACATCGACGCCTTCCACCGCTACCGGCTGGCCACCGTCCTCAGCGAGACCGGCGCCCAGCTCGACATCACCTACGCCCCCACCGAGTGCACCGCCGGCGCGCTGCCCGAGCCGGGCAAGTCCACCAAACGCTGCTACCCGGTGAAATGGGCACCGCCCGGCCACATCGACCCGATCACCGACTGGTTCCACAAGTACGTCGTCGCCGAGATCACCCAGACCGACCGCACCGGCGGCGGCGAGGACCTGGTCACCCGCTACGCGTACAAGGGACCGGCGGCCTGGCGGCATGCCGAACCCGACGGCATCACCGACGCGAAGTACCTCACCTGGGGCCAGTGGCAGGGCTACGGCAAGGTCACCGTCACCGCCGGCAACGGCGAGGTGACGGAGACTCGCGTCGACTACACGTATCTGCAGGGCATGCACGGCGACAAGGACCCGGACGGCGGCACCCGTTCGGTGAAGGTCACCGACTCCTCGGGGGTGGAGTACACCGACCACGAGGAGTACGGCGGCTTCGAACTGGAGGCGGCCACCTACGACAAGGGAACGGGCGGCAAGGTCGTCTCCAGGGTCTTCACCGAGCCGTGGAAGCACGACACCGCCACCCAGACCAGGTCCTGGGCCACCACCAAGGCCACCGTCGTCCGGTTGAAGACCACCCGCGGCCACGAACTGCTCTCCGACGGCACCTGGCGCAGGACCAGGTCGGAGTCGACGTACGACACCGACACCACCACCGGGCGGCTGCTCAGGACCGAGGAACTCGGCGACCTGGCCACGGACGCCGACGACCGCTGTGTCCGCCTGTGGTACGCCGACAACCCGGCGAGGAACATCTACGAGCTGCCCTCCCGCAGCGAGTCCGTCTCCGTCGACTGCGCCGCCACCCCCGACCGCCGCACACAGGTCATCGCCGACGAGCGCACCTCCTACGACGGCGGCGCCTTCGGGGCCGCGCCCAGCAGGGGCGACGCCACCAGGACCGAGCGGCTGGCGTCCCACGACGGCACCAAGGGCACCTACCAGGTCAGCGGCACCACCGAGTACGACGCCTTCGGGCGCCCCACCCTGCAGACCGACCCGGTCGGCTCGACCACCCGCACCGCGTACACCGACGTCAACGGGCTGATCTCCAGGACCAAGGTCACCAACGCGCTGGGCCACTCCACGACCACCGACCACGATCCCGCCCGCGGCCAGGCGACGGGGCAGACCGACCCCAACGGCCGGCGCACGGACCTGGCGTACGACGCGCTGGGCCGGCTGACCTCGGTCTGGCTGCCGGACCGGCGGAAGTCCCAGACGCCGAGCATCAAGTACGGCTACCACGTCCGCAAGGACAAGACGGTCGCCGTCAGCACCGAGAAGATCGAGAACGGCGGCACCTACGGCATCGAGTACGAGCTCTACGACAGCCTGCTGCGCCCGCGGCAGAAGCAGACCGAGGGGCCGGACGGCTCCCGCATGGTCGCCGACACGTTCTACGACGGCACCGGTGACGTCCGGAAGACCAACGCGACGTACAACGCGTCCGGCGCGCCGTCGGACGAACTGCTGACCGTCACCAACGGCGAGGTCGGCGCGCAGACGCTGTACGAGTACGACGGCCTGAGCCGTGTCACCGCGGAGATCTTCGCCGTGGCCGGCCTGGAGAAGTGGCGCACCACCACGGTCCACGACGGCGACCGCACCCACATCGACCCGCCCAAGGGCGGAGTGGCGGTCACGACGATCACCGACGCGGCCGGGCGGCTGACCGAGCTGCGCCACTACCAGGGCGAGAGCCCGAACCCGGACGGCGCCGAAGGCCCCGGCAACGGCTACGACGCCACCAGGTACACGTACACCCCGGCCGGCCGGACGAAGACGGTCACCGACGCCGAGGGCAACGCCTGGCGCTACGAGTACGACCAACTGGGCCGTCAGGTGAAGGCCGTCGACCCGGACGCGGGCACCACCACCACGGTCTACGACGCGGCCGACCGTCCCGTCCGGACCACCGACGCCCGCGGCAGGACCATCTCCACCGTCCACGACGCCCTGGGGCGGGTCACCACGACCTGGGAGGGCGCGCCGGACACCGGCACCAAGCTCACCGAGACCAAGTACGACAGGGCCGGCCGTCTGGGACACGCCTACGGTTCGTACCGGTACACCGACGGCGGGCAGTCCTTCGCCGCGGTCGTCCAGACCGTCGACGAGTTCTACCAGCCGCTGCAGACGGCCTACTCGGTGCCGTCCTCGACCGGTGACCTCGCCGGCATCTACCAGTTCACCACCACCTACAACCAGGACGGCACCGTCCGGGGCATGGGCATGCCCGCGGCGGGCGGACTCGCCGCCGAGGCCTTCGAGTTCGGCTACGACGAGCTGCAGCGTCCGGTGTCGATGACGAGCACCCTCTCCGACTACGTCACCGACACCCGCTACTCCACCACCAGCCTGCTCCAGCAGCTCGAACTCTCCACCGGCAGCGGCAAGAAGACCTGGCAGAACTTCGACCACGAGAAGGGCACCGACCGGCTGACCCGGTCGGCGGTCAGGACCGAGGGCGCGACCGGTCCGCTGAAGGAGGCGCACTACTCCTACGACCAGGCAGGCAACGTCCGCTCCATCTCCGACACCGCGGGCGGCTCCCCGGACGTCCAGTGCTTCGCCTACGACACCGGGCAGCGGCTGGCCGACGCCTGGACCCCGGCGGCCACCGCCGGGCAGGCCACCGGCTCCGGCACGGTCGGCGGCGGACTGGGCGGCTCGGCCCCGGCCGCGTGCGGCCCGGCTCCGGGCGAGAACCCGCTGGGCGGCCCGGCGCCGTACTGGAAGTCGTACAGCGTCGACGCCCTCGGCAACCGTCTCAAGGAGGTCGTCCACGACACCGGTCTGGACGCCGCCAAGGACGTCACCCGCACCTACACCTACGGCGAGAACGGCGCCGGACCGCACGCCGTCACCAAGGTCGTGGAGGAGACCCCGACCGGCGACCGTCAGACCACCTACGGCTACGACGCCTCCGGCAACACCACCGAGCGGGTGCTGGGCGGCGACACCCAGAAGCTGGACTGGGACGCCGAGGGCCAGTTGACGAAGACGGTCGAGGCGGACGGCCGCGAGGCGACCTATGTGTACGACGCCTCCGGCAACCGTGTCATGCGCGAGGACGCCACCGCCACCACGGTCTACCTGCCGGGCATGGAACTGAGCCTGGCCAAGGCGGGCGGCGAGGTGGAGGCCACCCGGTACTACTCCTTCGCGGACCAGACCGTCGCCGTCCGCACCGACGACGGCAGACTGTCGTGGCTGGCCGCCGACCACCACGGCACGGGCGAGCTGGCCATCGACGCCGTCACCGGCGCGATCACCGGACAGCGCCGCCTAGACCCCTACGGTGTGGAGCGGGGCAAGGCGACCGGGAGCTGGCCGGGGGAGAAGGGCTTCGTCGGCGGCACGGTCGACGCGCAGACGGGTCTGACGAGCATCGGAGCGCGCGAGTACGACCCGAAGCTGGGCAGGTTCGTCTCGGTCGACCCCGTCGTCGACTTCACCCAGCCCCAGCAGATCAACGGCTACGCCTACGCCAACAACAGCCCGGTCACCCTCTCCGACCCGTCGGGCCTGTTCGTGGGCTTCTTCTACAGCCTGATCAAGGTCGTCACCTGGGTGTTCAACCAGATCTCCCGCAGCAAGTACGGCAACTCCTACCACGATGTGAGGGCGGCCCAGAAGAAGAAGAACAGCGCCGAGCGGCGGTACAACTCCGCGAAGCAGCAGACCAAGCAGGCCGCCAAGGAACTCGTCAAGATAGCCAAGGACGAACTCGGCATCGACGCCGCCCTGGACTGCTTCTCCAGCGGTGACCTGGGCTCGTGCGGCGAGACCGCGCTGAATGTCGCCGGCTCCTTCGTCGGCGGTCTGGTCGGCAAGCTCGCGATCAAGTACGGCGCTTTCTGGAACTGGAAGAAGGGTGCCGCGCTGGCCAAGAAGGTCTGGGGCCTCCTGGAGGACCTGATCGGCGGGGCCAGGCGGACGTGGAAGGAGTCCAAGGCCCTCGACGAGGCCGACGACGCCCTGACGGCGGCCAAGAAGAAGGCGGAGAAGAACCGGGGCAAGGGCAAGGAAGAAGAGGCCACGAGCTGTCCGGCCAACAAGAAACACAGCTTCCTGCCCGACACCGAGGTCCTTCTCGCCGACGGCACCAGCAAGCCGATCAAGGACATCGAGCTCGGCGACAAGGTCACCGTCACCGACCCGGAGACGGGCGAGACCACGGTCCGCGAGGTCGTCGCCACCATCGTCACCGAGGACGACAAGGACTTCGTCGACCTCACCATCGCCACCGACGAGGGCGCCGCGGCCCTGATCTCCACCACGACCCACCCCTTCTGGGTCGAGTCCGAACGGCAGTGGATCGACGCCGGCGACCTCGAGCCGGGCATGACCCTCCGCACCCCGACCGGCGACACCGCCACCCTCGCCGGCCTGCGCCACTTCGAACAGCGGCAGCGCACGAACGATCTCACCGTCGCCGATATTCACACGTACTATGTGGCTGCGGGCACGACGCCCATTCTGGTTCACAATAGTGGTGGAAAGGTCACTCCCTTCCCGCCTCTTCCGAATATGAATGGCATGACGCAAACCCGGGCGTACGATACCCTTCGGGCCAATGGCTTCGATATGACGGGGCCCACTGGGGATTCAGGGGCCTGGGCCACTTTCAAGGACGCCTCGGGTAACAAGGTGTCCATAGAAATGGCGAACGGTCGTGTCGTGAGAACCAATATGGTGGACATGGGTCCGAACGTTAAGAACCGTCCGCAGCGTTGGAATCCCGATGGGAGTCCTTATTCTTCGACGCAGGACCACAAAGACACGGGTGAGTATCTCAGCAACTGCCCATAGGGGTGTGTGAACGGTGAACGAGTTCAATGGAGTCGACGAAGCCGACGCGTGCAGTTCGTACGCCCGGAAGATTCAGGCGATCTCGGGGATCACCGCTCGATGGGCCGATCACTGTATTCAGACGGCGGTGTGCCAGATGGATGCGGATCGGCCCGAGGGGGACCTGACGCTCGGGTTCGTGGAGGAGGGCAGGCCGTACGCGCCGGTCTGGCTGCATCTTGCACGGATCCGCTACCTGCGCATGGGGGATCTGCAGGAGACGGGACCATGCTTGGTCGACGGCGTCGACGTCTCGTTGCTGCCTGCCCGGCGATCCGGCTGGCCGGCCGAGGCGCGCATGCACGCGCTGCGGAGCTGGGAAGGCAGGTGGGGCGAGGCCGGCCTGGAGTGCGAGATGGCGTGGATCACCATTTCCGGCCCGTGGAGCTTGGAGGCGATCGCGCAGATCGTCAACGTGTCCGTCACGCCGCCGGAACTGGCCGACATCCCCGCCTGAGGGTGCCGGCGGGGACGGTCGGGTCCCGGATCGGCCCCGGGCGGATGTGGGCTCGCCTGACGCCAGGTGTCCGAATGTTGCGGGTCGTGTGGCGAATGTTCAGGTGGTTCACGGCGTGCGAAGGTCTTCGCCATGGGGGCGGGCGGGGTTACGATCGCGCGCATGACTTCCCCGCAGCCCGCTGAAACCCGGACGCAAGGGCGCAGCGCACAGACCGCGACGCTCGCCGAGATCGCGCGTGAGGCCGGCGTCTCCGCACCGACTGTTTCGAAGGTCCTCAACGGGCGGGCGGACGTCGCTCCCGGCACCCGGAGCCGGGTCGAGGGACTGCTGCGCGCCCACGGCTACCGGCGCCGGCGGGCCGAGGCGACCCGCTCGCCGCTGATCGACCTGGTCTTCCACGAGCTGGAGAGCGCCTGGGCGATGGAGGTCATCCGGGGCGTGGAGAACGTGGCCAGGGACGCGGGGCTGAGCGTGGTCCTCTCCGAGAGCGCGGGTCGGCTCACGCCCGGCCGTTCCTGGGCCGATCAGGTGGCCGCCCGCCGCCCGCACGGCGTGATCCTCGTGCTGTCCGGCCTCGACGAGTCCGGCCGGGCGCTGCTGACCAGCCGCTCCATCCCGTTCGTGGTGATGGACCCGGCCGGCGACCCCGGCACCGACGTGCCCTCCATCGGCGCCACCAACTGGCAGGGCGGGCTCGCCGCCACCCGGCATCTCGTCGAGCTGGGCCACACCAGGATCGGCGCGATCAGCGGCCCCTCCCGGATGATGTGCAGCCGCGCCCGCGTGGACGGCTACCGGGCCGCCCTGGAGACGGCGGGGCTCCCGGTGGACCCGGGGTTGATCGTCGCGGGGGACTTCCACCACGACGCCGGCTACCGGCAGGGCCTCGCCCTGCTGCGCCGCGAGGACCGGCCCACCGCGATCTTCACCGGCAACGACCTCCAGGCGCTCGGTCTCTACGAGGCCGCCCGCGAGCTGGGACTGCGCATCCCGGAGGACCTGAGCGTGGTCGGGTTCGACGACCTGCCCCTGGCCCGCTGGGTGGGGCCGCCGCTGACGACCGTACGGCAGCCGCTGACGGAGATGGCGGAGGCGGCGGCCAAGCTGGTCCTCGACCTCGGCAAGGGCGAGGACGCCGCCCCGGCGGCGACCCGGGTGGAGCTGGCGACGAGTCTGGTGGTGCGCAGCAGTACGGCGGCACCGGGCGGGGCCTGAGCCGCTTCGAAAGTTTCGAGTTGTTGGAAGTCTGAGAATTTCACAAGAAAATCTGTCCGGTAGTCGCCGCTCGTCATAATTCGGACTTATGTTCCTGCCCGTGACGGGACATCAGGGGAACGACGGCACCGGCGGTGCGGACATACGGGCCGGGGGCCGGGCGCGGGCACTGAGGATCACGGGATTCTCGCTGGCGGGCCTGCTCCTGCTGGGCGCCGGAGCGGCAGGCTGGGCGTACTGGCAGCTCGACGACAACATCAGCAGCGTCGACATCAACGGTGCCCTGGGCGACGACCGCCCCGCCAGGCCCCTGACCACCGAGTCCGCCGCCGAGCCGCTGCCGACCGGGCCGCTGAACATCCTGGTGCTCGGTTCGGACTCCCGCAGCGGCGAGGAGAACCGGGAACTCGGCGGCGGCGAGGGCGGCACCGCCCGCTCCGACACCGCGATGGTCGTCCACCTCGACGCCGGACGGACCGCCGCGACCGTGGTCAGCATCCCGCGCGACACCCTCGTCGACCGGCCCTCCTGCCCCCTGCCCGACGGGGAGTCGACGCGCCCCGCGTCCGGCGCCATGTTCAACAGCGCGTACGAGGTGGGCGGGCCGGTGTGCGCGGTGAAGACCGTCGAGACGCTCACGGACGTACGGATGGACCACTACATCGAGATCGACTTCGCCGGCTTCGCCCGCCTGGTCGACGCGCTCGGCGGTGTCACCGTCACCACGGAGGAGGACATCGACGACGACCGCAGCCACCTCACCCTGGACGCCGGCACCCACCACCTCGACGGCACCGACGCCCTCGCCCTGGCCCGCACCCGGTACGACATCGGCGACGGCAGCGACCTCGGCCGCATCGAGCTCCAGCAACTGCTGGTCAAGGCGCTGCTGGAGCAGGTCGGCCGGCAGGACCTGCTGACCAGCCCCGCCCGGCTGTACGAGGTCGCCGACGCCGCCACCGGCAGCCTCACCACCGACACCGGCCTCGACTCGCTCGGCGAACTGACCCGCTTCGGGCAGAGCCTGAAGGGACTGGCCTCCCATGGCGTCACCACCGTGACCATGCCGGTGGTCCCCGCGCCCTGGGACCGCAACCGCGTGGTGGCGGACGAGCCGGAGGCGAGCGAGCTGTGGGCCTCACTGAGGTGAGGCGAGGCGAGGCGAGGTGATCACCCGTTCGGCTGATCGAGGCCGGCCCCGGCACGGCGTGCGTCCCGGACGCGTAGCGTCACCGTGTCGCTTGTGCCGCAGTGGCGCCCGCACCCACACTTCCGAGCCGGGTTCCGATCTGGACGAGGTCCTGTGGCAGGCGTGGAAGGCCATGGATCTCCCCGAGGGCTACCGGGCCGAGATCATCGAAGGGGCCATCGAGGTCGCCTCGCCCGGACACCGCAATCTCCAGCGCGACCGCGTCCGCAGGCGCCGTGAGTGCGCACGGGCCGGCATTCCGGTGTACGTGATCGTCGACGACTTCGACGACGACGGGGCGGTGACCGTCCTGACGTGCCCTGCCGGGAAGAAGGCCACGTACGTGGACGAGCACCGGGTCCCCTACGGCACCGACGCGGTGATCCCGGAGGGGCCGGCCAAGGGGTTCGCGATCGGCAAGGAGATCGTCGCGTCCTGAGGCGGTGGCCCGGACCGTCCTCTCAGCGCACCGGGTGGCCCAGCAGCATGGTCGGGGCGCCGTTGACACGGGTGAGGAAGACCGTGACGGACTCGCGGCCGTGCGGCTTGGGCAGCACCTTGCGGCGCAGCTCCTCCGGCTCGACCGCCGACCCGCGCTTCTTGACGGTCAGGGTGCCGACCGAGCGCTCCCGCAGCAGCGCCTTCAGCTTCTTGACGTTGAAGGGGAGCCGGTCGGTGAGCTCGTAGGCGGTGGCGTACGGCGTCGGGCGGTGCTCGTCGGCGGTGATGTAGGCGATGGTCGCGTCGAGGAGCCCGCCGTCGAGTTCCTCGGCGACCTCGGCGACGAGATGGGCCCGGATGACGGCGCCGTCGGGCTCGTACAGGTACCGGCCGGGCGGGCGTACGGCGGGGTCGGGCAGGCCCCGGGAGGCGAGGGTGCGCGGGCCGGGCAGCAGGGTGGCCCGTACCGGGGCCACCTGCCCGGCGCCGAACCACAGCACCGCCTCCTTCACCTCCCCGCCGTCCGAGATCCACTCGGCCTCCGCGCCGGCGGGCACCGCCTCGTGCGGGATGCCGGGCGCGACCTTGAGCGCGGCGGCGCGGGATGCCGTACGGGCCGCCGTGACGGCCCAGGACAGCGGGGGCGAGTAGGCCTCGTGGTCGAAGATGCGCCCCCGCCCGCCGCGCCGGGCCGGGTCGACGAACACGGCGTCGTAGCCGGCCGTGTCCACCTCCGTCACGTCCGCCTCGCGCACCTCGATCAGGTCGGCCAGCCCCAGCGCGTCGGCGTTGGCCCGGGCGGCCGCCGCGGTGAGCGGGTCGCGGTCCACCGCCAGGACGCGGATCCCGGCGCGGGCCAGCGCGATCGCGTCCCCGCCGATCCCGCAGCACAGGTCGGCGACGGAGGTCACGCCGAGCTCCCTGAACCGCCCCGCGCGGTACGCCGCCACACTCGCCCGCGTCGACTGCTCGACCCCGTTGGGCGTGAAGAACATCCGCCGCGCGTCCTGCGCCCCGAACTTCGCCACCGCGCGCTGCCGCAGCCGCGCCTGGCCGAGCGCGGCCGACACCAGTTCGGCGGGGTGCTCGCGGCGCAGCCGGGTCGCGACGGCGAGTTCGCGCGCCGGGTCGGTGTCGCGCACCTCGTCGAGGAGGGCGCGGCCTTCGGGGGTGAGGAGCGGGGCGAGGTCGTTCACCGGGTCATTGTGGGCCAGTCGGTGGACCGTACGCCTCCGGCCGCGGTGTCGGGCCGGGTCCGGGGCGTCCGGCTGCGAGGATCCGGCCCCATGCGAGCAGTACGACAAAACGATAAAAACCGGCCGAGGTGTGGCGTACGTGTGCGTGTACGGACCGCCCTCGCCGTACTCGCTCTCGCCACCATCGCCTCGGCCTGCGGACAGGGCGACGGCGTCGAGGTCGAACCGGCGGGCGGCCAGCAGCCCCTCCAGGCGCCCCCGGCCCGTGCCCTCGACGCCTACGCCACCAAGCTGCGCGCCGCCCACGCCGCACGGGTCGCCGCCGCGAAACGCTGGGGCCTGAAGAAGGTGCCCCGGACGGCCCCGCCGCCCCCGGCGAGGAAGCCGAGGATCACCACCCGCGACGGCTTCGAGGTCGCCGGCCACCGCCGCCTGGGACTCCCCCCGGTCTTCACCACCGTCCCCACCAAGGAGAAGATCCTCTTCCTCACCATCGACGACGGCGAGGAGAAGGACCCCGCGTTCCTGCGGATGATGAGCGAGCTGAAGATCCCGTACACGGCCTTCCTCAGCGACTACCTCGTCAAGGACGACTACGGCTACTTCGAGGAGATGCGGGACCGGGGCGTCGGCCTGCAGAACCACACCCTCCACCACCCCTACCTGCCGGCCCTGTCGTACAGCCGCCAGAAGCGCGAGATCTGCGGCATGCAGAAGGTCATGGAGAAGCGCTACGGCGAACGCCCCGCCCTCTTCCGCCCGCCCTACGGCAACTACGACAAGAACACCCTGCGCGCCGCCAAGTCCTGCGGCATCACCCACGTCCCCCTCTGGAACGAGGAGGTGTTCGTCGACCGCTGGGAGTACCGCGAGTGGGACCGCTCGCTGCACCCCGGCGACATCGTCCTCACCCACTTCCGGGGCCGCGACGACTGGAAGGGCACGATGCCGGACATGGTCCGCCGCTTCCTCGACAAGGTCACGGCCGAGGGATACGCGGTGGCCCGGCTGGAGGACTACCTGTGAGGCGGGGGAGGGCCCTGCCGGCCCTCCTGGCGGCCGTCGCCCTGCTGGGCGCGGGATGCGCCCCGTCGGACGGCCCGCTCCGGCGCGCCGCACCGGCAGGGCCGACGGCGGCGGACAGCGCCTCCCGGGCCGCCCTCCCGCCCGTCGTCGACCACATCCCGACCGACGACAGGGTCGTCTTCCTCACCTACGACGACGGCGCCGAACGCGACCCCCGCTTCATCGACCTGGTGCGCGAACGCCGGCTCCCCGTCAGCATGTTCCTGACGGACAGTGTGGTGGGCCCCGGCTACGCCCACTTCGCCCGGCTGCGCGCGGTCGGCGCGAGCCTGCAGAATCACACCCTCGACCATGCCGCCCTGCGCGGCCTGCCGTACGCCGGCCAGCGCGCCGAGATCTGCGGCCAGCAGCGCAAGCTCACGTCCCGCTTCGGCGTCCGCCCCCGCCTCTTCCGCCCGCCCTACGGCACGTACGACACCACCACCCTGCGTGCCGCCGCCGACTGCGGCATCGCCGCGGTGGTCCTGTGGCGGGCCACCCTGGAACCCGACGGCCACCTCACCTACACCCACGGCCCCCACGATCTGACCCCCGGCGACATCATCTCCGTACCGTCGGGCGAGGCCCCGCCCCTGACACTGGCGCAACGAACGGAACGGCTGCTGGGGGAGTTGGGGCAGCGGGGGCTGAGGGTGGGCCGCCTGGAGGACTACGCAGGGCGTCGCATCCCATCGGGGGCCCCTGACGAACACGACTCGCCTTCCGGCCGGTGGGGGGTCCCTGAGGAGCACCGCTCACATAGCAGCCCGTCTGGGGGTACCCCCTCTGGGGGAGTTTGAGGACGAGGCCCGTTCAGGGCCGAAGCGGGGGCCTGGGGGCGGCAGCCCCCAGTAACGGTCACTGCAACACCGCCAGCTGCACAACCCGGTGCGACCAACGCCCCCACCGCCGACGCGCCGCACGGCAACTGGCACTCCGCTTGACCGAGTGCTAACCGCAGTCATAGTCTCAGTTCTGGCACTCCCCCCTGGAGAGTGCCAACACACGCGACGGGCAGGTCCGGCACCCGCGACGACGGATCGACCTGGTCGCCACCTCAGACAGTTAACCCCGTGAGATCTCCGAAGGGGGAGGTCGGATCGTGACGACCGCCAGCTCCAAGGTTGCCATCAAGCCGCTCGAGGACCGCATCGTGGTCCAGCCGCTCGACGCCGAGCAGACCACGGCTTCGGGCCTGGTCATTCCGGACACCGCCAAGGAGAAGCCCCAGGAGGGCGTCGTCCTGGCCATCGGTCCGGGCCGCATCGAGGACGGCAAGCGCGTCGAGCTCGACGTGAAGGTCGGCGACGTCGTTCTGTACAGCAAGTACGGCGGCACCGAGGTCAAGTACAACGGCGAGGAGTACCTCGTCCTCTCGGCCCGCGACGTCCTCGCGATCGTCGAGAAGTAAGGGAACCCCGGGGACAACCCCCCGGAGCACCCGACCTCGAAGCAAGCACTTTTGCTCGAACACCGCGCCCCTGGCCCCAGCATCCGACAAGGAGCCGGGTGACCGGGGGCGCGGTGATTTCACCTAGATTTCCGAGAGGGCTCCCGCTGCCATGGCGAAGATCCTGAAGTTCGACGAGGACGCCCGTCGCGCCCTCGAGCGCGGCGTCAACAAGCTTGCCGACACGGTGAAGGTGACGATCGGTCCGAAGGGCCGCAACGTCGTCATCGACAAGAAGTTCGGCGCCCCCACCATCACCAACGACGGTGTCACGATCGCCCGCGAGGTCGAGATCGAGGACCCGTACGAGAACCTCGGCGCGCAGCTGGTGAAGGAGGTGGCGACCAAGACCAACGACATCGCGGGTGACGGCACCACCACCGCCACCGTGCTGGCCCAGGCGCTGGTCCGCGAGGGCCTGAAGAACGTCGCCGCCGGTGCCTCCCCGGCCGCCCTGAAGAAGGGCATCGACGCCGCCGTTGCCGCGGTCTCCGAGGACCTGCTCGCCTCGGCCCGCCCGATCGACGAGAAGTCCGACATCGCCGCCGTCGCCGCGCTGTCCGCCCAGGACCAGCAGGTCGGCGAGCTCATCGCCGAGGCGATGGACAAGGTCGGCAAGGACGGTGTCATCACCGTCGAGGAGTCCAACACCTTCGGCCTGGAGCTGGACTTCACCGAGGGCATGGCCTTCGACAAGGGCTACCTGTCGCCGTACTTCGTGACGGACCAGGAGCGCATGGAGGCCGTCCTCGACGACCCGTACATCCTGATCACCCAGGGCAAGATCGCCTCCATCGCGGAGCTGCTGCCGCTGCTGGAGAAGGTCATCCAGGCCAACGCCTCCAAGCCGCTGCTGATCATCGCCGAGGACGTCGAGGGCGAGGCCCTGTCGACCCTGGTCGTCAACAAGATCCGCGGCACCTTCAACGCGGTCGCCGTCAAGGCCCCCGGCTTCGGTGACCGCCGCAAGGCGATGCTGCAGGACATGGCCGTCCTCACCGGCGCCACGGTCGTCTCCGAGGAGGTCGGCCTCAAGCTCGACCAGGTCGGTCTGGACGTGCTGGGCTCCGCCCGCCGCGTCACCGTCACCAAGGACGACACCACGATCGTCGACGGCGGTGGCAACAAGGAGGACGTGACCGGTCGCGTCGGCCAGATCAAGGCCGAGATCGAGACCACCGACTCCGACTGGGACCGCGAGAAGCTCCAGGAGCGCCTCGCGAAGCTCGCCGGCGGCGTGTGCGTCATCAAGGTCGGCGCCGCCACCGAGGTGGAGCTGAAGGAGAAGAAGCACCGTCTGGAGGACGCCATCTCCGCGACCCGCGCCGCGGTCGAGGAGGGCATCGTCTCCGGTGGTGGCTCCGCGCTGGTCCACGCCGTCAAGGTCCTCGAGGGCAACCTCGACAAGACCGGCGACGAGGCCACCGGTGTCTCCGTGGTCCGCAAGGCCGCCGTCGAGCCGCTGCGCTGGATCGCCGAGAACGCCGGCCTCGAGGGCTACGTCATCGTCTCCAAGGTCGCCGAGCTCGAGAAGGGCAGCGGCTACAACGCCGCCACCGGCGAGTACGGCGACCTGGTCAAGGCCGGCGTCATCGACCCGGTCAAGGTGACCCGCTCCGCCCTGGAGAACGCCGCCTCCATCGCCTCCCTGCTGCTCACGACCGAGACCCTGGTCGTCGAGAAGAAGGAAGAGGAAGAGCCGGCCGCCGGCGGTGGCCACGGCCACGGCCACGCCCACTGACGACGTAAGGTCGCCAGCGCCTGAACGAGGGCCCGGCTCCCCGGAAACGGGGCGCCGGGCCCTCGTCGTGCGTACGGCGGAACCATGTCACGGCCGACGTGGTCTCTCCCCACAGCAGTACGAACGTATGAACAGAAGGGGGCGGGCATGCACCAGGTGCTCTACGGGGAAAGGTCCCGAAACCCGCTGGCGCGCACCGTGGAACTCACCGAGAGCGGGCTGCGCCGGGGTGGCA
Organism: Streptomyces sp. NPDC030893; assembly: GCF_055571535.1. NCBI lineage: Bacteria > Bacillati > Actinomycetota > Actinomycetes > Kitasatosporales > Streptomycetaceae > Streptomyces > Streptomyces sp. NPDC030893. The sequence continues at coordinate 318,728 of NZ_JBVIFC010000002.1, read as the reverse complement.
GGAGGACCCCGCTCGACGAACTGAACCTCGCCGCCATGGCAGAAGCGTTTCGGCGGGGGCAGTGGCTCGGAGGCGGCGGCAGCGAGCGCCCCCTGTCCTCCCTCCCCCAGGACCGGGGCGTCATACCGGTCACCCGTGCGACCGGCACCTGCACCCCCCTGAGGACGCATCAGGCCGCCGAGTTCGCCCGCACGCTGGGCGAACTCGCGGTGCGCAGATGCGGCGGACCCGACCAGGTGGCCGCCCTCGCCGCGCGCGCCCGGGCGGAGGGCGTACCGCTGTGGATCGCACGCCGGTACGCGCACGGCCCCGCCGGTCCGGTGACGGTGACCGTGGACCGCCGCTCGGTACGCGCGGACGTCTGGGGCCCGCACGCCCCGGCCGTACGGATCAGAGCCCCGTACGGCTACCGCACCGACACCGCCGACCGGGCGAACGGCCTGATCATGACCGTCGGCGAGATCGCCGCGGAGCTCGAACTCCGCAAGAAGGTCCGCAGGTCCAAGAGCAGGGTGGAGATCCGTCTGCCCGACCGGCAGTGGACCCTGCGCCGCGAGAACGCGGTGACCTCGTCGCTGCTGCGCGACGGCACCCGGATCGCCGTCCTCACCCGCCCGCCCCGGGACTCGGCCCCCGTCCCCGGCACCGTGCTGCTGCCCCTGGCCGACGTCCACCACGAGAGCGCCGACCCCCTGGACGCCGTCATGGCCCACACGGTCGCGGTCTCCTTCGGCCTCGGCGACACCACGGGCACGGCCAGGTTCCGCGCCATGAACCCGGACCGGGACGCGGACGACGACATCTGGGAGTACCCCTGGTTCAGCAACCTCGGCAGGGGCCGCGACGACAACGAACCCGGCGGCGCCGACGGCTGGGGCAGCGACGGCGGGGACGGCGGCGACGGAGGCGGTGGAGGTGGAGACGGCGGTGGAGGCGACGGAGGAGGCGGAGGCGGAGGCGACTGAGCCCCTCCGCGAACCGCGCGACTACGGCGTACCGGGCACCGCCACCACCGCCCAGACGGTCTTGCCGGGGGCACCGGGGCGGGGAGCCGTTCCCCACTCCTTGGCCAGAGCCGCGACGAGGAGAAGCCCCCGCCCGCCGTCCTCCCCGGAGTCGGCGTCCCGCGCCTCGGGCAGCCGCTTACCCCGCGCGTCGGCGACCTCGACGCATACGTACCCGCCGTCCTCCCTGCTGAGCCGCAGCTCGGCGTCCCGGCCGGGCATCCGGCCGTGGGTGACGGCATTGGCGCCCAGCTCGGCGACGATCAGTTCCACGGCATCGTGCACGGGGGTGCCGTACCGCCAGCCCCAGGCGTCCATCTGGCAGGACGCGAGCCGGCGGGCGAGCCGGGCACCGCGCGGGGACGGGGTGAAGCGGAACGAGAACACCGTCTGATCGGCGAGCGGAAGCGGCAGCGCGGACCGCCGCTCCTGGCGTGGGGAAGTCGTCATGCCCCGAAGGTCCCGCGCCGACACCCCCGCTCACCAGGAGCGACGTCCCCACGGCGGTCCTCTGTCGGGGTGGCGGGCGACAGCGTCGGGCCTGTCGGGGCGCGGGCGTCCGTCGGCCCGCTCCGACGGCTCTCCGCTGCAGCCGTATGCGCGGTCAGACGGGCTCGAGGAGGTCTACGACGGAGAGCCCGGTTTCGCCGTTGACGAGAGTCAGGGCGATGTCGGCGCGAGCAGCCAGGGCGAGCGGATCAAGGCCTTCGACGTAATCGGCGTGGATGATCCGGTCCAAGCCCGCTCCGACCAAGGGGGCGGAGGTGCGGAGTGAGGCTTCCAATGCCACGCCCTGGGTTGCGCCGCCGTGCAGAATGATGTTCCGGGTCCGGTACAGGCGCCGGAGTGCGATCCGGAAGGCACCGGCGACATCGTTCAGAACCGGGCGCGGATTCTGCACCAGGTCGGCCATGCGCTGCGCGGCTGGACGGTCGCTGTACTTCGTGGAGGCGCCGGTGAAGTCCAGCGCCGTGGCCCCGTGGGTGAGCAGGGCCTCTGCGACCACGCGGGCTCGCTCCTGATTCGTAGTGCATCCTGCTACCACCCGGGCGAGTTCGTCCGGCGTGCGTGGCTTGTGCCGGTGCGCGAGGGCAGTGAGCTCGGCCCGGGGCCAGGAACACGCGATGATGGCCGCCATCCGGTCTGCCGCCACTGCCTTACCGGACCGTTCGCCCTCTCCCTTGGGGTCATCGGGGTTCGACAGCAGCGACTCGATGGCTGCCCAGGCGCCCGCCACGGCCGGAGCCAATGGACCACGATTGACCGCGGCCGCCAGCTCCAGGGCGTCGTCGGTCCGACTGAGGGCGCCTGCGACCTTGTACAGGTGACCCTCATTGACCAGGGTCAGGACATCTGCGCCGCGCGCGGGGGGATTGAGTGGGATGGGACGGGGGTGGCCGGCGACCCAGATATGAGGGAGGGGTCGCACACCGCCCCGGTCGCGGCGCAAGAACTGCGAGCGGGCTGTCATCCGCTCCAGCATCTGACGAGCCTGCTCGGCGGCGCTGAAGGGATCGAGGGCCGTGAACCGGTAGACGAACCCGCCGCCGGGCCGGATGCCCGCGGTGTCGTGACCGTGCTCACGCAGCCAGGCCACGACCTTGCCTTTGCCGTACCAGTGTTCCAGCGGTTCGGCGAGCTCGCGCCGGGGCATCTTCTCCACGCCACCAGGACGTCGTACGTGCGGGCCTGCGCACGGGCCAGCTCGACCGCCGCAGCCGCCGTGTCGGCCGTAGTGGCATGCGCGTCGTACAGCTCCTTCGCCCAGGCCTTCAGACAGCTGGCGCTGTAGCCCAGGTCGAGGAGGTGAGAGGCCACGGTTCGGGAGAACCTCTCCGGTTTGACGCGCTGATCGACGGGAGCGCTGACCGCCGTCGCCCACCTCTCCAGATAACCGGAGCGGACATGGCCGATGATCTCCTTGAGCCGACGACGCGCGGGACTGGGGTCCGGCAGCGGATGCTTCAGCAGGCTGGTGAGTTCCTTGCGTAGCTCCTTGTCTCCAAGGCCTCGGTCAGGGCCGATCAGAGCGCCGAGCTGGATACGCTGCCAGTCACACGCGCCCGGTGACAGTACTCCGTGGGCCTGCCAGTAACCGGCCTCCCAGAGTTCTTCCAGGGCCAGCACCGAACCTATGTCCCAGAGACGACGCGCCCACGGCGTGCCCTCATCGGTGAAGAAGTCCGCCATCCGGGCGAGCACATGCCGGGCATAGGGGTCAGAAGCGGAGGCCGTAACCATCGCAGCACCCTAGCGGAGGCCGAGATCTGCCACCGCAGGTCGAGCAAAGTCGTGTTACCGTTATCGCAGACTTAAAGGGGCACCCGCCGTTCAACGGCCGCTGCCCCTTTCTTCTTGCCCTCGTAGAGTCCCAGGCTCTGCGTCCCCTGTCGGTGGGGCCGCGCTATCGAGGAGCGATGAACCCCATCACCCCGGCAGCGGGCGCGCCTCGTTGTCGTCCGTCACCTCGTACACGTCGATCCGCAGCAGCTCGCGGACGTGGGCGGGAACCCGCTCGACGGCCTTCGCGGACGAGGACGGCACGACGAGTGCGTACCGTATGCGGGTGTCCTGGCTGGTCATGCGGCGCAGGAGCTGCCCGTAGGCGATGTCGGCGCCAATGCCCTTCTCCTTGGTGCGGCCCTTGGCCTCACAGATCAGCCGCTCCTCGCCGCGCACCGCTTCGGTCCAGCGGTCCGTGGGCTCGACCGGCGTCCACCCCGCGCCGAGCAGCCAGGCACGGAAGGCGTCGGTGATCCGGTCCTCGTCGCTGTCCCGGACCAGCATCTTCCGCAGCGCCGCCAGATCGGCCTCCTCGCTGCGCCGCAGCCGCCCGCGTCCGTCCGCGTCGAGGTCGGCCGGCCGGACGACGACCAGCCGCAGCCCGTGGGCGGGGATCTCGGTGTCGCGGCGGGCGTCGTACAGGGCCCGCTGCTCGCCCTGGTGGACACCGCTCACCGTGAGCCGGTTCGGCTTGTCGAAGTGAGGTACCGGCTGGTCGCGCGGGAGCTCCCGGTACTCGACCACCAGCCGGTGCCCGGGCCAGTAGGCGTCGACCGGCAGCCGGACCTGACGGCCACCTGCCCCCGGGGCGGTCGCGTGGCGTCATGACGCGCGGTGTGTCGGGCCCCTGTGACAACGGTGCCCGTGCGGCCCGTCCGGGTCATCGGGGTACGCCGGGACCCGTGCCGCGCCGCACGGCACCGCCTGTCAGGCCCGGTGGCCGGCCGGCGGCGACGCGGGGAGGCGGCTGGGTGAGGCATCGGGGGCAGCGTGTCTCGTGGCCGGTCGGCCGGAAGAGGGTCGCTTGCACGTGGTCGCCCTCGCATTCCCGGAAGGCGGCGAGGCGGCTGGACGGGCGGGCGGGGGCGGAGCGTTCGGCGGTCGGGGTGCGGCCGGTCGGGGTGGGCGCGGGCGGCACGTCGCGGAGGAGGTAGCGCAGGAGCCCGCCGGGGCGGTGGACGGGGGTGCCGTCGTCGGGGAGGCCCCGCAGGATGTGGGTGCGGATGGCGGTGGGGGCGTGACCGGCGGCGAGCCAGCGGGCGACGAGGCGGGCCAGTTCGTCGTGCATGCCCCGGGGGACGCGGCGCAGGTCCGGGGAGAGGCGGAGGAGGGCGGCGACGAGGGCGCGGGCGGCTTCGGGGACTTCGGTGGTCTCCGGGGCGGGCTCGGACTCCGGGTCCGGCTTCCGCTCCGGCTCGGCGGGACGGTGGGAGGTGTTCTCCCCGGGGTCTTTCCTTGGATGACCGTCGGTGGGCGGAGGGGCCGGAGCACCGGCCGCCGGAACGCGGGTACTCGGAGCGACCTGCGGCGATGCGTCGGCGGCGGGTACGTGTACGGGCAGTCGGGCGAGGATCTTGGCGGCCTCGATCTCGCTCAACGGCACGTCGGAGACGAGCTGTTGGGTGACCCAGTGTCCGCCGGGCCCCTGGAGCCGCCGCTCGTGCACGAACCCCTCCTCCTTCAGCTGCCGCTTGGCCTGCGTGAAGGCGCACGCGCCGATGCGGGCGCGCTCGGCGGTGCGCGACAGCGACTCGCGCGCCCCGTCGGGGAGGGAGAGCTGCCAGGTCAGCAACCGCACGGCGTGGGAGGACAGCCGGGGATGCCGGATGAGGTCGTGGGAGAACTGGGAGAAGGCGCGCGGGGGCGCGATATGGTGCCGGTAAATCACGGTGGAGGTCCGATCCACTGGTGGTTCAAGGCCCTCGCGGACGGGTGCAACCGCCGCGGGGGTCGCCTTCGTTCCGTGCCCGGTGTGGCACGCGGAAGACGTGATGTCGAGGCGACGCTACCGTACGCACCGTGTACGGGTGGTCGCGTTGAGTGAAGAAGGCTTGCGTGGAGAACACTCGGGAAGGACCGGCGGACAACGCGTTCGACGTCGATGTCGCTTGGGATGCGGTCACCAGGTCTCGCGAGCGGGACGACGCCTCCGGGGAAGCGCTGGCCCTGACCGTACTGGGACAGGCCCTCGACGAGGCCGGCCGCTCCGACGAAGCCGATTACCTCCACCGGCGGGCCCATGACGTCACCCCCACCGGAACCGTTCGTCTGGTCCAGGCGGAGCTTCTCATGCAGCGCGGCTTCGAGTTGGAGCAGGACGGGGGCGACCCGGACACAGCCTGGGGCGAATGGTTCGGGAAGAACGAACGAGAGGCCGAGATCGTCAGGCAGCGTGAAAGGGCGCTCTCCGCCGCTCAGAGCGCGTTCCGCCAGGCGGGGAGGATCTTCCGCACGGCCGGCATGCGGGAACGCGGTGATGACGCGGCTCGTCGGGCCCATGGGCTCCAACCCTCCCGGTTCAGGCACTTCTCCTGGTACCTACAGGTACTCCAGCCCTACGCGAAAGAGGTCGATGTGAACGGTGATTCCGGCTCCGCGGAATCCTCGACGCCCAGTTCTGCGGAGCCACCGAGGCCGGTTCCCCGTTCGGGCTTGCCGGAGAAGTGCGGGGAAGCCGGTGCGGAGTACCCGGGCGGTGCGCACGCAGCGCCCGGGTCGCTCTTCGAGGAGATCCTCGTCGGGTTCCTCGCCGTCAAGTTCCTCGGGCCGTTCCTCGAAGCCTTCGCCGGCAAGCTCGGAGAGCAGTTCGGAGAGTCTGCCGTCCGTGCACTCGGGCGCATCAGGGTGACACGCAGGCGCGGCACGGACTCCAGGGATCTGGAGATCGACGATCCGGACACCGGCGTCCCGACGGTCCTGGTCCTGCCGGAGGACTTCACAGAGGAGGCTCAACTCGCCCTCATCGGCCTCGACGTCACCGCAGAGGAGGTGCGCGGAACGACCCTGCGCTGGAACCCGGACACGGTGGCTTGGGAAACGGTGGAGGACGAGCAGGACTCCTGAGGCACCTGCATCGCGCTGTGCGCAGGAGAGTTCACTCGTCCGGCGCAATTCTTGCTGGCCCCGGCGTGGTTGATGTGGGGGCGTCCTACGGTGCGAGCACGGGTGACCGGTGGACGGATGTGCTGAGGGGGCTGGTGCGATGGAGTCGGGAGCGGACTCGGGTGCGGGCGTGGACGGTGCGGGCGCCGAGTCCAACGGGGAGTTCCTGCGGTGCTTCGGCCGCCAGATGAAGCTGCTGCGGGAGGCCGCGGGGCTGACGCAGGCGCAGTTGGGGGAGCGGGTCGGGTACGGCGAGGCGCTGATCGCGGCGGTGGAGCAGGGGCGGCGGATTCCCCGCCCGGAGTTGGTGGACGCGGTGGATCGGGAGGTGGGCGGGCGGGGATTGTTGGTTGCCATGAAGGGGGAGGTGGCGAAGGCTCGGTATCCGTCGTTCTTCCGTGAGTTCGCGGCCTTGGAAGCCGACGCTGCCGAACTGCATGCCTACGACGCCCATGTCGTCAATGGCTTGCTGCAAGGCGAGGAGTACGCACGCGCGGTCTTCAGCATGTGGCGGCCACTGGTGGATGCGGAGACCATCGAGCAACGGGTGTCCGCGCGTTTGGACCGGCATAAGTTGCTGACTCGGCGCCCCAAGCCGCTGCTGAGCTTCGTCATCGAGGAAAGCGTCCTGCGCCGGCCCCTTGGGGGTGCGGACGCCATGCGTGCCCAACTGGAGCACCTGCTGCTCGTCGGGCACGAACGCAACGTAGAGCTCCAGGTGATGCCGACAGGTCGTGACGAACATGCCGGAGTGGCAGGGCCCTTCACATTGATCCTCACGCGGCAACAGCAGAGGATGGCGTACACGGAGGTGCAGAGCAACAGCGCCCTGCATACGGCGCCAGCGAAGGTCCAGGGGTTCGAGTCCACATACGGAGTGCTGCGGGCGCAAGCGATGACCCCCAGGGAGTCACTGGCCTGGATCGAGAAGCTCTTGGGAGAGTTGTGAACGCCAACGACGATCAGGCAGCCGAGCTGACCTGGGTGAAGAGCAGCTACAGCGCTGGCGATGGTGGCCAGTGCGTCGAGATCGCGGACGCCGGTGCGGCCGTACTGGTCCGTGATTCCAAGTGTCCGGACGTGGCGATCCTCAATGTGCCGTCCGCCCAGTGGACGGCGTTCGTGCGGATGGCCGCAGGCGTCTGAGGCGAACGAGGGGCGGTGGGGCGCCGCTTGTGCTCCCTGCCGCACCGTCCGGTCGCCGCTGCCGGAATCCGTTTGTTGCCGTGCGGCAGGCGGCCTACTGTGGCGCCGTGACGACGCGGATGATCATTCTCAATGGTGGGTCGAGTTCCGGGAAGTCCGGGATCGTGCGGTGTCTGCAGGCCGTACTGCCGGAGCCGTGGCTCGCATTCGGGGTCGACTCGTTCGTCGACGCGTTGCCCGCGAAGCTGCAGGCGTCCGACGCGGGACTCGACATCGCGGCGGACGGCACGGTGAACGTCGGCGCGGAGTTCCGGGCGCTGGAGACGGCCTGGACCGAGGGGATCGTGGCGATGGCCCGCGCGGGCGCCCGGATCATCGTCGACGACGTGTTCCTCGGCGGGGCCGCGTCCCAGCGGCGGTGGCAGGAGGCTCTCGGCGAGGTGGGCGTGCTGTGGGTCGGTGTCCGGTGCGACAGTGCCGTCGCCGCCGGGCGGGAGACCGCGCGGGGGGACCGGGTCCAGGGGATGGCAGCGTTGCAGGCGGACGTGGTGCACGAAGGCGTCGTCTACGACCTGGAGGTGGACACCACGCACACCGAGTCCCTGGTGTGCGCGCACACCATCGCCGCCAAGGTGCGCTGACGGCCCGGGCGGCTCAGAGTTCCGTCGGCTCCAGCGCCCCCAGCTGCGCCATCAGACCCAGCCGGTCGTACTGCCACCAGCCCTCGACGATCTTGCCGTTGCCGCCGAAGCGGAAGACGGTCGTGCCGGTCATGGCGGCCTTCCTTCCCGTGGGCGGGATGCCGAGGAAGTCGGCCTTGTGGGTGCCCTCCCAGCTCCAACGGGTGCACACCCGGTCGTCCTGGGCGATCTGGTCCTCGATGCGGAACGAGAAGTCGAAACCGCCCCGCCACACGTCCATCTCGCGCCGGAAGTGGTCGAGGCCGATGATGTCCTGCTCGTTCGCCGGATCGTGGTCGCGGTAGTGCTCCTCGACCAGGCCCGTCATCGCGGACAGGTCGTCCGCCGTGGTCAGGACCTCGAAGAAGCGCCGCGCGGAGTCCGTGTTCAGCCGCGCGTCGCGCACCACGTCCAGGTCCGTGAAGGTCGGCGTTCCCTCACAGAGGGCCACCATCTCCCGGAAGATCCGGTCGGTCTCCGGAAGCTTCGAGTTCCGCATCGCCTCCTCGTACGACGGGAACTCCACGATCTCGACGACGTGCGAGGTGTCCGAACGGTCCTGGCCGACCACCGCGTGCGTCGCCGTCCGTTTCCCCTTGGTCTGCTCGACCCACTGGTCCATGAGCCGGTCGATCTCCTCGAACCGGTTCGTCCTGCAGTCGATGAGCTGTAGGAAGGTCATGACATCACCGCCTCCGGCCCCCCTGGGTCCGGCTGCCCCGTCCCTCCATTCTGCTCCGGGGAGCGGCCATGCGTCCCGCCGGCCGCCCGCGTGGCCGGACGGGGTGCCCCCGCCCGGGACCACCGGGGCTCTACCGGGGGCCGTACTTCCGCCCCGTCCGCGACGAGATTCCGCCCAGCAACCCGCGCGGGACCAGCTTCGCCGCCCCCATCAGCGCCTTGTACCGGGGGTCCGGGATCGACAGCATCTTGCCCCGGGCCAGATCCGCGAGCGCCGCCGAGGCGACCTTGTCCGCGTCCAGCCACATCCAGCTCGGGATGTTGTCCGTGCCCATCCCGGCCCGCTCGTGGAACTCGGTGCGCACGAAGCCGGGGCAGAGCACCATCAGGCGTACGCCGTGGCCCGCGAGGTCCATTGCCGCGCCCTGGGTGAACTGCACGACCCACGCCTTGGACGCCCCGTAGGTCCCGCGCGGGAGGAACGCGGCGGTCGAGGCGACGTTCATGACACCCCCGCGCCCGCGCTCCCGCATCGCCTCCACGGCGGCCGACGTCAGCCGGAGCACCGCCTCGCAGTGCACCTTGAGCATCCGCAGCTCATCGGCCATGGGCACTTCCAGGTAGCGGCCCTTGTTGCCGAAACCGGCGTTGTTGATCAGCAGGTCGACGGGGTTCTTGCGGTCGCCGAGCCGGTCGGCCACCGCTTCGATGCCCTTGTCCTGAGCCAGGTCGGCGGTCAGTACTTCCGCCTCGATACCGTGGCGGTCGTGCAGCTCGGTCGCCTGTTCGCGCAGCCGGCCGGTGTCGCGGGCCACCAGCACCAGGTCATGTCCGTCGGCCGCCAGCCGCCGCGCGAACGCGGCACCGATCCCAGCCGTCGATCCCGTAATCAGAGCCGTTGTCATGGCGCAAGACTAGTTACCCGGAGCGGGGGCGTCCGCTCAGCGTCTTCCTCCTGTGCGGCGTGACCGGACGGCTCCGCCGTGTTCGGCCGTACGACCGTGTTCCGCGTGGCCCGGCGGGTGCCGGCCCGCCGGCCCTTGTCCACGGCCGCGGAGAAGACGCTTCCGGCGCAAGCCACGACGGGGAGCGCCGGGTGGACTCTCCCCGGCCGGCGCCGCGTTTCGCGAGATGGGAGTTGGCATGCCCCAAGCCTCGTCGGCCACGGCCCACTGGACATCGGGGGACCGCCCCTATCCGCCCCTGAGTGAACCCCTGCCCGCCGTCCGGGGTTTGCCCCTAGGAGCCGTGCGGCGCCCGGCCGTCCGCGGTGGCCCGTCCGGGAAGGGGAGACGCGGCCGGACGGCCGACCGCCCGGCGGTGACGGAGCGTCAGCTCGACTGGTCCGCCCCGTACTTCTCCAGGTACCGGCGTGCCGCCGCAGCCGACTCGGGGTGCAGGGCCGGACCGGCCTCGGGCAGTCGCGACAGCAGCGTCCGCTCGGTCGTCATCGCCCGGAACTGCAGAGCCACCGTCACCTCGTGATCGGGGCGGTGAAGGATCCGTACGGTGTCGCCCGCCCGTATCCCGCCCGGCCGGATCACCCGCAGATACGCCCCCGGGGCACCCCGCTCCGTGAACCGCTTCACCCAGCCCTTCTCACCCAGATGGCCCTGGAAGGTGCGGCAGGGAATGCGTCCGGAGGTGATCTCCAGGACCACCTCCGGCCCGACGGCCCAGCGCTCACCGATCAGGGCGCCGGACACGTCGATGCCCTCGGTGGTGAGGTTCTCGCCGAACGAGCCGTTCGGCAGCGGGCGCCCCAGCGTGGGCTCCCACTCGTCGAGGTCCTCGCGGGCCACGGCGTACACCGCCTGGTCGTCGCCGCCGTGGTGCCGCGTCTCGCACACGGCGTCCCCGGCCAGGCCGCTCCCGCCGACCCCCTTCGGTCCCGGCGCCGCCACCCGTACCGGCCCGTCCACCGGCTGCTTGTCGATGCCCGTCACGCCGTCGCGCTGGTCCGTGTACGGCACGCTCTTGGGGCGGCCCACGTTCACTGACAGAAGCTTCATGGGTCGCACGGTAAGCGATGGGCATCAAAGCGTCGACGCATTATCCGGCGCCGTACCAAAGGACCGCTTATCCTTGAGGCGTGATAGAAGCCCGCCATCTCCGTGTGCTGCGCGCCGTCGCCACCACCGGTTCCTTCTCCGCGGCAGCCCGTGAACTGGGCTGCACCCAGCCCGCCGTCAGCCAGCAGATGAAGGCCTTGGAGGCGTCGGTCGGCACACCCCTGCTGGTCCGCACGGGCCGCGAGATGCGCCTCACCCAGGCCGGCGAGGCGCTGGTGCGGCACGCCGCCGGGATCATCGCCGGACTCACCGCGGCCGAGGAGGAGGTCGCCGCGATCGCGGGGCTGCGCGCGGGCCGGGTCCGGCTCGTCTCCTTCCCCAGCGGCAGCTCCACCCTGGTCCCCACGGCCCTCGCCGCCCTGCGCGACGCCCACCCGGGCACCCGGGTCTCCCTGGAGGAGGCCGAGCCGCCCCGCTCCGTGCGGATGCTGCGCGAGGGCGACTGCGACGTGGCCCTCGCCTTCCGGTACGAGGGGGCGGCGGGCGCCGAGGAGTGGGACGACCTCGTCGTACGGCCGCTGCTGTCCGACCGGCTCGTGGGGCTCCTGCCGGAACGGCACCGGCTCGCCCGCGCGGAGTCCCTCGCCATCGGCGAACTCGCCGGTGAACCGTGGATCGCCGGCTGCCCGCGCTGCCGGGGCCAGCTGGTCGAGGTGTGCGAGACGGCCGGCTTCACCCCGCGGATCGACTTCGCGACCGACGACTATCCGGCGGTCGCCGGACTGGTCGGCGCCGGCCTCGGGGTCGCGGTCCTGCCCCAGCTGGCCATCGAGTCCGTACGGCCCCGGGGCGTGCGCACCGTGGCGCTGGAGCCCGCCGTGCGGCGGGAGATCGTCGCCCTCACCCTCCCTGACCTCGCCCAGGTGCCCGCGGTCGCCGCGACGCTGGAGAAACTGGCGGCGGCCGCGGCCCGCTGAACGGTGCGGCGGCCCGCTCTCGGAAAGCGGAAGCAGGCCGCGGAGCCCCGCAGAAGAACAAAGGGCACGCGTGCGTGCCCGGTGTTTTTTGGAGAAACGTTCCTTCAGTTGTTCGAGGCGGTGGCGTGTCCGCCGCCGGCCGACGCCGACACCAGCCGGTTGCGCGCCCGCCCCATCAGCTCTTCGCGCTCGTCCTCGGTCAGGCCGCCCCACACGCCGTACGGTTCGCGAACCGCCAGCGCGTGTGCGGCGCACTCGGCGCGTACCGGGCACCTCATGCAGACCTCTTTGGCCGAGTTCTCGCGAGCGCTCCGAGCCGCACCACGCTCGCCCTCGGGGTGGAAGAACAGCGAGCTGTCCACTCCGCGGCAGGCAGCCAGGAGCTGCCAGTCCCACAGGTCCGCGTTCGGTCCGGGAAGGCGGGAGAAATCTGCCATTGCGTGACCCCTTGTAGCCGTTCTGGGCGGATCCGGTGTCCACGACCGTACAACTACGATCCAAGGAGATGAAAATATGACTCATTGCGAATCTAGCCCCGGACACCATCAAAGGGGAAGAAAAGGGTCTGAATGGGGCATGGGTTGTGGTGAAAGTACGGGGGTACGTCGCGCATGCCTCCACGTGAACGCCTCCTCACGTAGAGTGCCGAAGATGGCAGACGGCCCCGTAACTCTTTCGAGTGACCGTCGTTGAGAGTGCGAGGCGGTTGAAGGAACAAGCGCTCGGGCGGGCGTCCGAGACGGTCGACCGCACAGGTGACGATTTCGTACCAGCCTGGAGGCTCAAGGTGACGCGCATCAGCTGCGGAGGGCGGCCATGACTTCCGTCCTCGTCTGCGACGACTCCCCGCTTGCCCGAGAGGCGCTCCGCCGCGCGGTCGCGACCGTGCCCGGCGTCGAGCGCGTGACGACGGCTGCCAACGGCGAGGAAGTCCTCCGCCGCTGGGGAGCCGACCGCTCGGATCTGATTCTGATGGACGTACGCATGCCCGGTCTGGGCGGCGTCGAGACGGTCCGCCGGCTGCTGTCCGCCGACCCGGGAGCGCGCATCATCATGCTCACCGTCGCCGAGGACCTCGACGGCGTGGCGCTCGCGGTCGCCGCCGGCGCGCGCGGCTACCTGCACAAGGACGCCTCCCGCGCGGAGCTGCGCGCCACGGTCACGCAGGCGCTCGCCGACCCGACCTGGCGGCTCGCCCCCCGCCGGCTGCGCTCGGCCGAGATGGGCGCCGCTCCCACGCTCACCGCGCGTGAGATCCAGGTTCTCGAAGGCATGAGCCACGGCCGCTCCAACGCGGAGATCGGCCGCGAGCTGTTCCTCTCCGAGGACACCGTCAAGACCCACGCGCGACGGCTCTTCAAGAAGCTCGGCGCCTCGGACCGGGCCCACGCGGTGGCGCTCGGGTTCCGGTGGGGCCTGGTGCGCTAAGGCCCGTCCTCCGGGCCGGGCCGGACGTCGCGTACGGCATCGGACGCGGACGTGTGCCGGGCCGCCGTGGGCGCGCGGTGGAGCGGGTCCGTGTCGCACCGTTGTGTGTGGCGACGAGCGTCCGCGGGTGCCGCGCGCGCCCGTCCCGTGGCGCGAATGCATCGGTGGCTCGCTGCCCGGGCGACGCGGATTCCCGGGTACCCCTGGTCCGCGGTGACGCGGGTTCCCGGATGCCCGGTGGGCACGGAGACCCGGTCCCCCGAGCATGCTCGGCGTGCGGTGCCGCCGGACCCCGGGTGGTGCCCGGGCGCGGTGGCGTGGGCGCACGGATGCCCTGCCCGGTGGGCGGTGTGGACACGGCGGCGCTCTCGGTGTGCGGCCGGGGACGCTCGGGTGTCGCGTGGGTGGGCGCGCGGGTGGTCTGCCCGGTGGGCGGCGTGGTGGTCGGCACGCCCCTGGCCTGCGGCGGGACGGCTGCCGCGATGCCGTCCGCTCACGGTCGCGCGGACGCGGTGCAGCTCCCCGCGTGCGGCGCGTCCGCCGGTGACAGCACACGCGGGCGGGTCGCCGCGCACCTTCCGCGTTCCCGCGGAGCCGGAGCGGCGGGCGCCCGGCCACCGTCGTACGGCCGCCCCGCGCGGTGGCGCCGGCGGCACCGGATCCCGGCCCCGCGGAGCACGGGGCGGGGTGGGGCCGGACGGGTCCGGACGGCAGGCGCCGGAGGTGTCCGCGTACGCTGCTCCGACCGCACCGAAAACCCGGCCCACCAGGGCCTTCGTGGTGGCCGGAAGGTGCCCGCTGCTCGTTTCGCCGCGGATGGCGCATCCTTGAGGTGTGGAGTTCCTCGGGGACGAGTCGGTCGAGCGGAAGGGGAGGGCGCAGGGTATGAGTTCCGGCGCACCTGCTCATAACGCTTCGGTGCACAACCAGGGACACGGTGCCGCGGACCGGACGTCCGCAAGGCACCATGGACCGATGCGCGACGACGAGGCGGGCACTGCCCAAGGGGCGATCGGTGCGCTCGTCCATCGCGCCGTCGACGGAGACGAGCAGGCCACGCACGACCTGCTCGCCCACGTCCACCCCCTGGCGCTGCGCTACTGCCGCACCCGTCTGTCCCGGCTGCCCGGCGACGCCCGGCACTTCGTGGAGGACCTCGCCCAGGAGGTCTGCGTCGCGGTGCTCCTCGCACTGCCCCGCTACAAGGACACCGGCCGGCCCTTCGAGGCGTTCATCTTCGCCATCGCCTCCCACAAGGTCGCCGATCTCCAGCGCGCCGCGATGCGGCACCCCGGCTCGACCGCCGTGCCCTCCGACGAGATGCCCGAGCGCCCCGACGACTCCCTCGGCCCCGAAGAGCGCGCCCTGCTCAGCAGCGACGCCGAATGGGCCAAGAAACTGCTGGCCAGCCTGCCCGAGAACCAGCGGGAACTGATCCTGCTGCGCATCGCCGTGGGGCTCACCGCGGAGGAGACCGGCCAGATGTTGGGAATGTCACCCGGCGCCGTCCGAGTGGCGCAGCACCGCGCGCTGAGCCGGCTGCGTGCCCTGGCGGAGCAGTAACGGCCGCCATCGCGCCGCCTCTTGGCATATGAACGGACGATCATCCGTTCCCGTACGAACATACGATCACGGAGCCGTGGGAAACCGTGGAATGAGACACCCGCGCTTCCCGTTAGCATGGACATCCGCACCGATCAAGGCCATTTGGGGAAGGTGTCATGACTGCCAACGTCGACGGAGTGCCCGGAAAATTCGCGACACTCGGGCTGACCTACGACGACGTGCTGCTGCTGCCGGGCGCGTCGGACATGGCGCCCGACCAGATCGACACCGCCTCGTACGTCTCCCGTAACGTGCGGGTCAACATCCCGCTGCTGTCCGCCGCCATGGACAAGGTGACCGAGTCCCGCATGGCGATCGCGATGGCCCGCCAGGGCGGCGTCGGCGTCCTGCACCGCAACCTGTCCATCGAGGACCAGGCCAACCAGGTCGACCTGGTGAAGCGCTCCGAGTCCGGCATGGTCACCGACCCCATCACCATCCACCCGGACGCCACGCTCGCCGAGGCCGACGCCCTGTGCGCGAAGTTCCGCATCAGCGGCGTGCCGGTCACCGACGGCAACAAGAAGCTGCTCGGCATCGTCACCAACCGTGACATGGCCTTCGAGACCGACCGCTCCCGTCAGGTGCGCGAGGTCATGACGCCGATGCCGCTGGTCACCGGCAAGGTCGGCATCTCCGGCCAGGACGCCATGGAGCTGCTGCGCCGCCACAAGATCGAGAAGCTTCCGCTGGTCGACGACCACGGCGTGCTCAAGGGCCTGATCACGGTCAAGGACTTCGTGAAGGCCGAGAAGTACCCGAACGCCGCCAAGGACGGCGAGGGCCGGCTCCTGGTCGGCGCGGCGGTCGGTGTCGCCGGTGACGCCTTCGAGCGCGCCCAGGCCCTCATCGAGGCGGGCGTCGACTTCATCGTCGTCGACACCGCGCACGGCCACTCCCGGCTCGTCGGCGACATGGTCGCCAAGATCAAGTCGAACTCCACCGGTGTCGACGTCATCGGCGGCAACATCGCCACGCGCGACGGCGCCAAGGCCCTCGTCGACGCGGGCTGCGACGGCATCAAGGTCGGGGTCGGCCCCGGCTCCATCTGCACCACACGTGTGGTCGCCGGCGTCGGCGTCCCGCAGGTCACGGCCATCTACGAGGCCGCGCTGGCCGCCAAGGAGGCCGGTGTCCCCGTCATCGGCGACGGCGGCCTGCAGTACTCCGGCGACATCGCCAAGGCCCTCGTCGCGGGCGCCGACACGGTGATGCTGGGCTCGCTGCTCGCGGGCTGCGAGGAGTCCCCGGGCGAGCTGCTGTTCATCAACGGCAAGCAGTTCAAGTCGTACCGGGGCATGGGCTCGCTCGGCGCGATGCAGACGCGCGGCGACCGCAGGTCGTTCTCCAAGGACCGCTACTTCCAGGAGGGCGTCGCCTCCGACGAGCAGCTCGTGCCCGAGGGCATCGAGGGCCAGGTGCCCTACCGCGGCCCGCTCTCCTCGGTCGTCCACCAGCTGGTCGGCGGCCTGCGCCAGTCGATGTTCTACGTCGGCGGCCGCACCGTGCCCGAGCTCCAGGACAACGGACGCTTCGTACGGATCACGTCCGCGGGCCTCAAGGAGAGCCACCCGCACGACATCCAGATGACGGTCGAGGCACCGAACTACAGCCGCAAGTAGGCGGCGGGATTCGGCGAGGGCGGCCCCGGACCATCCGGGGCCGCCCTCGCCGTGCGTCCGGGGCCGTCGGCGCCGCGGCCGTCGGGGATACTGGAAGGCGCTGCAACGCATCAGGGAAAGGCCACAGACGTGACTGAGATCGAGATCGGGCGAGGCAAGCGCGGCCGCCGGGCGTACGCCTTCGACGACATCGCCGTCGTCCCCAGCCGCCGTACGCGGGACCCGAAGGAGGTCTCGATCGCCTGGCAGATCGACGCCTACCGGTTCGAGCTGCCGTTCCTGGCCGCTCCCATGGACTCGGTCGTCTCCCCGGCCACCGCGATCCGCATCGGTGAGCTGGGCGGCCTCGGCGTGCTGAACCTCGAGGGCCTGTGGACGCGCCACGAGGACCCGCAGCCGCTGCTGGACGAGATCGTCGGCCTGCCCGCCGAGGCGGCCACCCGCCGGCTCCAGGAGATCTACGCCGCTCCCATCAAGGAGGAGCTGATCGGGCAGCGCATCAAGGAGGTGCGCGACTCGGGCGTGGTCACCGCCGCCGCGCTCTCCCCGCAGCGCACCGCCCAGTTCTCCAAGGCCGTCGTCGACGCCGGCGTGGACATCTTCGTCATCCGCGGTACGACGGTGTCGGCGGAGCACGTCTCGTCCTCGCACGAGCCGCTGAACCTGAAGCAGTTCATCTACGAGCTCGACGTCCCGGTGATCGTCGGCGGCTGCGCCACCTACACGGCCGCCCTGCACCTCATGCGCACCGGCGCGGCGGGCGTCCTCGTCGGCTTCGGCGGCGGCGCCGCGCACACCACCCGGAACGTGCTGGGCATCCAGGTCCCGATGGCCACCGCCGTCGCCGACGTGGCCGCCGCCCGCCGCGACTACATGGACGAGTCCGGCGGCCGGTACGTGCACGTCATCGCGGACGGGGGTGTCGGCTGGTCCGGAGACCTGGCCAAGGCGATCGCCTGCGGCGCGGACTCCGTGATGATGGGCTCCCCGCTCGCCCGCGCGACCGACGGTCCGGGCCGGGGCAACCACTGGGGCATGGAGGCCGTCAACGAGGAGCTGCCGCGCGGCCAGAAGGTCGACCTTGGCACGGTGGGCACGCTGGAGGAGATCCTCACCGGCCCGTCCCACACCCCCGACGGCTCGATGAACCTCTTCGGCGCCCTGCGCCGCGCGATGGCCACGACCGGCTACAGCGAGCTGAAGGAGTTCCAGCGCGTCGAGGTGACGGTGGCGGACTCCCAGCACCGGCGGTAGGGCCTGCGCGGGCTCTGAATACGGCGCTGAGGGGCCGGTCACCTGGTGAGGTGACCGGCCCCTTCCGCATGTCCGGGGGCGCGCGGGGGCGCTCGTGGCGGTCGGGGGGCGCGCGGTTGCTTCCGCGGTCGATTCGCGCTGGTCCGCCCGGGTGAGGCCCTAGTGCCCTCGACGGCGCCCAGTCCTTCTGGGAGCCCCCTTCCAAGGATCCGTCCGGACCCCTCCCTTCGGGGCCCGGCCCGATTCCGACGGACCGTCCACCGGGCTACTGGGCGGTGTCGTGGAAGGGGGCGCCCATGGGACGTCACCGCAGGCCCACTCGCTGGGTCGGATCCGTCTGTGGACGGTGAAGTGCCGGAGGAGGTGGATCTTGCGGATCTTCGGATGGTGAGCGGCCGCCCCCCAAAGGACTAGGGGCGGACACCCGTGAACCATCTTGGAGCCTGCCGCAGCTAGCCCCTGCGGTGGGCTCCACCTCCCCCACCGTACCGGCGCGGCCCCCCTCCCACCACTAATCCCCGAGGCACGTCACCCCGCCGCACGCCCCCCTCACAACCGGTGCGCCGCCCCGGTAGGAGTCGCCCCCCGCGTGTCCAGCAGCAGCTGGGCCTTGACCGACAGCCCCTGCAGGTCGTACGTGCGGTGCTGCTGGAGCAGGATCGTCAGGTCGGCGTCGGCGGCTGCCTCGTAGAGGGAGTCCGCGCGGGGGACGGGGCGGTCGAGGACGTTCCAGGACGGCACGTGGGGGTCGTGGTAGCTGATGGCGGCGCCCAGCTCCATCAGCCGGACCGCGATCTCCCGCGCCGGGCTGCCCTGCTGGTCGGCGAGGTCGGCCTTGTAGGTGACCCCGAGGAGCAGCACACGTGCGCCGCGCGCGGACTTGCCGTGCTCGTTGAGGAGGGCGGCGGCACGCTGGACGACGTAGCGCGGCATGCGGCCGTTGACCTCCTGGGCCAGTTCCGCCATGCGCAGGGTGCGGCCCGCGTGTGCGGTCAGGTCCTGGGGGGCGGCGTGGCCGCCGACGCCGGGGCCGGGGCGGAAGGGGTGGAAGCCGAAGGGTTTGGTCTCGGCGCAGCGCAGCACGTCCCACAGGTCGATGCCGAGGTCGTGGCAGAGGGCGGCCATCTCGTTGACGAGGGCGATGTTGACGTGCCGGAAGTTGGTCTCCAGGAGCTGCACGGTCTCGGCCTCGCGCGTGCCGCGCGCGCGGACCACCTTGTCGGTGATCCTGCTGTAGAAGGCGGCGGCCGACTCGGTGCACGCGGGGGTGAGGCCCCCGATGACCTTCGGGGTGTTGGCGGGGGTGAAGCCGCGGTTGCCGGGGTCGACGCGGCTGGGGGAGTGGGCGAGGTGGAAATCGCGTCCCGCGCGGAGACCCGAACCCGACTCGAGCAGGCGCAGGAGGGGGCCCTCCGTCGTCCCGGGCGGCACGGGGGACTCCAGGATCACCGTGGTGTGCGGGCGCAGCCGCGCGGCGAAGGTGCGGGCGGCCGTCTCGACCTGGCCGAGGTCCAGCACGCCGTCCGCGCCGGGCGGGGTGGGGGCGCAGATGACGGCGGTGCGCACCCGGCCCAGCTCGGCGGGGTTGGTGGTGACCCGGAAGCCCTGCGCGAGCATGCGGCGCTGTTCGGCGGCGCTGAGGGAGCCGGGCTCGGGGCCGGTCCGGTAGCCGATGGTGGGGATGCCGGCGCCGACGGCGGCCTGGGCCAGGGGCAGTCCGTACGGGCCGAGTCCGATGACGGCGAGATCTGCGGGCATGGCGTGGGCCGTCCTTCCCAGTAACCGGAGTGCGACAGGTGCGCAAGCGCTGTGGACTGGACAGGCGAGCGCAATGTCAGACTAGGAGTAAATATGACCGATATGCGGGATTGATCGGCTGGTTTCCGGTGAGTCGTCCCGCAGGCGTTGTCCACAGGCTGGGGCGCGTGGTGGCTGAAGTCGGGCAAGCCGGTCAGAATTTGGGCATGAGGGTGGGGGACCGGGCTTCGCCCGACGGGTGCGGCCGACGCGACCGATGAGCGGGAGGCAGCGGTGAGGACAGCGACACTGGGGCCGGCGCAGCGCGCCGAATCACTCGCGTCCATGGCCGAGCACGAACTGGACGTGCTGGTGGTGGGCGCCGGAGTGGTCGGTGCGGGCACGGCGCTCGACGCCGTGACACGCGGCCTGTCCACGGGCCTGGTCGAGGCGCGCGACTGGGCGTCGGGCACCTCCAGCCGGTCCAGCAAGCTGATCCACGGTGGCCTGCGCTATCTGGAGATGCTCGACTTCGCGCTCGTACGGGAGGCGTTGAAGGAGCGCGGCCTGCTGCTGGAGAGGCTGGCCCCGCATCTCGTGCGGCCGGTGCCGTTCCTGTACCCGTTGCAGCACAAGGGCTGGGAGCGGCTGTACGCCGGAGCGGGCGTCGCGCTCTACGACACCATGGCGATGGCCCGAGGGCACGGCCGGGGCCTGCCCGTGCACCGGCACCTGAGCCGACGTCACGCCCTGCGCGTGGCACCGTGCCTGAAGAAGGACGCCCTGGTCGGCGCCCTGCAGTACTACGACGCGCAGATGGACGACGCCCGGTTCGTGGCCACCCTCGTGCGCACGGCCGCGGCCTACGGCGCGAAGACCGCCAACCGTGCCCGGGTGACGGGATTCCTGCGCGAGGGCGAGCGTGTCGTCGGCGCGCGGGTACAGGACGTCGAGGGGGGCGGCGAGTACGAGGTGCGCGCCAAACAGGTCGTCAACGCCACCGGTGTGTGGACCGACGACACCCAGGCGATGGTCGGCGAGCGCGGACAGTTCCACGTCCGGGCCTCCAAGGGCATCCACCTGGTCGTCCCCAAGGACCGCATCCACTCCACGACCGGACTCATCCTGCGCACCGAGAAGTCCGTCCTGTTCGTCATCCCCTGGGGCCGGCACTGGATCGTCGGCACCACGGACACCGACTGGGACCTCGACAAGGCCCACCCGGCCGCGTCCAGCGCGGACATCGACTACCTCCTCGAGCATGTGAACTCGGTGCTCGCGGTACCGCTGACGCGGGACGACGTCGAAGGTGTGTTCGCCGGGCTGCGCCCGCTGCTCGCCGGCGAGTCGGACGCCACGAGCAAACTGTCCCGCGAGCACACCGTGGCCCACCCGGTGCCGGGGCTGGTCGTGGTGGCGGGCGGCAAGTACACGACGTACCGCGTGATGGCCAAGGACGCGGTCGACGCGGCGGTGCACGGACTCGACGTGCGCGTCGCCGACTGCGTCACCGAGGAGACACCGCTGATGGGCGCCGAGGGCTACCACGCGCTGTGGAACGCGCGGGCGCGGACGGCCGCGCGGACCGGGCTGCACCAGGTCCGCGTGGAGCATCTGCTGCAGCGCTACGGCACGATGGCGGAGGAGGTCCTGGACCTCATCGCCTCCGACCCCTCGCTGGGCGAGCCCCTCCAGGCGGCCGACGACTATCTGCGCGCCGAGATCACCTACGCCGCCTCCCACGAAGGGGCCCGGCACCTGGACGACGTGCTGACCCGGCGCACCCGCATCTCGATCGAGACGTTCGACCGGGGCACGCGCTGCGCCCGGGAGGCCGCCGAGCTGATGGCGCCGGTGCTGGGCTGGGACGAGGGACAGATCGAGCGCGAGGTGCAGCACTACGAGAAGCGGGTGGAGGCCGAGCGCGAGTCGCAGCGGCAGCCCGACGACCTGACGGCGGACGCGGCCCGGCTGGGAGCGCCGGACATCGTGCAGCGGTAGCCGTCCCCGGCGCGGCGGCCGCGGTGGTTCCGCCACCCCCGGCCGTCGGGCGCCGGCACCGCCCCGAATCACTCGAACGGGTGGCGGAAACCGGGATCTTCGTTCGGAACCCGGCCGTTCTACTAGGTGCGAGGGCAGAACTCGGCGGCGAGCACCGCGGGTTCGAGACCGGGATCTGCGATCGCGTCCGTGTTCACCCGGAAGGTGAGGACACGCCGGCCGTCGACCGTGGCTGCGGTGCGCACGTAGCTGCCGGAGATACGCCCGTTGTGCCCCCACACCGTGGTGCCGCACGGAAGCGTCACCGGAAACAGGCCCATGCCGTACGAGCCGTGTGCGGTGCGGGTGTCCAGCATCTCGCGCAGCCGGCGCGGGGGCAGCAGCTCACCGCCGAGCAGGGCCGAGTAGAAGCGGTCCAGATCGGCGAGCGTGGTCACCACCTCGCCCGCGGCGCCGGCCACCCGCGGGTCGAGCCGGGTGACGTCGGTGCCGTCGGCGGCGTAGGAGCGGCCGTGCGGCCGGGGCAGGGAGGTGCGGGAGCCCGGAAAGGAGGTGCCCTTCAGACCCAGTGGAGTGATGACGCGGCGTTCGGTCTCGTCGGCGTAGGAGCGACCGGTGACCTG
Source organism: Streptomyces sp. NPDC030893 (assembly GCF_055571535.1). NCBI lineage: Bacteria > Bacillati > Actinomycetota > Actinomycetes > Kitasatosporales > Streptomycetaceae > Streptomyces > Streptomyces sp. NPDC030893. The sequence goes on along the minus strand of NZ_JBVIFC010000002.1, from coordinate 296,573 downwards.
TTCGACGATCAGACCGAGCAGCACGTAGTTGGTGTTCGAGTAGGCGAAACGGCCGCGGTCGGCCGGGGGGTGGGTGAGTGCGATGCGTACGGCCTGAAGAGGCGTGACCGGGACGGCGCCCCGGGTGTCCGCGGCGAAGTCGCTGAGGCCGCTGGTGTGGGTGAGCAGGGAGCGGACGGTCAGCGCGCGGCCGTCGTTGCCGGCTCCCCGCACCAGACCCGGCAGATGCAGCTCCACGAAGTCGGACAGCGACAGACGCCCCTCCTCGGCCAGTTGAAGCACGACCGTGGCGATGAACGTCTTGGTGACACTGCCGGCGCGGAAGTGGTCGGCACGGTCGATGCCGGAGCCCGCGTGGGCGTAGCGCCGGCCCGTCGCAGCCGAGGCCAGCAGGGCCGCGGCCGGGGCGCCACCCCGCGTGACCAGCAGCGGAAGGACCGTGTCCGCGGACGGGACCGTGGGCGCGGGGGAGGCGGCCGGCGCCGGGGCGAGCAGGGCCAGGGACACAGGAACGGCCAGTAGGGTCCGAAGCGGCGTCATCCCGGGTCCTTCCTCGTCGGAGGCCATCATGCAGGCCCGGGGAACGCGCCCTTCGGCCGGGCTCCGTACGTGCCGCGTCCGGCGCGCGGACAGAGGCACCCTGGGCGTCGGCCACTTGTCGGGTGAGGGACAATGAAGGCTCTGTCAGGGCGGGTTGCATGAGGGGACGCATGTCGGAGGCGGAGCGGGCGGGGACATCCCGTCAGGACAAGAGCGCACGTCTCCTCGCCGGGCGGTACCGGCTGGGAGATGTGCTCGGCCGCGGCGGCATGGGGACGGTGTGGCGTGCCCAGGACGAGACCCTGGGGAGGACCGTCGCCGTCAAGGAACTCCGCTTCCCGTCCAGCATCGACGAGGAGGAGAAGCGGCGGCTGATCACGCGGACGCTGCGCGAGGCCAAGGCGATCGCGCGGATCCGCAACAACAGCGCCGTCACCGTCTTCGACGTGGTGCAGGAGGACGACCGGCCCTGGATCGTGATGGAACTCGTCGAGGGCAAGTCGCTCGCCGAGGCCATCCGGGAGGACGGTCTGCTGGAGCCGCGGCGTGCGGCGGAGGTCGGCCTCGCCATCCTGGACGTGCTGCGCTCCGCGCACCGCGAGGGCATCCTGCACCGTGACGTGAAGCCGTCGAACGTGCTGATCGCCGAGGACGGCCGGGTCGTGCTCACCGACTTCGGCATCGCCCAGGTCGAGGGCGACCCCTCCATCACCTCCACGGGCATGCTGGTCGGCGCCCCCTCCTACATCTCCCCGGAGCGGGCGCGCGGGCACAAGCCCGGGCCGGCGGCGGACCTCTGGTCGCTCGGCGGACTGCTCTACGCGGCCGTGGAGGGCACGCCGCCGTACGACAAGGGCTCCGCGATCGCGACGCTCACGGCGGTGATGACCGAACCGCTCGAGGAGCCGAAGAACGCCGGACCGCTGCGGGACGTCATCCACGGCCTGCTCACCAAGGACCCCGCCCAGCGGCTCGACGACCGCGGTGCCCGCACCCTGCTGAACGCGGTCCTCGACGCGCCCGAGCCCAGGGCCGATCAGGAACCGGCGGACGCCACCAAGGTCGTACCGCTGCCCGAGCAGCCCGGCGAGCGCGACTCCGGGAGCAGGCGGGGCGAGGAGGCGGGGGAGAAGCTGCGGGGCGCGCTGCGCTCCGTGCGGAAGGCCGCGGTGGCGGCGGGCTCGGTGGGCGCCGCCGCGGCGGCCCGTGCCAAGTCCGGCAGCGGCACCGCCGCTTCGGCACCCCGGACGACCACCGCCACCCCCGGGACCGGACCGGGGACCGGTCCGGCGGCGACCTCCTCCGCGTCCGCCACGGAACCGGCACCGGCGGCCGCGTCGGGTGCGCGGGGCACCGGGCAGCAGAAGCCGGCCGCCGGCGGGCGCAGTTCCGGATGGCCGGTGATGACACCACCGGATCTGCCGGAGCGGCCCGTGCCGAGGGCGTCGCTCACCGATGTGGTGCCGCGGCGGACGCTGGTCCTCATCGCGGCGGTCGCGGTCCTCGCCGTGCTCGCCGCCGTGCTGGCCTTCGTGTTCAGCGGCGGTGACGACGAGGGCAGCCAGGGGGCCAAGGACAGCGGCGGCGACCGGACCGCGGCCGCCGACCGGGATCCGAGCGCCGAGACCAAGGGCGACAAGGGCGACGGCACCGACGGCAAGCCGACCGATCCGGCAGCCGCCGAACCGGCGGCGGGCACGGCGACGAACGCCCCGGGCGCCCCCGCCGGCGACCCCGGCGACTCGGCCGGGGACGGCGGCGGTACGTCGGAGGCGGAGACGTACAAGGGGAGCCAGGGGTACTCGATCGGGCTCCCCGAGGGGTGGAAGTTCCAGTCGACGGGGGCGGCCGGGGACCGGTTCACCGGGCCCGACGGGCAGAAGCTGCTCATCGGCTGGACGACCACACCGAAGGACGACCCGGTCGCCGACTGGACCAACCAGGAGCGCGGCATGCTGCGTTCCCAGTACCGGCGGATCAGCATCGAGGCGGTGGAGTACCGGGGCTGGAAGACGGCCGACTGGGAGTTCACCTACGTGGGGAACGGAACCAAGTACCGGTCCATCGACCGGGGGACCGTCGTCGGCGACCGGCTCGGGTACGGGCTGATGTACACCGCACGGGCCGACCAGTGGGACAGCGACCGGCGCAAGGACACCTGGCGGACGCTGACCGAGACGTTCCGTCCGAAGGCCTGACCCCGCGCGGTTCCCGGAAAGGGGAGCCGGATGTCGGCATCCCCTCTCGGCGGGTTGCCTCCGGCACGTATCGTGAGTAGTTGCGGACCGTACGCAGCCGGAACGGGCCGCCGGCCGAGCGGAAATGACCGACCGTAGAACCGGGGGAGGCAACGTGGACGACTATGCGGGACGGGTTCTCGCCGACCGCTACCGCCTGCCGCTGCCCCCCTCCGACGAGTACGAACTGACCGAGACCCGTGCCTTCGACACCTACAGCGGGCAGGAGGTGCTGGTCAGGCAGGTTCCGCTGCCGGAGGTCGTCGAGGCCGAGGTCCTCGACGCCGAGGGGCTCCCCGACGGTTTCACCGCCCGTGACGGGACCGCACGGCGGGCCGGCTCCGGTCCCGGCGCCGCGCGCTCCGGCACCCGGCGGCCCGCCGACCCGGTGGTGCGGCGCGCGGTCGAGGCCGCGCAGGCGGCGGCGGCCATCCCCGACCATCCGCGCCTGGACCAGGTCTTCGACGTGTTCGCGGAGGGCGGTTCGCTGTGGATCGTCAGCGAACTCGTCGCCGCCCGCCCCCTGGCCGCCCTGCTCGCCGAGAAGCCGCTGTCCCCCTACCGGGCGGCGGAGGTCGCCTCCGAGGTCCTGACGGCCCTGCGGGTACTGCACTCCCACGGCTGGGTGCACCGCAACATCACCGCGCGCACGGTACTCGTCTGCGACGACGGCCGGGTCATGCTGACCGGCCTCGCGGTCGGCGCGGCCGAGGAGGCACTGTGCGGCTACGACCCGGTGCCGGCCCCCGAGCCGGAACCGGCGCGGGACGGGAGCGCACCGGCGGCCCCCGGACCGGCGGCGGATGCCGGGAGCGGCCCGTCCTGGCCCCCCGGCTTCGCCCGCGACCCCGGTCCCGGTCCCGACCCCGACGCCGCCCGCCGGGCCGCCATCGAGGCGCGGGCCGGCCACCTGCCCGGCGGCGGGACGGCCGCGCCGGGCGGACTCACCCCCGCCGCCGCGCCCAAGGCACTCGACAGCGCGGGAGACGTACGGGCCGCCCGTGCGGGCGCGATCGCCGCGTACCGGGCGGGTGCCCGCGCCGCCGCCCGTGTGCAGGAGGCGCAGCAGAGCGGCCGTACGGCGCTGCCCGGCGCCCGCCCCGCCCCCGAGGACGGCGTCCCGCCGGCCCGCGCGGTCCCGCCGGGACAAATAGCCGACCCCTACGGCGTCCAGGCCACCGGCCGGCCCGCGACCACGTCCCGCACCGGCCCCGGAAGCCCCGGCGGCCTCGCGGAACTCCCGGCCGGCCCCGCGGGCCCCGGTGCTCTCGAAGCGGCAGCGGGCCCCGGCGCGACCGCTCCGCCCGCCCGCTGGGACGACCTCGTGGCGCACACTCCCGCCCGCCGGGGCCCGACCACCGCGCTGGCCGCGGAGCGGGCGCGGCAGGCGCGTATGGCCGTCATCGGACCCGTGACCGAGCGCTGGGCGCCGGAGCAGGCCGGCCCCGTGCACGAGAACTGGCAGTTGGCCGCGCCCATCGGGCCCGCGACCGACCTGTGGGCTCTGGGCTCCCTGCTGTTCCGGGCCGTGCAGGGACACGCGGCCTACCCGGAGGAGTCGACGGCCGAACTGGTGCAGATGGTGTGCGCCGAACCGCCCGCCTTCGCCGAGGAGTGCGGGCCGCTGAGGCCCGTCGTGGAGTCGCTGCTGCGTCAGGACCCCACCGAGCGGCCCGACTTCGAGGAGCTGCGCGGCTGGCTGCGCTCGCTGGTGCGGTCGGCGCCCGAGCCCGAGGCCGGTGTGCACGTGATAGCGGCACCGCCCGCCGACACCAGCCGGCTGCCCGTCATACGGCGCCGGGGCGAGCTGGTGCGCCGGCGGCGGGCCGGGCTTCCCGCGCACCACGGACGGCACAAGCGGACCAGGAAGCAGGCCGGTTCCCCGCGCCGGCTCGGCCGCACCCTGCTGCTGCTGGTGCTGCTCGCCCTGGCGGCGGCGATCGCGTACGCCGTGCTGTTCATGCCGAAGGCCGGCGAGGACGGCGCGGGGGCGCCGGCCGACCGTACCGGGTCCGCCGGCGAGGTCGGTGAGGCGTCGAACCCGCCGGACGCCGGGCAGAACTCCCCGGAGCCCGGGGGCACTCCCGGGAACGGCCCGCAGGAGTCGGCCGGCTCCGACGAGACGCAGACCACCGGACCCGAGGTGCCCGACGGCTTCACCCTGCGCAAGGACCCCGAGGGATTCCAGGTCGCCGTCGCCGAGAACTGGCAGCGCACCGCGAAGAACGGCAGCGGCCAGGTCGTGTACTCCCGGGGCGACTTCGAGCTCATCGTCGTCCCCGGCCGGGACAGCGCCGAGCGGTTCGGCAGCGACCCCATGGCCTACCAGCGGGACGACGAGCGGGAACTCCAGCCCTACCGCGACTCCAGCTGGGCCACGTCCACCGGTCTGAAGACCATCGAGGTGGGCGGACGCACCATGGCCGAGGGCCAGTTCACCTGGACCGGCGACGGAGGCGATCTGTACGTCCGCAACCTCGCGGCACTGATCGACGGCCGCTACCACGTGGTGCAGGTACGCGGACCGGAGGGCCAACGGGACGAGGTGACACGGCTGTACGAGCAGGCCTCGGCGACCTACCGGTTCACCGGCTGAACCCCGGGCGCCACGCAACCGCGGGCGTCCGGGTTGCCTTCGGGGCCGTACAGCGACAACCATCACAGTGCGGTCTCCATGGCATGTCGCCGGTTCCCAGGATGGTCCGGGGTACTTAACCTGAGCCTGTCAAGACCATTGCGGGGCAACGTGAATCAGATGCAGGGCTCGCTCGTCGCGGGCCGCTACCGGCTCGGTGACGCCATCGGGAGCGGTGGCATGGGCCGGGTGTGGCGCGCCCACGACGAGGTGCTGCACCGTTCCGTCGCCATCAAGGAACTGACCGCGGCGCTCTACGTCTCCGACAGCGAACAGGCCACGCTGCTGGCGCGCACCCGCGCGGAGGCCCGGGCCGCCGCCCGGATCAACCACTCCGCCGTCGTCACGGTGCACGACGTGCTGGAGCACGACGGCCGGCCGTGGATCGTGATGGAACTGGTCGAGGGCCACTCCCTCGCCGACGCGGTGAAGGAACAGGAACGCGTCGACCCCCGCGAGGCCGCCCGGATCGGCCTGTGGGTGCTGCGCGCGCTGCGCGCCGCCCACACCGCCGGCGTACTGCACCGTGACGTCAAGCCCGGCAACGTCCTGCTGGGCCGGGACGGCCGGGTGCTGCTCACCGACTTCGGCATCGCCCAGATAGACGGCGACACGGCCATCACCCGCACCGGGGAGGTCGTCGGCTCGGTCGACTACCTGGCACCCGAGCGGGTCCGCGGCCACGACCCCGGCCCCGCCTCCGACCTGTGGGCGCTCGGCGCGACGCTCTACACGGCGGTGGAGGGCATATCGCCGTACCGCCGCACCTCACCCCTGACCACCATGCAGGCCGTCGTCGAGGAGGAGGCCGAGGAGCCGCGGCACGCCGGCCCGCTCGCCCCCGTGATCGGCGCGCTGCTGCGCAAGGATCCGGCCACCCGCCCCGACGCCTCCCAGGCGGAGCAGATGCTCGCCGAGGCCGCGGAGGGACGCCGGCCGCGCGCGGCGCAGGAGTACGTGCCGACCCGGGCCGTCGACGCCCCCGTGCCGCTGCCGCACCAGCGCGGTCCGCACACACCGCCCACCGCCGTGCAGCCGCCCCCGTACCCGCAGGGCAGCGGGCCCGCGGCCGTGCAGCCGCCGCACCCTCCGCAGGGCAGCGGGTCCACGGCCCCCCAGCAGCCGTACGGGCCGCCCGCCCCCCGGCGCCGGCCGGTGCGCGGGCGGATGATCGCCCTGGTCGCCGCCCTGGCCGTCGTCGTCGGCGCGGGAACCGCCGTGCTGCTCCAGCAGTGGGACCGGGGCACCACCACCGGGGCGGGCCCCGCCGAGAGCTCGGGCCCCGCCCCGACTCCCGGTGCCACCAGGACGGGCGGGACGGAATCGACGGACGGACTCCCCGAGGGCTGGGTGCGCCGTACCGACCCGTTCGGGTTCACCGTCGTGCTGCCCGGCGAGGACTGGGAGCGGGTGGTCTTCGACGAGGAGACCCGGCAGGTCGACTACACGCCCGACGGCGGCAAGCACTTCCTGCGGATCGCCGCCGACGACTCCCCCGACTTCGACGACCCCTACGAGCACCTGAGCGACCTGGACCAGCAGGTGGGCCGGCGCCTGGTCGACTACCGGCGGCTGGGCCTGCAGCGCCTCACCTACCGTGACCGCGACAGCGCACGGCTGGAGTACAGCTGGACGGCGCTGGCCAAGGACACCGAGTTCCCGGGCCCGTACCGGGCGGTCGACCAGATGTACATCTCGCGCGACGGTGTCGAGTACGCCCTCTACATGGCCGCCCCGGCGGCCGACTGGGACACGACCCGCGAGCAGTTCCGGACGATCCTGCGGGGCTGGCGGGAGCCCTGACGCCCAGCGCACGGGCGTACGCGTGCCGCTTGGCCGAATCGCCGTACCGGAGCGGACACATCCGGTGGGGCATGATGGGCGCATGGTGACCGAGGGGGAGCCGGAGAACGGGAACGCGAGACACAATGCCCGTGTCATCGCGGGCCGTTACCGCCTGGAGGCGTTGATCGGGCGCGGCGGCATGGGCGTGGTCTGGCGGGCCACCGACCAACTGCTCGGGCGGAGCGTCGCCGTGAAGGAACTCCCCTTCGACGACACGCTCTCCGCGGCCGAGGCCCGGCGGCAGCGGGACCGCACCCTGCGCGAGGCGCGGGCCCTCGCCCAGCTGAGCCACCCGAACATCATCGTCGTCCACGATGTCGTCGAGGACGACGAACGTCCGTACATCGTCCTGGAGCTGATCGAGGGGCCGTCCCTCGCCGACCGTATCGCCGAACAGGGTCCGGTCGACGCCGCCCAGGCCGCGCGGATCGGTGTCGACCTGCTCGGCGCGCTGCGCGCCGCCCACGCCTCCGGGGTGCTGCACCGCGATCTCAAGCCCGCCAACGTCCTGCTGGAGGACGACACCGACCGGGTCCTGCTCACCGACTTCGGCATCGCCCAGGTGTCGGGCTCCACCACGCTCACCGAGACCGGCTCCTTCGTCGGCTCCCCCGAATACACGGCCCCGGAGCGGATGTCGGGGGCGCGGACGGGAGCCGAGTCCGACCTGTGGTCGCTCGGCGCGCTGCTGTGCACGGCGCTCAGCGGCGAGTCGCCGTTCCGCCGCGACTCGCTGAGCGGGGTGCTGCACGCGGTCGTGGTGGACGAGATCCGGCCGCCCGCCGAGGCCGCGCCGATCCTCCCCGTCGTGCTCGGCCTGCTGGAACGGGACCCGGACCGCCGGCTGGACGCGGACGGGGCCGAACGGATGCTGCGGGCGTTCCTCGCGACGGGCCGTACGCCGGAGTCGGTGCCCCTGGACCTGCTGCCGGCGGACCGGATTCCGTCCCGCCGCCGGTTCACGGCGTGGCGTACGGAGACGGCCGCGACGGGACTTCCCGGGGAACGTCCCGCCCGGCGGCAGCCCACCAGCGGCGTGCTGGTGGCCGCGCTGGCGGCCGCCGCCCTGGTGGGGGCGGGGGTGTCCGCGGCGGCGCTGCTCCTGCAGGACCGGGACGGCGACGGGGGCGGTACGCCGTCGAGCACGGCGCCGGAGACACCGCCGGGGGAGACGGCCCCCGGTCCCCGGCCGCCCGCGACGGTCCCCACGACCACCAGTCCGCAGCGGACCCTGCCGTCGGAGTCCGGGTCCGCGGAGGCCACCCCGACGACGGCCGCGCCCTCGGTGTCGGGTTCCTCACCAGGTGCGGGCGCCAAAGGGCAATAAAAGGGAGATAAGTTCCAGTGACGGTCACGGGTCTGTGACCGGTGGCCGTTCGCGGTGGATACGCGGGGGCCTCGCACGATATGGATGAACCATGAGCAGCAACGGGGGAGCCCGCAGCGGGGCCGACGAGCCCACCAGTTTTGGACTGCAACCGCCGAACCCGCCCACGGCGAGGCCGCACTCCGGCAACCCCTACGCGGCCCCGACCCAGGTGGTCCCGCCACGGGCGCCGCAGCCGCAGCCCCCGCACGATCCGGCGCCCCACCCGGCGCCCGCGCCCGACCCCGGCGCCGGCCGGCTGATCGCCGGACGGTACCGGCTGCTCGCCAAGCTCGGGCACGGCGGCATGGGCACGGTGTGGCGGGCCAAGGACGAGACGGTGGACCGCGAGGTCGCCGTCAAGGAGCCGCGCGTCCCGGACCACCTTCCCGAACGCGAACGTTCCAACGCCTTCGAGCGGATGCGCCGCGAGGCCCGCGCCGCCGCCCGGCTCGACCACCCCGCGGTGGTCAACGTCCATGACGTCGCGGTGGTCGACGGCCGGCCGTGGATCGTGATGGAGCTGGTCCAGGGCCGTTCGCTGGGCGCCGTGCTGCAGGACGAGGGCACCCTCTCCGCGCGCGAGGCGGCCAGGGTGGGACTGGAGGTGCTCGGCGCGCTGGAGGCCGCCCACGCGGCGGGCATCCTGCACCGGGACGTGAAGCCGGACAACGTGCTCCTCGGCCGGCACGACCGGGTCGTGCTCACCGACTTCGGCATCGCCCAGATCGAGGGCGAGACCAATCTGACCGACACCGGCGGCTTCGTCGGTTCGCCCGAGTACATCGCTCCGGAACGGGTGCTGGGCCAGCGCCCCGGCCCCGCCTCCGACCTGTGGTCGCTCGGTGTGGTGCTGTACGCGGCGACGGAGGGCGTCTCGCCGTTCCGCCGCAGCAACACCCCCGCCACCCTCCAGTCCGTGCTGAACGCCACCCCGGCGCCGCCCGCCTCCGCGCAGGGACCGCTGGCGGAGATCATCACCGCCCTGCTGCAGAAGGACCCGGCGCGCCGTCCGAACGCCGCCCAGGTCCGCGCCGTACTCGAAGCGTCCGCGAACCCGCCCGCCCCGCAGCCCACGCAGGTCGCCGCGCTCCCCGCGCCGGGCGGCGGCAAGGGCATCCGGATCGGCCGCAAAACGCTGACCGCGCTGGGCGCGGTCGTGGTGGCCGGTGCGGTGGCGGCGTACCTGGTGATCGCGAACCCCTTCGCGGGCCCCCTCCCGGACGGCTGGAAGACGCACGACCTCGGGGACAGGCCGGGAGTCGCCCTCGCCGTGCCGGAGGGCTTCGTGAAGGACGAGCCCGCCGACGACTCGGACGGGACCGTCGTCTCCTTCACCGACCCGAGCGGAATGGTGCGGATCGAGACCGACCGCGACCTCAAGGCCGACGACGAGGACGGCGACCTCGAGGCCTCGGCGTCGGAGCGGGCCTTCGCGCACTGGAACGAGCTCAAGGACGGCGAGTACGGCTGGGGCATCGCCTCCGAACCCGCCCCCGAGGGGCAGCCGCGCGAGACCACGTACAAGGAGAAGGACGCGGCCACGAACACCATCGTCTACACGACGACGACCACTCCGGCGCTGGTGCGCGAGGCGCAGGTCATGTACTACCGGAACAAGGACGGCGACATGTACCGGCTGTGGATCGTCTACCCGGGCAAGGGGCACTTCGCGGAGGAGGGCCGGGAGATCGCCCGTACGGTCATCGAGTCCTGGGACATCCACAAGCTCTGAAGCGGACCGCGCCGGGCCGGCTCTGAGACCGAAACGTAGTCAATCGGGGCCGGCCCGATCACCAACGCCCTGATCAGGTGCTTTGTTGCCAGCGTTCACTGGCGATGTGCGAACCGTGCGGGAATCCGTTACCGACGGGTACACAAAGGGTGCGCTCCGGCATACCCTGCGGCTCATGACGGACGCGCAGACCCGGGAAACCACCGGCACCAACCCCCTCGCCCCCGCCCCGGCGGGTGCCCGCACCGCCGCGGACGTGGTCACGCCGGAGCTCGTCGCCCAGCTCACCAAGGGCGTGGCCGGCTCCGGCCGGACCGCCAACCACACGCCGTTCACCGGTGAGAAGCTGGCCGACCTGCCCGAGTCGACCCCCGAGGACGTGGCCAAGGCCTTCGACGCGGCCCGGGCCGCCCAGGCCGTCTGGGCGCGCGTGCCGGTACGGGAGCGCGCCGCGGTTCTGCTCCGCTTCCACGACCTGATGCTGGAGCGCCAGGCCGAGGTGCTGGACCTGATCCAGCTGGAGACCGGCAAGGCCCGGCTGCACGCCCACGAGGAAGTACAGGCCGTCGCCGTCGCGGCCCGCCACTACGGCCGCCGGGCCGCCGCCCACCTGCGGCCCAAGCGGCACGCGGGCGCCATGCCGGTCCTGACGAAGGTCACCGAACTGCGTCACCCGCGCGGTGTCGTGGGCCAGATCGCGCCCTGGAACTACCCCCTCGAACTCTCCGTCGGTGACGCGCTCCCGGCGTTCGTCGCGGGCAACGCGGTCGTGATGAAGCCCGACACGGAGACCTGCCTCACCGCGCTGTGGGCCCGTGACCTGCTCGTCGAGGCCGGACTGCCCGCCGACGTCTTCCAGGTCGTCCTCGGTGAGGGCCCGGTCGTCGGCCCCGAGGTGGTCCGCCACGCCGACTACGTCTCCTTCACCGGCTCCACCCGCACCGGCCGCGAGGTCGCCCAGGGCGCCGCCGCCCGCCTGGTCGGCGTCTCCCTGGAACTCGGCGGCAAGAACGCCATGCTGGTCCTGGACGACGCCGACCTCGACAAGGCCGCCGCGGGCGCCGTCCGCGCCTGCTTCTCCAGCGCGGGCCAGCTCTGCATCTCCATCGAACGGCTGTACGTGCACGAGTCGGTCGCCGACGCCTTCCTGGAGCGCTTCGCCGCCCGCACCAAGGCGATCCGCCTCGGCACGTCCCTCGCCTACGGCGCCGACATGGGCTCCCTCGTCGGGCAGCGCCAGCTGGACGCCGTCGTCCGGCACGTGGACGACGCCGTCGCCAAGGGCGCCAAGGTCCTCGCCGGTGGCACGGCCCGCCCGGACATCGGCCCCTACTTCTACGAGCCGACCATCCTCGACGGCGTCGCACCTCCCATGAGCGTCTGCTCGGAGGAGACCTTCGGCCCGGTCGTCTCCGTCTACCGCTTCTCCTCCGACGACGAGGCGGTCGAGCGCGCCAACTCCACCCCGTACGGCCTGAACAGCTCCGTCTGGACCCAGGACGCCCGGCGCGGACGCGAGATCGCCTCCCGGATGCGCACCGGCACGGTCAACATCAACGAGGGGTACGCGCCCGCGTACGGCAGTGTCCAGTCGCCGATGGGCGGCATGAAGGACTCCGGCCTCGGCCGCCGGCACGGCTCCGAGGGCATCCTCAAGTACACCGAGGCCCAGACGGTCGCCCACCAGCGCCTGCTCCCGATGGCCCCCTCGCTGGGCATGGACGACGAGAAGTACGCCGCCTTCATGAGCCGCAGTCTGAGGGTGATGAAGGCACTCCGGTTCAGGTGACCGACCCAAAGGGGCGCGGGGAACCGCGCGCTCAGCCAAAGACGACCCGCACGCGAACTCAAAGGGGAGCCCTCCGTGCCTGAAGACGCTTACGACTACGACGTCCTCGTCGTCGGTTCCGGCTTCGGCGGTTCCGTGACCGCCCTCCGCCTGACGGAGAAGGGCTACACCGTCGGCGTCCTGGAAGCCGGCCGCCGCTGGACCCGTGAGTCCCTCCCCAAGAACTCCTGGGACATCAAGAACTACCTCTGGGCGCCGAAGCTCGGCATGTACGGCATCCAGCGCATCCATCTGCTGGGCAACGTCATGGTCCTGGCCGGCGCGGGCGTCGGCGGCGGCTCCCTCAACTACGCCAACACCCTCTACGTACCGCCGAAGCCGTTCTTCGACGACCCGCAGTGGGGGCACATCACCGACTGGCAGGAGGAGCTGAAGCCGTACTACGACCAGGCGCGGCGCATGCTGGGCGTGCGGCTCAATCCGACGATGACCCCCTCGGACGTGCATCTGAAGGCGGCGGCCCAGCGGATGGGCGTGGGCGACACCTTCCACATGGCTCCCGTCGGTGTCTTCTTCGGCGACGGCGAGGACGCCGACGGCGAGGTGAGGGCGAAGCCCGGTCAGGAGGTGCCCGACCCGTACTTCGGCGGGGCCGGACCGTCGCGGCGGGCCTGTGCCGAATGCGGGGAGTGCATGACCGGCTGCCGGCACGGCGCGAAGAACACCCTCAACGAGAACTACCTCCACCTCGCCGAGAAGGCGGGCGCCGTGGTGCACCCGATGACGACGGCCGTGTCGGTGACGGAGGACTCCCGCGGCGGGTTCGCGGTCGCCACGCTGCCGACGGACAACCGCCGCAAGGGCAGGGGCCGTACCTTCCGGGCCCGCCGGGTCGTCCTGGCGGCCGGCACCTACGGCACCCAGACGCTGCTGCACCGGATGCGGGCCGGCGGCCAGTTGCCGCACCTGTCGGACAGGCTGGGCGAGCTGACCCGGACCAACTCCGAGGCGCTGGTCGGCGCGCAGACCGACAACCGCCGCTACCGCAAGGCGACCGGCTCGCCGAAGGCCGACTTCACCCGCGGTGTGGCCATCACGTCCTCGATCCACCCCGACGAGAACACCCACATCGAGCCGGTCCGCTACGGCCGGGGCTCCAACTCGATGGGCGGGCTGTCCATCCTCCAGGTGCCGTACGCGGGCGGCGGCTCGGGCGCGGCGCGGGTCCTGGGCTGGCTGGGCAACGCGGCGCGGCACCCGGTGATGACGCTGCGTTCGCTGTCCAACCGGCGCTGGTCGGAGCGGACCATCATCGGGCTGGTGATGCAGTCGCTGGACAACTCCCTGACGACGTACCTCAAGCCGTCCGGGGTGGGCCGCGGGCTGCTCACGGCCCGGCAGGGACACGGTGCCCCCAATCCCAAGCAGATCAAGGCGGCCACCGAGGGCGCCTCGGCGCTGGCCGCCGAGATCAACGGCTTCGCCGGTTCCAACGTGGGCGAGCTGACGGGGATGCCGCTGACCGCGCACTTCCTGGGCGGCTGCCCGATCGGCGGCTCCCGCGAGACCGGTGTGATCGACCCGTACCACCGCCTGTACGGCCACCCGGGCATCTCGGTCGTGGACGGGGCGGCGGTCTCGGCGAACCTGGGCGTCAACCCCTCGCTGACCATCACGGCACAGGCCGAGCGGGCGATGTCGTACTGGCCCAACAAGGGCGAGGCCGACCCGCGCCCGGAGCAGGGCGAGCAGTACCAGCGGCTCACTCCGGTCGAACCGAAGTCCCCGGCGGTCCCGGCGGACGCGTTCGGCGCGCTGCGGCTGCCGTTCCTGGGCATCCCGGCGGTTCCGCCGAAGGAGTAGGCGGTCCCGCCGAAGGAGTAAAGGAAAAAGGACCTGTGCCCCCCTCCGAGCTCAGGTCCTTTTCCCTTGTCCTGGGTGGTGCCGCGCGGACCGCGCGGCGAGGCGGTGTTACGCCTCCGCACCGGCCTTGCGGCGGCGCACCACGAACACCGCGCCGGCGCCGGCCACGACGGCGGCGCCGCCGACCAGGCCGATCATCGGCAGGGCGGAGTTCGAGCCGGTCTCGGCGAGGGTGCCGGTGACCTTGACGTTGCTGACCTTCTCGAGCTCGGCCATGCCGCCGGTCTGGGGCTTGGCGTCGTTCGGCTTACCGGGGTCGGTGCCGGAGTCGGCGGCCAGAATGTCGAAGAAGTAGATCCAGCCGTTCTGGTCGTCGGCGATCCAGCAGCCCTCGGCGTCCGCGTACTCGGCGAAACCACCGGTGAGGCCGAGCGCGTCGGGCACCTTGCCGGAGACCTTGAGCCGCAGCTGGTACGAGGTCGACTGGCCGGCGCCGAGCGAGAACGCGGCGAACGTACCGCCCTCACCCGCGGCGTCCGCGAGCGTGATCCACTTGCCGGTGGCCTTGTCGAACACCTGGACGGTGATCTGGCCGGAGTAGTCCTGCTCGTCCCAGCCGATGGCGGCGACGCCGATCAGCGGCTTGATGTCCTTGATCTCCTCGTCGCCGCGGTTGGAGACGTTGAAGGAGAACGCCTTCCAGCCGCTGCCGGCGACGACCGTCTCGGGCAGGCCCGACAGACCGCTCTTCAGATCGAAGCTGAGCTCGGCCGTGCTGTTGCCCTCGTCGTCGAGGCAGAGCTCGGGGTCCTCCTCGGCCGGGGGCTTGTTCTCCTCTTCCTCGGCCGGCGGCTTCTCGCCCTCGGCCGGGGGCTTGTTCTCCTCCTCGGCGGGCGGCTGCTGGTCGTCGGCCGGGTCCTTGTCGTCCTCGGCGGGCGGCTGCTGGTCGTCGGCCGGGTCCTTCTCCCCGTCGGCGGGCGGCTGCTGGTCGTCCGCCGGGTCCTTCTCCCCGCCGGCCGGCGGCTGCTCACCGTCGGTCTGGGAGTTCTCACCCTGGGCCGGGGGGTTCTGGCCATCCGTCGGAGAGGTGTCGCCCTCCGTGGAGGTGTTCGACGACGTGCTCGGCGTCTCTCCGCCGGTTGCGAACGCTGCCGGAGCCGAGAGCAGGGCGAGCGGCGATATGACGGCCGTCGCGGCCGCTACGGCCATGGCACGGCGAAGCTTCATGAAGACCTCGGAAAGTCCGTGTGCCACGTGACCGCGGCACGAACGAATGTGGGGAGGCCTCCGCGGTGGGGCGCGGGTGTGGCCCTTGGTTTCGATGGTTTGATCAACGAAGCCTGTGAATGGTTGTCCCCGATCTCACACAACTTTTATGTGAGCTGGGTCACTGGCGATCCGTCCGCGATCCTTCGACGATCCGCGGTCCTTCGACGATCCGCGGTCCTGCGACGAGGTGTGCCGGCCGGTGAAACGCGTCGGCCGGCCCCGGGCGTCCCCGGAGCCGGCCTTCTCTTGGGTGACCGGGGCGGCTGTCCCCTGCCGCCTCGGTCACCTGTCCGGAGCGAGGTCCCACGGCGTACGGCACACATCCGATCCGTACGCCTCATCGCTCCGGCGAGTCACGCGTGCTTCTCTCCTGCCCGTCCCTGGCCGGCACGGACACCGGTACCAACGAAGCGGCCGATGCGCCGGTCACGCGCCGGACGGGTGAGAGACGATGCGCACGTCTGTACCGGGAACGCGGATTCAGATCCTGCCCCGGCACAGTTCCAGCAGGGTCATCGCGAGCGTGGTGCCGGGCTTGCCCAGGGCGTCGCGGTAGGTGGCGAGGATCTCCATCTCGCGCGAGAGGTTCACGCGCCGGCCGCCGGAGGCGATCCGCTCCTTCTGGATGACGGCCGACACGGCCATCCGTTCCTGCACGAGACCGATGATCCGGTCGTCGAGCGCGTCGATCCGCTCGCGGGCGCCGGTGATCAGTTCGGCGGCCTCGGTGGTGCGGGCACCGGTCTTCCCGGCCGGATCCGCGGTGGCCGGTGCGGTCGTGGTGGCGGTCATCTCGGGGCTCCTCGGTGAGGTGGGTGGGCGGGTGAGGTGCCCCGGAGCGACACGGTCCGGAGGAAAACGCCAGGCGCCCCGGACCTTGTCGGCCCGGGGCGCCTGGGAAGTCGCTTGTCAGTTGCTCAAGCAGCACGACCATGGCAGCCGGCGGGCCGGGTGCCATAGGTAAAGAGGAAGGTCGGGTGCGTGAGCATGGGCCCAGTATGCCCGGCGGACGGCGGCTGTCCAACACGGGCCGCATGGTGAGACGGGGGCGCGGGGGCCGCGGGATGCCGGAGCCGCTGGAGCCTTCGGGCCCGGTGTGCCGCCGCGTCGCGGACGCCCCGCCGGCCTCCCCGTGGCGGCCCGCGACGCACCTCACCGCCGCCTCGGTAGAATCGGGATGTACAAGACCCCGCCCCAGCCGGAAGGCACCTCGTGTCATCAGCGTCTCCCGCTGCCAACGCGCCCGACACCGTTCTGGTCGTCGACTTCGGCGCGCAGTACGCCCAGCTCATCGCCCGTCGCGTCCGCGAGGCGCGGGTCTACAGCGAGATCGTCCCGAGCACCATGCCGGTCGCGGAGATGCTCGCCAAGAACCCGGCGGCGATCATCCTCTCCGGCGGCCCCTCGTCCGTGTACGAGGAGGGCGCCCCCCGCCTCGACCGCGAGATCTTCGAGGCCGGCGTCCCCGTCTTCGGCATGTGCTACGGCTTCCAGCTGATGGCGCAGAGCCTGGGCGGCCAGGTGGACAACACCGGCGCCCGCGAGTACGGCCGCACCGACCTGCACGTGTCCAAGAACTCCTCCACCCTCTTCGAGGGCACCCCGGAGGAGCAGGCCGTCTGGATGTCGCACGGCGACGCCTGCTCCGCCGCCCCCGAGGGCTTCTCGGTCACGGCCTCCACGGACGTCGTCCCGGTCGCCGCGTTCGAGAACGACGCCAAGAAGCTCTACGGCGTCCAGTACCACCCCGAGGTGATGCACTCCACGCACGGACAGCAGGTGCTGGAGCACTTCCTGTACCGGGGCGCCGGCCTGTCGCCGGACTGGACCACGGGCAACGTCATCGAGGAGCAGGTCGCCGCGATCCGCGAGCTGGTCGGCGACAAGCGCGCCATCTGCGGTCTGTCCGGCGGTGTGGACTCCGCGGTGGCCGCCGCCCTCGTCCAGAAGGCCATCGGCTCCCAGCTCACCTGCGTGTACGTCGACCACGGCCTGATGCGCAAGGGCGAGACCGAGCAGGTCGAGAAGGACTTCGTCGCCGCGACCGGCGTACAGCTGAAGGTCGTGGACGCCCAGGAGCGGTTCCTGAAGGCGCTGGCCGGGGTCTCCGACCCCGAGGAGAAGCGGAAGATCATCGGCCGGGAGTTCATCCGGGTCTTCGAGCAGGCCCAGGCCGAGATCATCGCGGACGAGGGCCCGGCCGTGGAGTTCCTCGTCCAGGGCACGCTCTACCCGGACGTCGTCGAGTCCGGCGGCGGCACCGGCACCGCCAACATCAAGTCCCACCACAACGTGGGCGGCCTCCCCGAGGACCTCGAGTTCAAGCTGATCGAGCCGCTGCGCCAGCTGTTCAAGGACGAGGTCCGCATGGTCGGCCAGGAGCTCGGCCTCCCGGACGAGATCGTCCAGCGCCAGCCCTTCCCCGGCCCCGGCCTCGGCATCCGTATCGTCGGCGAGGTCACCAAGGAGCGGCTCGACCTGCTGCGCGAGGCCGACGCCATCGCCCGTGAGGAACTCACCGCCGCCGGCCTCGACCGCGACATCTGGCAGTGCCCGGTGGTCCTGCTGGCCGACGTGCGCTCGGTGGGCGTCCAGGGCGACGGCCGCACCTACGGTCACCCGATCGTGCTGCGCCCGGTCTCCAGCGAGGACGCCATGACCGCCGACTGGTCCCGGCTGCCGTACGACGTCCTCGCCAAGATCTCCACCCGCATCACCAACGAGGTGCGGGACGTCAACCGGGTCGTCCTCGACGTGACCTCCAAGCCGCCGGGCACCATCGAGTGGGAGTAGTCCCGGCCGTCAGGTCCGTTTGAGGGTGCGCACCGGCCCTCCGGGCTTCCAGACGTGGACGACGAGGTAGGTGTCGTCCTCGACGCAGGTCCGTACGACCTCCGTCAGCTCGGTGCGGAAGAGGTGGAACGGCTCCGGCGGTTCCACCTCTTCGGCGTACCGGGCCCGGGTCTCCGTGTCGTCGTCGGCGATCTCGACCGCCCGGCCGCTGATACGGACGTCGCCGCCGCCCATGCCGGTGCCCTCGCCCGGGTTCGCCTGGAGCGCGAAACGCGGGTCGCGGCGCAGGTCCAGCGCCTTGAGCGAGTCCGGCATCATGCCGAGCCACAGCTCGCCGTTCAGGAAGCGGACCTCCAGGCCGGTGGTGCGCGGTGAGCCGTCCCGGCGCAGGGTCGCCAGGACGTGGTGGGTGTACGCGGCGAAGCGTTCCTCCACGGTCTTCGCGAGGTCCGGTTCGGCCGCGGTGAAAGCTGCCCAGTTCATCTGCATGCGCCGAGTGTGACGGGGATACCGGACATCCTGTGTCGGGTATCGCTTCCGTCCTCCGGACGGAGCAGTGGCCCGCCGGGGGAAGGCAGGCGTATCGCGGGAGCGGCTGGGCGGGGACCTCGTGGCGTGGATCGACCACCG
Source organism: Streptomyces sp. NPDC030893 (assembly GCF_055571535.1). Lineage (NCBI taxonomy): Bacteria > Bacillati > Actinomycetota > Actinomycetes > Kitasatosporales > Streptomycetaceae > Streptomyces > Streptomyces sp. NPDC030893. Next base: position 277,871 of record NZ_JBVIFC010000002.1, on the reverse strand, counting down.
GCCGACGCGGCAGGAGATCGGCCGGAGGGAGCCGGAGCGAGCCGGATCGGCCGGAGGGAGCCGGATCTGCCGGACTGACGTCGGGTCGTCAACTTCGTGCCTCGAAGTTCACTCTCGTTGGGCGGGCCTGCCGGACGGGGAGGGCGTGCCGTAGGGCACAATTCGCTTGCGTCATGGGGGACTTGTGTCGGGGTGTTGATGCGGCGGGGAAGGCGGGCTTCGGGCGTGGCGGTGCAGGCGGCGAGACAGGGCGGCGCGGACGCGCACGAGGGCGGCTGCACCTGCGGGGACTGCCCGCACGGGGCGCGTGAGGGGCATCGGCGCGCGGTCGCCGCGTTCCTGCTGAAGCGGGACGGGTTCGCGGCCGGACAGGGCGTACCGGCCGCGGTCGCGCACTCCGCGTCCGCCTCCCGGCAGTGGGTGTCGGAGGAGCTCACCCAGGCCGCGGAGGCCGTCGCCGAACGAGGGCGGGCCGAGGGCGAGGCCTGGCTGCCACGGCTGTGGCGGTGGACCGCGGCCGTGGTCTGGGCGGGCGTGGTCCTGCTGCTCCTGGGCCAGGCGCTCACGGCGATCGGCGCGGGCTGGACCGCCGCGCGCACCGCCGGGCTGCTGGGCGCGGTGGTCGTGGCCGGGGCGCTGACCGCCGCGTCGTGGTTCCACCGGGCTCGCGGTGGTGCGCTCGCACCGGTGATCGGGGAGGACAACCGGCTCTCCACCTCCCGTGCGGTGGCCGCCTGCTGGGTGCTGCTCCTGGCGTTCGCGGTGCTCGTCCTGGTGGGGCAGCTGGCGGTCGCCTCCGGGAACCGGGAGCGCGACGCGCTGATCGCCGGGCTCGAACTCGCCCGCGGCGCCGGGGTCGTGACCGTGCTGGCCGTGGTCTGCGGGATCGCCGTGCTGGTGCGGCGGGTCGTCGGACTGCGGGTGCAGGGGCAGCGGCTGCAGAAGGTACGGGCGCACCGGCCCAGGGCGGCGGACCTGCTGACCGACGACTCCGGGCGCGGGAGCTTCGCCGACATCCAGTACGTCGTGATCAGCGGGGTCGCCCTGACCTTCGCGGCGGTACGGCTGGCCCGGCGGCCGGACCAGTTGCCGGATCTGCCGTGGGGGCTGGCGGTGGTGGTGCTGGTGTCGGCCGGCACGTACCTGGCGGGGAAGTACGCGGAGGGCGGGCGTCCGGTGATCCTGTCGGTGGTGCGGGCGCGGGAGGCGGGTGACCTGGACGCGCCGGTCCGCACCGGGGACGACATCGAGATCCGGGGGACCGGGTTCGTGCCGGTGGGTGCTCAGGGGGCGGACCGGTTGTCGCGGATGGTGGTGCGGGTGGGCCCGGTGAACGTCCACGTACCGCTGGTCCCGGTCACCGGCGGCTTCGACAACCCGACGGACACCCTGCTGACGGTGCCGGTGCCCGCGGAGGTGGAACCGGGCCGGGTGGATGTGCAGGTGGTCACCGCGGCGGGCGTGGAGACCAACCGGTACACGATCGATGTGACCGAGTAGCGCCCGGTCACCGCCTCTCGCCGAGAAAAACCCCGCACACAGGGTTGAGCCGCGCCACTTCGTCGTACGTATGGTCTGCAAGGAGGCCCCGGCACGGCAGTGAGAGGCGGCGGACAGTGATGACGCACGGTATGCGCACGGACACGCACTCCCCCCACGCCGGCGGCGACGGGGACTGGCGCGACACCGCCACCCGCTACGCCCTCGTCCCCCTGCGCATCTTCCTCGGCGTCACCTTCATCTACGCCGGCCTGGACAAACTCACGGACAGCGCGTTCATGACGGACTCCGGCGCCGGTTCGATCGGCGACATGATGCGCGCCGTCCGGGATTCCTCCGCCGTCCCCGCCCTCGTCGACATGGCACTGGAGAGCCCCGTCGCCTTCGGCTACGCCATCGCCCTCGGGGAACTGGCCGCCGGCATCGGTGCCCTGCTCGGTCTCCTCACCCGCCTCGCCGCCCTCGGCGGCGCGCTGATCTCCCTCAGCCTGTGGCTGACCGTGAGCTGGGCCGCCGATCCGTACTACTACGGCAACGACCTCCCCTACCTGTTCTGCTGGGTCCCCCTCGTGCTCGCCGGTGCGCCCCTCTGGTCGCTGGACGCCCTGATCAGGAACCGGCGCCACCGGGGGGAAGCGAGCGGAAGGACCGTCAGCTGAGGACGTGAGGTGCGCGCTGCGGCGAGGGCGGCGCCTCGTGCTGCGGCGCCGGCACGGCGGGGCCCTTCGCACGGAGCAGACGCTCCAGGGGGTGCTCCACCCAGCGGTAGGCGCCCCAGGACAGGAGCAGGCTGACCCCGATCACCAGCAGCCAGACCAGAACCGTCGACGAGAGCGTCTCCGTCCGCCCGTACCGCGCGAGACAGATCCGGATCACGATCTGCGGCGGGAGGGCGGGCGGCGCGGGGAGAAGCAGCAGCTCTGTGTCACATCAGGGATCGCCGACTACTCCCCGTACCACGCCCCTCGCCCCGTCCACCCCTTGATTTCCGGTCTCCTGTCAGTTCCCCGGTCCGGGGCCGGTGCCGTCCGTTCTGCCCCGGCACCGTATGTGGCCGGTCAGGGAGCCCACCGCGGCGGCCAGGCAGAGGCCGCCGGTGACGACGGGGATCATGACGAACCACGGGGTGTCCCAGGCGTCGCCCGCGTCGCCGGCGTAGATCACCGCGGCGGCGGTGAGGACGAGACCGGCGATCAGTCTGCCGGGCTGGAACTCATGACGCAGCACGGGTCACCTCCGCCTGTCCCACACCGACGTGGAGCTCGACTTCGAGGGTGCCCGCCTTCCCGGTGCCCGCGGCCGGTTCCAGGGTCACCACCTTGCGCTTGCCCGGTGCCACGTCCACGTCCTTCCGCTCGTCGCCCGGCAGCTGGATGTCCCCCACGCCCACGTCGACGGTCAGCTTCACGGTCGCGTCCCTGGGCACGATCACGTGGATCCGGCCCACGCCGACGTGGGACCTCGTCGAGACGGTGTCGTTCTCCGGGACGCGGATCGCGGAGAGGTCCAGTTCGCCCTCGCCCGCGCCCACGTCGTACGCGGGGCGTATCTGCGCGACCGAGGTGGGCTCCCAGGACGTGCGCGTCCAGTCGGTGCCGATGTCCTTGGGGATCGCGGTCGAGCCGGCCAGCAGACCCGCCGTGACGACCGCCAGGACGATCGACCCGGCGCCGGTGCGGCCGAGGAACGCGCTGACGGCCACGCCGATGCCGAAGACGGCGAGCGCGCAGGCGAGTCCGGTCTGCAGGCTGGTGCCGAGCGGCTGGGTCTCCCAGGTCAGGCCGGTGCCCAGCCCGGCGGCGAGCAGCGCCAGCAGGAAGATCCAGCCGCCGATCCCGCGGGGCCCGCGCGGCTTCGCCGGCCGGTGGTGCGGCGCGCACGGCTTGTCGCGGTCGCCGGTGCGGACGCCGCGGCCGATGTTGACGGCGGCGGCGACGTCCTTGTCGCGGGAGTCGCTGGGCCCCCACAGATAGCCTGTGCCGCCCACATGTGTGCCGTCCTTGACGATGGGGTCGCGCCACCACGAGGGGAAGGCGTCGGGCACCGGCGGCGCCTGGGGCTCCGGCGGGGCGTCGGCGACCGCCTGCGCGGCGAGGTGGTCGGCGCTGGGGGCGCCGCGCCGCCGCGACCAGTATCCGGCGCCGGCGAGCAGCAGGGACAGTATGACCGCGAAGCTCAGCACGCCGTCGTTGCTCAGCATGGTGAGGAAGACACCGCAGCCGACCAGGGCGAACAGCACGGCCGTCAGGGTGTGGCCGTCGACCCGGCCGGTCAGCAGCCGGCGGATCTCGCTCTCCTCCCCCTCGTCGTCGTACGGGACGAAGAGCCAGGCGAAACCGTAGAAGATGAGGCCGATGCCACCGGTGGCGGAGAGCACCGCCAGGGTGATCCGGAAGATCACCGGGTCCATGTCGCACTGCCGGCCGAGCCCCGCGCAGACCCCGCCGAGCATCTGGTGCCGGCGGTCCCGCCGGAAGCGGTGGTCCAGGTCGTCCGCGGGGCCGGGCGCGGCGTCCCGCGGCCGCGCGCCCTTCGAGGGGCGCGGGCCGGAGCCGGGTCCCGGACCCGCCGCGGCGTGCTGGTGATCGGTCATGGGTCCATGGTGACGGTCGGGCCGCCGCGGCGGGAGTCGGGACGACCCTGGCCGGACCCTGATATCGGTCCCTGAGCGGAGCCCGGGGAGCGTTCGAGGAGCCCGCGCCGCGGAGATCAGGGGAGTCTCCGGGACGGACCCTGATGCTCCGGCAACCCGGTGCGTGTGACCATCATTGACATGTCGGAAGCCGCAGCAGCGCCACTCGCCGAGCCGCGGCCGCCGCGCAAGCTCTACCGCAGCAGTGACGGACGCTGGCTCGGTGGCGCGGCGCGGGGGCTCGCCGGACACCTCGGGCTGCCCGTGATCTGGGTGCGTCTCGTCTTCGTCGGCCTGTTCATGGCCGACGGCCTCGGCGCTCTGCTGTACGCCGCGTTCTGGTTCTTCGTACCGCTCGGTGTCGGCGGTGTGGACGCGCAGAAGGCCCCTCCGGTGACGACGGAGACCGCGCCGGACGGCCGGCGCAGGCTCGTCACCCGCAGACCCGACAAGGGGCAGATCGTCGCCCTGCTCCTCATGGTCGTGGTCGCCATGGTGTTCGTGGGCAATGTGAACCTGAGCAACGGCGCCAGGGCCTATCTCTGGCCGACCGTCCTGGTCGCCGCGGGTGTCGCCCTGGTGTGGCGGCAGGCGGACAACGCGCGACGGGCCCGCTGGATGGAGGTCGGCCGCCGCCGGCGCACGGTCACGCTGCTGCGCGCGGTGGCCGGGGTGCTGCTGGTGACGGCGGGAGCCTCGGGCATCTTCGTCCTGCGCGGCTCCGGCAGCCACCTCGGTTCGGTGCTCCAGGCGGCCCTCGCGGTCCTCGTCGGCATAGCGCTCCTCGCCGGCCCCTACCTGGTGCGCATGACGCAGGATCTCTCCGAGGAGCGGCTGATGCGCATCCGGGCGCAGGAGCGGGCGGAGGTCGCCGCCCATGTCCACGACTCGGTGCTGCACACCCTCACCCTGATCCAGCGCAACGCGGACAACGCGGGCGAGGTGCGCCGCCTGGCCCGTGCCCAGGAGCGCGACCTGCGCGCCTGGCTCCACAAACCGGAGGGCAACGGAAAGGACGAGGACGACGAACCCACCACCCTCGCCGAGGCCGTGAAGCGAAACGCCGCCGAGGTCGAGGACAAGCACGGTGTGCCCCTCGAGGTCGTCGTCGTCGGCGACTGCCCGCTCGACGAGAGGATCGGCGCACAGATGCAGGCCGCGAGGGAAGCGATGGTCAACGCCGCCAAGTACGGTGGCGAGGGAGGCGCGGTGCAGGTCTACGCCGAAGTCGAGGGGAGGATGGTCTTCGTGTCGGTCCGTGACCGCGGTCCCGGCTTCGACCTGGACGCGATACCCGCCGACCGGATGGGCGTCAGAGAATCGATCATCGGCCGCATGGAGCGCAACGGCGGCACGGCGCGGCTGCGCGCGGTGCCGGACGGCGGCACGGAGGTCGAGCTGGAGATGGAGAGGGCGGAGAAGACGTCATGAGCGAGCCGACCGAGGCGAACGCAGCGGCGGGAGCGGTGCAGGGGCCCGGGTCCGCGGAGCCGGCCGGGAGCACCGCCGGACGTCATGTGCGCGTCGTCCTCGTCGACGACCACCGCATGTTCCGCACGGGGGTCCAGGCCGAGATCGGGCAGACCGCGCAGACGGGCGTCGAGGTGGTCGGGGAGGCCGCCGACGTCGACCAGGCGGTCACGGTCATCACCGCGACCCGGCCCGAGGTGGTCCTGCTCGATGTGCATCTGCCCGGTGGCGGCGGCGTCGAAGTGCTGCGGCGCTGCGCTCCGTTGATGGCCGACGCCGAGCAGCCGGTGCGCTTCCTCGCGCTGTCCGTGTCGGACGCGGCGGAGGACGTGATCGGGGTGATCCGCGGCGGCGCCCGCGGCTATGTGACCAAGACGATCACCGGGACCGATCTGGTCGACTCGATCTTCCGGGTCCAGGAGGGCGACGCGGTCTTCTCGCCGCGGCTGGCGGGATTCGTCCTGGACGCCTTCGCCTCGACCGACGCCCCGCCGGTCGACGAGGACCTCGACCGCCTCACCCAGCGCGAGCGGGAGGTGCTGCGGCTGATCGCCCGCGGCTACGCGTACAAGGAGATCGCCAAGCAGCTTTTCATCTCGGTGAAGACGGTCGAGTCCCACGTCTCGGCGGTGCTGCGCAAGCTCCAGCTCTCCAACCGCCACGAGCTGACACGCTGGGCGACGGCACGGCGACTGGTCTGAGCGGGCGCCCCACGGCGACGTGGTGAAGGAAGGCAGGGGGGGAGGGCGCCGGAGTGCCCTGGGGCGGGTGTGGCTAGGCTCCGGCCTCATGGACGTACTCATCCACATCTTCGTCGGTCTGCACATCATCGGTATCGCGTCGCTGCTCGGCGGCTTCCTCACCCAGATGAAGGCGATGGGCGAGGGCACCGCCCGCTTCAGTCCCGCGATGCTGCACGGTGCGCTGACGATGCTCGTCACCGGCGTGGCCCTGGTCGGGCTCAACCAGGCGCAGGACTACTCCGTCGACAACATAAAGATCGGCGTGAAGCTGGCCCTGCTGATCGTGATCCTCGGCCTGGTCTATGTGAAGCGGGACGACGAGAAGGTGGACAAGAAGCTGTTCGGCCTGGTCGGCCTGCTGACCCTGACGAACATCTTCATCGCGGTGCTGTGGACCTGATCCGCTGCCGGAGGAACCCGCCCGGTTCCGGCCGCCGGGCGGATCAGGCGGGGCGCACCACGCTGTGGACCGACGACTCGCCGTCGTAGAAGATCGACTCCTCGCGGACGTACGAGCCCGGCTTCGGTGCGTGGATCATCATGCCGTTGCCGATGTAGATGCCCACGTGGGTGACGTCGTCGTAGAAGAAGACGAGGTCACCCGGCTGCGCCTGGGACACGGGGACCGTGGTGCCGGCGTTCACCTGGTCGTAGGTGGTGCGCGGGAGGGTGACGCCGGCGGCCTTCCAGGCGGCCTGGGTGAGACCGGAGCAGTCGTAGGAGCCGGGACCGGTGGCGCCCCACACGTACGGCTTGCCGATCTGCGCGCGGGCGAACGCGATGGCCTTCTCGGCCTTGGTGCCGTACGAGGGGTCCGCCGACGTCGACGGTGAGGTGGCCGAGCCGGAGGACCCGGAGCCGTCCGTACCGCCGCCGTCCTGCTGGGCGGCCTCCTCCCGGGCCTGCTGCTGCTCGGCCTGCTGCCGGGCGAGCTCGGCGGCCTTGCGGGCGGCCTCCTCCTGCTTCTCCTTCTCGATCGCCGCGAGCCGTGCCTTCTCCTCGGCGGTCAGCTTCGACATCAGCTCACGCGCGTCGGTGAGCTTCTTCTGGACGGTGGCCTTGGCCGTCTTCAGGTCGTCCTGCGACTCGGTGAGCGTCTGGAGGCTCTCGGTGGCCTCCTGGCGCTTCTTCATCGTCTCGGACTGCTGGGTGACGTAGTCGTCGACCGCCTGCTTCTGGCGGCCGGTCATCCGGTCCATCACCTGGCGCTGGTCGAAGATGTCCTGCGGGGTGTCCGCGAGCAGGAAGGTCGCGGTGTCGGGGACGCCGGCGCCGGTCCGGTACTGCGCGGCGGCGAAGGAGCCCAGCTCCTCACGCGCGTCGTTGAGCTTCTGCGTGCGCTCGGCCACGTCGTCGAGGAGGGTGTCGACGCATTTGCGCTGCTTGGTCGTCTTCTCCTTGGCGGCGTTGTACTTCTCGGTCGCCGACTCCGCCTGGCGGTAGAGGTCGTCGACCTTCTTCTCGACCTCCTCCAGACTCGGCTTGTCGTCCTCCGAGGGGGCGGCGTCGGCCGTCTGGGAGAGCAGGGCGACGGAGGTCAGGGCGGCCGTGGCCAGGGCCGGGGTCCGTATGCCTGCCACGCGCGTGCCGGGGGTGCGTGACTTGCGGTGCGACGCCAAGGGAGGCGACTCCTTCCAGTGCTCCGCCTACCGGGTTAGCTGTCGGGTTCGGGCGGGGGTGCGTCGGAAGGGTTGCCCTACGGCCGTTTCCGCGAGGGAGTGGGCCGATTCACCCCATGGTGTCGGTGGGTCCCCGGCTCCGGCTGTCGCGGCGGACAGTGACGGACTCGGCGGAGGCCGCGCGGTCCGGCGAGGTTCGCCGGCGGGGGACGAGCGGCCTGCCCGCACCGTAGCCAACCGGTGTGGCCCCTGTGAAGGTTGATGGGTGATATGCCCGATACATTTTTGTGACCTTGTGCGACGGGTCACTCAGCGTGAGGTGGCGGTCCTGGAGGGTGCGCGCCCGCGCGGCGGCCGGGAACCGGTGCCGGGGGCGTGCGGAAACCGGGGGATGTTCCCGGGGCGGCCCCTGGTTGTCGGTGGGGCACCCTAGACTCGGAGAGCGATGAGCAGCCTCTTTGACGACAGCTTCCTGGCGGACCTCCAGGCCCAGCGGGGCCCCGCGGACGAGCCCCCGCCACCGCCCGAGGACGATCATGCGCCGGAGACCGTTCCGGACGATCTGTTCGGCGGGAAGTTCGACGTGCCGCCGGACCGGGACGCGTACTACCGCGACGGCGCCCCGCGCCCCGTGATCGACGCCGCGGCCCTGCTGGAGGGGCTGAACGAGAACCAGCGCGCCGCCGTGGTGCACTCCGGTTCCCCGCTGCTCATCGTGGCCGGCGCCGGCTCCGGCAAGACCCGGGTGCTCACCCACCGCATCGCCCACCTGCTGGCCGAGCGGCATGTCCACCCGGGCCAGATCCTCGCGATCACCTTCACCAACAAGGCCGCGGGCGAGATGAAGGAGCGCGTCGAGCAGCTCGTCGGCCCGCGCGCGAACGCGATGTGGGTGATGACCTTCCACAGCGCGTGCGTGCGCATCCTGCGCCGCGAGAGCAAGAAGCTCGGCTTCACCTCGTCGTTCTCGATCTACGACGCCGCCGACTCCAAGCGTCTGATGGCCCTGGTCTGCCGCGATCTGGACCTCGACCCCAAGCGCTTCCCGCCGAAGTCGTTCAGCGCCAAGATCAGCAACCTGAAGAACGAGCTGATCGACGAGGAGGACTTCGCCGCACAGGCGGCTGGGGGCACCTCCCAGACGGAGTCTGGGGGAGGTTTCGAGAAGACCCTCGCCCAGGCCTACGCGCTGTACCAGTCGCGGCTGCGGGAGGCCAACGCCCTCGACTTCGACGACCTGATCATGACGACGGTCAACCTGCTGCGCGCCTTCCCGGACGTCGCCGAGCACTACCGCCGCCGCTTCCGGCACGTCCTGGTCGACGAGTACCAGGACACCAACCACGCCCAGTACGCGCTGGTCCGCGAACTCGTCGGCACCTCCGAGCACCCCGTCGACGTGCCGCCGGAGGCCGAGGTGCCGCCCGCCGAGCTGTGCGTGGTGGGCGACGCCGACCAGTCGATCTACGCGTTCCGCGGTGCGACGATCCGCAACATCCTCCAGTTCGAGGAGGACTACCCGGACGCCACCACGATCCTGCTCGAGCAGAACTACCGCTCCACCCAGACCATCCTGAGCGCGGCCAACGCGGTCATCGAGCGCAACGAGTCGCGCCGCCCCAAGAACCTGTGGACCAACGCCGGATCCGGCGCGCGGATCACCGGGTACGTCGCCGACACCGAGCACGACGAGGCGCAGTTCGTCGCCGACGAGATAGACCGCCTCACCGACGCGGGCGAGGCCAAGGCGGGCGATGTCGCGGTCTTCTACCGCACCAACGCCCAGTCCCGTGTCTTCGAGGAGATCTTCATCCGCGTCGGCCTGCCCTACAAGGTCGTCGGCGGCGTGCGCTTCTACGAGCGCAAGGAGGTCCGGGACGTCCTGGCCTACCTGCGGGTGCTCGCCAACCCCGAGGACTCGGTGCCGCTGCGCCGCATCCTCAACGTGCCCAAGCGGGGCATCGGCGACCGCGCGGAGGCCATGATCGACGCCCTCGCCCAGCGCGAGAAGATCAGTTTCCCGCAGGCGCTCAAGCGCGTCGACGAGGCGTACGGCATGGCCGCGCGCTCGTCGAACGCCGTGAAGCGGTTCAACACGCTGATGGAGGACCTCCGTACGGTCGTCGAGTCCGGCGCCGGCCCGGCCACCGTCCTCGAAGCGATCCTCGAACGCACGGGCTACCTGGCCGAGTTGCAGGCGTCCACCGACCCGCAGGACGAGACCCGCATCGAGAACCTCCAGGAACTCGCCGCCGTCGCCCTGGAGTTCGAGCAGGGGCGCGGCGAGGGCGAGTCGGTCGCCCTGTCCGACTTCCTGGAGCAGGTCGCCCTGGTCGCCGACTCCGACCAGATCCCCGACGAGGACGAGGACGGCTCCGGCGTCATCACCCTGATGACCCTGCACACCGCCAAGGGCCTGGAGTTCCCGGTCGTCTTCCTCACCGGCATGGAGGACGGCGTCTTCCCGCACATGCGCGCCCTCGGCCAGACCAAGGAGCTGGAGGAGGAGCGGCGCCTGGCGTACGTCGGCATCACGCGTGCGCGGGAGCGGCTCTACCTGACCCGGTCGACGCTGCGGAGCGCGTGGGGCCAGCCGTCGTACAACCCGCCCTCCCGCTTCCTGGAGGAGATCCCGGCCGCCCACCTGGAGTGGAAGCGGACGGGAGCGACCGCGCCCGTGTCCGCCGGACCGGTGTCGGGCGTGGCGGCCTCGCTGTCGTCGTCCCGCTCCCGCTCCTCGGCCTCGGGTGCCTCCGGCTTCGCCACCCGGCGGACCGCGGAGAAGCCCGTGGTGTCACTGGCGGTCGGGGACCGGGTCACGCACGACCAGTTCGGCCTCGGCACCGTGGTCGGAGTGAAGGGCACGGGGGCGAACGCGGAGGCGACGATCGACTTCGGGGACACCAAGCCCAAGCGTCTGCTGCTGCGGTACGCGCCGGTGGAGAAGCTGTAGCCGCAGGGCCGCGACCCGTCGGGGGAGGGGGTCCTACGACGGGTCGAGGCCGTGGCTGCGGAACCAGGCGAGCGGGTCGATCGCCGAGCCGCCGCCGGGACGCACCTCGAAGTGCAGGTGCGGGCCGGTCGAGTTGCCCGAGTTCCCGGAGAACGCGATCCGGTCGCCGGCCTTGACGGTCGTACCGGAGGGGATCGTGTAGCTGGAGAGGTGGCAGTACCACGTCTCCGTGCCGTCCTTCGCCGTCACGATCATCATGTTGCCGTAGGCGGAGTTGTACTGCGTCCGCACGGTGCCGTCGGTCGCGGCCAGCACCGGAGTGCCGTACGAGACGGGGAAGTCGATGCCGGTGTGGACGGACATCCAGTTGATGCCGGACTGGCCGTAGTAGGCGCTGAGTCCGTTCTGGGCCACCGGGAGGGCGAACTTGGGACGCAGCCGCTCCTTGCGGGCCGCCTCCTCCGCCGCGCGCCTGCGCTCGGCGTCCTGCTGCGCCTTGAGGTCGATGCGCTCCTGGGTGCGGCTGGCCCGGTCGGCGAAGTCGTCGGCGCCGGCGGCGAGGCTCTCCAGCTGGGTGTCCAGCTTGACGTTGGCGGCGGAGGGTTTCACCGGCTGGGCGTCGGGCGCGGTCGCCGCCGTGGTGTCCTGGCCGCTGTCCTCGGTCAGATCGCCGACCGAGGCGGCGGCGATACCGGCGACGCCCATCACGCACGCCGAGGGCACGGCCACCGTCAGCAGCGCGGAGCGCTTGGCGGGCGTACGGCGCCGGGAGCGGGACGCGGCGCGGGAGGCCGCGCGCGGAGCCGGGACGGGGAGGATCTCCTCCTGCTCGTCGAGCAGGGACACGGCGGGCAGTTCACCGGTGTCCCCCGGCTCGCCGTGGACCGGTTCGCGGGCGGCGGGGTCCTGGTGGGCGTCCTGCTCGTACGTCTCCGGCCGGTAGGCGTCCTGGCCGTAGGTGTCCTGGTCGTACGTCTCGGTCTGCGGTTCGTACGTCTCGGTCTGCGGTTCGTAGGACTCGGAGGCGGTGGCCGGGTCGGTGGTCTCGCCGCCGTCGGAGTTCCACTGCGTGGCGTCGTACACGCCGCTGTCGAAGGTCTGCGTGCCCCAGTCCCACTGCTGGGCCTGCTCGGCGGGGCTCCCGGCCTGGCCGGACCCGATCCAGGCGCCGGCGTCCCACTGACCGCTCGTCTCGGGCGAGCCGGCCTGCGGAGGGATCACCGTCATCGGCTGGTCGCCGGTGGTCCACGCGGTCGTGTCGTAGCCGCCGGTGTCGTACGGAGCGGGGTGCTGGGCCGCGTACAGGTCGTAGTGGCCGGTGTCCTGGCCGCCCGTGGACCAGTGCGCGGTGTCGTACGCGCCCGTGTCCTGGCCGCCGCCCGGGAGGTCCCCGAAGAGGGGGTCGGTGGCGAAGCCGCCGGTGGTGTGACCGCCGGTGCCGTAGTGCGTGGCGTCGTAACCGGGGGCGTCGTAGCCACCGTAGGCGGTGAAGTCGCCGTACTGGGCTTCCTGGGTGCCGTACGACGCATAGGGCGCCGCGTCGGCATCGGAAGCCGGAGCCGGGGCCATGGTCCCCGACGGGTGACGGTCGTTCACCAACTTCTCTTTCGCCTCGACAACAGGGGCTGGCAGAGCAGTGCGGCGACTGTACCCGGCGGTATGCGGGCGCGACAATCTTCCCCAGGTTTCGGGCGCGCAGGAAACGGGCATTCGGTCGTCTTTTGGGGGACGGCGGGCGCGGTCTTGGCTCTTTGTTCGAAGTCTGTTCGATGCTTCGGACGCTTCTGCGGCCGTAAGTCGGGCCTGCCGGGCCGCTGTTGTTCGGATGCGGACGCCGAGGACGTGCTTGTCACGGGGGACGGGTGCCGGGCGTGTCGCGCCCTGCCGCCCTCACGCCACCGTCAGGCCGTTCGCCCGGCCGGTGGACGGCTCGCCGGGGTGGGCCGTGTCCAGCGCCTGCCGGATGCCGGTCGCCACCGCCGGGTGCACGGGCAGGGCGAGATGGCCGACGCCGCTCACCCGGACGTTCACCGCGGTCAGGTCCGGGTGCTCGATGCACGCCGTCTCCAGCGGGTCCATGATGTGGTCGAGGTCGCTCCAGAAGGCGACGAAGTGCGTACGGCAGCCGGGCGCCGGCCGGCTGAGCTCTTCGAGCACCGGTGAGCCGGGGCGCATCTGGCGCACGATGGGGTGCGCGTTGGCCAGTGGTGCGACGCGGGTGCCGGAGTGCGGGGTGCCGAGCGTGACGAGTGTCCGCACGCGGGTGTCACCGCCCAGCCGCTGCACGTAGTACCGGGCGATCAGCCCGCCCAGGCTGTGGCCGACCACATCCACCCGGCGGCTGCCCGTGCGCTCGCACACCTGCTCTATGTGCCGGCCGAGCAGTTCGGCGGCGATGCGGATGTCGCAGGTCAGCGGCGAATAGTTGAGCGACTCGATCTGCTGCCTGCCGTGCTGGGACAGGCTGCGGCGCAGCAGGACGAAGACCGAGCGGTTGTCGATGAAGCCGTGCAGCAGCACGACCGGGGGTTTGGCCTCCGTCGGCAGCTGTGCGGTGCCCTTCGGCTCGGGCAGCGCGGGGCGGTCCGGGCCCCGCCGCTCCTGGATGATCCCGGCGGGATAGAGGAAGACGTGGCCCGCCAGGATCGCCAGTTCCAGGGCGGTCGCCTTCAGCAGGGCCAGGGAGAGATCCGTCAGCCGGGCCGGCAGGAGACGCCGGCAGAGCGGCAGGAAGGGAAGAGCTGCCTCGGTGACCTTCATGGCCGACCTCCTGTCGGCACGCGGAAGGACAGCCTCGTCCCCCGTGTGCCCTCATGGGATGTCGCTGCGTGAGCGGTCGACGGTGCGCGCGTGCGAAGGGTGGAGGGGGCGCGCTGGTACGGCGACGTCGGTGCGAATCCCTTATGCGCATGGTCCCACCGATGCCCATGAGTCGCACGAGCACACGGTGTGCGGGCCGCGGGGCCCGGGAACGCTGCGCGGTGAACGTGTCCCAAGGTGTGATTTGCCCCTCCCTCCGCACCGCGAAACTGCCGGTTGCGGGATGCTGGAGATAACGTTCGTTCACTTCTCCGGCCGGTTCGGGCCGGGGTGTCCGTGCGATGTGTGCGGTACTTGTCGGTACGGATGGATGTAGTCGCTTCATGGAGGCAGTGATGGGTGTGGCAGCCGGTCCGATCCGCGTGGTGGTGGCCAAGCCGGGGCTCGACGGCCACGATCGCGGGGCCAAGGTGATCGCGCGTGCGCTGCGCGACGCCGGTATGGAGGTGATCTACACCGGGCTGCACCAGACGCCCGAGCAGATCGTCGACACCGCGATCCAGGAGGACGCCGACGCGATCGGTCTGTCCATCCTCTCCGGGGCGCACAACACGCTGTTCGCCGCGGTCATCGAGCTGCTCGAGCAGCGGGACGCGGCGGACATCCTGGTCTTCGGCGGCGGCATCATCCCCGAGGCGGACATCCCCCCGCTGAAGGAGAAGGGCGTCGCGGAGATCTTCACCCCGGGCGCGACCACGGCGTCCATCGTGGACTGGGTGCGGGCCAACACCCGCCAGCCCGCGGGGGCGTAGCCGGCCACGTCCGGCGGGCGGCCGGTCGGCGTCCGTGCGTGAGGGCAGTCCCGGGCCGGGGGCGTGACGACGGCGGGTGCCGCCGGTCCTCGCCGCCACCGGGCCCTGACGCATGTGCCCGTGCCGCCGGGCCGGTCCTGCCGCCGTGGACGTCCCGGCAGGCGCTCCGGATCCCTCGGCAGGCGCTCCGGATCCCTCGGCGGGCGGTGCGGCGCCGGTGCCGCGGGGCGCGGGGCCGGTGACGGGCCGGGTCAGGCGGCCGGCGGGGAGAGCTCCGCGAGCATCGCCGCGCGCAGGCGCAGTGTGGTGACCAGCCGCTGGAAGGCCTCCGACCAGTAGCCTCCGGCTCCCGGTGACGCGTTCTCCGGCTCGTCCGGTATCGCCAGGAGCGCGTCGAGGCGGCCGGCCTCGGACGGGTCCAGGCAGCGTTCGGCCAGGCCCATGACTCCGCTGAAACTCCATGGATAACTCCCTGCGTCCCGCGCGATGTTGAGCGCGTCGACCACGGCCCGCCCGACGGGCGCGGCCCAGGGCACGGCACACACCCCGAGCAGCTGGAACGCCTCGGACAGGCCGTGCGTCCGGATGAACCCGGCCACCCATTCCGCCCGTTCGGCGGGGTTCAGCGTGCCGAGCAGCTTGGCGCGTTCCGCCAGGGACACCGCCCCCGGCCCGCCGGCCTCCGGCGCGGAGGGCTCCCCGAGCAGGGCCCGGGACCATGCCGGGTCCCGCTGCCGCACCGCCGCCCGGCACCAGGCCGCGTGCAGTTCGCCCTGCCAGTCGTCCGCCACCGGCAGTGCGACGATCTGCCCGGGGGTACGTCCGCCGAGCCGCCGCGACCAGCTGCCGAGCGGTGCCGACTCCACCAACTGGCCGAACCACCACGAGCGTTCGCCACGCCCCGCGGGGGCCTTGGCCACCACCCCGTCGCGCTCCATGCCCGCGTCGCACTCGTGCGGAGCCTCGACGGTGAGCACCGGTGTCTCCCGCGTGCGGTCCACGGCCACGCACGCGCCCGCTCTGACGGCCATCCGCCGTGCGAGGGCCGAGGCGGGCAGCGCCGACAGCAACTCCGCCGCCGTCGCCCGTACGTTGCGGCTCCGGTCGGCCAGGGCCTGCTCCAGGAACGGCTCGTCGTCCTCGCCGAGCCCGGTGCGCAGCGAGTCCAGGAACATCAGCCGGTCCTCGGCCCGCTCCGTCGCCCAGGTCGCCGCGAGGAGTTCGCGTGCGGCGGCCGGATCCCGGGAGCGCAGGGAGGCGAGGAGGGCGACCCGCTCGGCGAAGAGGCCCTCCTGCCAGAGCCGCCGTGTCCCGTCGGCGTCGTGACGGGCGGGTGCGGACGTACCGCCGCCCGGGGTGGAGCGCAGGGCGAAGCGCCAGTCAGGGTTGAGCCGGGCCAGCCACAGGGCTCGCGGTCCGGCGAAACGGAGCGCCGCGGGACGCAGGTCCGTGCGTCCTCGCGCGGCGTCGAGCAGGGCGGGCAGGGCGGCGGGAGGCGGCGCGAAACCGCGGGCGTTCGCCGCCGCCAGCCACTGGGGCAGCAGCTCCATGAGATCCGGGGCCGCGCCCCGGCGGCCGCCGCCGGAGGCGCCGGGGCGGTCGGCGAGCAGCAGGGCGAGCCGGCGGGCGGCGGCCGGTGGCAGCGCGGGGCGCCGGTCCTCGGGGGCGGGCTCCGGACGCTCCGCGGCCCGCGCGGGCCGCAGCCCGGCCCGTCGCCGTACGGTCGCCACGGCCGCGGCGTCCAGCAGGGCCGCCGGCGCCTGCGGTCCGGGCGCGACGCCCGCCGGTGTGCGCCGGTCCGTGCCCAGCAGGGCCGCGGTCAGCAGGTCCTCCCAGTCGCCCGGGAGGGAGGCGTCCGCGGCGGCGGTCGTCGTGCTCATGAGCTTCCTTTCCGGCGGGAGGCCCGGTGCGGTCGGACACTCAGGTGCACCGAGTGTCCAGTGATGTCCGAAAGATTCCTGAGATGCCGGGGAACCGGACCAGGCGCACCGCTCAGCACAGCGGTACCGCCTCACCGGGCCCGTCGGGCCATGCCGCCAAAGGGGTGAATCCCCGGTGGCCGCACTCACCGAAGACCCGGACCGGGGCGCCGCCCGACAGGGCGACCAGACGCCACAGGCCCGGCCCCGGCCGCGCGGCCGGGGAGAGCGGCAGGGCAGCGTCCTCGTCGGCGTCTGCGAGCTGCCAGCCGTCCCCGTCCGGGGCCGGTATCACCCGCTCCAGCGTCACCGGCACCGAGTCCAGCCAGGGGTCCTCGCGCAGGGCCTCGCCGTAACGGGCGACCGCCCGCGTCGTCGTCGTGCCCGCCGGCCGCACAGCCGTCGGCGCGGGGGCCGCGAACCGTTCCCCCAGGGCGGCCCTCGACTGTCCGGCGCCCGGGTACGCGGACAGCTCCGCGTCCAGGGCCAGTCCGACCGGCAGCGCGAGCTCCGGGGCCCGGCCCGCCGCACCGTAGGAGAGGAGCAGCGCCGTACGCCCCGAACCGGTGCCGTACAGCCAGACGCGGCGGGTGGTCAGCCGGCTGTCCGCCGTGTCGTACTGGGCGAGGACCAGCCAGTGGTCCCGCACCGGCGGGCCGTCCGCCGAGGCGGGCAGGCCGACGCGCGAGCGGACGGTCGCGGCGAGCCCCTCGGGCAGCCGGTCGCGGCGCAGCCAGCCCCGGGCCAGCAGATGCAGCAGCGCGCACTCCTCCAGCAGCCGCACCGGCCCGCCCGGTCCGCCGCCCGCGAGCGCCCCCAGCTCCCGCACCCGGGTGGCCAGCCCCTGCGCCTGGGCGTCGACCATGCGGGCCGCGGTCTCCTCCCACATGCCGTATCCCGTCTGCCCGGCCGCGGCGAGACCGCCCCGGAGTAGATCCGCCAGGCGCTGCTCCAGCTCCTCCGCGCCCGCCGTGACCCGCTCGGCCCGGCGCTCCCTCCTGCGCCGCGCCGCCTCGGGATCGGCCGTTCCGGGAGAGGCACCAGAGGATTCTGCGGCCTCTCCCTCCTTGGCGCGTGACGCAACGTCAGGCGCCGCTGCCGGCACCTGGTCCGCGGTCCGGCGCACCCCCTGCTCAGTCATGTCATCGAAGGTAGATCCCAGCACTGACAATCGACCCGGAGAGCGCATATGTGCAGGTCAGAGCGATTGTCAGTGGCGTGGTGCAGGGTTGGTGCCAGATCCGAACCGGCCGAGCCGGAGGGGGACTCACGCCATGACTCTGCCTGTTGAACCGACAGCCGCCGACCCGAGCCGGAACGGCTCCGTACCCGTGAACGCGCCCGCCGACACGGACACCCGCACCACGCCCGTGAACGCGCCCGCCGCCGCACCGCCCGTGAACCCGCCGGCCGGGGCGACGGAGCCGCTGCGGCCGCACGCCGAGGATGCCTTCGCCGCCGAACTCGCCGCGCTGGCCGCGCAGGACGACCGTCCGCGTCCCGCCCGCTGGCGGCTCTCGCCCTGGGCCGTCGCCACCTACCTGCTCGGCGGCACACTGCCGGACGGCACGGTGATCACGCCCAAGTACGTCGGCCCGCGCCGGATCGTCGAGGTGGCGGTCACCACGCTCGCCACCGACCGCGCCCTGCTGCTGCTCGGGGTGCCGGGCACGGCGAAGACCTGGGTCTCCGAGCACCTGGCAGCGGCGGTGAGCGGTGACTCCACCCTGTTGGTGCAGGGCACGGCCGGCACACCGGAGGAGGCCATCCGCTACGGCTGGAACTACGCCCGGCTGCTCGCCCACGGCCCCAGTCGGGACGCCCTCGTGCCCAGCCCGGTGATGCGTGCCATGGCGGAGGGCATGACGGCCCGTGTCGAGGAGCTGACCCGCATCCCGGCCGACGTGCAGGACACGCTGATCACGCTCCTGTCGGAGAAGACCCTGCCGATACCGGAGCTGGGCCAGGAGGTGCAGGCGGTCCGCGGTTTCAACCTGATCGCCACGGCCAACGACCGCGACCGCGGGGTCAACGAGCTGTCCAGCGCCCTGCGCCGCCGGTTCAACACCGTGGTGCTGCCGCTGCCGGAGACGGCGGAGGCGGAGGTCGACATCGTCTCGCGCCGCGTCGGCCAGATCGGCCGCTCCCTCGACCTGCCGGCCGTGCCGGACGGCATCGACGAGATCCGCCGGGTCGTCACGGTCTTCCGTGAACTGCGTGACGGGGTCACGGCCGACGGCCGCACCAGGCTCAAGTCGCCCAGCGGCACACTGTCGACCGCCGAGGCGATCTCCGTCGTCACGGGCGGGCTGGCGCTGGCCTCCCACTTCGGCGACGGGGTGCTGCGGGCCGGGGACGTCGCCGCGGGCATCCTCGGCGCGGTCGTCCGGGACCCGGCGGCGGACCGTGTCGTCTGGCAGGAGTACCTGGAGACCGTGGTCCGCGAGCGGGACGGCTGGAAGGACTTCTACCGGGCCTGCCGGGAGGCCGGCGGGTGAGCGGAGCGAACGCGGAAGGCACGGGGCCGCTGCTGCTCGGGGTGCGGCACCACGGTCCCGGGTCGGCGCGGACGGTGCGGGCCGCGCTGGAGGAGACCCGGCCGGGCGTCGTACTGATCGAGGGACCGCCGGAGGCGGACGCGCTGCTCCCGCTCGCCGCCGAGGAGGGCATGCGGCCGCCCGTGGCCCTGCTCGCCCACGCCGTGGACGAGCCCGGCCGCTCGGTCTTCTGGCCACTGGCCGGGTTCTCCCCGGAGTGGGTCGCGATCCGCTGGGCGCTGGAACACGGCGTCCCCGCCCGCTTCATCGACCTGCCGGCGGCCCACACGCTGGCCTGGGAGGGGGACGAGGGGGCGGTGGAGGGGGACCGCGGCCCGCGCAGGACGGACCCGGACGGGGAGGATGCCCCGGACGCGGCGGACGGGTGGCCCGGCGGGGCGGGCGGGCCCGGCGACGGGGCCGTGCCGGAGGCCGGCGTGCGGATCGACCCCCTGGGGGCGCTGGCCGAGGCGGCGGGGTACGACGACGCCGAGCGCTGGTGGGAGGACGTCGTCGAGCACCGGGGCGTGGGGAAGGGGGACCCGGTCGCGCCGTTCACCGCGCTGGAGGAGGCGATGACCGCGCTGCGGGAGGAGTACGGCAGCGGGGGACACGAGCGGGACCTCGTGCGCGAGGCCCACATGCGGCTGCGGATCCGCGCGGCGCGGCGGGAGTACGGGGACGGCGTGGCCGTGGTGTGCGGGGCCTGGCACGTGCCGGCGCTGCGGCGCAGGTCCACCGTCGCAGCCGACCGGGCCCTGCTGAAGGGGCTGCCCAAGGTGAAGACGGACATGACCTGGGTGCCCTGGACCCACCGCAGGCTCTCCCGGGCGAGCGGCTACGGCGCGGGCATCGACTCTCCGGGTTGGTACGGGCACCTGTTCGAAGCCCCGGACCGGCCGGTCGAGCGATGGCTGACCAAGGTGGCCGGGCTGCTGCGGGCCGAGGACCGGATGGTGTCGTCCGCGCATGTCATCGAGGCCGTACGGCTGGCGGAGACCCTGGCGGCGATGCGGGGACGTCCGCTGGCCGGGCTGAGCGAGACGACCGACGCGGTGCGGGCGGTGATGTGCGACGGCTCCGACGTGCCGCTGGCGCTGGTGCACGACCGGCTGGTCGTCGGCGACGTCCTGGGGGAGGTGCCGGCCACGGCGCCCGCCGTGCCGTTGCAGCGGGACCTCGCCCGGATCCAGCGCCGGCTGCGGCTGAAACCGGAGGCGGCGGAGCGGGAGCTGGAGCTCGACCTGCGCAAGGAGACCGACGCGGAGCGCGGCAGACTGCTGCACCGGCTGCGGCTGCTCGGCGTCGGCTGGGGCGAACCCGCCGTCTCGCGCGGCAGCACCGGGACGTTCCGGGAGACCTGGCGGCTGCGCTGGGAGCCGGAGTTGTCCGTGCGGGTCGCCGAGGCCGGGGTGTGGGGGACGACCGTTCACGCGGCGGCGACCGCCAAGGCGGAGACGGACGCCGTCGCCGCGCGGGGGCTCGACGCGGTCACCGGGCTCGCCGAGCAGTGCCTGCTGGCCGGGCTGTCCGGCGCGCTGCCCACCGTGATGCGGATCCTCGCCGACCGCGCGGCCCTCGACACGGACGTCGGCCATCTCGCCCGGGCGCTGCCCGCCCTGGCCCGCTCCCTGCGCTACGGCGATGTGCGCGGCACGGACACCGCGGCACTGGCGGAGGTCGCCGCCGGGCTGGCCGAGCGGGTCTTCGTCGGGCTGCCCCCGGCCTGTGCCGGGCTGGACGCGGACGCCGCCGAGGAGATGCGCGGCCACATCGACGCGGTGCACGGCGCGGTGGGCCTCCTCGGCGACTCGCCCGCACCCGGCCATGGGAAGCTGCGGGCCCGCTGGCAGTCGGTGCTGCGGACGCTGTCCGCCCGGGACACCGTGCCCGGAGTCCTGCGCGGACGGTCGGCGCGGCTGCTGCTGGACGGCGGGGGGCTGGCGCAGGACGAGGCGGCGCGGCTCATGGGACTCGCGCTCTCACCGGGCACACCGGCGGCGGACGCGGCCGCGTGGATCGAGGGGTTCGTCGGCGGAGGTTCCGGCGGCGGGCTGCTCCTGGTCCACGACGAGCGGCTGCTCGGGCTGGTCGACACATGGCTGACGGGCGTACCGGCGCAGGCGTTCACGGAGGTACTGCCGCTGCTGCGGCGCACGTTCTCGGCGTACGAGCCGGCGGTACGGCGCACCCTCGGCGAACTGGTCCGGCGCGGGCCCGGGAGACACGGGGGCGCGACGGCCGCCCACCACGGCATACCCGGCTTCGCGCCCGGCCCCGACGCCGTGCGCGCGAACGCCGTGCTGCCGGTCCTGCGACTGCTGCTGGGCCCGGACCCGGAGGCCGGGGCGGCGCTCACCGGACCGGCCGGGGCGGCCGGATGACGGACACGCACCGAGAGGGGGAGACGGACATGGCGGACCCGGCGGAGGGCACGGGGGAGGACACGTCGGCGGACACGGCGGGGGACACGGCGGCGCGGGAGCGGCTGCGCAGATGGCGGCTCGTGCTCGGCGGCGACGCGGGCGACGGCACCGGCCACGCGCTGTCCGGACAGGACGCCGCGATGGACGGGGCGCTCACCGCGCTCTACGGCAAGGAGGACAGGGCGCAGGCGGGCCGGGAGCGTTCGGCGGGCCTGGGGGCATCGGCGCCGTCGGTGGCCCGTTGGCTCGGGGACATCCGGACCTACTTCCCCACCTCCGTCGTCCAGGTCATGCAGCGGGACGCCATCGACCGGCTCGGGCTGGGCACGCTGCTGCTGGAGCCGGAGATGCTGGAGGCGGTCGAGGCCGACGTCCACCTCGTCGGCACCCTGCTGTCGCTCGACCAGGCCATGCCCGACACCACGAAGGAGACGGCCCGGGCCGTCGTGCGCGAGGTCGTCCGGGACCTGGAGGAGCGGATCGCCACCCGCACCCGGGCCACGCTCACCGGCGCTCTCGACCGCAGCGCCCGCGTCAGCCGGCCGCGCCACCACGACATCGACTGGAACCGCACGATCGCGGCCAACCTCAAGCACTACCTCCCCGAACACCGCACGGTCGTGCCCGAGCGGCTGATCGGATACGGGCGCGCCTCCCGGTCCGTGCGCAAGGAGGTCGTCCTGTGCGTCGACCAGTCGGGGTCGATGGCCGCGTCCGTCGTGTACGCGTCGGTGTTCGGGGCGGTGCTCGCCTCCATGCGGTCGATCGACACGCGGCTCGTCGTCTTCGACACGGCGGTCGCCGACCTCACCGAGCGGCTCGACGACCCCGTCGACGTGCTCTTCGGCACCCGGCTGGGCGGCGGTACGGACATCAACCGGGCGCTCGCGTACTGCCAGTCGCGGATCACCCGGCCGGCGGAGACGGTGGTCGTACTGATCAGCGACCTCTACGAAGGGGGCATACGCGACGAGATGCTCAAGCGGGTGGCGGCGATGCGGGCGTCGGGCGTGCAGTTCGTGGCGCTGCTCGCGCTGTCCGACGAGGGGGCGCCGGCCTACGACAGGGAGCACGCGGCGGCGCTCGCCGCGCTGGGCGCGCCGGCCTTCGCCTGCACGCCCGATCTGTTCCCGGAGGTGATGGCGGCGGCGATCGAGAAGCGGCCGTTGCCGATACCGGAGGCCGGGTGACGGGGGCGCAGCCCCACCGGTGAAACCGGACATGGCAGCCCATCGGTGACGGCGGGCTTGCGCGGGCCGAGGAGGCGCGTGCGAGGATCGGCGCCGTTCGATGCGGGCCCCGTGCAGCGTCCGCACTCGTCCCGTCGTCCGGGAGGAATCCCGTTGTGACCCGGTCCCCGGCCGTGCTGCCCGGTGCCGCCCCGCGCGCGATGCGCGTCGCGGCCGGTCGGCGTGCGGTCCGGCTGGCGCTGCTGGTGGGCGCGGTGTTCGTGCTCGGTGTGCTGTGGGGTGAGCGGGCGCAGGCGGCGGACGGCTCCGCGGGGCGGACGGTCCTGGGGACGTTTCCGGGACCGGGCGCTTCGTCCAGCTCGGCTGCTCCCGGGTCGCTCACCGGCGCCCTCGCCGGGTCGCGCCCGGAAGAGGCCGACCCGATCGGTCCGCTGGCGGGGACGGTGGTCCGGTCAGCCGACCGGCGGGTCGCGCGCCCGGCCGGTGAGCCGGTGGCCACGGCGGCCGAAGGCGCAGCCGGGACAGCCGTGAGGCCCCCCGCTCCGCCCACCCCACGACCCCCCGCACCGCCGCGGGCTCTCCCTGCGCCGCCGGACCCGCCCGTGTCGCCGGTCCCCCCCTGAGCTGCCACACCTGCCCGAGCCGTCGCCCCAGCCTGCGCCGCAGGACCTGCCTGTGCTGTCGGGCCTGCCTGTGTTGTTGGGCTCTCCTGTGCCGCGCTACCTGCCCGAGCCGTCGGGCGCTCCTGTGCGGTCAGACCTGCCCGAGCCGTCGGGCGCTCCTGTGCGGTCAGACCTGCCCGAGCCGTCGAGCCTCCCCGTGCGGTCGGGCCGTTATGCGCTGCCGGACGTGCCTGAGCTGTCGGGCCCTCCCGCGCCGCAAAACCCGCCCGAGCCGTGGGACCCTCCTGTGCTGTCAGACCTGCCCGAGCTGTCGAGCCTCTCCGCGTTGTCGGGCTTGTCCATGCGGTCGGGCCGTTCTGCGCTACCGGAACCGCCTGCGCTGCCGAGCCTGCCTGTGCTGCCGCCCGGCCTCTCCGTGCTGGCGGACCTGCCTGCGCTGCCGGGCCTTGCCGCGCTGTTGCCCCTCGCGCTTCCTGACCTTCCGGCGCACGCCCTTCCCGTGCCGGGTCCGCCCGGTCGTCCGGGGCAGCCGTCGTCCCCGTCGCCCGGCGGCCCCGGCGTGGGCTCCCCTGATGCGCCCGGCATCCCGACCGCGCGGAACGGGCCGGGCGGCGGGATCGCAGGCCCCGCTTCCCACGGCCCGCCGTTCACCGGCGCCGGCAGCGCGGCGACGTACTACGGCGGCCTCGGTGCGCCGGGGGCCGACCGCACTCACAGCGGTCACCGAGACGGCGCCCCCGCCCTGGACGCCGGCGGCGTACGCACCGGCCCCGTCCTCGGCCCCCGCGCCCCCGCCGACGGCCCCGCCGACGGCGCGCCGGACAGCCGGTCGGCGGCGGACCAGGGCACACCGCGGCACGCCGACGCCGCTGCCGTCCCGGCGTTCCACCGGCCCGCCACCGGCCTCGTACCCGGCGTCGCCGTGCGCGCCGAGGCGGGCGGGACCCGTGACCGGTGCCGGGAGGTCCCGGTCCCACCGGCTTAGGGCAGGCCCCTCCGTCGCCACGGCGTGAGCAGGCGTGCCCGCGCGGACCTCCCCCACCCCGGCCGGAACGGCCGGGCCGGACCGCCCGCCTGGCGCCCCACCCCACCTGACTCACGAGTAACAAGGACTCCGCGGGGCATCAGGACCCGGACAGCCGAAAGCCGTCGGCTCGTCCGGGCGCGACCTCACGGAGGACGGCCGGTTCCCATTGGGGTGGGGGCCGGTCGTCCCACAGCCTCGGAAGCCGGGCATCCCAGCTCCTTCCGGGTTGTTCACAGGGCCTCACCGGGTCAACCCCAGCCCGGTGAGGCCCCTCACCTCCGGCACGCCGTGCCAGGGACGGCGGCATCATGTGACAGGTATCACCGCTCACGTGTGACCCGCGATTTAGAGACGTCACCCAACCGGCGATAGCCTGCGAGATGGACATGCCGCGCGCTCGGACACCGTGTGCGCCTCCCTTGTGACACAGCGGACGTCACGTTGCCCATCGCGGCACGCCCACGCATCCAACGAACCGCGAGATCACTGATAGGGACGGAAGCGCGTGGACCTGTTCGAGTACCAGGCGAGGGACCTCTTCGCCAAGCACGATGTACCGGTGCTGGCCGGTGAAGTCATCGACACGCCTGAGGCGGCCCGCGCAGCCACTGAGCGTCTCGGTGGCAAGTCCGTCGTCAAGGCCCAGGTGAAGGTCGGCGGCCGGGGCAAGGCCGGCGGCGTCAAGCTCGCCGCGACCCCCGACGAGGCCGTCGCCCGCGCGACGGACATCCTCGGCATGGACATCAAGGGCCACACGGTCCACAAGGTGATGATCGCCGAGACGGCCCCGGAGATCGTGGAGGAGTACTACGTCTCCTTCCTCCTCGACCGTGCCAACCGCACCTTCCTCTCCATCGCCTCCGTCGAGGGCGGCATGGACATCGAGGAGGTGGCGGCCACCCGCCCGGAGGCCGTCGCCAAGACGCCGGTCGACGCCAACGAGGGCGTGACCCCGGCCAAGGCCCGCGAGATCGTCGAGGCCGCGAACTTCCCGGCCGAGGTCGCCGACAAGGTCGCCGACGTGCTGGTCACCCTGTGGAAGACCTTCGTCGCCGAGGACGCGCTCCTCGTCGAGGTCAACCCGCTGGCCAAGGTCGCCTCCGGTGACGTCATCGCCCTGGACGGCAAGGTCTCCCTGGACGAGAACGCCGAGTTCCGCCAGCCGGAGCACGAGGCCCTGCAGGACAAGGCCTCGGCCAACCCGCTCGAGGCGGCCGCCAAGGAGAAGAACCTCAACTACGTCAAGCTCGACGGTGAGGTCGGCATCATCGGCAACGGCGCGGGTCTCGTCATGAGCACCCTGGACGTCGTCGCCTACGCCGGTGAGGCGCACGGCGGCGTCAAGCCCGCCAACTTCCTCGACATCGGTGGCGGCGCCTCCGCCGCCGTCATGGCGAACGGCCTGGAGATCATCCTCGGCGACCCGGACGTCAAGTCCGTCTTCGTCAACGTCTTCGGTGGCATCACCGCCTGCGACGAGGTCGCCAACGGCATCGTGCAGGCGCTGCAGCTGCTCGCGGACAAGGGCGAGGAAGTCACCAAGCCCCTCGTCGTCCGCCTCGACGGCAACAACGCCGAGCTGGGTCGCAAGATCCTCTCCGACGCCAACCACCCGCTGGTGCAGCGCGTGGACACCATGGACGGCGCGGCCGACAAGGCCGCCGAGCTCGCGGCTGCGAAGTAAGGGACGAGGGACACCACAGCCATGGCTATCTTCCTCAACAAGGACTCCAAGGTCATCGTCCAGGGCATGACCGGTGCCACGGGCATGAAGCACACCAAGCTCATGCTGGCCGACGGCACGAACATCGTCGGCGGTGTGAACCCGCGCAAGGCCGGCACGTCCGTCGACATCGACGGCAACGAGATCCCGGTCTTCGGCACGGTCGCCGAGGCGATGGAGAAGACGGGCGCCAACGTCTCCGTCCTCTTCGTCCCGCCGGCCTTCGCCAAGGCCGCCGTCGTCGAGGCCATCGACGCCGAGATCCCGCTCGCGGTCGTCATCACCGAGGGCATCGCGGTGCACGACTCCGCCGCCTTCTACGCCTACGCGGTGGAGAAGGGCAACAAGACCCGGATCATCGGCCCGAACTGCCCGGGTCTGATCACCCCCGGTCAGTCGAACGCCGGCATCATCCCGGGCGACATCACCAAGCCGGGCCGTATCGGCCTGGTCTCGAAGTCCGGCACGCTGACGTACCAGATGATGTACGAGCTGCGGGACATCGGCTTCTCCTCGGCCGTGGGCATCGGTGGCGACCCGGTCATCGGCACCACGCACATCGACGCGCTCGCCGCGTTCGAGGCCGACCCCGACACCGACCTGATCGTGATGATCGGTGAGATCGGCGGCGACGCCGAGGAGCGGGCCGCGGCCTTCATCAAGGAGAACGTGAAGAAGCCGGTCGTCGGCTACGTCGCGGGCTTCACCGCGCCCGAGGGCAAGACCATGGGCCACGCCGGCGCCATCGTCTCCGGCTCCTCCGGCACGGCCGCCGCGAAGAAGGAGGCCCTCGAGGCCGCCGGCGTCAAGGTCGGCAAGACGCCGACCGAGACGGCGAAGCTGGCGCGCGCGATCCTCGCCGGCTGAGTCACCGGCGCGGCACACCGCGTACGAGTGGGCCCGTTCCACCCACCGGGGGACGGGCCCACCGTCGTCTCCGCGTCGATGTCGCCGAGTCACCGGCGCGGCCCATCGTCGTCTCCGCGTCGATGTCGCCGAGCCACCGGCGCGGCCCGCCGCCGACTCCGCGTCCGATGCGCCGTTCCCCGGCTCACCGCGCCTGCGGCAGCACCCGTTGCGGGCCCCGCGGCAGCTCCTCGCGGAGGCGGTCCCGCAGTTCGCGCTGTTTCTCCGACAGGGGACCGGGCGCCACCCGGGGCGGGACGCCCCGGACGGTCTCGCCCGGCGGCACCGGCGGCTCGTAGCGGGTGGGTGCCGTGTGCAGGGTGAGGGCCGTGGTGCCGATCAGGGCGACCGTGAAGGCGATGGCGGCCCGGGTCCAGAAACGGGCCCGGCGCTCGCTGCCGCCGCGCACCTCCGGCGGTTCCGCCGCGCGCAGCCGTCCGGTGGAGGCCAGCTCGGTCAGCCGGTGGTGCAGCTCCCGCGGATCCGACAGCTCCGGCAGCCGGGCGGCGACGGTCTCTCGCGCGTACGTCAGCCGGCCGGCCGCCGCCCGGGTGCTGGCCTCCGTCTCCGCCGCCGTCTCCGGCAGGCCGAGACCGATCCCGTCGTACAGCAGCAGCGTGCGGCGGTACGGCGGCGGCAGGCGCCGCAGTGCCTCCAGGAGCGCGCGGTCGTCGTCATCGGGCGGCGGGGGCTCCGGCTTCCGGTATCGGCGGCGGAACCGGTGCCACGGGGAGAGCGCCCATTCGTGCGCCGCCGCACGCACCCAGCCGGCCGGATCCGGGTCGCGGGCCACCTCCGGCCAGCGGTCCCAGGCCCGCTGGAAGGCCCGCTCCACCGACTCGCGGGCGAGATCGCAGCGGCCGCCGAGCAGATACGTCTGCCGGACGAGGGCGGGGGCGCAGTAGGAGTACAGCGCGTCGAAGGCCTGAGCCGGCGTCAGCCCGCGGAACGCCTCCTCCGGAGCCGGGACCGCGGGGGGCGCCTGCGCGAACGCCGACGGCTCCGGTACGACGACCGCGGCCGGCCCGCCACCGCCCGGCCGGTCCGGACACACCGTCACCACCGCCGTCCCCACCCCCTGCCGACGACCCGGTACGCGGTCCCCGGCCGTGTTCCCGGCCTCGTCCCCGACTGCTCCGGACGCGTCCGGCGGCTCGGTCAGGCCGGCCAGCAGCGTGGCGTACGCCTCCCGGTTCCGGCCGCGTGGTGTGCTGCGCCCGGACTCCCACGAACGCACCGTTTCGGGCCGTACGCCCACACGCGCGGCGAGCTGAGCCCGCGTCAGCGCGCCCGCCTCGCGCAGGCGTCGGCGTTCCTTGGGCGGGGGGAGCGGGGTGGCGGGGCTCCCTGTCACCGGACACCCTTCCGTGCGAAAAAGTACATAAACGTATATTGAGCGACACAGCCGGGCTTCGCCCGTTACACCGGGAAAGCGCGTGTCGTTGGGAGCATGGCGGGCGTGACGCAGATGACCGCCCGCCGTTCGACACCGGCCGCCCTGCTCGCCCGGCTGCGTGACCGCTCGCCGGGGCTGGCCTCCGGTCTCCTCGGCGGCGCCCTCGCGGCCGGACTCGGGCTCGCGGCGTTCACCGTGTTGGTGATGCTGCTCTGGGTCAGCTCGCCGTACCCGGACAGCGGACCCGGCGGCGCCCTGCACATCGCGGCGGCCCTGTGGCTGCTGGCGCACGGCGCCGAACTCGTCCGCACCGACACCCTCTCCGGCGTCCCCGCACCGATGGGCCTGACCCCGCTGCTGCTGCTCGCCCTCCCGGTGTGGCTGCTGCACCGCGCGGCCCGTGACGCCGCCGACGGGGACGCGGGCGACGAGGCCCCGCTGGTCCCCGGCCGTACGGCGCTGGCCGGCGTCGTCCTCGGCTACCTGGCCGTCGGCGCGCCCACCGCGTACTACGCCGCCGGAGGTGCGCTGCGCCCCGTGTGGGCGGGGACGGCGGTGTGCCTGCCCCTGGTCGCCGTACTGGCCGCCGGGGCGGGAGTGTGGTCCGCGTACGGCCGTCCGAGCGGGCCGCTGGAGCGCGTGCTGGGGCGGGTGCTGCCCAGAAGTCTGCGCCATCTGGTCCTCGGGCCGGACGGCCGCCCCGGTGTCGCGGCACGCGCGGCGGCGGCCGGGGCGGCGGTGCTGGCCGGCGGCGGGGCGCTGCTGCTGGCGGTGTCGCTGGCCTGGCACGGCGGGGAGACCCGGAAGGCGTTCCTGGGGCTGACCGAGGGCTGGTCGGGATGGGTGGCCGTACTGCTGCTCTGCCTCACGCTGGCGCCGAACGCCGCCGTATGGGCCGCGGCCTACGCCCTCGGCCCCGGTTTCCTCCTCGGCGACGGCACCACGGTGACCCCGCTCGCCTCCGCACCCGCCTCGCTGCTGCCGCCGTTCCCGCTGCTCGCCGCGGTGCCGGACGCGGGAGCGGGAACGCCGTGGAACTGGGCGGCCGGGGTGGTACCGCTGACGGCCGGGGCGGTGACGGGGTGGTTCGTGGGCCGGGGCGCCACGGTCGGCGGACGGGCCCCGGCCCCCGTCTGGACGGCCGGCCGGACCGCCGGCGCGGCGCTCCTGGCCGGTGCGCTCTGCGCGGCCCTGCTGTCCGTCCTCGCCGCCCTCGCGGGCGGCCCGCTGGGCGTGGCCGCGCTCTCCCGGTTCGGCCCGGTCTGGTGGCAGGTGGGGGCGGCGACCCTGCTGTGGCTCGGCACGACGGCGGTCGCGACGTCACTGGCGGTACGGGCCTGGCGCGCCCGCCCGCTCCCCGGCGACCCCGTGGGACGCGTCCCGGGGCTCGGCGACCGGCTCGGGCGTCCCCCGCGCCCCCGCCGCACGGGCGGCGGACGGTTCCGGAGCCCGCGCCCCGGCGCCGGAGCTGGAGAGGAACGGACGGGGAAGGACATGCCCCGGCACTCCGTCGGATCCCCGACGCCGGACGACGACGACCGGGACGAGCCGTACCTGTTCCTCGACTTCGACGCCCCGGACCATCCCGCGACTGAGGCTGCGCCGGGCCGAGACCGGACGCACGACCGAGGCGCGACGGCCTCGCGGCCGTGCCCCGGTCCCGGGCACTCCGTCGGATCCCCGATGCCGGACGACGACGACCGGGACGAGCCGTACCTGTTCCTCGACCTCGACGCCCTGGACCATTCACGCGACCGCGACTGACACTGCACCGGGCCTGGGCACGGGACCTGGGCGCGACCGACAGAACCGCGAGCCCAGCCCCAGCCCTCAGTGCTCGGCCCGAGCCAGAGTCCCCGGGCGTTCAAGTCCGAGTCCTCGGCCGCTCGCGCCCGGGCCGCCCGGGGTTCGTGCCCGAGCCGCGGCACCGCAGCTTCCGTCTGCTCGGAGTTCCGGTCGCCCCGGCACCCGCACGGGAGACCGACTCCCTCACCGCCCGCCGGGAGGACCGGACCGGGCCGCCCGAGCCGCCCCGGTCTGCTCCGCCTACCGGCCCCGCGCCGCCGGGACCGTCACTCGCCCTCGCCCAGCAGGCCGCGGAGTTCCTCCGGCAGGAGGTCGCTGCAGCCCTGGCGCGCCTCCTGGGTGAGGGCGTCACTCGTACACGTGTAGTAGTCGCTGTAGACCATCTGGGCCACGAAGGACGCGGCGACCAGGGCGAGTGCCAGGGAGGCCGTGACCAGACCGCTCACCGCGGCCGTGGTCTGCGGGCGGCCCTTCTGCTCGGGCGCCGGGGCGTCCGGGTCCTGGGCGCGGGGCTTCGCGCGCAGGGCGCTGATGGCCCAGTACAGGGCGAGCGCACCCAGCAGCAGCGCCACGTACGGCCAGTTGAAGAGAGCGAAGAAGAAGGCCCACATGCCGGACAGCAGCGCGTACCGCGCCCTGCGCTGGGCCGGGTCCGTGGGGTCCCAGCGGGGACCGGGCGTCTGAGGGCCGCCGCCCTGCCCCTCGGGGCCGCGCGGACGGTCCCCGAAGCCGCCGGAGGAACGGCCGGGCTGGCGGTCGCTCCAGTTCCGGCCCCAGGGAGAACGGCCGCCCTCCCCGCCCGAGGGGTGCCTCGGCTGCCATGGCCGGTCGGGAGTCCCCTCCGGCGGCGGCGCGAACGGATTGTCCTCCTGGGAACCCCCGGTGCCCTGGGCGCCGCGCTCGTCGTCACCGCCCCCGCCCCGCGGAGTGTCGGGCGGAGAGGTGGGGCGCTCCCGCAGCAGCATGCCGCCACGCTCCCCTCCCTGGGCCGACTGCTGGGAGAACGTGAGGAATCGCAGGCTGCGGTCCGGCATCAAGTGAGCGTCTTCCCCTTAATGAAGCACGGCGTGGTCCGGCGCGGCCGCCTCGCACGACGTATTCGACTACGACTGAGCTGTGAGCTGGTGCGTTCCCGTCAGCTCTGCGCGGCCCGGGTCCGTCCTCCTGTGAACGCTCGGTGCGCGGCCGGCGTTCCCGCGCGCCTCCGGCGATCCAGTACCGGCTTTCCCGGACCGGCTCGTCCCAGACGCTACCTTCCGGCCGCGCCCCCGTCCCGTGGGGGCCGCCCGGTGTGCCGGTATCGTTGCTGACGGTCGGCCGCTTCGTAGGCTTCCCCGTATCCGGGGGCCCGAAGCATTCGTATGAATGTACAAAGCGCTGTGCCGCCGGCCGTACAGACGCTCCCCGAGAAAGGGCCCCACCGTGGCCGCCAAGCCCGTGGCCGAGCGCGCCAGGCGTCTCGTCGTGCTGGTCTCCGGATCAGGCACCAATCTGCAGGCGCTCCTCGACGAGATCGCCGCCACCGGCGCGGAGGCGTACGGAGCCGAGATCGTGGCCGTCGGCGCCGACCGTGAGGGCATCGAGGGGCTCGCCCGCGCGGAGCGCGCCGGGCTGCCGGTCTTCGTGTGCAAGGTCCGGGACCACGCGACCCGGGAGGAGTGGGACGCGGCGCTCGCCGAGGCCGTCGCCGCGTACGAGCCCGACCTCGTGGTCTCCGCCGGGTTCATGAAGATCGTGGGGAAGGAGTTCCTCGCGCGCTTCGGCGGGCGGTTCGTCAACACCCACCCCGCCCTGTTGCCCAGTTTCCCCGGAGCCCACGGTGTGCGGGACGCGCTCGCGTACGGCGCCAAGGTCACCGGCTGCACCGTCCACTTCGTCGACGACGGCGTCGACACCGGTCCGATCATCGCGCAGGGCGTGGTGGAGGTCCGGGACGAGGACGACGAGAGCGCTCTGCACGAGCGCATCAAGGAAGTCGAGCGAAGGCTGCTCGTCGAGGTCGTGGGGCTCCTCGCCCGCAACGGCTATCGCATTGAGGGACGAAAGGTAGTTATCCAGTGACCGCCGAGAGCAACAAGCGGGCCATCCGACGGGCGCTCGTCTCCGTCTACGACAAGACCGGCCTCGAGGACCTCGCGCGGGGGCTGCACGAGGCCGGTGTGGAGCTCGTCTCCACCGGCTCCACCGCCGCGAAGATCGCCGCCGCGGGCGTCCCCGTCACCAAGGTCGAGGAGCTCACCGGCTTCCCCGAGTGCCTGGACGGCCGGGTCAAGACCCTGCACCCCAAGGTCCACGCCGGCATCCTCGCCGACCTGCGTCTGGCCGACCACCAGCAGCAGCTCAAGGACCTCGGTGTCGAGCCGTTCGACCTGGTCGTCGTGAACCTCTACCCGTTCCGCGAGACCGTCGCCTCCGGCGCGACGCCCGACGAGTGCGTGGAGCAGATCGACATCGGCGGCCCGTCCATGGTGCGTGCCGCAGCCAAGAACCACCCGTCCGTCGCGGTCGTGACCAGCCCGGCGCGTTACGCCGACGTCCTCACGGCCGTCCGCGACGGCGGCTTCGACCTCGCCACCCGCAAGCGGCTCGCCGCGGAGGCCTTCCAGCACACGGCCGCGTACGACGTGGCGGTGGCCTCCTGGTTCGCCTCCGAGTACGCCCCGGACGACGCTGCGGCCGACGGCGGCTCCGCCGCGGGCCGGTTCCCCGACTTCCTCGGTGCCACCTGGGAGCGCAAGAACACCCTGCGCTACGGCGAGAACCCGCACCAGCCCGCGGCGCTCTACGTCTCCGGGACGGGCGGTCTCGCAGAGGCCGAGCAGCTGCACGGCAAGGAGATGTCCTACAACAACTACACGGACACCGACGCCGCCCTGCGTGCCGCCTACGACCACGACGCCCCCGCCGTCGCGATCATCAAGCACGCCAACCCGTGCGGCATCGCGGTCGGCGCGGACGTCGCCGAGGCGCACCGCAAGGCGCACGCCTGCGACCCGCTCTCGGCGTTCGGCGGCGTGATCGCCGTCAACCGGCCGGTGTCGAAGGAGATGGCCGAGCAGGTCGCGGAGATCTTCACCGAGGTCATCGTCGCGCCGGACTACGAGGAGGGCGCCCTCGACGCCCTCACCAAGAAGAAGAACATCCGCGTCCTGCGCGCCCCCGGGGCCCCGGCCGCGCCCGTCGAGGTCAAGCCGATCGACGGCGGCGTGCTCCTCCAGGTCGCCGACCGTCTCCAGGCCGAGGGCGACGACCCGGCCACCTGGACGCTGGCCGCCGGCGAGGCGCTGAGCGCATCCGAACTCGCCGACCTCGCCTTCGCCTGGAAGGCCTGCCGCGCGGTGAAGTCCAACGCGATCCTGCTCGCCAAGGACGGCGCCTCCGTGGGCGTCGGCATGGGCCAGGTCAACCGCGTCGACTCCGCGAAGCTGGCGGTGGAGCGGGCCGGCGCCGAGCGCGCGGCCGGTTCCTACGCCGCCTCGGACGCGTTCTTCCCCTTCCCCGACGGCCTGGAGATCCTCACCGGGGCCGGTGTGAAGGCCGTGGTCCAGCCCGGCGGTTCGGTCCGCGACGAACTGGTCGTCGAGGCCGCGAAGAAGGCGGGCGTGACGATGTACTTCACCGGCACCCGGCACTTCTTCCACTGACGGCCCGTCCGCCCATCCACGGGGACGGGCGGACGCAGCCCCCTACTGGCCGGCCTCGTACTGGCCGACCTCGAGGAAGTGCCGCAGCTCCTCGGGCGTACCGTCGATGACCTCCTCGGCCGCCGCGCGGAGCGCGTCGCTGATGTCCGGGTCGGCCAGCATGCGGGCGACGGTGACGCGGTCGTCCTCGGCCCGGGCGAGGCGGTAGCCGGTTTCGAGGAAGGCGCGGGCGGCTTCGGGGGTGCCCGCGTCGAGGGCTTCGGTGGCTTCCCGCTTGACGCCCTTGCCGGAGTCGGGGTCGGCGAGTATGCGGAAGATGGCGACCTGGTCGTCTTCGAACCGGGCGAGGCGGTAGCCGGTTTCGAGGAAGGCGCGGGCGGCTTCGGGGGTGCCCGCGTCGAGGGCTTCGGTGGCTTCCCGCTTGACGCCCTTGCCGGA